>NZ_JBRFVG010000005.1:0-390776 GCF_052950655.1 Ralstonia sp. VS2407
CCTGCTCCACCACCGACAGCTTAAAAGCCAGGCTGTAGTCCCGCTGCGTTCGCTTCTTTGACCCTTCCATCCTGACTCTCCTTCCTACACCCGGAAAAAGTGTCAACCTTATTCAGGACGGGTCACGCGCAACAAAAAAGCCGGTCTGCGTGACCGGCTTTTTCTTTGCTGCGTTGCGGCGCTTACTTGCCCTTGCCCGCGTGCTTGTGCTGCGTGGACTTGCCATGCTGATGCGCACGGTCTGCCGCACGCGCCTTGCCTTTATCGCGGTCCAGGCTGTCGGGGCCGTTGGTGTTGGACATGCCGTGGCTGCTCATATGTGCTGCAGAACCACCACCGGCATTGCCCTTGGCCTGCGCCGACAGCGAAACGGTGCACAGCGCTGCCATTGCCGCCGCCACCATCCATTGTGCTCGGGTCATCTGCTTCCTCCTCCTGGTTTTTGGTTCCACCGATTGTAGGGACGCACAGATGAGAACGTGCGTTTCAGTGCAACCAAACGTAACCACCATCGCGAGCGTGCAGCACTATGGGGCCAGGGCCTCTGGGTCTGACCTCATTTCCACTTGGCGCCAATCTCCGCCAACCCCGCCTGCTGCAAATCCTCCGCACTCATCACGATGCGGAACTCGCAGTCTGCGTTGAACAGCAGGAACCACGGCTCGGCCAGCGCGGGAATGTGCGAAGCCGATTCCACGTTCACGATGAGCACCGCGCCGCGATGGCCGTTCTGCTCGGTGAAGTACACCGCCTCGGGCTTGCTTTCGGCCATCACGCGCGGGATCAGCTCGGCGATGGAACCATCGCGCACGTAGGTGTTGAAGGGTTCGTGCGGGATCCGCACGTTCACAAGCATGCGCATGATTTGCCTCCTGGGTGATGGCCTAGAAGCCAGGATGAGGGCGCAGCAAATCCGGCCGCGTCTGCCCCTCAATCCAGCGGCACCAGCGCCTTCGGCACGACGTATTGCTTGCCGTCGTACGCAAGCCGGTAGGTGGTGCGTTGCGGCTTGGCGTCGTACGTCTGGCATTCGCCGGCCTTGTCGACCGTGTTGGTGGAGGAAGACTTGGTTTCCGACACCGCGATATCGGCGTAGCCGTTGTGGGTGTCCGATGTCATGTTCAGCGTGCGCTTGGTCTGCTCGAACGTGCCGGCGCAGTTGGTATCCCATTCACCGCCCCCGCTTTCCACGACAACGCCGTCCAACACCGGTTTCAATTGATTGCCCTGCACCGTGTAGAGCCACAGACCGGTCTCGCTGAACGGATTGGGCCGTGAGTCACCCTCTTTGACGATGCGCACGCCAAACGCCATCTGGCCGGGCGCGACCACATAGCGCGCGGTATCGAAGGTGACGGAGCGGATACGCACCGCATCGTCCGACATGCGCGCGGGCAGGCGCAGACGTTGCCGGATGCCGCCGTTGGCCGTGTCGAGCACGAGCAGTTCAAGGTCGCCTTCGTTACCTGCGTCAGCATCCTCCTGTTGCATCAGCGGCACCGCAATGAGCGTGAGTTCCGGGTGCGCGGGCCACGTGCGGCACACCACTGCATGCGGGTTGAACGCCTCCGACAACTGGATGCGGGCGCCGTCGACCTTGTAGCCGCTGCCCGAGCGTTTCGCAGCGGGGTACGCCCGCTTGATCGCACCTTCTACCTGCGCGGTGCAGGCGTCTTCTGCGGCGTGGACGGTTTGCGTGCCGAGCAGCAGGCCGGCAATGCACAGCAGATGAGATACGTTAGCGTGTTTCATGTTTGTTGATGGTGGCGTTCGTTCACTTCGGTATCGGCTCGTAATGCACCTTGCTGCGCCATTTGCCGTTGACGAGCGTTTCGACGGTGACTTTCATCTTGTCGCCAGGCCCCTGCGCGTCGTCAATGCGGCGCTCGACGGCAACCGGTACGTCGTGTTCAACGGCGTACACCGTGCGCTCGTGATAGCAGCAACCGCTCTTCGCCCACGTGCGCAGACGCTTGTTCTTGGCGTCCACTTCAAAGAACCCCAGCGTTTCCTGGATCAGCGCCGTCATCTCGCTGTTGGGTACGAAGCGCTGCGCCTGCGCATTGAACAGATAGATGTCGTAGCTCGGGCCGCCGTAACTGCCCTCGTTGCCGGTCTGGATGCCGAAGTCTTCTAGGCCGTCGAAGTTGAAATCACCAACGTTGATCACGCCCTGGTAGTCATAAAGGCGCGCTGAGTTGACCAGCGGCCCCTTACTTCCCTTGGGCAGCGTGACAAAGACCTTAGGCAGGTTGATGACCTGGCGCACGGCGCGCTGGCCCTTGTCATGGATGAGCAACTGGGCCGGGCCTTCGCAGGTGGTGTCCTCTTTGTCGCTTTGCGCCGGGCAGGCTTCGAGCATGCGCAGCACGAAGTCGTGCTGCTTCGCGATCGCCGTCAGCGGAAAGACCTGACCATTGACCGGCTCGCTTGGCTCCGGAAAAGCGGGTTGGGCTTCCAACTCGTCAATCCGCGTGCGGTACGCGGACTTCAATTCTTCCACGTCGATTTGGCCCGATGGCGCGCGTTGCTTCAGCCAATCGCGTTGCGCGGCCTTCAATTCACCGGTGTCGACACCGTGCTTGCTCAACGCAGCGCGGTACGTATCGGCCAGTTGGCTATCCAGCGCAGAGAGCTGCGCGTCATTGCAGATGGCGTGCTCGATGGGGCTGCGCGCAGCGGCGCAATCAAAACTGGCTGCATGCGCGGCCGCGGGCAACACAGCGATGGCAAAGGCGATTGCGGAGATGCCGCGAAATGGCGTCATTGGATAAACCCTTGGGGGCGGGATGTGAATGTGTGCGCGATTGTGCTGGGGAATTGGGCCAAGTGGTGTGCTTTCTTTCCGCCAATTGCCGTTGCAAGCATCGTTGGCGAGAACCGCAACCGCGCGAGAACGTTACGCCGACTGCGCACGATCCCAGCGTGATGGCCGCTCAACTTGGCCCATCGTTCTTGAGCCAGAGCAAAGCAAGCATGAGGGTGCCTCCTAACATGGGCTGGCGGAGGCCATGAAAGCAACGATGTTCTGCTGTCGGCGTGCCGCATCGGTTCCAGACACGTTGATAGGAGAGCAACCATGTACAGATTCATCCGCACCGCTACCGTCAAGAATGCCGCGGTGCTGCCGTCGGCATTGGCTTTTGCGGCAGAGGTCACGGCCCACCTCAACAAGGCGTATTCGCTCAACATGCGCTTCGGTGCCGAGCAGTTTGGGGGCGGCAATGTTCATTGGCACTTCGATGCCGATAGCCTCGACAAGATGCAGCAAGTGAACGAGAAACTACTGGGGGATCGGGACTACGCTGCCTTGCTCGAAAAGTACAAAGATGTCTGGGCCGAAGGCTCCATGCAGGACACCGTCGTCCGGCTGGCGTGAGACTCAAGCGCAGAAAGAATGTCCCCCTCCCGGCCCGAATGTTCGACTGACCGAGCGCTGGCCGGGCCCGCAGCGACTTCGACAGGTATTCAGCCAGTGCGGCACGGCAAGACTTTTCCTACCATGGCAAGCACCCCCGCAGCGACAACAAAACGAGGTATGCGATGGCCCTTTCTGTCTGCGCACGATGCCCGGCACAAGGCACTTACCTGCCGAACGACACACGCCATCCGGTCCGCCCTGGTCTACGTAATTTCGTAACCGCGTTATCACTCGCGGCGGCGCTGCTCCCCTTGGCCACATGGGCTGCCGACCCCGTCGACGACGCGCTGGAGCAGTGCCTGAAAACCCCACACGGCCAAACCACGGCCGGTATGACCGAGTGCACGCACACCGCGTATCAGGCCTACGACCGCCAGATGAACACGCTGTATCAGGCCGTGATGGCTAAATCCGACCCCGTATCGCGCGAGGCCATCCGCAACGCCCAGCGTGCGTGGCTGGCCTATCGAAACGCCCAGAAGACCGCCGACAACGCGCCGTGGCGAGCAGACAGCGGCTCGATGGCGAGCCCCGATATCGAAGGCCTGAACGTCGAGGCGATCCGGACGCGCATTGCAGAGCTGGAGTACTACCCGCACTAGCCGGGCGGGGGAAGACTCCACTGTGGATAACCGCCCTTCCCCCTGTGAATAACTCCAGGGACAAGCGTGTTGGTTCTCCGGGGTCAGCGTGCAGACAGCACGGGAACAACTTCCCACCGTGTCGGGAGGGCCCAACGCGATCCCCCGCACTCATCCACGCAACGGCACACGCTGTCCGATGGGTTGTCCGTTCTGCAAGCCTTTGATGTCAAAGCGCTTTTGGTACTTGTCCACAGGACTTATCCACCGTTATCTACTACTACTATCTGTATACATAAAGAAGTAAACCTATAAACCCTCTGTCGGGCATCGAGCCCGTGGCTGGGTTGTGGGCAAAGCAGCATGCAGGTTCTGGCGATGGGTGGAGCAACCACCGGACGCCACCGCCCAATCTCTCGCGCAACAGCGTCAAGTGCTCCCCAAGCGGTTCCCGATATCGCAGACTGACCGCCTTGCTGTAGCTCTATATTTCGAATATATTGGAAATATGGAAGAAAACGACGTTATCCGATCCCTCGCCGCGCTGGCCCACGGCCTGCGCCTCCAAGTGTTTCGCATGCTGGTGGTCGCAGGGCCTGCGGGCATGACGCCAGGCGCGATTGCCGAACGGCTCGACGTGCCGGGCGCCACGTTGTCGTTCCACCTCAAGGAACTGACGGCCGCGCGCCTTGTGACGCAAGAGCGTGACGGCCGCAACCTGATTTACCGCGCGGCATATGACCACATGAACGCCCTGCTGGGCTTCCTGACCGCCAACTGCTGCCAGGGCGAAGCCTGCCTGGAAGCGAGCGCCACCGACTGCAAGTGCTGAAGGAGCATCCCATGAAACGATTTCACGTCCATCTCCACGTTGACGACCTGAGCAAGAGCATCGCCTTCTACTCCAAGCTCTTTGCCGCCGAGCCGACCCGCGTGGAAACCGACTACGCCAAGTGGATGCTGGATGATCCGCGCATCAACTTCGCCATCTCCACACGTGGCAATGCCCCGGGCGTTGACCACCTTGGCTTCCAAGTCGATGACGCCGCCGAGCTGGCCGACCTGAAGGCCCGCGCCGAAGCCGCAGACATGGCACTGCTCGACGAAGGCGAAACCACCTGCTGCTATGCCCGCAGCGACAAGCACTGGATCACCGACCCGCAGGGCATCGCCTGGGAGCACTTCCATTCGCTCAGCAACATCCCCGTCTTCAGCGAAGACAAGAAGGAAGAAGCCGCCCCGGAGGCTTCTGCCTGCTGCGCACCGCGTACCCCAAAGGGCAAGCCGATCGGCATTGCCGTGAAGTCCGGCTCCGGCTCATCCTGCTGCTAAGGGCGCACGCATGACCACCAACGTCCTGATCCTCTGCACCCACAACTCCGCACGCAGCGTGCTGAGCGAAGGGATGCTCAACCACTGGGCCAAGCAACTCGGCAAAGACGTGCGCGCCTACAGCGCCGGCAGCGCACCGAGCGGCCGCCTCAACCCATTCGCACTCGAAGCCCTCACCAACGCAGGCATCGACACCACCGGCTACCGCAGCAAGAGCTGGGACGAGTTTGTTGCGGACGGCGCCCCGCAGATGCGCATCGTCATTACCGTATGCGACAGCGCTGCAGCCGAGACCTGCCCGTATTGGCCGGGCAGCCCCGTCAAGGTGCATTGGGGCTATGCCGACCCGTCAAACGCGACCGGCGGCGACGAAGGCAAGCGCCTCGCCTTTGACCTCACGCGCCAAGCAATCGGCTATCGCATGTTGCAGTTGCTGGCCCTGCCGCTCGACAGCATGAGCAATGCCGAGCTGCAAACGGCGTTGGAAGGCATCTCGCAAAACTGATCTGCACTCCGTCCAATGACTGCATCCAACGTAGCGCCGCCGACACAGGCCGTCGCCAAGCCTTCCATCAATTTCTTCGAGCGCTACCTGACCGTCTGGGTGGCTCTCTGCATCGTTGCCGGCATCGTGCTCGGCCAGGTGCTGCCTGACGTGTTTCAGCAGATCGGTCGGATGGAATACGCGCAGGTCAACCTCCCGGTCGGGTTGTTGATCTGGGTGATGATCATCCCGATGCTGGTCAAGGTGGACTTTGGCGCATTGCATGAAGTACGGCAGCACGTCAGAGGCATCGGCGTCACGCTTGTCGTGAACTGGCTCGTCAAGCCGTTCTCGATGGCGTTTCTCGGCTGGCTCTTCATCCGCCATCTGTTTGCGCCGATGCTGCCGGCAGACCAGCTCGACAGCTACATCGCAGGCCTGATCCTGCTGGCCGCCGCACCGTGCACCGCAATGGTGTTCGTCTGGAGCCGGCTGACGGGCGGCGATCCGCTGTTCACGCTGTCTCAGGTCGCGTTGAACGACAGCATCATGGTCATCGCATTCGCGCCGCTGGTCGGTCTGCTCCTGGGAATGTCCGCCATCACGGTGCCGTGGGCGACGCTGCTGACTTCGGTCGTCCTCTACATCGTCATTCCGGTGATCCTCGCGCAGATCTGGCGCAAGGTTCTGCTCGCCAAAGGCCAATCGGCGTTCGATGCAGCAATGGCGAAGATCGGCCCGTGGTCGATCGCGGCGCTGCTGGCAACGCTGGTGCTGCTGTTCGCATTCCAGGGCGAAGCGATCCTGAAGCAGCCGCTCGTTATTGCACTGCTGGCGGTGCCGATCCTGATCCAGGTGTTTTTCAATTCAGCGCTGGCCTACTGGCTTAACCGCGCGGTGGGCGAAAAGCACAACATCGCCTGCCCGTCTGCGCTGATCGGGGCATCAAACTTCTTCGAACTGGCCGTCGCGGCCGCGATCAGCCTGTTTGGTTTCCATTCCGGTGCAGCGCTGGCCACCGTCGTCGGCGTGCTGATCGAAGTGCCCGTCATGCTGCTGGTGGTGCGCATCGTCAACCAGACGCAGGGCTGGTACGAGTGCCGGACCTAGCGGTACACGTTTCAATCCGGCGGTCGGCGCGCTTGAATCGTCTGGCGGGCACTCACCCCGGCCATAACGCCTGAGGCGTCAACGCGCGCTTCCTCCTCCCCCTCTCCTTCACGCTTGCGTCACGCGCGGCGCGTACTACTCTTTACGAGGCCCCGCGCTGCCCCGTTTGCCTGCGTCGCGCACGGCCCGTACGACCTGATCCACAGGCTGCTTCCTCATCGGCCCGGCCAGCCGCCCCGCTCCCCCAAAGAGAACAGCCATGCGAAAACTGTTGGCAGCCGTCACGCTCATGCTCGCCATGACGCCCTTTGCGCAAGCGCAGGTGAAACCGTATCCGCCGGGCTTTCGGCACCAGAACATCCAGACCGACGGCGCGACGCTGTTTGTGCGCGTGGGCGGCAGTGGCCCGGCGGTGGTGTTGCTGCACGGCTTTGGCGACACGGGTGACATGTGGGCGCCGCTGGCCGCCGAGCTGGCCCGCACGCATACCGTGGTGGTGCCGGATCTGCGCGGCATGGGGTTGTCGTCGCACCCCGAAGGCGGCTACGACAAGCGCACACAGGCCGCAGACATCCGTGCCGTGCTCACCAAGCTGAACATCGACCAGGCCGACGTGGTCGGCCACGACATCGGCACCATGGTGGCGTTTGCCTATGCGGCGCGCTATCCGGACAAGACCACGCGGCTGGTCGTGATGGACGCCCCCGTGCCGGGCGTGCCGCCGTGGGAACAGATCGTCCGCTCGCCCAAGCTCTGGCACTTCTCGTTCGGCGGCCCCGATGCCGAGCGGCTCGTCAAAGGCCGCGAGCGCATCTACCTCGACCGCTTCTGGAATGAGTTTGCCGGCACCCCTTCCAAGATCGACGAAGCCACGCGCGTGCACTACGCCCGCCTCTACGCCAAGCCGGGCGCCATGCATTCAGCGTTTGCGCAATTCCTGTCGATCCCGCAAGACGCGGAGGACAACCAGAAAGCCATCGCCACCAAGCTGCCCATGCCGGTGCTCGCCATTGGCGGCGCCAAGTCGTTTGGAGAGAACGAAGCCATCGTCATGCGCAATGCCGCCACCAACGTGCAGGAGCTGGTGATTCCGGATGCCGGGCATTGGTTGATGGAGGAGCAGACGCAGGCTACGGTGAATGCGGTTATTAAGTTTTTGGCGCGGTAGCGTCGGCCTTCTGCATTTTCTTTATTGGTGTTTCACGCATCTCAACGAAAGGAGTTTCCAATGCAGCCCGTCGTTCGAGTTTCGATTCTGCGGTGCCCGCCAGAGAAGTTTGCCGAGATGCGGCAGATGATGAACGACCTCGAAGCCGTGCTCCGGCCCGGCATTGAGGCGATGCGCGGGTTGGTCGCGTTTTATGTGGGTGAGGACGAGTCGACATCGTCGCTGTCGAACGTGAGCCTGTGGACAGATCTGGACGCGGCCAAGCAACTCGATACGTTCCGACCGATGCTGGATTCGGGCAAGCCCTTTATCGACAAGGGCGGCACGTTTGAGCGGCCGATCATGAACTACCTGCCGATGTGGGAGTTGAAGCCGGTGGAGAGGGTTTGAGGCACATGAACACCACATTGAGGTTTGCCGGCTGCCTCATCCTCCTGACGGCGTGTTCGCACGCAAGCGCGCTTACGCCGTCGCCGCTGCCATCGGAGGTCAGGGCGTTCATTGAAGAACGGAAAATCTGCGACCACTTTCGTGGGGAACCATTCTAGGGAGACAGCCCGGAACAAGTGGAGCGAAGAGAATTTCTGCTCGACAGCTTTGACATCTACTGCGCCGGCACTGACAAGCGTCTCGCTGCGTTGAAGCGGCGGTACAAAGACAACCCCGCTGTCATGAGGCGGCTGAGTGAGTTTGAGGAGCGCGTTGAGTGATAGCGCGGTGCGGCTTCCCTAACGTAAAGACTGCTGTGCGGGTTGCTACGCCCGTCTGCCGTTGGTGACTCTGGAGCAAATAACACTCAAGGATGGTCATCATTTCAAACACCGGACGGCCCCTTATTGCAACCGCCTCGACCGCCGTCGTATGCATGTGGGCTTCTCTGGCGCTCGCTGCGGGCCCATCGCGCTGTAACGGCTGTGCAGCAACGCAATGCCGACTTTGATGCCCAGCATGAGTAGCGGAATGGGCGGCATGATGTCGAAGTAGGTAGATGGTCGAGTCGCGCAGTGCTGCGCTGGCGCAACGCGCACCGTTGACCCTCCCTGCATGGGAGGGTTTATCGTTTCCTGAGCACTGGAAACGCATGTTGCCCCTCAAGCTAGTGCATTTGGCAGCATGCGAACTGATAGGAGCCGATGTCGATGGAAGAGCACCGCCACATCCACGCAGCCGAGCACGATCACACGCACTCGCATGGTCGGCACGCCGGTCATCGCCTTGACGGACAAAAAGACACTGCCGTGCCCGTCCGCGCGGAGTCCACAACAGGCACCGTCTACACGTGCCCCATGCATCCTGAAATCCGGCAGGACCGCCCAGGGAATTGCCCGATCTGTGGCATGACGCTGGAGCCTGTCATGCCGGTGTTGGACGAAGAAGAGAACCCGGAACTCATCGACTTCCAGCGCCGCTTTTGGTGGACGCTGCCGCTCACCATTGCGGCGTTCATCCTCGCAATGTTCGGACACCGATACGGCTGGCTGGATGCTTCGCAGCAAAGCTGGGTCGAGCTGGTCCTGTCGACGCCCGTGGTGCTGTGGGCGGGTTATCCCTTCTTCCAGCGGTGCGCACAGTCGTTCATGCATCGCAGTCCGAACATGTGGACGCTGATCGGGTTGGGAACCGGAGCCGCATATATCTACAGTGTGGTCGCGACCGTGGTGCCGGGTGCGTTTCCTGAGACGTTCACCGAGCATGGCCGGATTGGCGTCTACTTTGAAGCGGCCGCGGTCATCATCTCCCTCACGCTGCTGGGTCAACTGTTGGAACTGAAGGCGCGGTCGCAGACGTCTGCCGCCATCAAATCACTGCTTGGCCTTGCTCCCAAGACAGCCCGGCGCATCAACGCGGACGGCACCGAAGCCGATGTACCGTTGAGCCATGTACACGTTGGCGACCGGCTGCGCGTGCGACCGGGCGAGAAGGTGCCCACCGACGGTATCGTTGTCGAAGGCACAAGCTCGCTCGATGAATCCATGATTACCGGCGAGCCCATCCCCATTACCAAGCGGGTGGGTGACCACGTCATTGGCGCGACGATGAACACGGCAGGAAGCTTGATCATCGAATCCGAGAAAGTGGGATCCCAAACCGTCCTTTCGCAGATCGTCCAGATGGTTGCGCAGGCTCAGCGCTCCAAGGCGCCCATGCAGCGCATGGCGGACAAGGTTGCGGGCGGTTTCGTTGTCGCTGTGGTGGCCGTTGCCGTGCTGACCTTCTTTGCCTGGGGCTTCTTTGGGCCGCAGCCAAGCTGGGTGTATGGCCTCATCAACGCGGTTGCCGTGCTGATCATTGCCTGTCCATGTGCGCTGGGTCTTGCCACACCAATGTCGATCATGGTGGCGAGCGGCAAGGGCGCATCGAACGGTATCTTGTTTCGGGATGCCGCCGCCATCGAGAACCTGCGCAAGGTTGACACCCTGGTGGTCGACAAGACGGGAACGCTCACCGAAGGCAAGCCTGCTTTTGAACGCAGTGTGGGCGCCAACGGTTTTGACGACGTGGAAGTGCTTCGCTTGGCGGCCAGTCTGGATCAAGGCAGCGAACACCCATTGGCTGCGGCGATTGTGGAGGCTGCCAGAGCGCGCGGACTCTCTCTGCACAAGGCGGATAACTTCGAATCCAGCAGCGGTATCGGCGTACGCGGCGCTGTCGCCGGCAAGAAGCTGGCGCTGGGTAATACGGTGTTGATGGAACAAGAACGCATCGATGCAACTCCGCTGGCCCACGCCGCAGACGAGCTACGCGCGCGAGGCGCGAGCGTTATGTACCTTGCCGCAGACGGCACGCTTGCCGGCTTGCTTGCCGTCTCCGACCCGGTCAAGCCGACAACGGCGGAAGCGTTGGCGCAACTGAAGGAAGCGGGCATTCGTGTGGTCATGGCCACTGGTGACGGCAAGGCAACGGCCAGAGCGGTCGCTGAGTCGCTGGGCATCGCCGAGTTTCATGGAGAAGTCAGGCCCGCCGACAAATTGGCACTCGTGACGAAGCTGCAAAGCGAAGGCCGGACAGTCGCCATGGCAGGTGACGGGATCAACGATGCGCCCGCGTTGGCAAAGGCCGATGTCGGTGTTGCCATGGGCACGGGCACGGATGTCGCCATGAATAGCGCGCAGGTCACGCTCGTGAAGGGGGATCTGCGCGGCATCGCACGGGCGCGGAACCTGTCCGAGGCAACGATCGCCAACATGAAGCAAAACCTTGGGTTTGCGTTTGTCTACAACGCCCTGGGCGTGCCGCTTGCCGCTGGCGTTCTCTACAGCGCAACCGGGTTGCTGCTGTCACCCATGATTGCAGCGCTGGCGATGAGCCTGAGTTCCGTTTCGGTGGTATCGAATGCTCTGCGTCTGCGTCGGCTAACTATTTAACTCCGACAGCAGTTGCCATGCTGCCGCGCCAAGCCACCGATTCAATTTTCTGGCGGAAGCTTTGCGCTCAGCCAAGCGAAGAACGTCGCCGCAACAAACGCCCAGACCCCAAGGATGAGATCGGCATAGGCCGTGCCCCCGAGCGTTGCTTTTCCACTCTGCAGTGTGTGGAAATCGATGCCATGGAACAGCGCCGTCATGAACTGCATGAACGGCTCTGGAAATGCGTACCAGACCATCTTGGCGGGGCACACAAACAGGAATTGACCCCGATCAACACGGCAGCCAATGACGTGTTCCCATGCGATACGACATTCACCGAGCCTCTTCTTGCTCGGGCCACAACTGCCGTATCCGGTCAGTCGCCGGGATCTCCGTCCCCGAGAGAGGCCGGGTCGGGAATGAAGCCGCCGCATCGGGATAGCCGTGGTTTCGTTGTCCTGATTTAGAGGCCGCAAGGCGAGCAGCCTGGGGCTTTCCTTTGGCCACAGCCGACTTCACTGCACCCTACCCGCTCCGGCATTCCCGCCCGTCACGGGAATGCATCAACCCATTGTTATTGGCCGTAGCCACGCCGCTCTATGGCGGCTAGCACATCCCACGTCTGCGGATCGACATCGCGGCCCCCCAGCGACATCGATACGTAGGCATCAATCGCATCCATAAAGCCTTTGATAAAAGCCGGCGGGAACGCGTGTGCAGAGAGGTGTTGAAGCTGCTCACGCAGCATGCCTGGGCGGCATTGGCCGTGTGTGCACATGGCGGTGCGCGTGCGCTTGAGATACGCCTGTGCTGCGATGGCGCCGTTCAGGTACGTGCGGTTCTTGGTGAGCCTGCCTGTGTCGGATGACGTGGGCGTTGGCTGGGTGGTGCTGTTGGTGGAGATGGATAAGACGCGGGGCGGTGCCCGCTTGCGACTCCGGTCATGGAACCTCCTGTGAGACAAGAGAGGCCCAGCCATTCGCTGCTACACGAGGGTGGCGGGCCCGACGACAGGGGTAGCAGACCGGCCTCACAGGAAACCGGCAGACCCGAAGGTCTCCCTGCCCGGCCCGCCGTAAAAACAATAGGCGTGCACAAGCTCCGGATGAAAAAAGCCGCGTGGCAGCGGCTATCCGGCCTGTGAGAAAGAGACGGGCTGCTACACCCGGCTGCCGTTGGTGCGGCAGCGGGGGAATTATAGCGATGGGGGGTACGCACCGGATTCTGATTTTCGTGCGTCGAGCTCCAAGCTCGGGCAGCCGAGCAAAAAGCCTCACGCGCCGAGCTCCGAGCTCGAGCAGCCGAGCAAAAAGCCCCACACGCCGAGCTCCGAGCTCGGACAGCCGAGCAAAAAGCCTCGCACGTCGAGCTCCGAGCTCGGGCCGCCGAGCAAAAAGCCTCGCACGTCGAGCTCAAAGCTCGGGCAGCGGAGCAAAAAGCCTCGCACGCCGAGCTCCGAGCTCGGACAGTCGAGCAAAAAGCCCCACACGTCGAGCTCTGAGCTCGGACCGTCGAGAACGCCTCTCGATGTGTCGAGTTGTGAAGGCCGCATCAGATCATTCTGATTCTTCGTCCGAAACTGCCTTCTGGCATTGCGGAGCCGCGCTGCAGCGGCCAATCTCCCGCCCTCGTGCCCTTGACGGCACGGCACAGCCAATTGACTTGCGAGGAGTGAAATGCCGCAGAACTTGATTTCGTATCAGCTCACGTCAGCTGACTTGGCCGCCGTCGACGGCGCGCTGAAGACGCTGGAAGACCGGCTCGCCAGCCTGATCGACCTCACCCCGGTGCAGCGCCGAACGCTGGTGAAGATGGGCGACAAGTCCGAAGCCTTCGCGCGCAAGGCCGTGGAGGTGCTGAACAACAACCCCAACGTGCTGCCCGGCAATTTCGACCTGACGGAACTGCGCCGCGATCTGGCGGGCTTCGATCAGCTACGCAGTCGCCTCATGCGCGTGGCGCGCATTCACGAACGCATGGCGGATTCGCAGTTGGCGCTGGGCAGCGATGTGATGAGCGCCACGTTGGAGGGGTACGCGTTCCTCAAGGTGGCGGGTCAGGGAGAAGGATTGGACGCGGCGCGCAAGGCGCTGGCGGTGCGGTTTAGTCGCGGGCCGCAGAAGCGAGTGGACGATGTGGTGGCTGAGCACTCTGATCCGGAGACGACCTGATGTTTGAAGCGCTGGTGCTCTTTCTGGTGGCAAGCCGCCTTGCGCGGCTTCCATGCAGTGAATCCCCCTAGGGCATCGCCCGCTTTTCTATTTCACCTTGTTTGCGAAATTCCGAATGTCCCGCACACCGTAATAGACCGCTTCCATGCGACCACCGCTATGAGCGACTTTCAACGGTGCTATGTAGGCTTGCCGAACATTCTGGAATGACCCGCTCCGACCCAGTCCGTCGAAATTCGACGCAATGCAGAAATAGTCTTTATGCGCCTTGGTGAGGATCGAATAAACCGCTTTGGAAGAGTCAATACGCGGGGGGCGATCCCTTCCGAGCGTCGTTGCTCGAGAAATCGGAACCCGCATCGCTCCAACAACGATCAGATCACGCGATCCTTTGTTCGCCGTCGCATAGCCGAAAATTTGGTCATGGCGAGCATAGGAAAAGAGCGAGTAGCCCGGAATTTCATCGTCGCTGATCGTTCCGTTGCTATCAAGCTCGCTGTATTCGACGTCCGGGCCGCTACTTTCCAGAAGCATGCAGCTTCTCACGACTGATTCTGGGATCTGAGCAAGCGCATTGAGCGAAAACAATCCGAAGAACAACGCTACCAATCGCTTCACAAATGCTCCTGAGGTTCCATGCCCGCATGTCCTAGCTTGTTGTGCATCGCCTTCACATTGCCGTTCTCGGCAAGCTGAAATAGTCACGATCAATCCCAGCTGCAAGGAGGTCTTCGACCTCGGTTGAATTTTCAGAAACGGCTCATGCATTTGCCGATGTGCACCCCGTAAAAGAGAAAGTCCTTCACCAACTTTCTCAGGAGCACGCAATGTATGACGGCATCTTGGCTGCAAACTATGCAGCAAGCAATATCGAGCCGAATAGTGTGGGCCGCTGCGCAGAATACGTGCGCAAGGCGATTGAATGGGGCGGCATTTCTTTGCAGCGCACCCGTTCCGCAAAGGACTACGGCCCATCATTGCTGGCGGCCGGGTTTCATGAGGCGATAGGCTCGCCGATGAAGGGAGACGTGATCGTGATTCAACCCGCCCCCGGGCACCCTCACGGACACATGGCGATCTACGATGGCTCGCACTGGATTTCGGACTTCAAGCAGCTACACGGTTTCTATCCTGGCCCGGCGTACAGAAGCGCCCAACCGGCCTACAAGATCTACCGCTATCACTGAGGCAAGCTCATGACCCGCTTCCTTTCCCTGCTCATGGCTGTGGTTTGCGCCGTCGCGGTTTCGTCAACGTACGCTGCACAGGCGGCCGTCTCGCAAAACACGCCCGAAGCCGCAGTCAGTTCGTTCTACACCTGGTTCATTCAGCACGATTCGGATCGAACGTATCCGCTGCGCGAGCCGGACATTGAGCGCTATGTCGCCAAAGATACGGTTGCCCGGTTGCGCAACGACTACGCGCACGCCGGCCCGCCAAATGGCGTGGACTATTTTCTGAAGGTGCAGGACTACGATAGCCGCGACTGGCTTGCCCATATGCAAGTGCAACGCGCACTGATGCTGGGCGATGTTGCAGTTGTGCCGGTCTCTTTTGGCTCGCAAGACCCAGTGCATGTGCTGGTGTTCATGAAGCGAGTGGATGCTGCCTGGAAGATCATCAAAATCGACGACACCTGGGAGTACAGGTAAGCGGCCCCCAATGGAGAAACCGGCGTCGCTGCACGGCGCCCAGGTTTCAGCAACGTTTTTACATCCTGTTTACACCCCTCCCCCCCAACCTTTACCCCGTTTTTACCCCCCTTTCCCTAATGTTGCACTGCACGCAGGCCCTGTGACGGGAGCCTGCCTGCACGCCGCATCCGGCCTCAGTTGACGCGCACCTGCGCCGGGCCGGGCGGCACCCAAAACAACAAGGGAAAGGTCCATGCAAGCCAAGGTTTCTTTGCACGCCACCGTCATGGGTGGCGTTGTCTTCTGTGCCGCAGCACTGTCCAGCGCGGCCGCTTTTGCGCAGTCCACTGACGCTGCGCCGGCCCCCGCCGCTGCACCCGCCAGCCCGTTGACGGCCAACGTCACGCTCGCCAGCCAGTACCGCTATCGCGGTCTCATGCAGACCAACAACAAGCCGGCCATTCAGGGCGGTGTGGATTACGCGCTGCCCAACGGTTTCTACGTGGGCAACTGGAACTCGTCGATCAGCTGGCTGGGGGATTCCAACCCCAACGTCTCCGCCCCCATCGAGATGGATTTCTACGGCGGCTACAAGACCGAGCTGATGAAGGACGTGCCCATTGATGTGGGCGTGCTGCAGTACTACTACCCGGGCAGCTACCCCGACGGCTACACGCGCCCGCACACCACCGAGGGCTATGCGCAGATCGGCTACGGGCCGGTCTCGTTCAAGTACTCGCATGCGTTCTCCAACCTGTTCGGTTTTGCAGATAGCCACCACAGCCAGTACTTCGATCTGTCGGGCAACTTCGACACCGGCTTCTGGGGCCTGACGCTGAACCTGCACGTGGGCTACCAGCAGGTGCCGCATCAGGTGGTGCGCACCTCGTATGCCGACTGGAAGGTGGGCGTGACGAAAGACTTCGGCAGAGGTTGGACGGCATCGCTTGCGTACATCGACACCAACGCTGCACGCGCCGCGTACACCAACACGCGCGGCAACTACATGGGCAAGGCCACCGCGCTGCTGGCCGTGACCAAGACGTTCTGACCATCACGACCTGAAGGAAAGGGGAGCGCATATGGACCTCGTTTATCTCGCCGGCCTTGCGGTGCTGGCGCTGGCAGTGGGCGGCTTGCTCGCCCTCTCCGGCCGGCTTGCCACCAAAGACCAACCGACCACGCACGCGATGGAGAAACAGCAATGACCTGGCTCTATGTGCTGTCCGGGGCCATCACGGTGGCCTTGCTGGTTTATCTGTTCGTGGCCTTGCTCTGGCCCGAACGCTTCTAACAACACTGCGAGGCACACCATGAATGCGTTCCTCCTCCAGCTGGCGATCTATCTGGTCGTGCTGCTGGTTCTGGCCAAACCGCTGGGCGCGTATATGACCGGCGTGTTTGGCGACAAGCCCTCACGTGCGCACTGGCTCAGCCCCATCGAGCGGCTGTTCTACCGCGTGGCCGGCGTCAACCCGCAGGCCGAGATGGGCTGGAAGCGCTATGCGCTGGCCATCATCGTCGTCAACGTGCTGGGCGCGCTGGCGGTGTATGCGCTGCAACGCGCGCAGCAGTGGCTGCCGCTCAACCCACAGGGCTTTGGTGCCATCACGCCGGATTCATCCTTCAACACGGCCATCAGCTTTGTGAGCAACACCAACTGGCAAGGCTATTCGGGCGAAAGCACGATGAGCTATCTCACGCAGATGCTCGGTCTGGCGGTGCAGAACTTCCTGTCTGCGGCCACCGGCATTGCGGTGGTGATTGCGCTCATCCGTGGTTTTGCGCGGCACTCGGCCAACACCATCGGCAACTTCTGGGTCGACTTCACGCGTGCGACGGTCTATGTGCTGCTGCCGCTGTCGATTCTGGTGTCGGTGTTCTTCGTGAGCCAGGGTGTGATCCAGAACTTCGACGGCTACAAGGAGGTGACCACCGTCACCGCCACCACGTACGACAACCCGAAGATGGACGCGCAGGGCAATCCGCTCAAGGATGCCCAAGGCAACCCCGTCACCGAGAAAGCCACCACGCAAACGCAGACCCTGCCGATGGGCCCGGTCGCGTCGCAGGAGGCGATCAAGATGCTCGGCACCAACGGTGGCGGCTTCTTCAACGCCAACTCCGCACACCCGTACGAGAACCCCAACGCGCTGACCAACTTCGTGCAGATGCTGGCGATCTTCATCATCCCGGCGGCGCTGTGCTTTACGTTCGGCGGCATGGTGGGCGATGGCCGGCAAGGCTGGGCCGTGCTGGCGGCGATGACGGTGCTGTTTGTGGCGCTCGCCACGTTCCTGGCATGGGCTGAGCTGCACGCCAACCCGATGCTCGCCAACCTCGGCATCGACCAGGCCGTGGGCAACATGGAAGGCAAGGAAACGCGCTTCGGCATCGTGGCCTCGTCGCTGTTTGCCACCATCACGACGGCAGCGTCGTGCGGGGCGGTCAACGCCATGCATGACTCGCTGACCGCGCTGGGCGGCTTCGTGCCAATGTTCCTGATGCAGTTGGGCGAAGTCGTGTTTGGCGGTGTGGGCTCGGGCCTGTACGGCATGTTGGTGTACGCCATCCTGGCCGTGTTCATTGCGGGCCTGATGATCGGGCGCACGCCGGAATACCTCGGCAAGAAGATCGAGGTGTTCGAGATGAAGATGACGTCCATCGCCATCCTCGTCACGCCGCTGCTGGTGCTGGTGGGCACGGCCATCGCCGTGGTGGTCACGCAGGGCAAGGCGGGCATCTTCAACCCCGGCACGCACGGCTTCTCTGAAGTGCTGTACGCCTTCTCGTCCGCCGCCAACAACAACGGCAGCGCGTTTGCCGGCCTGTCTGCCAACACGCCGTTCTACAACGTGGCGCTGGGCATTGCGATGTGGCTGGGCCGCTTCTGGATCATCGTGCCGGTGCTGGCGATGGCAGGCACGTTTGCCGCCAAGAAGCGCCTGCCCGTGACGGCCGGCACGCTGCCCACGCATGGGCCGCTGTTTGTGGTGCTGCTGATCGGCTCGGTGCTGCTGGTGGGCGCGCTCACATACATCCCGGCCCTTGCTCTCGGTCCGATCGCAGAACACCTCGCACGCTAAGCGCACGGCGAGTCGTCTACCCCATATCAACAGGTGCCTTATGGCTATCCGTTATCCCGAATCCGAACCGGCTGTGCGCACGGTCAAGCACAAGCTTGAGCCGAGCGCCGGTACTGGTACTGCTGCGGCCGCCGAGCCGCACGCACGCAGCACGCACACCACGCTGTCCGCCAAGGATGTGCGCAAGCTGTCGATGTTCTCGTCGGCGCTGGTCAAGCCCGCCATTGTCGACAGCTTCCGCAAGCTGTCGCCGCGCGCGCAGGCCAAGAACCCGGTGATGTTTGTCGTCTACGTCGGCAGCATCCTCACCACCATTCTGTGGGTCATGGCGCTGCGCGGCCAGGCCGAAGCGCCGGCGGGCTTCATCCTCGCCGTGTCGGTGTGGCTGTGGTTTACGGTGTTGTTTGCCAACTTTGCCGAGGCGCTGGCCGAAGGCCGCAGCAAGCAGCAGGCCGCATCGCTGCGCGGCATCAAGACCACGGTGCAGGCGAAGGTGTTGGCAGACCCGCATCGCCACGATGGTGCCAAATCGCGCGTAGAAGCACGCGCCGCCACCGCGCTGCGCCGTGGCGACATCGTCTTGATCGAAGCTGGCGACATGGTGCCCGGCGACGGCGAGGTCATCGAAGGCGTGGCCTCGGTGGACGAAAGCGCCATCACCGGCGAATCTGCACCGGTCATCCGCGAATCGGGCGGGGATTTCTCGTCCGTGACGGGCGGCACGCGCGTGCTGTCGGACTGGATCGTCGTGCGCATCACCGCCAACCCCGGTGAGAGCTTCCTCGATCGGATGATCTCGATGGTGGAAGGCGCCAAGCGACAGAAAACGCCCAACGAGCTGGCGCTGACGATTCTGCTGGTGAGCCTGACCATCATCCTGATGCTGGCGACCGTCACGCTGCTGCCGTATTCGCTGTTCTCGGTGGAGGCGATGAAGGCCGGCTCGCCGATCACGATTACGGTGCTCGTTGCGCTGCTGGTGTGTCTGATCCCGACCACCATCGGCGGGCTGCTCTCCGCCATTGGCGTGGCGGGCATGAGCCGCATGATGCAGGCCAACGTGATCGCCACCTCGGGCCGTGCAGTGGAAGCCGCCGGCGACGTGGATGTACTCCTGCTCGACAAGACCGGCACGATCACGCACGGCAACCGCCAGGCGTCGCGCTTCATCCCTGCGCCGGGCGTGACGGCCAAGCAGTTGGCCGAGGCCGCGTGGCTGTCGTCGCTGGCCGATGAAACACCGGAAGGCCGTAGCATCGTCACGCTCGCGCGCAACCTGGGCGAGGCGTCCATCGATGAAGCTGCACTGGCGAAGACGCAACCGGTGTACGTCGCCTTCTCTGCGCAGACGCGCATGAGCGGCATCAACGTTGGGCACAACGGCGAGGCGCGCCAGATCCGCAAGGGTGCGGCCGATGCGATTCGCACGCATGTGACGTTGCTGGCTGGCAAGTTTCCCGATGCCGTGTCGACAGCCGTGGATGACGTCGCGCGCCAAGGCGGCACGCCGTTGGTGGTGTCCGACAACGACCGCGTGCTCGGCGTGGTGGAGCTGAAGGACATCGTGAAGGCCGGCATCCGCGAGCGCTTTGCCGAGCTGCGCCAGATGGGCATCAAGACGGTGATGATCACCGGTGACAACCGCTTAACCGCGGCTTCCATCGCCGCTGAAGCCGGCGTCGACGACTTCATTGCCGAAGCCACGCCCGAGACCAAGCTGGCACTCATCCGCGAACAGCAGGCGCAGGGCCGCCTTGTTGCCATGACCGGTGACGGCACCAACGATGCCCCCGCGCTGGCACAGGCTGACGTGGCCGTCGCCATGAACAGCGGCACGCAGGCCGCCAAGGAGGCCGGCAACATGGTCGACCTGGATTCCAGCCCGACCAAGCTGATCCAGATTGTCGAGATCGGCAAGCAGATGCTGATGACGCGCGGCTCGCTCACCACGTTCTCGATCGCCAATGACGTGGCGAAGTACTTCGCCATCATCCCGGCCGCGTTCGCGACGACGTATCCGCAGCTCGCCGCGCTGAACGTGATGCACCTGGCAACGCCGGCATCGGCCGTGATGAGCGCGGTGATCTTCAACGCGCTGATCATCGTGTTCCTGATTCCGCTGGCGCTCAAGGGCGTGAAATACCGCGCGCTGGGGGCGGCTGCGCTGCTGCGCCGGAACCTCTTGGTCTACGGCCTGGGCGGCCTGCTGCTGCCCTTCCCGGGCATCAAGATCATCGACATGTTCCTGGCCGCAATGGGCTGGGTTTAAGGAAGGAGTGCATTCATGGCAACCACAACACAAAACGTGCAGGCCGATGTGCCGCAACAAGGTGGGCTGCTGCGTGCGGCGCTGGTAGTGTTCGTCGGGCTGTCGCTCATTACCGGTGTGTTGTATCCGGTGGTGGTGACGGGCATTGGCAAGGCGCTGTTTCCGGCGCAGGCCGGGGGCTCGATCATTGAGCGTGGCGGCAAGGCTGTTGGGTCTTCGTTGATCGGGCAGAACTTTGATACGCCGGAATATTTCTGGGGGCGGATCTCGGCGACTGCACCGAACCCGTATAACGCGCAGGCTTCGGGTGGTTCGAACTTTGGGCCGAGCAACCCGGCGTTGACTGATGCCGCCAAGGCGCGGATTGCAGCGCTGAAGGAAGCGGACCCGACGAACACTGCGCCGATTCCTGCTGATCTTGTGACGGCTTCTGCTAGCGGGCTGGACCCGCAGATCAGTCCGGCTGCTGCTGCGTACCAGGTGGAGCGGGTGGCGCGGGCGCGGCACATATCGGTGGAAGTGGTTCAGCGGGTTGTTGCTGAGAACACCAAAGGGCCGATTCTTGGGGTGTTTGGGGAGGCTACTGTGAATGTGTTGGAGTTGAATTTGGCGTTGGATGGGTTGAGGTGAGGTTTGTGGACCACCGGGTTATGTGTTGGTGGTCCATCCCCCTTTCGTTCCCTGCCGGGACCGACTTACTTTTCTTTGTCTTGCCAAAGAAAAGTAAGCAAAAGAAAGGCGCGCCCGAGATGGCGACACCCCCTTGGATTTGTGTCGCGGGGAGGGAGGGGAGGCAAACTCGCTGCGCTCAGACAGGCCTCCCCTCTTTATCCTCCCCGCAACAAAAATCCAAGGCGCCATCTAGGGCAGGAACGTCAAAGGCCAAAACGGTGGTTTGCGTGGCCTGTCGGAGGCTCGTTTGTTGCGGTGTGCTGCTTCGCTTCGCTCGCGGTCTCCACCCACTCTTGCTGCTTTGCCTCGCGCGTTGCTGTGCACCCACTGCGGCGCTTGTGCTTCGACGGTGTGGCCGTACCCTGCCCTAGATGGCGCCTTGAATTTCTGTTGCAGAGAGGAAAAAGGAAGGGAAACTGTCTGAGCGCAGCGAGTTTTTCCCTTCCCCTCTCTGCGACATAAATTCAAGGGGAAGTTGCCATCTCGGGCGCGCCTTTCTTTGCTTACTTTCTTTGGCAAGACAAAGAAAGTGAGTCAGCCCCGGCAGGGGATGAAACAAGGGATAGACCACCAAGTCCCAAAAACCCAAAATACGCAACATGCCAGAAGCCGCGCGCCCGAACCCCGACCAACTCTTAGCCGAACTCCAATCCGGCCAAGAACAGTCCGCCCGCGGCAAACTCCGCATCTATTTCGGCGCCTCGGCCGGCGTAGGCAAAACCTACGCGATGCTGGCAGCGGCAAAGGCCGCCCGCGCCGCCGGCATCGACGTCATCATCGGCCTGGTCGAAACCCACGGCCGCGCCGAAACCGCCGCGCTGGTCGCCGACCTTGAGCACCTTCCCACCCGCCAAGTCGAATACAAGGGCCGCACGCTGCCCGAGTTCGATCTCGATGCCGCGCTGGCGCGCCGGCCCGCACTCATCCTCGTCGACGAGCTTGCCCACTCCAACGTGGCAGGCTCGCGCCACCCGAAGCGCTGGCAGGACATTGAAGACCTGCTCGCTGCTGGCATCGACGTCTGGACCACAGTCAACGTCCAGCACCTCGACAGCCTGAACGAGGCCGTCGGCAGCATCACCGGCATCCGCGTGTGGGAAACCGTGCCGGATGCGGTGTTCGATGCCGCCAACGAAGTCATCCTCGTCGACCTGCCCGCCGATGAACTGCTGCGCCGCCTGGCCGAGGGCAAGGTCTACATGCCCGAGCAGGCGCAGCACGCGGCGCGCAATTTCTTCCGCAAGGGCAACCTCATCGCGCTGCGCGAACTCGCCCTGCGCCGCACCGCCGATCGCGTCGACGATGACGTGCAGGCCTACCGCCGTGCGCGCCGCATTGAAAACGTCTGGCGCACCCGCGAGACCGTCGTCGCCTGCCTGGACCCGCAGGGCGATGGCGAGCAGGTCATCCGCAGCGCCGCGCGCCTGGCTGCGCAACTGGAGTGCGACTGGCATGCCGTGGCCGTGGTGATGCCGCATCTGCGCGCCGCCGATGCGCGCGCCGAGCGCCTGCACGCGTTGCTCAAGCTGGCCGAAGACGCGGGTGCGCGTGTGGAAACGCTGGCCGGCACCAACGCCGTCGAGGCGATCACCGGCTATATCCGCCGCCACAACATCACCAAGGCGGTGATCGGGCGGCCGCCGGAGAAGCGCTGGCGATCGGCGCGCGCCATCGTGGTTGCGCTGCGATTGGCGATCGGGCTGGAGCGCCGCCTGCCGAGCGGTGACTTTGCCGAAGCGCTGGCCCGGCAGTGCCCCGAGGTCGACGTGATCCGTGCGGCGGCGGACCCGGCGCATATCCAGCTGCCGCCGCGCGCGGCGGACATTGGCCGTGCTGACGTGCGCAGCGAGGCGCAGCGTGTGGCCGATGCGCAAGCCAGTTGGCTCAAGCCGGCTTATGTGGCCGCGTGCGTGTATGTGGGCGTGGCGACGGCGCTGTCCAGCCTCGTGCGGCCAGTGTTCGACCTGGCCAACATCGTCATGCTGTTCCTGGCCGCCGTGGTGGCGGTGGCGATGCGCCACGGGCGCGGGCCGGCGGCGCTGGCATCGGTGCTGTCGGTGGCGCTGTTCGATTTCTTCTTCGTGCCGCCACGATATTCCTTTGCCGTGAGCGACGTGCAGTACCTGCTGACGTTTGCGGTGATGCTGGCCGTGGGCATGCTGGTGGGCCAGTTGACGGCGGGCTTGCGTGAGCAAGCCGAGGTGGCGGTGCAACGCGGGGCGGCGGCACATGCGCTGTATGAGGCCGCACGGGAGTTGTCCGCCGCGCTGACGCTGGACCAGATCGTCAGCATCGGTGGGCGCTTCGTCAACGCGACCTTTGGCGGGCGCTGCGCGTTCTTCTTCGTCGGACTCGATGGACGGCTTGGTGCGCCGCAAGTCGCCAAGCCGGAAGGCAGCACCGATGCACCGTCCGGCATGCCGAATCTTGACCGCGTGCTGGCCGATTGGACGTATCAACACGGCCAGCCTGCCGGCACGGGCACGCATACGCTGCCGTCGGGCTCGGTGCTGTATCTGCCCTTGAAGGCGCCGATGGCGATTCGCGGTGTGCTGGCCGTGGAGCCCGAAACCTTCCACGTGCTCGCCCAGCCCGACAACCGCCGCCAGATTGACGCCTGCGCCACGCTCATCGCCATTGCCATCGAGCGGGTGCATTACGTGGAAGTGGCTCGCGATGCCCTGGTGCGCATTGAATCGGAGCGGCTGCGCAATTCGCTGCTGGCTGCGGTGTCGCACGATTTGCGCACGCCGCTCACCGGGCTGGTGGGGATGGCGGAGACGCTGCTGCGCGCGCAGCCGCCCTTGCCCGCGCTGCAGGCCGAGGCTGCGGCCGCCATCGGCCAGCAGGCGCAGCGCATGCGCACCATGGTCACCAACCTGCTCGACATGGCGCGTCTGCAGAACCAGGACGTCAAGCTGCGGCTGGAATGGCAGTCGATCGAAGAGCTGGTTGGGGCGGCGCTGCAGGCGAATCCGCTGCCCGATCATCGTGTGGTTGTGGATCACCTCGCGGCCCTGCCGCTCATTCGCTGCGATGGGCCGTTGATGGAGCGCGTGCTGTCGAATCTGCTGGAGAACGCGGGCAAATTTGCGCCGGCCGGCAGCGAGGTCCGCATCTCCGGCGAGATCGTCCACGACGAAGCACGTGGCGACGAACTGCGCCTGCGTGTGCGCGACCACGGGCCTGGCGTGCCGGCGGGCTCGGTGCGCACCATCTTCGAGAAGTTCACGCGCGGCGAGAAGGAATCGGCCACCACCGGCGTCGGCCTGGGCCTGGCGGTGTGCGAGGCCATCGTCAGCGCGCATCACGGCAGCATCTGGGTGGAGGCACCGGCCGATGGCGGTGCGTGCTTCGTCATCGCCCTGCCCGCCGCCGAGCCGCCGCCTGTGGAAGACGCCGAGCCCCTCGCCTAGCCTGCACCGTTGTTGGGCATATGGACATGCCGAAAATGTTGTTCGGTTACGTTCGCCGCTATGACAGGATTTCGTCACACGCCCGCTACCCGCGGGCGGATTTCATTCACGACAAGATCCACGAGGTTTCTCCATGTCTTTGTTCTCCCGCCTTGCGCGCGTGGCCGTACCGGCCATCGCCTTTGCCGTCGCCACCGCCGCCAACGCCGACACCAAGCAGATCAAGCTCGGCACCATGAGCGGCCCCGATGCGCAAATCTGGGAAGTCGTGCAGAAGGTCGCCAAGAAGGACGGCCTGGACGTCAAGATCATCGAGTTCAACGACTACGCCCAACCCAACCCCGCGCTCGATTCCGGCGACCTGGACGCCAACGGCTTCCAGCATCAGCCCTTCCTCGATGGCCAGATCAAGGCGCGCGGCTACAAGATCGTCAACGTGGGCCTGACCTACGTGGCGCCGATGGGCTTTTACTCGAAGAAGATCAAGTCGCTCGCGCAGCTCAAGGAAGGCGCCAAGGTCGGCATCCAGAACGATCCGTCCAACGGCAACCGCGCGCTGCTTCTGCTGCAGAAGGCGGGCGTGATCAAGCTCAAGGCGGGCGCCGGCACGAACGGCAACAATGCGACACCGCGTGACGTGGTCGAGAACCCGAAGAAGATCAAGCTGATCGAGCTGGATTCGGCGCAGCTGCCGCGCTCGCTGGATGACCTGGACGCCGCTTCGATCAACACCGACTACGCGGTCAAGAACGGCCTGACGCCGGCCAAGGACGCCATCGCACTGGAAGATCGCCAGGGGCCCTATGCCAACCTGATCGCCGTGCGCGAAAAAGACAAGAACCAGCCGTGGGTGAAGACGCTGGTGCACGCCTACCAATCGGAAGACGTGCGCAAGTTCATCGACACGCAGTTCAAAGGCGCGATCCTGCCGGCGTTTTAAGCAGCAGGTGCTAAGTCAGCGGTTACTTTCGCGGATTGTCCCGCGAGTGAGGCGCGGCAGGTCTGGAGCTGGAAGAGTTTTTTAGCGCGCCGCGTTGTTTTGCTGCGCTGCGTCATCGTGTGACAGATGCAATCGTTTTCGTCACGCGTGGCGTTGCGGCAACGCTTGTAGCTTCTCGTTACATTAAGTAGTTCTACGTTATTGCAACGCAACAAACGATTCGCTATAGTAGGAACTGTCTCCTCCACCCTCCTTGGTGGATTGTGGCCCGAGCACCTGGTGCTCGGGCTTTTTTCTTTGGTGCGCGGCTTTTGCTGTTCTTCTGGCCGCCTTGCATCTCAGCCGGTTCCGGCTACCCTGAATTCTCGATTTTTCTGCGCGTTTTGCTCAGCGACGTTGCCCGATAGCAACGAGCGAGGATTTTTCAAGCGTGCGCTTCGAGTCGCCCCTCGAACACCTACACGTCTCTCGGTAGGAAAAAGGCAAAGCGCTGCTTGAATCACGTCAACGCGTCGAATGTGCG
This sequence comes from Ralstonia sp. VS2407, assembly GCF_052950655.1. Classification (NCBI taxonomy): domain Bacteria; kingdom Pseudomonadati; phylum Pseudomonadota; class Betaproteobacteria; order Burkholderiales; family Burkholderiaceae; genus Ralstonia; species Ralstonia sp. VS2407. The sequence goes on from NZ_JBRFVG010000005.1 coordinate 26,155, forward strand.
CGTAACCGCCTGCTTTGTGCGGCTAACATCGCGAAATATCGTCAGCTTTTGTCCTACAAGCCTTTCGGCCAACCCCGGACAGTCTGACTTCACCCCCTCCACTAAACTTCACCTTGCTCTCTCTTTAGAGAGCACTCCCCCCCTTTTGAGCCCGCCCCTGTTGCGGGCTTCATTTTTTTCGGGCACGATTTCCTCCATCCCGACGCCGTCGACACCGGCGCCGGAAGCTCAAAAGGTTGGGGGAATCGCTCAAGGCCCGCGCAGTTGAAAAGCTGCGCGGGCTTTGTTTTTTCTGTCGCCGCGCATCGACTTCGCCTGACAAGGCGCGTGGCCGGTGCTTCAATGGCGGCTGACGGCGGCGTCACACAGCGCAAGCGAGATGCGCCTTGCCTCCGATCCCTACAACAACAAGGACTGGCCGATGGAAGGTTTCGCGCAACTCGCCGTGCTGGTGGTGGACGACCACCCCGTGCAACGGGCCGCGGCCCGGCAACTGCTCCATACGCTGGGTGTGCAGCAGATCCTGACCGCCTGCGACGGCCGCGAGGCGCTCTACCTCCTCCAGCTTTGCCACGTCGATCTCGTGCTGTGCGACATCGACATGCCCGGCATGAACGGCCCCGAACTGATGGAGCAGATGCACCTGCGCGGCGGCCACGTCTTTCCGCGACAGGCGCCTGTGTGGGCGTGGGTCAGCGCGATGGACGCGCCGATTGTCGAGTCGCACATCAGCCTGGCCGATGCGATCGGCTTGACGCGCACGCGCGGCGTGCACAAGCCGCTACGCCCGGCACACGTGCTGCCGTTGCTGGAAGAAGCCGCCGCGCGGGAGCGGGACGGAGCACCGGCCGCAGCCGCTGTCTTGCCGCAATTTTCCGACGACGAGCTGGCCGCGCTCATCCAAGAAACGCCTGAACAGATCGAGGTCGTATTCCAACCCCAGCACGATCTGGCCACCAACCAGATTGCCGGCGCCGAGGCGCTCTGCCGCTGGATGCATCCGCTGCATGGGCGTGTGTCGCCTGCGGCGTTCGTGCCGCGCCTGGAGGCGCTCGGGCTGGCTGATGGCCTGTTCTTCCATGTGCTGGAGCATTGCGTGCGCGTGCAGCACGCGCTGGCCGCGCATGCATATCCCGTTTCGATCGGCGTGAATGCGTCTGCGCAGACGCTCAGCCGCGCCGGCACCATCGAGCGAATCGAAGCCATCGTGCGCGAGGCCCGCATTGCGCCGGCCGCCATCGCCATCGAGTTGACGGAGGATTCGCCCGTGCACGATGCCACGCAACTCACCATCGCACTCAACCGCCTGCGCCTGCTGGGCCATCCGCTGGCCATCGACGATTTTGGTGTGGGCATTGCCACGCTCAAGCTGCTCGCCGACCTGCCCTTCACCATCCTGAAGATCGATCGCTCGTTTACCGCCGCGGTGGACCAGACCAGCCAGCGCGGCGTGATCTGCCGCACGATGATCGAACTGGCGCGCACGCTGCATCTAGAGTGCATTGCCGAAGGCGTGGAAACTGAAGCACAGCGCCAGACGTTGCGCGCGCTGGGCTGTGCGACGGGCCAAGGCTATCTGTGGGCGGCCCCGCTGTCTGTCACCGCGTTTCTTGCTCACGTGCAGGCGGCGGCATAAGTACAAACGCTGCAGGGCCATTCAGTTTCTCTCAACCCAGATAAAAGCAGCTTCTGCCCCGAAAGGTTACGCGGCGCCAAAGTAAGAAAAGTCTGATCCCGCAGGGCATATCCGGTGAGTAAGGTACCGGCTCCTTTCAGCGGTGCTCCTGACCTCCATGACGGCTCCGATCTCTTCCACCCTGTTGCTCGTCACGCCGGCCAAGTCTTCCCCGGCGACGCGCCCGGCCTGACGGCGTGCGCATGTGCCCTGTCCTCTCGGTCGTGCTGGTGGACGATCATCCGGTGATCCTCATGGGGCTGGCCGCGGCCATTGGGCAGTTTCCACAGCAGCAGGTCGTCGCACAGGCGCACGACGGGCGCGAGCTGATGCAGGTGCTCACGTCCGTCGACTGCAATGTCATCGTGACGGACTACAACCTGGGTGGCGAACCGGCCTTCGATGGCATGCAATTGCTGGCACGCCTGCGCAAGCAGCATCCCAGGTGCGGCATCGTTGTCTGCACGATGGTCCACAACCCGGCGCTGCTGCGCGCCATGCGGCAGATTGGCGTGGCTGGCATTGTCAGCAAGAACGATGATTTTGTTCATGTCGGGCACGCCGTCATGGCGGCCGCGCGAGGCGTGCGGTATGACAGCCCCCGCATCCTGGAAGACACGGGCCTCGGGTCCAACGAACGCGATGCGTTCGAGCGGCTGAGCGCGCGAGAGCGCGAAGTGCTTCGCCTGTATGCGGGTGGCGCGGCCGTGTCCGACATAGCGCTCATGCTCGGCTCGAGCGTGAAGACCGTCAGCACGCAAAAGGCTGTGGCGCTGCGCAAGCTTGGCCTGGCGCGCGAGATCGATCTTTTCCAGTACGCCCGCGCCAGCGGGCTGACAGCGCTCCGCTGAGCGTCCAGCGTCAGCTTGCCTGGCGGTGCATCGGCACGGCTTGAGCCGGCGCGATGGCGGTGCTGGATGCTTGCGCGGGCGGCCCTTCCACGCCCATCAGCCAACTGAACAACGGCGTTGCCAGGAGCGCGCCGACCAGTTGCGCCAGCATGTAGCCCGGGACATCGCCGGGGCGGATGCCGGAGGGGCCGTCGGTCAGTGCGCAGGCAAAGGCCAATGCCGGGTTGGCCAACGATGACGACGACGTGAACCAGTACCCCGCCGCAATATAGGCGGCCACCACCAGCGGCAATTGCTTCGGCGCGTGACGGCCGCAAGCGATGCCCACGCCGATCAGTCCGAACGTTGCCAGCGCTTCGCTCCACCACAGTGCAGGCCCCGTGGCGGCATGCGTGCCCGGCGCCCACGCCGGCATGCCGAACATGGCGTGCGCAGCGGCCACACCCAGCGCGGCGCCCATGGCCTGTGCAGCCAGATAGGCCAGCGCCTCATGCCCACGCAAGCCGCCCCGCAGCAACGTCGACAGTGTGACCGCCGGGTTCAGGTGCGCCCCAGACACCGGCGCGAACACCGTCAGCAGTGCCAGCAGACCAGCGCCACCCGCCAGTGATTGCGCCAGCAGTGTCCACGTGGCATCGCCGCCGGAGAGCCGGCTTGCGTGGATGCCGGTGCCGATCACCACCGCAATCAACAAGGCCGTACCGAGCCCCTCCGCGACGATGCGGCGCGCCAGGGATGGTGCAGCGGACGCGGCCGAAGCTGCGGTACGAAGGTGGGACACAGTGGTCATGCGGGAAGGAGGCGAACGATGCCAAGCGCATCGCGCGGGAGTTTGGAACCTCCGCCGGGGCCGATCAATGCACAGGGGCGCGCTTGTGTCGCGCGCCCGAGTATCGAATGTCGGGGGTGGTTTGATAGCGTGGTTCAGGCAGGGCTTGCAGCGCCAGCGGCGGCCAGTTGCCGCTGCTGTGCGGCCAGTCGCGCAAAGCCGACGGCCGCTGCGCCAAGCGCTGCCAGCATGGCGATGCATCCCGCCATCGTGCCGTGCGCCATGCCGTTGGCGCCGCCGGCAGCGGCAAAGTTGAAATACAGTCCGCCGATGCAGGCGACGCCCAGTGCGCCCGCCAATTGCTGTGCGGTAATCAGCAGCCCTGCTGCCGCGCCTGCCTGCGTACGCACGACACCAGTCAGCACCAGGCCGATCAACGGCACGACGACCAGGCCTTGCCCGGCCCCGTACAGCGCCACCGCAATGCCGATGCGCACCATGCTCGGCGTGGCGGGGTGCGCCCACTCCGTGCCGAAACCCGACAGCAGTGCCAGCAAGCCCAGCGCCATCAGGCCGAGGCCTGCCAGCAGGGCGCGGACACCATAGCGCCGCACCAAGGCATTGGCTACCCGCGACGTGATCAGAAACGTGATGGCCAGCGGCAGGATGGCAACCCCCATGCGCACCGCAGACAGCTGCCGACCGTTTTGCAGATACAGCGTCAGCACCAGGAAGAACGCCATCATCCCGATGTAGTGCAGCGCCGACGCCGTCAGGCCCGTCATGAAGGCGCGATGCTGCAGCAAGGTGGGCGGCAGCAGCGGCGTACCGCCGGCACGATCGACACGGGCTTCAAGTTGCTGGAACGTGGCCATGCCCAGCACGCCTACGACAAGCAATGCCAGGGTCCACACCGGCCAGTGCAGTTCGCGGCCGAACAGCAGCGGCACCAGCGCGGCCGCCACGCTCACGGCCATCCACGCCACGCCGGCTGTATCGAGATGCACCTTCTCTGCGTTGGCGCTCGGGTGCGGAATCCAGCGCCAGCCCAGCAGCGCGGCAGTCAACCCAACCGGCACGTTGATCAGGAAGGCCGAGCGCCAGCCCAGCCCGGCGATGTCGGCGCTGGTGAGTGCGCCGCCCACCAGCAGCCCGGCCGCGCCGCCGGTGCCCATCACCAGGCCGAAGATCGACAGCGCGCGGTCACGCTCGGCGCCGGCAAAGAGCGCCTGCACGCTCGCCAGCACTTGCGGCACCATCATCGCGGCCGACAGGCCTTGCGCAAAGCGCCATGCAATCAGCGCCGCCGCACTGCCCGCCAGCCCGCAGCCGGCCGAGGTGGCGGTAAAGGCCATGAGGCCAAACAGGAACACGCGCCTGCGCCCGAACAGATCGCCCAGGCGGCCGCCGGTGATGAGCAGAATCGCGTAGCCAAGCTGGTACACCGCCAGCACCGCCTCCAGTTGCGCGGGTGTGGCGTGCAGGCTCGTGCGGATGCTCGGGATCGCCACATTGGCAATGAACGCGTCGACGATGAACATGAATTGCGCCGTCACCATCACACCAAAGGCGAGCCAGCGGCGGGGTTCGGATACTGAGGGGGCAGAAGAAACTTGGGTCACGATCGGCTCCGGAAAGAGGGATGAACGCAGCGTAGGTGCGCGAGCCGATTCGATGCAGAGCTAGGATTAACCTAGGATTGGGTTGTCCCTCCCACCTTCACGCGCTGTCGTGTGTAATGCCCCCATGGACGATTTCACCGCCGACCTTGCCCCCTTCCCTGCCGCGCCGCGCAACGAGCTGGGCGAATTCCTGCGCAGCCGCCGCAGCCACCTGCGTCCGCAGGACGTGGGGCTGCCCGAAGGCAGCGGGCGCCGCCGCACTGCTGGCCTGCGCAGGGAAGAAGTCGCGCAGTTGGCCAACATCAGCATCGATTGGTATGTGCGCATCGAGCAGGGGCGCGACGTGCGGCCCTCGGTGGCGACCATCGAGGCGATCGGGCGCGCACTGAAGCTGTCTTCGGATGAGCGCGCGCACATGCGTGGCCTGGCGCGCGCGGAATCGGTCTTTACTGCGGCGGCGACCGGGCGTTCGGCCGCTGAAGCGGTGCCCGATGTCTTGCGCCGCGCCGTTGCCGGCATGGTTTTGCCCGCCCACGTGCGCAGCTACCGCACCGAACTGCTGTGCTGGAACGAGGCGACCTCGCAGCTCTTCATGGATTTCGGCACGATGCCGCCCGAAGACCGCAACTCGCTGGTCTACATGTTTTTGTACGCCAATGCGCGCGAGCGTTTCGTCGAGTGGGAGAACGAGGCGCGGCGCATGCTGGCGAAATTTCGCGCGGTGTACGACCCGCACGCAGACGACCCGGTGCTCGTGGCGCTGGTCGACCGGCTGCGCAGCAGCAGCCGCGAGTTCGATACGTGGTGGCGTCAGCACGAAGTGCGCGCCCAGCGTGCGGAGCACAAGCTGATCCGCACGCCTGGCGGCAAGGTCGTCCGCTACGACTATATCGGCCTGCCGGTGATGGAAGACCCGCGCCTGCGCATGGTGCTGTACGTGCCGGTCGAGGACGGCGCCTGAACGTTCAGGCCGTCAGCGCCGCCAGGATGGTCTGCGTGTCGCGTACGCGGCCCAGTCGCGGGAACACGTTCTCCACCGACGATCGATGCATCGCCGCATCGTTCGAGCTCATCGCATCTTCGGCCAGCACCAGCGCGTAGCCGTGCTCCCACGCGGCGCGCGCGGTCGATTCCACACCCACGTGCGTCGAGATACCGCCCAGGACGATGGTGGTGATGCCGCGACGGCGCAGTTGCAGATCCAGCTCGGTGCCGTAGAACGCGCCCCACTGGCGCTTGGTGATCTGGATGTCGGTGGCCGCCACTTCCAGCTCGGCCGGTTGTTCCCACCATTGCGGCGGCAGGCCACCGGGCGGTGTGGGCGCGGGGCGGTCGACGGGCTGGCGCGGCGCATCGGCGTAGTCCGACGCCCAGCCCACGCGCACGAGCACCACGGGCGCACCCAGCTCGCGAAAGCGCCTGGCGAGCCTGGCGGACGCGCCCAAGACTTGCTCGGCCGTGTACGGCCCCTGTGCAAACGGCAGGATGCCGCGTTGCAGGTCGATCAACACCAGCGCGGTGGTTTTCGCAGACAAGTCGGACAGGGTTTGCAGCGGTTCAGACATCAGGTGCTCCAGGTCAATCGGATTTACGGACGGCGGATTACACACGTTGCGGTGGCATGCGCCAGCAATGTGCCGTCCTGCGTTTTGAGCGTGCCTTCCGACACGCCGATCGTGCGCGAGACATGCAGCACGCGTCCAACGGCCACCAGCGGCGTATCCACCGGCACGGCCTTCACCATCTTCACGTTCAAGTCGACCGTGCCGTAGCCGACGCCGGCTTCGAGCATCGAATGCACGGCGCAGCCCGTCACGGAATCCAGCACCGTCGCCGCAAAGCCACCGTGCACACCGCCGAGCGGATTGAGGTGGCGCTTGTCGGCCTGGGCGGTGAAGTGCACGGTGCCCGCTTCGATGGAATCCATCGTCATCGGGATGGTTTCGCTGATGGACGCGCGCGGCAGATCACCGTGCGACATGGCCTGCAGCAATTGCAGGCCGGTCATTTGGGACGGATGCATGGGAAAGGACCGGTGGAGTTGAGATGGGGGCGACTCGACACTCTACCGCGAGGCCGATTGCCAGGGCTGCAATGCGTTGCATTGTCTGGCGCAACAACCCCCGCCTCTGCACATGTCCCAATGCGGGTAGACCCTAGCGTTGCGTGCGTACCGACGCGAAAGGCTCCAGAAAGGTGCCCCCTTCTACGCTCGCCCAGCGATTGCATCGGCGGCCTGACCAACCGCTGTTGCGCGTTTCCCAAAGCCGGCATCACGACCGGACACCATCACCCACAAAGGAAGGAGACTTCAATGTCCCGCATCAAGTTTGCCCTTGCGGCAACAGCAGCCGCTGCGGCCACGCTGGCCACCAGCGCCGCCCATGCCCAGTCGAACGTGACGCTCTACGGCCTGATCGACACCACCGTCAGCACCGTCAACAACACCAACGCTGCTGGCGCGCGCACCACCGGCTTCCAGATCCCCTGGTTCTCGGGCAGCCGCTGGGGCCTGACCGGCAAGGAAGACCTGGGCGGCGGCACGTCGGCCATCTTCAAGCTGGAATCGGAATATGAAACGCCGACGGGCAATATGGACACCCCGGGCGTACTGTTCAATCGTGACGCTTGGGTGGGCCTGTCGAGCGAATCGCTGGGCAAGCTGACCTTTGGCCGCCAGAACGCGATTGCCCGTGACGTGTCGGGTATCTACGGCGACCCGTACACCAGTGCGAAAGTCGGTCTGGACGAAGGCGGCTACACCAATACCAATAACTTCAAGCAACTGATCTTCTACGCAGGCAGCGCCACCGGCACGCGCATGAACAACGGTGTGGTGTGGAAGAAGATGTGGGGCGGCCGCTTCCTGACGGCCCTGGGTTATCAGTTTGGCGAAGTGCCGGGCCAGTTCACGCAAGGCACCACCGAGTCGCTCGCACTGGGCTACAACGGCGACAACTTCCATCTGGCGGGCTTCGCGCAACAGGCCAAGGTGGGCGGCTTCATTGACCGTTCGTACTCGGTGGGCGGCAACGTGATCATGGGCATGTTCCGTGTCAACGCCGGCTACTTCCACTACACCGGCGAGCAACCGGCCGCGCTGGGCAATCGCAAGGACGACGCCTACACGCTGTCGCTGAAGATCGCTCCGCAAGGCGCGTTCGACTATGAGATCGGCTACCAGATCATGAAGGCCGACAACGCTGCCTTCAGCGCCGACGGCAACACGCTCAACGCGTACGCCAGCGTGGTGGGTGCCACCGCAGCGGGCAGCGGCCGCAAGAACACGCTGTACGGCTCGGTGTTCTACCACGTGTCCAAGCGCACGGAGTTCTACGTGGCAGCCGACTACATGAAGCTGAAGGATCAGTACATCGTAGGCGGTACCAACGGCCACAACAGCCAGACGGAGTTTGGCGTCGGTATGCGCACGCGCTTCTGAAGCTGCGTGTCGTGAGCTAGCGGCGCTCGCGCACCTGATCGACAAACCTGTTGGTATAGGTGCGCGAGAGATCGATGTGCTTGTCGCGCGCGTTGGCATTGCTGGCAGCGAGGACGCGCAGGACGGTGGGTGGGCCGTCGTCCGGCATGCGTCCGTCGGTGCTGAACGTGGGTAACGCGGCGGCAAGCGCTTTTGTGTACAGCTCTGGATGATCGCGCCTGAATTCAGGCGGCATGCGGGCGGCAATATCTTCAGCACCGTGCGTGCGCATGTAGCGCAGGGTGTGCACGAATGCGCGGGCCAATTTGGCGGCGACGTCCGGATGCGCTTCCAGCCATTCGGTCTGCAGGTACAGACACGCGGCCGGATACGAACCGCCCAGCGCGGCACGCGTGTTCTCCAGCGTGCGCAGGTCGAGCAGCACGCGGGCTTCGCCGCTGTGCACAAGGCGCGAGACCGTCGGGTCGGTGGTCATGCCGGCATCGATGCGGCCGCTGCGCAGCGCGGTGACGAAGCTGCGCTCAGCGCCAACCGGCAGCATGGTGTAGTCGCCGGCCGACAGCCCCTGCTGCGTCATCAGGTAACGCGTGAGAAAGCTGGTGGATGCGCCCAGCCCCGTCACGCCCAGCGTGCGGCCGCGCAGGTCACGCATCGACTGTACCGTCGCCGGCAACCGTGTCGACACGACTTCCGCCTCGCCCGGCACCTGACTGAATACGACAATGGCGCGCACTTCCTTGCCCTTGGCCTGCAGGTCGATGGCGTGGTCATAAAAGCCGACCACGCCTTGCGCAAAGCCGGTGAGCAGTTCACTCTCCGCATCGACGCCGGCGGGCTGCGAGACCAGTTCCACATCGAGTCCTTCGTCACGGAAATAGCCCAGGCGCTGCGCCAGCGTCGCGGGCAGGTAGATCATCTTGGCGGTGCCGCTGACCATGAGCGTCAGGCGCGTCGGGTCTTGCGCGAGGGCATGCGAAGTTGCCACTGCCAGAAGGGCAGCGAGCCACGGCGTGATCCAGCCCCGGACGCCGCGTGCGCGTGCGCTCCTGCAGGTAAAAACACCCATTGAGTTGTCTCCGGCTCTTTTGTAGATATCGGTATCGCGCGGTCCGGATCTGGTGAATGACGCCTCCGGCGCGCGTAGGCAGCCGCCACCATTCTAGGAAGCGGCAACCCACAAATCGCTTTCATTTTTCGGACGCGCTGTTTTCGCATGAAGCTGCTCCTGATCGAAGACAACGCCCCGCTGGCGCACTGGCTGTCCGAAGCCCTGCGCCGCGCCCAGTTCACCGTGGATCACGCCACCGATGGCGAATCCGCCGACACGCTGTTGCTCACGCAACACTACGATGTGGTGCTGCTTGATCTGCAGTTGCCCACGTTGTCAGGGCAAGGTGTATTGCAACGTTTGCGGGGCCGCCGCAACCCGGTGCCGGTGCTGATCCTCACTGCGAGCGGCGGGATCGACGACAAGGTCGCATGCCTGGGTGCCGGCGCCGATGACTACCTCGTCAAGCCGTTCGAGATTCGTGAGCTGATTGCACGCATCCAGGTGCTGGTGCGGCGCAGCGCCCCCGACCAATCCGTCGAACTGCAATGTGGCGACCTGACGTACCACACCGGCAGCCGCACCTTCAATCTGGCCGGCCAGCCTCTGGTGCTGCCCGCGCGCGAGCACACCGTGCTTGAAATCCTGATGCTCAAGCTGGGGCGCACCGTGTCCAAACCGGCGCTGGTGAACGGCGTGTTCGGGATGGATGACGAAGCCAGTCCCGAGGCCATCGAGATCTACATCCACCGCCTGCGCAAGAAGCTGGAGCATTCCGCTGCCACCATCGTTACGCTGCGCGGCCTTGGTTACCTGCTGCGCGATGCCTCCGCCGCGCAGTCCTGACCAAGCGCCAGCGCAGGCCCCGGCGCGGGCGCGCAGCCTGCGTGCGCGGCTGGTGTTGTGGCTGGCACTGCCGCTGGTCGTCTATGTGGCGGCCGATGGTTGGCTCGACCTGGCCGCCGCACGCCACAACGCCGATCTCGTGCACTTCCATGCGCTCGATACGGCCGCACAGATGATCAGCGGCCAGATCGAGTGGGACGAAGGCCGCCTGCGCGTGTCGGTGCCGCCGGCGGCGCTGGCCGTGTTTGCCGCGCCGGAAACCCCGGTGCGCGACCAGGTGGCGTACCAGGTCAGCACCGAGCACGGGCGCCTGCTGGCCGGGCGGCTCGACTTCGGTACGCGCCCGGCGTTTGACGCGGCGGGCCTGGCCGATGCCGGTACCTACACCGATACCGTGGAAGGCCAGCCCGTGCACGTCGCCGCTGTGGTACGAACCATGTACGACGCCGGCCGTACCGAACGCGTTGTCACGCGTGTCGCGCAAACCATGAACGGTCGTGACGCGATGATCCGCCAGCTGTGGTGGCCTGGCACCGTGCGCCAGCTCGCGCTGGTGGGGCTGGCGCTGGCGATGATCCTCATCGGCCTGACGTTGGAGCTGCGGCCGATCTTGCGGCTGGCCGGCAACGTGTCGGCACGCGCGCCCACCGACCTTGCGCCGCTCGACCCCGATGGCTTGCAGCACGAGCTGCAGCCGATTGCCGGGGCGTTCAATCAATACCTGCAGCGCATTGCCGACAACGCGATCACGCAGAAGCGCTTCATTGCTGACGCTGCGCACCAGATGCGCACGCCGCTGGCGATTCTCGATACGCAGATGCAGGTGGCGGCGCAAACCAACGCAGATGCCGCGCTGCACGAAGTCCTGAAGGCCGCGCGAACCAGCACGCGCAACCTGGCGGATCTCATCAACGACTTGCTGCTGCTGTCTCAGGCCGAAGCATCGGCCGCGACGAGCGAGGCGGTCGACCTCTCGCAGGTAGCGCGCACCGTGCTGGAAGATCTCGCGCTGCTGGCCGATGGCCGTCGGATCGATCTGGGCATCGAACCCGCCGAGCAGCCCGTGTGGACGTCGGGCAACCGCACACTCATTGCCGCCCTGCTGTTCAACCTCGTCGACAACGCCGTGCGTTACACGCAGGAAGGCGGCCGCGTGACGGTGCATGTGTCGGCGGACTACGGTTGGGCCATCCTGGCCGTGACCGACAACGGCCCCGGCATTCCGCCCGAGGCGTACGCACGTGTGTTCGAACGCTTCACGCGTCTGGAAGGCACGCAGACCCAGGGCAGCGGCCTGGGCCTGGCGATTGTGCGTCAGATCGTGGATCGCATGGGGGGCCAGATTGCGCTGGCGCCCGGGCCGGGTGGCGCTGGGCTGGCGGTGACGGTGTGGCTGCGGCGAACGAGTGCGCCCGCCGCAGCGTAAGTCACCGCCGCTGCCTTACCGCTTCGGCATTTATTGCACCGACACAAACACCGGGTTCGAGTAGAACCACAGATCGTTGTAGTTGCGATCGTTGATGGCGTTGAAGCGCGCGGCGTTCTCCGTCACCACGGTCTTCTGGTCGGGCAGCGGATTGCCGTTGCTGGTTTCGCCCGACACGTTCATGCCGAGGTTGGTGCCGCGCAGGCGGAAGTACTGGTTCTTGGCGGCCGTGTAGGTGTACGTGATGCTGTTGTAGCCATCCGCGTCGACCTTCCAGTCGGCCTTGGTGAACGTGGCGATGACCTTGGTGGAGTCGTTGGTGTCCTTGGCATAGGCTGGCGTGCCAGAAGCAGCCTTGCCCGTCACGTCGCCCGCAATCAGATCAACGTGGTCCACCACCGGACGCATGTTGACCTTGAAGCCGCTGCCAAGCGGGTACTCGTAGTTGTTGTGATCGGGGCTCTTGAAGCGGATGGTGATCGTCACCTTGTCGCCGGCCTTGGCCGTGAGCGTGCCGCCCATGTCGGCGGAGGTGCCTGCGGTACCTGCGCTGAAATCGAGCGCGTTGATGAGGTCGCCGAACACGCCGAACGACTTGCCCGAGCGCATGGCTGCCAGCAGCGTCTTCAGGTCTGTGTTGGTGCCCGGCAGCCAGATGTAGGTCTTGGCGTATTCGCCGGGGTAATAGCCGCTGCTGAATTGCTGCGTGGCGTCCACTTCAAAGTGGTGGTCGGAATCGGCAAAGTTCCAGACGCGGCGGCCCTCGCCGAGCAGCGCATCCCAGACGCCGCCGACTTGCGCGACCACGTAGTCGACGCCGCCGTACGTTCGGTTCTTCAGGTTGGCGTCGGTGTAGGCGCTGGTATAGCCGCCGCGGTCGGGTTCCATCTGGTTGCCGACCATGCCTTCGATGCCGAACATGATGTCGGGCGCCGTGTCGTTGAACTCGCGGAAGTCCGCCACCGTGTACTTGCCCGGGTTGCGCGACGGGTGGTTGATCAGGCCGTAGCTGGTGTTCGGGTAATTCGTCTTGAGCCACTTGAAGGCATTGACCACGTCGGCGTGTGTCGTGCCGGCGCGCGGGCCTTCCTGCTGCCATGCGGTCACATCGTTCGGATCGAAGAGCGATGCCGACTGCTGCGTGAAGAAGTACTCGAACTTGTTCAGGCCTTTGGCCGACGTCTGCAGCTTGTCGGCGCCATCAAAGATGCCGACGTTCAGGTGATCGTGCGTGGGCATGTCCCACTCGGCGGCGGAGAAGATCAGCTTGCCCGCGTACTTGCCTGCCGCCTGCGCTTGCGCAATGGCGGGCATCTCGTACTTGGCGATCCCGGCCGATGCGGCAATCGAGCCGCCCGCAAGCGTGGCGCCCGTGGCATCGCGCGGCGAGGGGCGCAGGTGGTTCGATACGGCCATCCAGTCCAAGCCGTTGAGGTCGAACGCGTGGTCGAGCACCGTCGACAGGGGCGTGACGGCATCGGCGGATTCCGCCGTGTGCACGTGCAGGTCGCCCGTGGTCCACATGCCTTGCGGCTTGGCGGGCTGTGTCGGCGTGGTGGGCGTCGTCGGGGCTGGCGAGGTGCCTGCCGTGCTTGTGGGCGCGGGGTCGTCACTGCCGCCGCAGGCATACAGGCCGAGGGTCATGCACGCCGGCACCGCAATCGCGAGCAGCGTTTTCTTGGTCGAAAGCATTGTGGTTTCCTGTCGATTCGATGAGGTCGGGCAAACGCCTCCGGCCACCCATGCGTGTGGGCAGCTCATGCATGACTAAAACGTTTGCGCGGCCGAATCTTGGCGGCAAACCATGAAAATTTAGTGACGAAGCGATATGAAAACAGGAAGGGACAGGGCCCGAAGCGAATTCGTTTGGCACGCAAACGGGGCGCAAAGAAAACGGCCCCAAAAAGGGGCCGCGTTCATCGCGATTTCTCTCGGCGCCGGGGCGGGGGCTTGGGGCGCAGCGCGGAATTATTTCATCGCGGGCTTCAACTGCTCCGCCATCTGCAGATGCTCGCGCAGCGCTGGCAGGTTATGTGAAAAGAACGCCTTGATGTCGGGGTCCTTCGCATCCTTCGAGGCCTTGTCGAACAGCGAGACCGCCTCCTTGTGCGCCTTCACGCCCACCTCATCCGCGTAGGCCTTGTCGAATTTCGCACCTTCCAGTCCACTGAGCTTGTCGACCTTGGCGCGCTCGTCGGTGGGCAGGCTGTCCGGCACCGTAATGCCCTTTTTACCGGCCAGCGCCTTGAGTTCATCGCCAACGGTGGTGTGGTCCTTCACCATCCGTTGTGCAAAGGCGCGTACGTCGGGATTGCTTGCGCGCGTGATGGCAACCTGGCTGGCTTGCACTTCGAGCATCCCGGCCGCCGCCGCCTTGGTGACGAAGGTGGTGTCGGACTTGTCCGCCGCCGCCCGCGCGATACCGAGCGCGCCGCCAAAGCCCAGCGCACCGGCCACCAGCAGCGCCGCAACGCGACGCGCACCAATATGCTGTGTTGATCTGTTCATGAGTCGTCCTCCTGCGCGGGTGCGCATCACTTTTCGTGGCCGATGGCCTTGGAAACGGCGGCCGGCGTGTCGTACTCGTCGTCAGGCATGTCGCGCAGGGTCTTGAGGGTGCTGTCGTCTGCGCCGTTGGCCTGCGCGGTCTTCATCAACTCTTGCTTCTTCGCGGGGTAGGTCGCGCCCTTCAGAGCCTTCTGAATGCCGATCGGCGAATGCGTTGCGTGTTCACGCGCGCTGCCGCCCTGTGTGCCGCGCTCGTGCGACTTCGCACCGGCACGTTCAGACGATTTGCCACCGCTGCCATGGCTGGCGTGCCCGCCACGCTCCTTGTCGGACGCGCTGCTGCGCTGGCTTGTGGACGTCGATTTCGAGTGCGACGCGTGCTTGCTCTTGTCGCGAGTGGGTTTCATGACACCTCCGCTGGTCGGTTGACTGGACCGTCACCCAAGATGGCGCGGCCCGCAACCGTTTTGCAGCAGCGAACATGCCTGCGCAAACCTGCGGCGATGAGGAAAAGAAACGCGCGACAGAAGCGGCGCGCAGGCTACGCGCGCGATGCGGGCTTGGCCCGAGGGCGTGGCATCGGCAACGCTCTGACCTCTCCCAGCGCCCGGTTCACCGCGTTCGGTTTGTCGACCAGATCCTGCAGCGTGTAGCCATCAAGCACTTCAAAGTACGCCCGCAACGCTGCGTGCAGCACGCCGCGCAGGCCGCACACGCGGGTGATGACGCAGTGGTTATCGTCGCCGTGGAAGCACTCGACCATGCGGAAGTCGGGCTCGGTGGCGCGTACCACGTCGCCGAGGTTGATTTCGGCCGCTGGGCGGCCGAGCGTGATGCCCCCCGCGCGCCCGCGCACGGTGTGCAGGAAGCCGTCCTGCCCTAGCTGCTGGACGATCTTGATGAGGTGGTTCTTGGGAATGTCGAAGGCATCCGCAATGCGCTGGATCGTGACGAGTTCGTCCGGGTGCACGGCCACGTAGATCAGCGTGCGCAGGGCGTAGTCGGTGTAGTCGGTCAGTCGCATGGTGGGCGTGCGGCGTTGCCGCAGGTAAAAACATTCATAAGAGGAACATCTTATCGGGAAGTTGCCCACAAGATGCGCCGGTTTGCCGCAGGTCAATTTGTTGCATCACAAATATACGTTTAATAGAATCCAATGCAAGCGGTTGCCTGAGCCCCAGGCTATCCAGAACAAAGCGTGACGGCGCCCCCCGTCTTATTTGTTGCATATTTCACGCATATTTGGAGTCCAGCATGCTGTCCGACAAGTCCAAGCCCTATATCGATGCCAGCGTTCCCGTGCTGCGCGAGCATGGCTTGACCATCACCCAGACCTTCTATCGCAACATGTTCGCCAGCCACCCCGAGCTGACCAACGTGTTCAACATGGGCAACCAGGCCAATGGGTCGCAGCAGCAGTCGCTGGCTTCGGCGGTGTTTGCGTACGCTGCCAACCATGGCAACAACGCGGCGCTGGCGCCCGTGGTCAACCGCATCGTGCACAAGCACGCGGCCGTGGGCATCAAGCCGAGCCATTACCCGATCGTCGCGCGCCACTTGCTGGGCGCAATTGCCGAAGTGCTGGGCGACGCCGCCACGCCGGACCTGCTTGCTGCCTGGGACGAAGCCTATTGGCTGCTCGCCGCGGAACTGATCGCGGCGGAAGCGCGCCTGTACCAGCACACCGGCAGCGGCCCCGACCATCGTCAGCCGGTGCGCATTGTCAGCCGCCGTCAGCAGGCCGAAGACGTGGTCTCGCTCACGCTCGAAGCCGTGGGCGACGCGCCATTGGCCGATTTCCTGCCGGGGCAGTACATCTCGGTGCAAGTGGAGCTGGCGCCGGGCGCACTGCAGCAGCGCCAGTACAGCCTGTCGGACGCACCGAATGGCCGCACGTGGCGCATCTCGGTCAAGCGTGATGCGGGCGACGCCGACCGCCCTGCAGGCACCGTGTCGAGCTGGCTGCACGCCAATGCGCGCGAAGGCGACGTCCTGCTGGTCAGCCAACCGTACGGCGACTTTGTGCCGCAACTGGCGACCGACAACCCGATCGTGCTGATGTCGGCCGGTGTTGGCATCACGCCCATGATTTCGGCGCTCAACACGCTCGCGCAGGAGAACAGCGCGCGCAAGATCGTATTCAGCCACGCCGCCCGTGCTGCCTCGCATGTTGCCCACGCCGATGATCTCGAGCGTGCCGCACAAGCGCTGCCGGCGTTCGAGGCGCATGTGTTCCTGGAGTCCGGCGAGGACGCGGAGTTCGCATCGCGCCCGGCCCAGCCTGGCCGCATGACGGTCGACACGTTCGTGCGCGACCACGGGACGGAAGCGGACTTCTATCTCTGCGGCCCGCTGCCGTTCATGCAGGCGCAGCGTGCAACGCTGCTTGCCAGCGGCGTGCCGTCGGAGCGCATCCACCGCGAAGTGTTCGGCCCCGATCTGCTGGACGACATCCTCTGACTTGAACCACGGAAATCACCATGCCCCGCCAAGCCCCGTTGCTCACCATCGGCAAGCCCGACCCGGCAAGCCGCGTGCCTTACACGGGGCGAGCGGTCTTCGCGCTCGGCTTCCGGCCGTTCTACCTGTTGGCCGCGGCGTTTGCCGCACTGGGCATGGCGCTGTGGGCGGCGTTGCTGCTGGGTGTCCTGCCCTCGGCCCAAGGGCCGGCCAGCATGGCGCCACTGTTCTGGCACGCGCACGAGATGGTGTTTGGCTTTGCGGCGGCGGTGGTGGTCGGTTTCCTTTTCACAGCGGGTAAGAACTGGACCGGCCTGCAGACGCCGCAAGGCACGCAGCTCGCGGCGCTGGCTGCGCTGTGGCTGGCGGCACGTGTGCTGATGTGGACAGGCCCCGTGCCGCTGGCCGTGGCTGCGGACGTGGCGTTCCTGCCGGCGTGCGGCGTGGCGTTCCTGCGTGTCCTGCGGCGCGCAAAAAGCGCCCGCAACTATGGCCTGGCGATCGCGCTGCTGGTGCTCGGTGGCGTCAACGCGGCGTTTCATGCCGCGCTGGCTCTGGACGCGCCGCTGGCCGCACTGCGTTGCCTCGATGCAGCCGCGGGGCTGGTCTGCCTGTTCGTCACGGTCATTGGCGGACGCGTCATCCCGATGTTCACGTCCAACGCCGTTCCTGGCGTGCAGGTGCGCCGCGTGGTGTGGGCCGAGCGCGCCATCGTGCCGGCGACGGCGCTCGCCGTTGCCATGCTGGCGACGCCGCTTCAAGGCATTGTTCCAGCCATCGTGTTTGCGGCGGCGGCGGTCGTGCAGGCTGTCCGCTGGGCTGGCTGGGACACGCGCCGCACGCTGCGCACGCCCATCGTCTCCATCCTGCATGTGGCGTATGCCTTCCTGCCCATCGGCTTTGCCATGTTGGCCGCCGCAGCGCTCGGCTGGGGCGACCGTTCGACCGCGCTGCATGCGCTCACGGCGGGAGCCATCGGCGGCGCCATCATCGCCATGATCACGCGCACCGCGCTGGGCCACACCGGCCGGATGTTGCGTACGGGCCGTGCAGAGAATTTCGCCTACGCAGCCGTCGCGCTGGCTGCACTCGTGCGCGTGGCCGGCCCCGCCCTGTTGCCGCGCGAAGTGTGGATCGGCGGGGCGAGCGTGCTGTGGGTGGCGGCGTTTGTGGTTTATCTGTGGCGCTACACGCCGTGGCTGATGGCGCCGCGCGCTGACGGCCGGGAAGGCTGAGCTTCACCCTGCCCTTCCCGCCTCCGGCGGCTTCCGTAGAATGGCGCAGCTCCTTCGCATACTGCGCCCACGATGGATGTCCATTTGACGATCCACGGCCGGCACGACCTTGCCGGCCAGCTCTATCGACAACTTCGCACCGCCATCCTCGATGGCCGGCTCGTGCCGGGCGAGCGCCTGCCTTCCACGCGCGACCTGGCGCTGCAGATCGGGGTGTCGCGCAAGACCACGCTCGACGTATTCGAACGCCTCATCGCCGAGGGCTATCTACAGCCGCGCGCCGGCTCGGGCACCTTCGTGGCCGAAGCGACTGAAGGGTTGCGCGCCCGCGCGCCGGCCGCATCGCCTGCGGCACAACTTGCGTCGCCCACGCCGCCCGTACGCACCTTCGACACGCCCTGGAACAACATGCCGGCGGTGCTGCCCCTGCCGCGCCCGAACCTCCTCTACGACTTTGTGGGCGGCGTGACGGAGAAGCGCCTGTTCCCGTTCGACGTATGGCGCCGTTGTGTTGCGCATGCGCTGCGCCAGCAGGCGCGCGGGCGCGGCGGCTATCACGATCCGGCGGGCGACCAGGCGCTGCGCCTGGCCATCTCGCGCTATCTCGCATTCAGTCGCGCGGTGGTGTGTGCGTGGGCCGATATTGTCGTCACGCAGGGTGCGCAGCAGGCCATTGACCTGATCGCCCGCGTGCTGGTACGCCCCGGCGATACGGTGGCGATCGAAGACCCGGGTTACCCGCCCGCGCGCATTGCGCTGCAGGCGCTGGGCGCCAACGTCGTGCCGGTGCCGGTCGATGCGGAAGGGCTTGTCGTCGATGCGCTGCCGAAGCACGCCAAGCTCGTCTACGTAACGCCGTCGCACCAGTTTCCGCTGGGCATGCCGATGAGCCTGGCGCGCCGCGCACAATTGCTCGACTGGGCGCAGCGCCATGACGCGCTGATCATCGAAGACGATTACGACAGCGAGTTCCGCTTCGACGGCCGCCCGATGGAATCGCTCAAGAGCCTGGACACAGCCGGTTGCGTCGCTTACGTGGGCACGTTCTCGAAGACGATCTTCCCTGAGCTGCGCATCGGCTACGTGGTACCGCCGGCCTCGCTGGTGGCGCCGCTGCGGCACGCCAAGCAGGTGGCCGACTGGCACAGTGAATCGCTCATGCAGGCGGCGCTGGCCAAGTTCATGCTCGACGGCGATTTCGCCAAGTACCTGCGGCGTATCCACAAGGAGTACGCGGCGCGCCGGAATGCGCTACTGCGGCATCTGCGTGGCCCGCTGGCGCAGTGGCTGGCGCCCGTGCCGTCGGCGGCGGGCATTCACATGGCAGCGCAGTTGCAAACGCCGTTGGCGGAAGCCGAGCTGGTCAAGCTGGCGGAGAGCGTGGGCGTCGGGTTATACGGCACGGCCAGGATGCATGTGGCGCGGCCGCCGCAGCCCGGGTTGCTGATCGGCTACGGCCATGTAAACGTTGCGGAGATCGACGCGGGCCTCGGCAAGCTGGCGGAAGTGCTGGACAGAGTGGCTACCTGATATTCGCTGCGATTGGCAATTTCAAGGTGCCACCTGCGCGCCTAGACTGGCTTCAGTTCTCAAGCACAGGAGCCATCTCATGGAACCCCGCCTCGACTTCTACCAAAGCAATCCCGCCGCCATCCAGGCCGTCATGGGCCTGGAAAAAGCGCTGACTAAAAGCACGCTGGAAAAGCCGCTGACCGAACTTGTGCGCCTGCGTGCCTCGCAGATCAACGGCTGCGCCTATTGCGTCGACCTGCACACCGCCGATGCCCGCAAGGGCGGCGAAGACGACCGCCGCCTGGCCACCGTGTCCGTCTGGCATGAAACGCCGTTCTTCACCGACCGCGAACGCGCCGCGCTGGCGTGGACAGAAGCCGTCACCCTTGTCGCACAAACGCGCGTGCCCGATGACGTCTGGCAGTCCGTGCGGGCGCAGTTCTCCGATGCCGAGCTGGTCGACCTCACGCTGCTGGTGAGCACCATCAACACGTGGAACCGCCTGGCCATCAGCTTTCGCAAGCTGCCCGCCTGAGCGCCGCATATACTGCCTCGCACGACGCGCGCCGCACACGGAGGCCACATGCTGCACAACGTCCGCACCCTAAGCGTGAATGTCGAGCGTCACTTTGATGACGTGGCCATGTTTCTGGCCGAGCCGCTGAACTTTCCGATCTGGGCGACCGGCCTGTCGGAAGGGCTCGCGCCCGGTACGCAGGGTTCGGGCGCGGCCCCCGACGAATGGATTGCCAAGGCCGCCCCCAACAGCGACGAAGGCAGCGTCTTCATCCGCTTCAGCCCGCCCAACACATTTGGCATTGCCGACCACTGGGTCCGCCTGCCGGACGGGTCAATCGTGTACGTGCCGCTACGGGTGGTTCGCAACGGCGCCGGCACCACCGTCTCGCTTACGCTGTTTCAGCAACCGAATATGGACGACGCGCAGTTCGACGCCGATGCCGAATGGGTGCAGCGTGACCTGGTGAAGCTGAAGATGGTGCTGGAAGCCGAGTAAGCAGAATAAGCACTCAGGCCTTTTCCGCCCGCGGAGCTTGCGGCACCGTTTGCGGACCCGACGCGCCTGCGGATGCGGCTGCTGCAGCCAGTGACGGATCGCCCTGCGCATCCGATCCCTTCACCTGGCTCACCCAGAACACGCAGAACAGCCCTGCTGCCACGGCCAGCCAGCCGTTGAGGCCATAGCCTTCGATGCGGCCGCCGGTACCGGCGGACAGCAGCAACCCACCCACCCACGCTCCAACGCCGGTCCCTACCGACATCACCGCGCTGTTGGCCGACAGGAACGCGCCACGCACTTGCGGGGCGGGCACTGTCGTCATCAACGCTTGCATCGGGACCATGCGGCTGGAGAGGATCACCATGAAGAACGGGAAGAACAGCAACATGCCGATGTAGGGCCAGTCAGGCAGATGCGTCATCACCAGCACCGGGATGAACGCCAGCAGTGTTGCGCCAACGAACATGCGGCGGCGGCCGTAGCGATCAGCCAGCTTGCCCACGGCGCGCGAACTGAAGAACGACGCCGCGCCGCCAGCCACATACAACCACGACAGGTTTTCGGGCGACACACCGTGGTTGGCCACCAGCACCGGAGAGATGAAGGGAATCACCATCATGTGCGAGCCCATCATCACGAAGGTCAGCACGAAGGCCCGCAGGTGGCGCGGGTTGGTGAGCAACTGCCACAGGCCGGAGAGAATCTCGCCCAGCGTCTGGCTGCGCTTGCCTGCCAGATGTTCGGCCAGCGGCGGAATGGTCTGCCGCGCGCCCAGCCAGATCAGCACCGTGAGCGCCGTCAGCAGGAAGAACGGTGCCGACCAGCCGAAGTGCGCGCCAATGGCAATGCCGACTGGCACGCCCGCCATGGCCGCGAGCGCGAACGACGACATCACCACGCCGGTGGCCGCGCCGCGCCGTGCGGGCGGCACCACGTCTGACAGCACGGCCATGATGATCGACCCGAGCACGCCGCCGGTGACGCCCGCAAATGCGCGGGCAAACAGCAGCATGCCGTAGCTGCCCGACAGTGCACAGGCCAGGTTGGCCAGCGTGAAGAGGCCGTAGACGGTCAGCAGCAGGCGGCGCCGGTCAAAGCGGTCGACATAGGTGGCGGCCAGCAGGCCGGAAGCGCCCGAGCACAGCGAATACACCGACACCGCCGTGGCGAACGCCGCCGGGCCGATGCCAAACGTATGCATGATCTGCGGACCAAGCGGCATCATCACCATGAAATCCATGATGACGGTGAACTGCGTGAGCGCGAGCAGCCAGAGCAACCGGCGCTCGCGCGAGGAATCAAGTAAGGGCATGAGGGCGAGCGAAGAAGAGGAGTAAGCGGCGCGCGCAGGCTGGGGCCGGAGTCGGCCGGCTGGCACGCCGTGTTGTGTCGCAAAACATATCTTAAGATAGTTGTCGCGACACAAGAAGTCAAACTTTATTCAAGCGGGATTCTGCGCCTCGTCACGGTTTCGAGGCGCGCAATGGACTATTTCGCCCGGAGCATCCAAAGCACGTCGAGCACGTGCTGTGTCGATCGCGCTACGTCACCGGCGCGGTGCGCAATGCCAAGTTCACGCCACAACGCAGGTCGCAGCGGGCGCATGGTGATGCGCGCATCCGATGGTGCGGCGGAGGCCTCATGCGGCAGCAGCGTTGCGCCGTAACCGGCCGCGACCAGGCTCTTGATGGCGTCGTTGTAGTTGAGCTGGATACGCGGCACGGGGTGATGACCGTCAGCGGCGAACCACTCCGTTGTCTGGCGCGAGAGTCGAGTGGTCGCGTCGTTCAGGATCAGCGGCTGCGCAGACAGCCACGCGGGCGTGATGCGCGCCGGGCTCGTCCAGTGCGCAGGCAAGAACGCCATTACCGGATCGCGCCGCCATGGCTTGATGGCAAGCCCCGCCACCTGCGATTGCGGCAGTGCCACGAGGCCAATGTCGAGCGCGCCATCGGCCAGACCCGCCAGTGTTTCCTGCGACGTGAGCACCGCCACCTGCACGTCGATGCCGGGGTGGTTTTGCCGCAGCACGTCCAGCGCCTGCGGCAGCAGATGCGCGATGGCGCCCGTGGAAGCACCCAGCCGCACGCGCCCGCTCAGGCCCTGCACCTGACGCTGGATGTCGTCCAGCGCCTGCTCGGCATCGGCGAGCAGCTTGCGGGCGCGCTCCACCATCACCTCGCCGATGGCGGTGGGCTGCACCTGCCCGCGCTTGCGCGAGAGAAGTTGCGCGCCTACGCGATCCTCCAGCTCGGCGATATGCAGGCTCACGGTGGGCGCCGCCAGATGCAGCGCCCGCGCGGCGTCGGCAAACGAGCCGCGGCCAGCCACTTCCACGAGTGTGCGCAGGCGGTCCAGGCTGATCTCTCGCATGATTCAGAAATGCTGAATGTGACGGTTATGAAATTCAACTTTTCATATTCTAGGTCGCGATCGAAGATGGGGGCTCGCATTCACCACCACCCTCACCCTCTTTCCATTGGAGCGCTCCGCCATGTCCACGCCCCTCGTCTTCATTGATGGCGACCAAGGCACCACCGGCCTGCAGATTCACGAGCGCCTGCGCGGTCGTGTCGAGCGTCAGGACCTGAAGCTGCTGACGCTGCCCGCCGATGCCCGCAAAGACGCGCAACGCCGTGCCGAGGCCATCAACGCCTGCGATATCGCCATCCTGTGCCTGCCCGATGCGGCCGCGCGCGAGGCGGTCGCGGCCATCGTCAACCCGGCCGTGCGCGTGATCGACGCCAGCTCCGCGCATCGCACCACGCCCGGCTGGGTGTACGGCTTTCCGGAGATGAGCGAAGGGCAAGCCCGACGTGTTGCCGCAGCGTCGCGCGTGACCAACCCGGGCTGCTACCCGACCGGCGCGATCGGGCTGCTCCGCCCACTCGTGCAAGCCGGCCTCGTGCCGGCGGATTACCCGATCAGCATGCATGCCGTGTCCGGCTATTCGGGCGGTGGCCGCGCTGCAGTCGAAACCTACGAGGGGCCGGATGCGGCAAACGCATTGCCGTTCCAGGTGTATGGACTGGGTTTGGCGCACAAGCACACGCCGGAAATCCAACTGCACGCGGGGCTCACGCAGCGGCCGATGTTTGTGCCGGCCTACGGCGCGTATCGCCAGGGCATCGTGCTGACGGTGCCGCTGGAGCTGCGTCTGCTCAACGCCGGCGTGGATGCGGCTGCGCTGCACGCATGTCTGGCTGACCACTACGCCGGGGCGCAGCATGTGGAGGTGATGCCGCTGCAGGCGCCGTCCGCCTTGCCGCATCTCGATCCGCAGGCGCTCAACGGCACCAACGACATGCGGCTGGGCGTCTTCGCCAACGACCACGGTCAGGTCTTGCTCACGGCGGTATTCGACAACCTCGGCAAAGGCGCCTCGGGCGCGGCGGTCCAGAACCTCGATCTGATGCTGGCGCAGTAGTGGCAAATCGAATCGAAGTCATCGCAACATTTAATTGGTCGATTGTGGGCGGCTTCGCTATCGTGAACGCCGCCCGTGTACGAACTGCCCGATGCTATTCGCGCCCGGGGCCGGACCAACCCATTGCCTGAATGCAACATGTCTAAAACCACGTATTACGCGCCGCATGGCGGCCATCCGCCGCAGACGGATCTGCTGACCGATCGCGCGATGTTCACCGAGGCGTACGCGGTGATCCCCAAGGGGGTGATGCGCGACATCGTCACGAGCTGGCTGCCGTTCTGGACCCACACGCGCCTGTGGGTGATTGCCCGCCCGCTGTCGGGTTTTGCCGAGACCTTCTCGCAGTACATCGTTGAAGTGAACCCGGGCGGCGGCAGCGACAAGCCCGAGCAGGACAAGAACGCCGAAGCGGTCCTGTTCGTCGTTGAAGGCGAAGCCGAGCTGACGCTGCAGGGCAAGAAGCACACGCTCACGCCGGGCGGCTACGCGTTCATTCCGCCGGGCGCCGACTGGACGCTGCACAACGTCAGCGACGCCGCGGTGCGCTTCCACTGGATCCGCAAGCACTACCAGGTCGTCGATGGCATTCCCCTGCCGGAAGCCTTCGTAACCAACGAGCAGGACGTCCAGCCGATCCCGATGCCGGGCACCAACGGCGCCTGGGTGACGACGCGCTTTGTCGACATGAGCGACATGCGCCACGACATGCACGTCAATATCGTCACGTTCGAGCCGGGCGGCGTGATTCCGTTTGCCGAAACCCACGTGATGGAACACGGCCTGTACGTGCTCGAAGGCAAGGCGGTTTATCGCCTCAATCAGGACTGGGTCGAGGTGGAAGCGGGCGACTTCATGTGGCTGCGCGCGTTCTGCCCGCAGGCCTGCTATTCGGGTGGCCCTGGCCGCTTCCGTTACCTGCTGTACAAGGATGTGAACCGCCATATGAACCTGACGCTGAACCCGTCGCGTTAAGCGCCGCAGGTGTCAGATAAAAAGCCCGCCGGTGGTTTGCCGTCGGGCATTTTCATGGCCGTTGATTCTCGTTTCTGCGATTGCGCCTACTTGCGCGTCGCCACGATGAACAAGCGTGGAAACGGCAGCAGCACCGTGCCATCGTCGAGAGCCGGATAGGCTTGGGCGATGGCGTCTCGATAGCGACCGAGGAATGCGGGTCGCTCGTCCTCGCTCAGCGCCGCCAGGAACGGCCGCAACGCGCTGCCCTTGAACCATTCGACCACCGCATCCGCCCCGCCTTGCAGCGGGTGCATGTACGTGGTGCGCCACACGTCGACGCGCGAGCACAGCGGCGCCAGCAGTGCGTAATAGCGGCGCGCATCGAAGCGCTCTGTGCGCTCCACACCCTTGAGCTTGCCGGCCCATGGCCCCGCAGCGGCCACTTCGCGCATGAGGCGGTGCGCAGGTTCGTCGAGGTTGTCCGGCATCTGCACGGCCAGGTGGCCCCCCGCCGCAAGCTTGCCGACAAGTGTCGGAAACAGCGTGTCGTGCGCCGGCAGCCATTGCAGCACCGCATTGGCCAGGATCAGGTCATATGCGCCCGGCTCATCCCACGCAGCAATGTCGGCGACATCGAAGCGCACCTCGGGCAGGCGCTTGCGTGCGGCTTGGATCATGTCGGCCGAGGCGTCGATGCCGCGAACGGCTGCGGCGGGCGCGCGCGCCATCAGTGCTTCCGTTGAATTGCCTGGCCCGCAGCCGATATCGATGGCGATATGGATGGGCGCGGGCGGCACCGCGGCAAGCAGGTCCCGGACCGGCCGCGTGCGCTCATCCTCGAATTGCACATACTGCTTTGCGTACCAATCGTGTGGGGTCGTCACGATGCGCTCCTTGTTGTGGTTTGCGGGATGCGCAAAGTGTCCGGTTTCCGGATCGATCAGTAAAATGAATTCAATTTACAGATTGATTTATAACGTTGATGAAAATCGATACGCTCGGCGTGCAGGCATTTGTGGCGATTGCAGAGTGCGGCAGCTTTACGCAAGCCGCCGACACGCTGCACGTGACACAGACCGCGATCACGCAGCGCCTTCGCAAGCTGGAGGCGTTTCTCGGCGTCGCGTTGGTGGAGCGCACCACGCGCCGGACCGAGCTGACGGAAATCGGCGAGCGCTTTCTGCCGCAGGCGCGACGGCTGCTCAATGAGTTGTCCGATGCGCTCACGGAGATTCGCGAGACGGGCCTGAGCCAGCGCGGCGACATCACCATCGCCTGCGTGCCGACGGTGGGCGTGCAATACCTGCCGCGCATCCTGCGCGCGTTCTCGGAGCACCGGCCGCATGATCGCGTGAAGATTCTCGACCATGCATCGGCCTCCGTGCTGCAAGCCGTGCTGCGTCGTGAAGCCGAGTTCGGCATCAGCATCGCGGGCGACCAGCATCCGGAGCTCGTAAGCGTGCCGCTGACGAGCGATCCGTACGTCCTCGTCTGTCGCGATGATCACCCGCTCGCGAAGCGGCGGCGCATCCGGTGGCAGGCCCTGCAGCCCCACCCACTCATCTTTGCCGGCGAGGTGAGCGGCAACCGCAGCCTGCTCGACGGCGCACTGAAGGCGAGCGGCGTGACGCTGCATTCGTTCTACGAAGTGCAGCGCAGTTCAACGGCGCTCGGCTTGGTGGCTGAAGGGCTCGGCGCGGCGGTGGTGCCGCGGCTGGCGATTCAGAAGAACGCGTACCCGATGATTCGTACGGTGGAGCTGGTGGAGCCTGAAGTGTCGCGCACGCTGGTGCTCGTCACGCGCAAGGCTGCGCACCTGTCGCCCGCAGCGCGTGCGTTGTACGACCGGATCGCATCAGCGAGGTGATGCTCGCGTGGAGGGCCGTGCTTACACGGTCCCTCTCACGCCATACCGGCCCGTCACGCGCGAGCGCCGTCCGTGCTGCCCGGGTAGCTCGTATCGCCGCGCCATGCCAGCACGTCATGCGCGCTGGCTTGACGATCTGCGCCTTGCGCATACGGGTCGAAACGATCGTACTTCCACGACAGATAGCCGTAGGTATCGGCCTGCCGATCTGCACCTTGCGTGAACGGGTCCGTCTTGTCGACGGCGCCTTGCGTGTACGGATCGTACTTGGCCTGCGCGGCCGAAGCCGGTTGGGCGATGAACAGCGCGGCAGAAGCGGAAAGCGTGGCAAGCAAGGCCAGGGCAATGCGGTGGGTGTGCATGATGAACTCCTCGAGCGGTTAACGTGCCGCCGGAGGCGGCATCCCATCGGATCGCTGGCGGAGCGTGGCCGCCCGGATCCCACAGGTTGGTCGCGGTGCGCATGCAAACCTGACACTGCATCGACGAAAAACATGCCGCACCAGCCTGTACCTGCAGATACGCAGGCCATGCGGCAGTGGATGCAGCGGTGCAGAAAAAAGCGTGGACGCTGCTACGGCAGCTGCATCAGCCCGTGCACGCCTTGCCACCCCACGTACAGCCCTACCAGGGCAATCAGCACGCCTGACAGGTACGGCGCCTTGCGCGCAAATTCACCAAAGCCGCCCCAGCGGCGGGAGACGTGCTTCACGCTCAGCGCAGCCAGCGCGCCCGAGGCCACCAGCGTGAGGGCCAGCCCGATGCTGAAGCACAGCACCAGCGCCGCGCCCAGGGTGATCTTCTTGAGTTGCAGGCACAACAACAGCACGGTGATCGACGCCGGACACGGAATCAGCCCGCCCGTGAGCCCGAACACGATGATCTGGCCCGTGGTCACTTCACGGTTGGCAAAGCGGCGGCGGATGTCGTTGGCGTGCGCGCGTTCGTGGGCATCCTGGTATTCGGCAGACGACACATCGAGCCCGCCATGGCTGTGGCCATGGTCGTGGTCATGGTCATGCTCGGTGAACGTGACGTCGTAGTCATGCCGATGGTGTTCGTGGCCGAGCGACAGGCGCGCCACAAAGGCGTGCGGCTCGGGAATGGATTGCTCCGACTCCAGAAAGCCGTCGCGCTGGACGAAGCGGAAAATCTGCCGACTGCCGTCGGGGCGCTCGGTCACGATCTGCACCTGCTCGGCCGACCATGCGGTGCCGCGCGTGCCTTCCCGCGTTAGCCGGAAGCGCGGCGGTACGCCATCTTCGAAGATGGCCAGCTGCACGATGCCGTGGCCGGTGTCGATGCGCTGGACATCGTCATGGCCGTGAGCGTGATCGTGATCATGGTGATGATGGTCGTGGTGGTGATCGTGCGCCGCGTGCGTGCTGCGCCAGGTGCGCCACATCATCCACGCGGCCACGGCCACGATCAGCACGGCAGACACCATCTGAAAATACGGCTCGGTGGTTTCTGCGTTCCAGTTGCGGCCGAAGTACAGGCCCGCCATGGCCACCGCCCACACCACCGCCGTGTGCGACACCGTGGCCGATAGCCCCAGCAACACCGCCTGCGTGAGCGTGCCGCGGATGGCGACGATGAACGCCGCCATCATCGTCTTGGAATGCCCAGGCTCCAGGCCATGAAGCGCACCCAGCAGGATCGCACTGGGAACGAACAGCCAGGCATTGCCTTGCTGCAGCAGGGTGGTGAACGCGGTCATGGATGGCAGTCGGTAAATTCGGGTAGGCGAAATATACTCCCCCCTAGTATAGTGATGCTACCCTCCCGCGTCATTCACACCACCTCGATACCCGATTCCATGGCCCATACCATCCGCGACAAAGCCAAGCTGCTGGCGCGCGTACGGCGTATCCAGGGGCAAGCCGCCGCGTTGGAAAAACAACTCGCCGAAGAGGGCGATTGCACGGCCATCCTGCAGCAGATTGCGGCCATTCGCGGCGCCGTCAACGGGCTGATGGCGGCGGTCATCGAGGGCCACCTGACGGATCACGTGGTGAAGGAGCCCGCCGAGGCCCAACGCCAAGAAGATCTCGACGCGGTGATGCAAGTGATCAAGTCGTACCTGAAGTAGCGCGCCGCCCTTGCGCCATGCGTGCGATGCCGATACGCTGCTCGAACGCCATCGGCTAATTCTGATTCGCCGACTCTTTGATTCTCTGAATCTTCGTCTTCATGCCTCGACTTCACGCCATCCTCCTCGCCGCCGGCCATCGCGCCCGCGTGGATGACGTGTGCGTGCAGCCCGGGCCCTTCCCTCCTCCTGTCGTGTCTTGGGGCTACGACGCGATCGGCGCACAGCCGCCGCCGCCTCCGCCCGCGCTCGGCTGATTTCCAGCCGCTTCGTTTCCGGTTGACCTCAAAGAGGCTCGGGCACACGCCCGAGGCAGGCGCTTGCCTGCGCGCCGGAACCCGACATCTCTTTTCGACAGGTGAGTGGTATGCGTTCCATGCAAGCCGCGCTGGCAGGGTCCGGCGCGACGGTTCTATTCGTGCTGCTGTGGAGCAGCGGCGCAATCTTTGCGGAGATCGGGGTGCAGCATGTCCCGGCGTTCGCGTTTCTGGTCGGGCGCTTTGCGCTCGCGTCTTTGGTGCTGGCGGGCCTAGGCCTGCGGCGCGGGCAGTGGTGGCCGGCGCCGGGTTCACGGCTGAAGGTGGCCAGCACCGGTGCATTGCTGACCGGCGGGTACTCAATCTGCTATCTGCTCGCGCTGGACCGCGGCCTCACGCCCGGGCTGCTGGCCACGGTGCTTGGCGTGCAGCCGCTGCTGACGCTTCTGGTAACTGAACGTACCTGGTCCGCACCGCGCATGGCCGGCCTCGTGCTTGCGCTGGGCGGCCTTTCGCTGGTGGTCGGCGGGGCCGATGCGCACCAGGTGCCGATGGCTGGTCTCGGCTATGCGCTGGCCGCGCTCCTCAGCATGACGGTGGGCGCCATCTGCCAGAAGCGGCTGAACCAGTCGCCCATCGCTACGCTGCCGCTGCAGAACGCAGTGAGCCTCGTGCTGTGTGTGGGGTTTTCCATCGCGCAGCCCGTGCAATCACTGGCATTCACGCCGAACCTGCCGGGCCTCGCCGCTTTGTTGTGGATGGGCGTGGTGATGTCGGTGGGGGCGCAGTTGCTGTTCTACCGGCTTATGCAGCGCGGTAACCTCGTCAACGTGACGGGCCTGTTCTATCTCGTGCCGGTGGTGACGGCGCTGCTGGATGACCTCGTGTTCGGGCATCGCATGGCCCCCGTCGCAATGGCCGGGATGGCGATGATTCTGGTGGGGTTGGCGGCGGCATTTCGGGCGATCCGCTGATTGAAGCCAGAAGGCGAGCCACTTGGTCTTGGTGGCTCGCTCATTGATCGTTGCCCGGTGGCCGATGCCTTACTGCGCCAGCTGCCGCAACTTCCATTCCCCGCTCGGCTGCTTGCACAGCCATGCCGTCCACTGCTCCTTGCTGCTGCCGCGCGTGAGTTCGCTCTGCAGGCGACGGCACGACTGGCCGGCGTCGGTTTTGGATTCCAGCGGGGTGATGGTCGCGTCGACGGCGGCCTGCTTGCCTCTGGCCGGCGCGGTCCATTGCGCGGGCGTGTTGTCGGCGGCGCTCTTGAGCACATCGCCAATGGCCTTGGTAAACGACTTCAGCTCCGTTGGGCTCATCGAGCCGATGATGGTGCTGGCCAGCACATTGCGGAAATAGGCAAACGAAGGCGTGGCGCTAGCAAAGAGCGCGGCGCCAGCAAAGGCAAGCGCAAGACGGCGGCGATGCGACATGGGTCCCCCAGGATGTGACGAAAAGGAGCCTTCATCCTAGAACATCCTGCAGCGGCTTGTGGCGGCAATGCGCGTTCAGCCGCCGAGTTTGTCGAGCAGGCTGTACCACGCCACGCCCGCCGCAATGTAGAAGCGCTGCAACCCGTGCAAGGGGATCGGTGTGATGGGCGATACGGGATACGGAAACGCGTCTCCACTGCCTGCAAGCCGTGCGGCGATGTGCTGGCCAAGGCTGGTGCACAGCGCGATGCCGCGTCCGTTGCAACCCAGCGCCATCGTGATGCCCGGCGCGGGCTCGTGGATATGCGGCATGAAATCCCGCGTGATGGCGATGCGGCCCGCCCAGCGGTATTCATACTCAAGCGGGCCGAGTTGTGGAAAGAGCAGCTCCAGCGAGCGTTCAAGGTGTGCAAAATCCTGTGCGTCGCGCGGCTCTGCAAAGAAGCCGCGTCCACCCATCAGCAGGCGCCCGGCTGCGTCTTTGCGGAAATACAGCAGCAGCCGTTGCGATGTGGAAGCCGTTTCGCCGCGCGCCAGAATGCGCTCGGCTTCAGCCGTCTTGAGCGGCTTGGTGGCGACGATGAAGCTGTTGGCTGAGAGCACCGTCTGCGCCAATCCGGGCCACAGCGGGCCGGTGTAGCCATTGGTGGCGATCACCACGCGCTGCGCACGCACCTTTGCGCCCGTGCTGGTGGTGGCGATCCAGTGCGTGCCCTGTTGCTCGAGTGCGGTGACCGTGGTGCGGCCATGCACGGCGGCACCGGCATTCTGCGCGGCACGCACCAGCCCGCGTGCATACGCCATCGGCTGGATGGCGCCCGCGCGGCCATCGAGCCATGCGCCGGCAAACGCCTCGGTGCCGACACGTTGCGCGACGGCGGCGCGGTCCAGCATTTCCACCGGCACGCCACGCTTTTCCCACTGCCGGGCGCGCGCATGCAGCGCCGGCACGGCCTTGTCCGAATAGGAAAGCTGCAGCCACCCGGCGCGCACGGGCTGGCAGTCGATGCGGTGCCGGTCGATCAGATCGAACACCAGATCGGCGGAGCGCGACACAGCATCGATCAACGGTTCGGCACGCGCGGCGCCCAGCAGGCTCACCAGTTCATCGGGGTCGTGCTTGAGCGTCGGGTTGACTTGTCCGCCGTTGCGCCCGGAAGCGCCCCAGCCCGGATCGTTGGCTTCGAGCACGGTGACCTGCGTGCCGCGTTCAGCCAGATGCAGCGCGGTGGACAGCCCCGTGTAACCCCCGCCGATGACGAGCACATCGGTGGTGACCGATTCCATCAACGCAGGCGTGGGCGGCGCGGCCGGTGCGGTGGCAGCCCACAACGATGGCGGTAGCGGCTCGCCGCCGGATGTGCCGGGGGTGATATCGAGGTGCGGCTGCGTCATGGCGCGAGTTCTCCGGCCGGAGCATCGGCGGGTTTGTGCAGCACGCGGCGCAGAAAGTCCTGCGTACGCGGTTGACGCGGGGCACCCAGGACCTGCGCGGCTGGCCCTTCTTCGACGATGGTGCCGCTGTGCAGAAAGCACACGCGGTCCGCCACTTCGCGCGCAAAGCCCATCTCGTGCGTGACGACGATCATCGTCATGCCTTCGCGGGCGAGTGCGCGCATCACCTCCAGCACATCGCCGACGAGTTCGGGGTCGAGCGCAGAGGTGGGCTCGTCAAACAGCATCGCCTCGGGCTCCATCGCCAGCGCGCGGGCAATCGCCACGCGCTGCTGCTGGCCGCCGGAGAGCTGCGCCGGGTACGCCGCTGCCTTGGCGGCCAGACCTACTTTGTCCAGCAGCGCCATCGCTTTCGCTCGGGCTGCTTCGGGGCGTTCTCCCTTCACGTAGACCGGACCTTCCATCACGTTTTCCAGCACGCTGCGATGCGGAAACAGGTTGAAGCGTTGGAACACCATGCCCATGCGGCTGCGCAGCGTGTGGATGGTTTTGCTGTGTTGATCGACGCGTTCGCCAAAGGCGCGGATCTCGCCGCCATCGTACGACTCCAGCCCGTTGATGCAGCGCAGGACGGTCGACTTGCCCGAGCCCGACGGGCCGATCAGGCAGACGACCTCGCCCTTGTTCACGTGCAGGCTCACGCCGCGCAGCACGTGATGGTCGCCAAAGTGTTTCTGCAGATCACGGATCTCGATCATGCTCATCGCTTGGCCCTCCCTGCGCCCAAGCGGTGTTCCAGCTTGCGCAGGCCGAACACCAGCGGCAGGCTCATCACCAGATACAGCAGCGCCACCAGCGTGTAGACCGTCATGTTCTGAAACGTGGACGAAGCGATAAGCTGCCCCGCACGCGTCATTTCTGCCACCGTGATGGTGGACACCAGCGACGAATCCTTGAGCATCATCACCAGCGTGTTGCCGTACGGCGGCAGCGCAATGCGAAACGCCTGCGGCAGGATCACGCGCCGCATGATGAGCGCGCCGCGCATGCCCATCGCCTGCGCGGCTTCACGTTGCCCGGGGTCCACGGCCTCGATGCCGGCGCGGAAGTTCTCGGCCTGGTATGCGGAATACGCAATGCCCAGCCCGATCACGCCCGCCTGGAACGCCGTGAGTTGAATGCCGATGTCCGGCAGCACGAAGTAGATGTAGAAGAGCTGCACGATGATCGGCAGCCCCCGAATGATGTTGACGATCGTCGCCCCCGCCGCGGACACGGCCTTGATGGGCGACAGGCGCATCAGCGCGAACCCCAGGCCGATCACGCTGCTGAGCAGGAACGACAGCACGGTCACCTCCACCGTGACAACCGCCCCCTTCAGCAAGATCGGCAGGAAGTCCTGCGCGTTCTCAAGAAACGTTGCAACACTCATGGCGCATCACCGATCCGAAAATCAGATGCCCCACT
The DNA here is from genome assembly GCF_052950655.1 of Ralstonia sp. VS2407. NCBI lineage: Bacteria > Pseudomonadati > Pseudomonadota > Betaproteobacteria > Burkholderiales > Burkholderiaceae > Ralstonia > Ralstonia sp. VS2407. Next base: position 59,462 of record NZ_JBRFVG010000005.1, read on the forward strand.
TCTTCACGATGGCATCAAGCGTGCCGTCTGCCTTGATCTTGGCGATGGCCTTGTTGAGGCGGTTGAGGGTTTCCGTATCGCCCTTGCGCACCACCAGGCACACGTCGCCCACGTTGGCGGGTTTGTAGTTGGGCGCGAGCTTCACGCCCTGGAAGGCGTTCTGTCGAATCTGGTACGCGATGATCGGCTGGTCGCCCAGCCCGGCCTTGATACGGCCCAGCGCCAGGTCGCGCGTCATGTCGGCCACCGAGTCGTAGCTGCGCACTTCCTTGAAGATGCCCTTCTTGTTGAGCATGTCGAGGAACACCGTGCCGACCTGCGCGCCCACCACCTCGCCTTTCAGATCATCGAGCGTGGCGTAGTTCTTGGCGTCGTCGGCCTTGACGATCAGGCCCTCGCCGTACGAGTAGACCGGGTCGGAAAAATCCACCACCTGCGCACGCGCTGGCGTCTTGAGCATCGCGGCCGAGATGATGTCGATCTTGTTGGACGTGAGCGACGGAATCAGCGCCGAGAACACCGTCTGCTGCACGTTCACATTGAAGCCGCCCGCCTTGCCTACGGCCGTGACGGTGTCGACCATCATCCCCTGGATGGAATTCGTCTTCACGTCCAGAAACGTGAACGGCACGCCCGTGGCCGTGGCGCCGACGTTGTAGGTGGCCGGCGCACCCTGCGCCCAGGCAAACGATGCGGTGCCGAGCATGCACAACGCCAGTGCAGCGCGACGGAAGGTGGTGACAACAGACATGGCAATCCTCCAGGCAACGGAAAAAGACGCACCCCGAACGCGCAATGCACGGGGGCTGGCTCAACGCAATGCAATGCTTGTGCCAATATTCGAACGTAGCGAATCGATAAATAACTATGGAAAACCACTAATCGACGTATGCGAATCGATATGCGATTCTTTGACCGTTGATTTGCCACTGAGCCGCCACTTGTCATGACCGACGCTGCTGAACCTGCCGACGCCCCCGACCTGCTGTTCAACCAGTCGCTGGAGAAAGGGCTGGCCGTGCTGGGCGCCTTCAACGCGCAGCGCCGCACCATGACGATTGCCGACGTGGCCGCCGCCGCTGGCATCAACAAAAGCTCGGCGCAGCGCATGGTCTACACGCTCGAGCAGCTCGGCTACCTGCGCAAGCATCCGCAGACGCGCCGCTACCAGCTCACCCCCGCGGTGATGAAGATCGGCTTCAACTACCTCGCCGCCGACACGCTCATCGACGTGGCCAATCCGTTCCTGGCCGAACTGACCAAGATGACCACGGAAACCTCGTGCCTGACCGAGCCCGATCAGGACGAGATGGTGTATGTCGCGCGTTTTGTGAGCGCGCATTTCGTGCCGGTGCACATGCCCATCGGCAGCCGCATTCCGATGTATTGCACCGCGTCAGGCCGGGCCTACCTGAGTGCGTTGCCGATGCCCGAAGCGCAAGCCATCGTCGAGGCGTCGCAGCGCGTGGCGCACACCATGCACACCCGCACCGATGTGGCAGACATCATGGAAACGCTGCGCCAGGCGCGCCAGCGCGGCTACGCCACCAACTGCGAAGAACTCTTCCTGGGGGATATGACCATCGCCGCGCCCATCGTCAGCAGCAATGGGCGGCCGCTGGGCGCAATCCACCTTGTCGCACCTACCGGGCGATGGACGGCGGAAGAGATGGAAACGAAGCTGGGCCCCGCGCTGCTGCAATGCGCGCGGGCGATCAGCACGTCGGTGCGAGCGCTGGGGTAGCGCGGCGCGCGGCGGAGTTGAACTGCTCCGCGCTCCCCGCCATCGTCAAGCCTTGGGCGCCTTCACCAGCACCACGGGGCATTCGGCATGCGCAAGCACCCGGCCCGCCACCGAGCCCATCAGCGCCTCGACAAATACGCCGCGCCCATGCGAGCCCATGACGATGGCCGCGGCCCCAGCATTTTGTGCGTGCTTCACGATGCGCTCCGGTGGAAAACCCACCAACGCGTGCCGTTCGAACGGCACGCCGGCCGCACCCAGGATCGCGCAGACCGAAGCCATGGCGCCGGTGCTTTCCTCCGCGTACCAGGCGTCAACCTCTGCCTTGCCGACGAGTGATTTGATGTCGCCCGAGAGATCCGGCATGCAGTGCACGACGTGCACCGTCACGTCGCTGCCGAAGAGGGTCTTGTCGGCAATGCATCGCGCTGCCGCATCGGAGTAGGTCGATCCGTCCGTCGCCAGTACCAGGGTTTTCATGTGGCCTCCTTGCCATGTCTGCGGCCGCGCCTCGTGCGCGGTCGGCGTCTGCTTCCAACGTAAGCGCTGCTGAAAACTGCGCGTTGATACGAGTCAACGGAAGGCCCATGGTGCAGTCACGCTCTCAGCGTTTGCACAGGAAGGCAGGCAGAATGCGCAGGTTGCCCCTGACTTCGCGCCCCTCATGACGACCACGCCATCCCTTTCCGATTACCCGCTGCATTCGACCGACAAGCTCCGCTACGGCGACACCGACCGCCAGGGCCACATCAACAACGCCGTCTTCGCCACGTACCTGGAGACAGGCCGCGTCGAGATGCTCTTCACGCCAGAGAACCCGTTGGCCGCGCCCGGCTGCGAGTTCGTCATCGCGCAGCTCGTGCTCGATTTCCGCAATGAAATTCTTTGGCCGGGCTCGGTGCAGATCGGCACGCGTGTGGCGAGCGTCGGGCGCAGCTCGGTCAAGCTGGAGCAGGCGATCTTCCAGAACGGCCAATGCGCCGCCACGTCGCAATCGGTGATCGTGCAGATCGACGTTGCGACGCGCCAATCGAGCCCCATTAGCGACAGCGCCCGCCAGCGCCTGGCTGCGCTCACCGCTACCCCCGCTGGCGCAGAAGCGGAGTGATGCACACGGTACGCAAACGAACGCCTTCGAAAAATTTTTAACTTTGCTTGCACTTGCGCTCTTTGCCGGGAGCAAGATGGCTCTCCCGTTCAATCACGCGGAGGTGACCATGGGACTGTTGGATGAAGTGGGCAAGATCGCCGGCGCCGTCGCCGCCGTTGAAGCCGCCGAGAAAGTCGATCCGGATGCCGGCCTGCTGACCAAGGCCGTCGCCGCCGTCGCCGGTTTCAAGGGCGCGGGCGCGCTGGAAGAGATGCTGGAAAAGAAGGACGAAGCCAAGGCCGAAGGCGCCGAGGCCGCTCCGGAAGATGGGGCTGCGCCGCAGGCTTGATTGCTCGCAGGCTCAAAAGGATTTGGGGGACCCCGCCGGTTGGCGGGGTTTTTGTTTTGTCTGCAGCGTTGACGAATCAGGAAAACACGGCCAGTCCGTGTTTCTGCACCAGCTGTAGGAGGCGTGCAGCCATGCCGCTAGGCTTTTTGTCACCTTGCTCCCACTGACGCACTGTCGAAGCAGTAGTGTTGAGATATGCGGCGAACACACTTTGGCTGACGTTCACAGACTTACGGATGCGCGCGATTGCCTTCGCATCGAATTCCGGCACAGGCTCTATGCACAGGTCGTCGTACTCGCGCATGGTTTTCTTGTCGATGAGCTTGGCGCGATACAGGTCCGAGGCTAGGCTGTGAATGGCCTCAGATGCGTCGCTCTTGAATCGTGTCTTAGTCATTGCAAATTTCCACCAGCGCTTGTAGTTCGACCAGCGAGTCAATCTCTGTGTCTCGCAGTTTGCCCAAATCTGCGGCAGCTTTTCGGAAGTCCTTCAGTTCACGGTCATTGATGTTCTCTCGGTCGCTCTTGGCGAACAGAAAGACAAAGAACCAGCAGTGGCCAATCTTGTTCACCACGATGCCGCGCCTACGGTTCTGGTCCAGGCGCTTCTTCCACACATTGCCGCCCAGATCGTCGCCCATGCCCTGCATTAACTGTCTTGCCGCGCGGCATAGTTCCACGTCGGCAATACCTGCGACTTTCGCCGCCTTGTTGAACCACTTGGTTTTGAAAATGCGCGGCGAGAGGGGTGTCATGCTGCTTCAGTAAGAACAAAATATACCACTTGGTGGTATAGATCGTGGTGGCTCGTCAATGAGGGAAAGCGCACAAACTTAGCGAGCAATGAGAGTCATCGCTATCGGAATTGGCCGTAACTGAGGGCGGAGCGCTTCTTTGGGCGAGACCGTGACCATATAATCCCCACCGTCACCGCACCAACGGTGACTGGGTTTAGCAGCCCACCCCTTTTTCCCAGACGGACAGCCGCCTCCGAGCGGCATTTTTATGTCCGGTGCTTGCGCACGCCTATGTTTTTCATGGCGGGCCGGGCGGTGAGACCTTCGGGTCTGCCGGTAGCTGGGATAGGGCCGGTCTGCTAACGCCGTCGTCAGGCCCGCCACCCTCGTTTAGCAGCGAGCGGCGAGCCTCCATCAACCTATCCCCGGAGGCCATATGGCTACCGCACTCAGCGGGCATCGCCCCGCGTCTTACCCTTCCCCGCCGCCTTGGCGCTGCAGGCTTCCCACGCAACCGGGAGGTGCCGCATGTCGCTGACCAAGAACCGCCTCTACCTCGACGGTGCGGTCTCGGCGCGCGCTTTCTTGTGCCGCACGCGCAGCGTCATGCACGACGCCGGTCATTGTCGGCCCGGCAGGCTGCGCGAGCAGCTCACGTACTTCTCGGAACACGCGTATCCACCAGCATTTGTGAAAGGCTTTATCGATGCCATCGACGCGTATCTGTCGATGTCGCTCGGGGGGAGCGACGTAGACCCGCGCACGTGGGAGGTGTTAGCCGCCATCGAGCGACGGCAGGTCACCGCCGCATAACAACAGCCAGACCCATCCCCGAGACGGGCGGGGATGCCGGCACCACGCTGCAACAACGTGCGAGGCGCTGTGGCATGCTGGGCCCTCACATTTGAGACGGACACAGCGGGAGCCATCTTGAAGCTCGATCACATTGCCTTCGTCGCGCAATCACTGGAGCAAGCGCAGGCTTATGCCGTGCAGCGGTTCGGCGTGGAGCTGCCTGCGGGCGGCAAGCATCCCTTGATGGGCACGCACAACCTCGTCACGCGGATAGCGCCGGGCGTCTTTCTGGAGTTCATCGCCATCGACCCGGAAGCCGCGCCGCCCAACAGAGCACGCTGGTTTGCGCTCGACCGCCTGATGCGCGAAGGCACATTGGAAGAAGCACCTCGGTTGTTCGGATGGGTCGCGAGCCTTCCCGGCCTGGCGCGCAACGCAAGCGAATCACCGCAGCACGAATTGCTTGAAGTGACGCGCGGCGATTTGCGATGGCACTTCTTTCACCGCAAGGACGGTGAAGCGGAAGCGGGCGGATGCTGGCCCGCGCTCATCGACTGGGCGGGCGGCCAAAGCCCGGTCGACAGGATGCAGGATGTTGGGCTGCGCCTGCACCAGTTCCAACTCGCGCATCCGGAGATGGCGGCCATTCGCGAGAAGTTTCATCAGCTCGGCTGGGACGCTGCCGCTGCGGAGAACCGGTCTGTCGCATTGACCGACGCGGCGCGGCCGGGATTGACGCTCGTGCTCGATACGCCGAATGGGCGCGTGCAGATCGAAGGCGGCGGGCTTTAACTGCCGCCGTTCACAGATCATGCGGCGCGCCGCTCGCCCACCCGCTGCCGCGTAGAAAACCCATCGCGCACGCAATCGGCCAACGCCAGCGCCGCCGCACTCGCGCCTTGCGCAGGCAGCAGCAGGCTGATCGCAAACATCGGCAGTTCCGGCAGGCCGGCTTCGGGGCCGAGGATGTCGAGGTCTGCCGGCACCGTCGGCGTCAGCCATGCCGTGACGGCCAGCCCGGTGCGCACCGTGGCGGTGGTCGCTTCGATGTTGCCGCTCTCGAACACCGTGCGCCATTCGATGCCGTGCTCGCCCAGCGCCTTGAGCACGCGGGCGCGGAAGGCGCAGCTCTCGTCCACCATCGACAGCGGTAGCGGCCGCTTCGCATGCACGTTGCCGCCGCGCGGGCCGACCCACACCAACCGCTCCACGCACAGGCATTCGCCCGTGGCTTCATCCACGGGCGCTTCGACCACGGCGACGTCCAGCTCGCCGCGCGCAATGCGCTCCGCAAGCTCGGGCGAGGTGCCGCAGACGATGGTTAACTCCACCGACGGCCACGCTTCGGTAAACGCCTTGAAGATCGGCGGGAAAACGGTGCCGACCAGGTCGTAAGGCACGCCCAGGCGCACCGGCCCCTGCAGCGGGCGTGCGGCCATGTCGGCCCAAATTTCGTCGTTAAGGGCGAGCAGGCGTTTGGCGCGGCCGAGGAACCGTTCACCCGCGTGGGTGAGTTCCAGCCGGCGGCCGTCGCGCTCGAACAGGCGGCATTCGAAGGCGTCTTCGAGCCGCTTGATCTGCTGGCTGATGGCGCCCTGCGTGAGGTGCAGCGCGTTGGCCGCCACCGTCATGCTGGCGTTTTCGGCCACGGCAATGAAGGTGCGGACGAGGGTGATGTCGAGGTTCTTGGCCATCGCTGCATTCTAGAAGCTAATGCCTTGGCGAAAAAACCGCATCGTTGCTAATGGCTTGCGAGCGTACTGGGCGGCCCGATCGGCAACCCGCCGTGGGCGGCATGCCTCCTGTCAGGGCCGCGCGCAACCGTGTGCCGGTGCGGAATTGCTGCGTTGCGGCATGCCGCAAGCGCCACCAAGGCAACGCTCTGCCAGCCGCAGCGTGCGGGTTTGTTGCATGCCATCGAACGATGCCTCTAATGCGGGTAACCCCGGTCGTTTGAAACAACCCATGGCGCCTAGGATGTGAACTCGTGACCGGCAAACAGCCGGCGGCGTCGCTCGCCCATTAGAAAACCATCCGGAGACACCCATGGCCACCGAATCGCAGACATCCGCGCTCACCTTCGACTACGTCATCGTCGGCGCAGGCTCAGCCGGTTGTGCGCTTGCCAGCCGGCTGACCGAAGACCCGGACGTGACCGTCGCGCTGCTCGAGGCCGGGCCGCACGATCATCACCTCTCGGTATGGGTGCCGGCCGGTTGCGCGGCGTCGCTGCCGTTCAAGAACAAGCGCAACTATGGGTTTCAAACCGTGCCGCAAGCGGGGCTGGGCGGCCGCCAGGGTTATCAGCCGCGCGGGCGCGGGTTGGGCGGCAGCTCGTCGCTCAACGCGATGATCTACATCCGCGGCACGCCGAGCGACTACAACCACTGGGCGGCGCTCGGCTGCACAGGCTGGAGCTGGAACGACGTGCTGCCCTACTTCAAGCGCTCCGAAGGCAACGAGCGTTTTGCCGGCCGCGACGACGACGCGCTGCACGGCGGCACCGGCCCGCTGCACGTGAGCGACCTGCGCACCGGCAACCCCATCGCACAACGCTTTGTCGATGCCGGCGTGGCCGCAGGCTACCGCCGCAACAACGATTTCAACGGCCCCGACCAGGAGGGCGTCGGCCCATACCAGGTCACGCAATACAACGGCGAGCGCTGGAACGCCGCGCGCGCCTATCTGCATGGCGGGGACAAGGCAGACGCCACCTTCAGCCGCAATCGCCGCCAACTCACCGTGATGCCCGACACGCAGGCGCTGCGCATCGTCTTTGAAGGCAAGCGCGCGGCAGGCGTGACGGTCGAGCGCGGTGGTCGCACTGAAACGCTGCGCGCGCGTCGCGAGGTGATCGTCTCATCGGGTGCGTTCGGCTCGCCGCAGTTGCTGATGGCCTCGGGCGTGGGCCCCGCGGAGCATCTGCGCTCGCTCGGCATTCCCGTCGTGCACGACCTGCCCGGCGTCGGCCAGAACCTGCAGGATCACCTCGACATCATCCTGCACAAGAAAGTCTTCAACCTGGATTTGATCGGCTATTCCGCGCGCGGCAGCGCCCACATGCTGGGCGAGATCCTGCGCTACCGGCGCGAGCGTCGCGGCATGCTGGCCACAAACTTTGCCGAAGCCGGCGGCTTCATCAAGAGCCGGCCCGAACTGGCCGATCCCGATCTGCAACTGCACTTCGTGGTGGCCATGGCCGACAACCACAACCGCACGTTCAACTACGGCCACGGGTATTCGTGCCACGTGTGCGTGCTGCGCCCGAAGAGCCGCGGCGAAGTGCGTCTGGCCTCCGCCGACACGCGCGAGGCACCGCTGATCGACCCGAAGTTCCTCTCCGACCCCGACGACATGGCCGGCATGCTCGCCGGCTTCCGCGCCGTGAAGAGCATCTTCGCGCAGCGGCCGCTGGCCGACCTGGGCGGGCGCGAGCTGTATTCCGGAAACATCCGCGGCGACGGCTCCGACGACGAAGCCGTGCGCGCCCTCATCCGCCAGCACTCCGACACCATCTACCACCCCGTCGGCACCTGCAAGATGGGCAGCGCCGACGATGGCATGGCCGTGGTCGACCCCGAACTGCGCGTGCGCGGCTTGACAGGCCTGCGCGTGATCGACGGCTCCGTCATGCCGACGCTCATCGGCGGCAACACCAACGCCCCCATCATCATGATCGCCGAGCGCGCCGCCGACCTCATGCGCCAAGGCGGACGCCCGACGCTGAACGTGGTGAGCAGCATCCCGGCGCAGGCAGCGCCAGCCGAGGTGCACTGAGCAACAAGACACATCTGGGCGCCAACGCACGCACACCAACGGCGTGGCCTTTGACGTAACTGCCCTAGATGGCGCCTTGAATTTGTGTGAGCGAGCGGAAAAAGGAAGGAGGCCTGTCTGAGCGCAGCGAGTTTGCCTCCTTCCCCGCACGGTCACATAAATTCAAGGGGAAGTCGCCATCTCGGGCGCGCCTTTCTTTGCTTACTTTCTTTGGCAAGACAAAGAAAGTGAGTCAGCCCCGGCAGGGGATGAATCAGGGGTGAACCACAAACGCCCACCCCGCGCAGAGAAACAGACAACAACATCAGTTCCCAGCACTATCCGTAGGCGTATTAAACGAATCCCGAAGCAAGTAACTCATCGGCACGTCCAGATTCACCCCATTCGGCGGAATCGGCTGCTGAAACCACTTCTTGTACAGCTTCGGCACCTCGCCGTCGACAATCAGCCGCGTCATCGACTGGTCGATCAGCTTCTTGAACTCTGCATCCTGCTTGCTGAGCATGATCGCGTACGACGACACCAGCTGCGTCTTGCCCGCCAGGCGGTAGTCAGCCGGATTCTTGGCCGTGGCGCGCATGCCCGAGAGCAGGATGTCGTCACCGGCAAACGCGTTGGCGCGGCCGTCGGCCAGCATTGCAAACGCGCTGCGCAGGTCGTTGGCATCCACCACGTGCATGGTCATGCCCGTCTCGTTGAGCTTGCGTGCGAGGTCGGCGTTGGTCGAGCCGCGCGCGGCCACCACCGTCTTGCCGTTCAAGTCTTCCCATTGCTGGATCGGCGAGCTGGCCTTCACCAGCATGCGGCCCTTGGTGATGTAGTGCGGAATGGTGAAGGCGACCTTCTCACGCCGCTCGCGCGAGTTGTTGGTCGAGCCGCATTCCAGGTCGGCCTTGCCCGAGGCGACCACGTCCATGCGTGTGGCGGCAGTCACCGGCAGGTACTGCACCTTCAGGTCGGGGCGCTTGAGCGAGGTCTTGATCGAATCGATCAGGCGGGAGCAGATGTCGATCGTGTAGCCGACCGGCTTGCTGCCATCGAGGTACGAAAACGGAATCGAGTCTTCCCGATAGGCTACGTGCACCGTGCCCGAATCGCGGATGCGATCGAGCGTCGGGGTGGCGGCAACGGCGTTGGATGGGAAGAAGGCGGCGGAAACAGCAGCGGGAACGGCAAGCGCGGCCAGCAGCCACGTGCGCGCAAAGAACGGCATCGTCAAAGTCCTAGGAGAGGTTCGGGCTTCTAATGGCCAACCGGCCGCATCGGGGCCCTATCGACGCGGCCGTGCGCGCAATCGATTGCCGGGCGACATCCGCCCGGCTGCGCAGCATTGGCTGGGGCGCGCCGTCACTCCCCCCGGGAATGCCAAACGTGAAGCAATGTCACGCGCCGCCATGGGCGCGCATTATGCGCTGACTGCGGGTATACCCTCAAGCACCTTCTCGGTGCATGGTTGGCGAGCGTTGCGCTAATCCGCCACCTTGTCGGTCGGGAACTTGAACGAATCGCGCAGCAGGAAGCTCATCGGGATTTCCAGCTTCACGCCATTTGGCGGAATCGGCTGCTGGAACCACTTCTTGTAGAGCTTTTCCGCCTCGCCATCGAGGATCGTGCGTGACATCGCCAGGTCGATCACCTTCTTGAACTCGGCATCGTCCTTGCCGAGCATGATTGCGTATGGCGCCACAGCCAGGTTGCTGCCGACGACCGCGTAGTCCGCCGGGTTGGGCGACGTCGCCCGGAAGCCATAGAGCAGCACATCGTCCATCGCAAACGCATCGGCGCGGCCGGCCGCCACCATGCCGAAGGCTTCGGCGTGGTCGCGGGCCTCCACCACGTTGACCTTGAGCACGCGCGCATCGGCCATCGCGCGGATCTGCCCGCCGTTCGTGCTGCCGCGCGTGGACACCACCGTCTTGTTGTTGAGGTCTTCCCAGCGGTGGATGCCCGAACTGGTCTTCACCAGCATGCGGCTGCTGGCAATGTAATGCGGAATAGTGAACGCTACCTTCTCGCGCCGCTCGCGCGTGTTGTTGGTCGATCCGCATTCGAGGTCTGCGCGGCCTTCGGCAATGGCGGCGATGCGCGTGGCGGGTGTCACGGCCACGTATTGCACCTTCAGATCGGGCCGCTTGACCGCCACCTTGATTGCGTCGACCAGCCGCGCGCAGAGGTCGATCGAATACCCCATCGGCTTGCCGCCATCGACATAGGAGAACGGTACGGAGTTCTCGCGATATGCGAGCCGGACGGTGCCGGTATCACGGATGCGGTCAAGCACGGGGGATGCAGCCAACGCCTGGAAAGCGCACAACGCCAGGCCGGCCGCGAGCAATGCGCGGGTCGGGTGCGGCACGGAATGTCTCCTGTCTGGGTATTTTTCTGGTGCCGGCGCGCTCGCGCGGCTCCCCCCACCCTAGGCGATGTGATCTTTCATCCCGCTTTCACGCCGGCCTTCCCGCGTTTCTCTTCACAGAGTCTTCATACAGGCCACGCGCGCTGCAGCACCGCACCCAGCTCCTGCGCATGTCCGTCGAGCGTGCCGAACACGCGGCCGTGCTGATGATGGAAGCGGCTCGCGATAAAGCGCTCGGCGTCATCTGGATGGGCATGGGCCAGCATCAGGGCGGCCTGTGCGGTGAGCGTCAGCCCCTGCGCGATGCGGCGGGCAGACGTCTCCTGAATGTCGCCGGGCTGGTGCAGCATCGCCTGCAGCGCGGCCAGCTCCGCACGCACGGCGCGGTGGCCCTGCGCGCGTTCGCCAATGTCGTGCACCAGGCGCAGCGCGTCGTCCGGCGTGCGGGCGATGGCGCGCAGCACGTCCAGGCACATCACGTTGCCCGAGCCTTCCCAGATGGAATTGACCGGCGCTTCGCGGTACAGGCGCGCCATCGGGCCTTCTTCCACGTAGCCGTTGCCGCCCCAGACTTCCATCGCCTCGCCGGTCGCCTCAATCGCGCGCTTGCAGACCCAGAACTTGGCGGCAGGCGTGACGATGCGCTTCCACGCCCCGGCCAGCGGATCGACATCGGCGCGCTCGAACGCGTTGCCGAGTTCCATCATCAGCAAGGTTGCGGCTTGCGATTCCAGGGCCAGATCGGCAAGCACATTGCGCATCAGCGGTTGGTCGGCCAGCAGGCGGCCGAATGCCATGCGGTGGCGCGCGTGGTGCAGCGCCTGCATCAGCGCGTGCCGCAGGATGGCTGCGCTGCCGATCACGCAATCGAGCCGCGTGTGCGTCGCCATCTCGATGATGGTCGGAATGCCGCGCCCTTCTTCGCCAATCAGGATGCCCTCCGCGCCGCGGAACTCCACTTCGCTGCTGGCGTTGGACCGGTTGCCGAGCTTGTCTTTCAGGCGCTGGATCTGGATTGGGTTCTTGCTGCCGTCGTCACGAAAGCGCGGCACGAAGAAGCACGACAGCGGCCCGTCTTCCGCGCCCATGCGTGCCACCACAAGATGCGCATCGCACATCGGGGCGGAGAAGAACCACTTGTGTCCGGTGATCGCGTATGTGGCGCCGCGGCCCTCGCCGCGCAACGGTGTTGCCACCGTGGTGTTGCTGCGCACATCGGAACCGCCCTGCTTTTCGGTCATGCCCATGCCGACGAGGATGGCGGTCTTCTGGCGCCACGGCAGATCGCGTGCGTCGTGTTCGCGGGCGTAGAGACGCGGCCCGAGGTCGGCAAACAGCGCCGTCTCTTTTTGTAGAACGGGGATGCTGGCGAACGTCATCGTTGCTGGGCAGAGCGTGCCGGATTCGATCTGCGCTTGCATGAAATAACCGGCGGTGCGCGCGGCCCAGGCGCCGGGGCGCGGGTCGGAAAACGGCAGCGCCTGCAGGCCTTGGCTGCGCATCAGGCCGAGCAGCGAGTGCCACGCGGGGTCGAAGCGGATGGCGTCGATGCGCTCGCCGGTGCGGCTGTGCGTGTGGAGTTCGGGGTGGTAGGTGTTGGCCTCTGTGGCCCACTGCAGCGTCTCGGGCGCGCCGAGCTGGTCACCGAAGGCTTGCAGCGCGCTGGCGTTCCAGCCGCCACCCAGGCGTTCGAGTGCGCTTTGCAGCGTGGTGTCCGACGTGAAGGGGTTGAAGCCGGTCAGGTCTGGGACTTGGTTGAAGACGCGGTGGGTGGCCTCGGTGGGCATTTGGGGTCTCCTGGCGTGGTGCTTTTGGTTGTGTGGGCCATGGTAGACCACCGGCGGTGGAGGTGGGTGGAGGGGGATTTCTATACGGTTGCCGCTTGCATGGCGGCCCCATCCCACTCGAGGAACAGATACACGCCCTTGTCCTCCACCAGTCGAAACCCCATTCGCTGATACAAACGCTGAGCGGGGTTGAAGCGCTCCACATGGATCTGCACGCGTTTTCCTGAAGCGCGGGCCTGCGCAAATACAGCAGAAAGCACCGCGCTGCCGATCCCCGAACCGCACTGCTCCGGCACCAGCGAGATATCGATGATGAGCAGGGCTTCCTGCCGGTGCTGCAGGTAGATCCGCCCGGCAGGCACGCCCTCCTGTTCGATCACGAAAAATTCCGCGTCGGGGTACGCAAAGTAGGCGCGTTGCTGTGCATCGAACTGCATCCGGACAAACTGCGCTTTCTGTTCATCAGTCCAGCCGGTCGCCTGCAGTTCGGCCTCGCGGGTGGTGCCGTAGAGGTGCAGGAGGAAGGGCTGGTCTGCGTCGGTCAGGGGGCGCAGCGTGGTGCCATTGCGCTCGATGCGGAAGGTGGGCATACCGGTGTCTCAAGCAAGGTTGAAGCAGGCTTGGTAGCGGAAGCCTTCCGCGGTGCGGGCGATCGGGACCAGGAACATCGGCTGTTCTGCAAGCGTGTCGTGCTGCAGGAAGTACGTGCCCTGTTGCAACGTGAACGAGGCATCGCCCTCGAACAACAGGGAGAACGCCTTCTGGCCTGGGCGCGCAAAACGGGATATCGCGACTTCGTCCAGGCGCAGCGTGAATGGCAGGTCAGGCGCTTGGCCTGGCACTGTCGTCACGGAGAACGCGGTGCCAACGTGCGGTTGGAATAGCTCAGCGGAAATGGTCATGGATGCGGGGAATCTGGAAGATCCAAGGTGAGGTCGGGCCGGCGTGACATGCGAGGCCGGCCCGCTGCGACAGCCCGAATTACGGGTGCGTCGGCCACGCGCCTTGCAGGGCGATGCAGTAATTGCTTGTCAGGTATGGCTGCATGTTCTCGTGCGGCTGGTTGTCACCGCCGACGCCCACTGCTTGCGGCGACAGTGTTGTGAGCGCTGGGGTTGGGGTCGCGGGAACGAAGGCCTGGTTGTTCGGAACCATGAAGCGTGAGGCCAGGCGGCCGCCCGCCGTAGTCGACGCAGGACGCGCGTTGTCGCCATAAGCGGTGTGCGAGTGCGACGGCATTTCCGCCGTTGTCAGCGTGATAGTGGATGCGCCTTGCGGATCGCCCAGCGCCCCGTTGACGGGCCCCATCACTGCGCGCGCCCGCAAATCGGGCAGCCCGAAGGTGGATGTGCCGTTGCCGCCGTAGTTGACGCCCAGGATCGAGAACAGTTCGGTGTTCTGAGAGATGGGCATGATTGCGCCGTCGCAGGCGGCCCAGTCCACCGGGGCGAAACTGAAACCGAAGATGCGGATTTCGCCAACGAATTGATCAGACATGTGATCTCCCTTTTTCCGCTCAGCTCTGCGACGGGAAAATGCCCGCCGTGGCGATGATGTAGTTAATGGATGCCGTCGGCATGTGGTTAGAGTGCGGAAGACTGCCGCCCATCTGACCGATCGTCTGCAAGGCCAATGCAGCCTTGGTTGTCGGATTGGGGGTGCCGGCGTCGTAGAACCCCTGCGCGCTAGGGACGGTGGACAACAGCACGCCCGGGCCCGGCGTGATGGTCGAGGCATCCGCGCTGGTGGCGTTGATGGTGTGCGTATGCCCGGGCATCTCAGTGGTCGTGATCGAAACATTTTCAAGGCCAAGCTGCTGACCGATGAGACGGTTGGTCAGCCCAGGCCCCTGCCCTTGGCCAACGGGCAGCTTGCCCTGCAGCGCGGGCAACGCGAAGGTGGTCTGACCATCGCCGCCATACGTGGTGCCGAGCAGACTGAACAGCGGCTCGTTATCGGAAATGTAGAGCGTCTGGCCCTGGCAGAGCAGCCACCCGACCGGCGCGTAGTTGCCGGCGAACAGGCGGATTTCGCCAATGTACGGTTGTGCCATGCGTTGTCTCCTAGCCGCGTGACGGGTAGATACCCGTCAGCGAGATGATGTAGTTCAGCACCAGCGAGGGCTGCATGTTTTCATGGGGTTGCGTGCTTCCGGCGGAGCCGCAGGCCTCGGCAGACATCGCCGTCAGGGTGCCGGGCGCGCTGTAAAGCAATGTGCCGGGGCCGCTGATGCTGGGATTGGTGGCGTTGTAGAGGTTGCTGGTAGCCAGAAGGTGGTCTTGCGCGGTGCCGGCATTGCTTGCCGTGGCAGGCGCAGTCGATGCAACAAACGAATGGATGTGCATCGGCAACTGCTGCGAGGTCAGCGTGACGGTTTCGACGCCGCCGACCTCGCCCTGCAAATACGTCTGATTGTCGCGGTGCAGCGGCGTGCGACCACGCAGATCCGGCAGCGCGAAATTGGTCGTGCCGTTGCCGCCGTACTGAATGCCAAGTAGCGAGAACAGTGCGGAGTTCTGCTGAATCGGTAAAAGTGCGCCATTACACATCGCCCACCCTTTTGGTGGAAATGGAAATGCGCAGAGGCGAATCTCGCCCAGGTATTGATCCACAACCCCTCCCTCGTGATGTGGCACTGCCACGATATTGATTTTTGCTGTGCGCCATTTTTATCACCCATTGGTCAGGTGCCGCAATTTCAGATGAACCCCGGCTATGTTGTATCGATAAGACATAATGCTCAGTATTTCCAATCGATAACACGTATTGCCGGTGTCAATGGGTAAGCGGTTCCAAGACCCATGGCACGTGTCCATCTCCTCATTCTTTGGGATTGACGGCACGGGAGGGTTTTCCTAGCATCGCGTCGGAATCACAGTGCCTATCCAGATAATGAAAAAAATAAGAAGGCCTGGTTTCTTGGGGTTTCCGTAAGGGTTAACGCTTGGCCTTTTCATCATTACGGATGATGCAATCGGTTGTGGTGGAATAAACCTGGCGCGGCTTCCAAAAAAAACGGGGAGTGCCTGATGGCAATCAGGCCCGAAATTCCCGAGGCGCAAAAGAAAAAAGCCCGCAATACAGCGGGCGGGACGAGGGAGAAATGCGCGTGCTGACACAAACCAGCCCGTATGGCCGGCGTGGGGTGGCCGGATCGTTAATGTTTCAGTGCTCGGGAGGCGCGGGTGCCGCATACCGTTATATCGGCACATCCCGTCAGTGGTGCGTTGAGCAACATCGCCTAGTGTGGTGGCGTTGGCTGCGGGCTCTGATGTTAATGCTCGTACTGTGGGCGTCGGCGTCGGCAGCATGGGCGGACTGCACCATTAACTGGAACGTGCAGCCTTCGGAGAGTCAAGGCAATGGTACCTACAGGCGGGAGCTCACTAGCGCCGAATACAGCGCCTGCGATACGGACGGTGTGACCGCAGGTGCGAACGGTATCTGGATGGATTCCAACGGGGATATTGGCTCGGTTGCTGCTCCTGACGGCTCTTCCATGTCCGTCGATTTGAGCTCCTACCCGCATGACTACCTCGTGCTTCAGCCGGCGACGGGCAAGACTGGGCCGTGGACCTTTGCGTTCTACGGATGTCCCGCCGGTGTCAGTTGCTTTCCATATACCAGCAACGTGACGATCAACGTCACATTGCCTGCGCCCACGGTCACAAGCATTTCGCCAAACTCGGGCACGACCGCCGGCGGCACCTCCGTCACCATCACCGGCACCAATTTCACCGGCGCCACGGCCGTCAAATTTGGCGCGACCAACGCCACCAGCTACAACATCACTAGTTCAACGTCGATCACAGCCACCTCGCCCGCAGGGGCGGCCGGTACGGTTGATGTCACCGTGACCAACGCGAACGGAACCAGCACCACCAGCGCCGCCGATCAATACACCTTTGTGGCGCCTCCCGTTGCGAACGCAGTGAGCACCACCGTTGGACACGGCAGTACAGGCAACCCCGTCACGCTGAACATCACCGGCGGCACGCCGACCGGCGTGGCCGTCGCAACGCAGGCCGCGCACGGCACAGCCACCGCGTCGGGCACGTCGATCACCTACACGCCCAACGCGTCGTACTCGGGCACGGACTCGTTCACGTACACAGCGACCAACGCGGGTGGTACGTCTGCGCCGGCCACAGTGACTGTCACTGTGTCGAATCCGACAGTCACGTATGGGCCGTCCTCGCCTGCAGCCGGCACGGTGGGTACGGCCTATAGCCAAACGCTGGCTTCGGCCAGTGGCGGCACGGCGCCTTATACCTACACGATCGCGTCGGGCGCGCTGCCAGCCGGCATCTCGCTGGCCAGCGACGGCACGCTGTCGGGCACGCCCACGGCCGGCGGTACGTTCAACTTCACCGTGACGGCCACCGACAGCAGCACAGGCACCGGTCCGTTCACGGCGACCAGCGGCGCGCTCACGCTGACCGTCGCCGCACCGACGATCACGCTCTCGCCGTCTTCACTGACCAATGCCACCGTTGCGACGGCATATAGCCAGACGATAACGGCCAGCGGCGGTACGGCGGCCTACACCTATGCCATCACTTCCGGAGCGTTGCCGGCGGGCCTCACGCTCAGTTCTGGCGGTGTGCTGTCGGGGACGCCCACGGCAGGCGGCACGTTCAACTTCACCGTGACCACCACCGATAGCAGTACCGGCAGCGGCCCGTATACCGGCAGCCGTGCCTATTCGCTGGTCGTCAATGCGCCCACGTTGGCGATCACACCGGCATCGGGCAGTTTCAGTGCTTCAGCGGGCGTGGCCTACAGCCAGACCTTCACAGGCAGTGGCGGTCTAACGCCGTACACCTATAGCCTGGTGGTCAATAGCGGGACGATGCCGACCGGTCTCTCGTTCAACACCAGCACCGGCGTGCTATCGGGTACGCCCACCACCACGGGCGTGGTCAATTTCACGGTAACTGCCACAGATCACGCATCGGGCACGGGGCCGTACAGCACGTCTGGCACCTACACGCTGACCACCTCGGCGCCCACCATTACCGTGTCGCCCACCACGCTGACTGCGGCAACTGTCGGCGCCGCCTACAGCCAGACCGCCACGGCCAGCGGGGGTGCCACGCCTTACGGCTACGCGCTGACTGCTGGCGCGCTGCCAGCGGGCTTGAGCTTGAACGGCAGCACCGGCGCAATCACGGGTACGCCCACGGCGGGCGGCAACTTCAACTTCACCGTCACGGCCACCGACGCCAACAGCTATACCGGCTCGCGTGCGTACACCCTGACGGTCAACGCTGCCACCGTCACGGTGAGCCCGAGCACGTTGCCCGGCGGTACCGTCGCTACGGCATACAGCCAGACCCTCTTGGCGAGTGGCGGCACAGGTCCCTACACCTATGCCGTCACGGCAGGGTCGCTGCCGACGGGGCTGACGCTGTCCAGCAGCGGCACGCTGTCGGGTACGCCCACGGCGGGTGGAGTGTTCAACTTCACCGTCACTGCGACTGACAGCAGTACCGGAACCGGCCCCTACACGGGCAGCCGCGCCTACTCGCTGACGATTGGGTCGCCCTCGTTGACCATCACGCCGGCCTCGGGTTCTCTCAGCGGTGTGGCAGGTACCGCTTACAGCCGCAATTTCACGGCAAGTGGCGGTACGAGCCCGTACACCTATGGTCTCGTGGTCAACAGCGGCACCATGCCCGCGGGCCTGACGTGGAATGGCGCCACTGGCACGCTGGCAGGTACACCAACCACGGCCGGCACGGTCAGCTTTACTGTCACCGCTACCGACAGCTCGACGGGGACGGGCGCTCCATTTGCGGTAAGCGGGGTCTATACGCTCACCATCGCCGCGCCAAGCGTGACGGTATCGCCGGCCACGCTGCCCAACCCGGCGATTGCATCGGCGTATAGCCAAACCATCACGGCAGCCAATGGCACCGCGCCTTACACCTACGCCGTGACGGCGGGTGCATTGCCGGCAGGCCTGAGCTTGAACACCACCACCGGCGTCCTCTCGGGCACGCCCACCGCAGGCGGAACGTTCAATTTCACCATCACGGCGACGGATGCCAACAGCTTCACGGCCAGCCGGGGCTACAGCGTCACCATCGGCGCGCCCACGGTCACGGTGAATCCGGCGGCTGCTAACCCGGCCCAGGTCACCACGGCCTACAGCCAGACCTTCAGCGCCACCGGCGGCACCGCGCCTTACACCTACGCCGTGTCCACCGGTACGTTGCCCGCGGGCCTGAGCCTGAACGCCAGCACAGGCGTTCTGTCGGGCACGCCCACGACGCTGGGCAGCAGCACCTTCACTGTGAAGGCCACTGACAGCAGCACAGGCACCGGCGCTCCGTACAGCGGTACACGCAGCTACACGATCACGGTGGGCCAGGTGATCGGCACCGCGCCGGCAATCACGGCCACCACCATGTCGACGGCACCGATCACGCTGCATGCAACGGCCAATGCAACGGGCGGTCCGTTCTCGTCCATCGCGATTGTCAGTCCGCCTGCCAGCGGCACCGCCGTCGTCAACGGCCTGGACATCGTCTACACGCCGACCCCGACCACCTCCGGCGCCGTCAACTTCACCTATGCGCTGATCAACACGGCCGGCACATCCGCGCCGATTCCGGTGACGGTCAATGTGAACGCCGTGCCGATTGCGGTGGCGCAGAAACAGGCCATCACGTCGTCGGGTCAGGCGGTGAGCGTGGACCTCACCGAAGGTGCCACGGGCGGCCCCTTCACAGGCGCGACGCTGGTGTCGGTGGTGCCAGCCAACGCCGGTACGGCCACGATCGTGCAGAAGGCCGTGCAGACACCGGCCGGCCTGAAGCCGCAGGCTGCGGCGGCATCGACCTATGTGCTGAACTTCACCCCGTCGGGCACCTACAGCGGCCAGGCCGTGCTGACGTACACGCTGTCCAACGCGTTTGCCACCTCTGCACCGGCAACGGTGCAGGTGAGCGTGGCGCCGCGCAAGGACCCCTCGGCCGACCCGGATGTGGCAGGTCTGATCAACGCGCAAGTCCAGGCCGCGCGCCGCTTCGCCACAACGCAGATCGACAACTACAACCGTCGTCTGGAAGCGCTGCATGGCACCGGCCGGGCGCAGTCAAGCAACGGTCTGACAGTCGCCATGCCGGGCCAGCGCGTGGACATGCAGGCGCGTTGCCAGGATGTGGTCGGCATTTCCGCGCACGATGCCTGCATGCGCGGTGAGGGCCAGGGCGTGCGGCCGTTCGCGCGCGGCAAGCGCACCACCGATGCGGCCAGCGGCAACACCGACAAGTCGAACGCCGATGCAGGCCCCGACCTGCCCGGTGCTGATGCGGCCGGCGCGGGCCCGGACAACACCGACCCGAACCTCGCGTTCTGGAGTGCCGGTACGCTGGACTTCGGTTTCGCCAACGCTGGCACGCAACGATCCGGCTTCCGCTTCACCACGGGCGGCGTGACGGCCGGCGCGGATTACCGCGTGTCCGATCAGTTCTCGATCGGGGGCGGTTTCGGCTACGGGCGCGACTCCACCGACATCGGCAACGCGGGCACCAAGAGCACGGGCGACAGCTATAGCCTTGCGCTCTACGGCAGCTATCGCCCGCTACCTTCGTTGTTCGTCGATGGTGTGGCCGGCTTCGGCACGCTCAGCTTCGACTCGCGCCGCTGGGTGACGGACTCCAACGACTTCGCCACCGGCAAGCGCAACGGCAAGCAAGTGTTCGCGTCCGTATCGGCCGGCTATGAGCATCGCGATCGCACCTGGCTGATCTCGCCTTACGGGCGCCTCTCGGTCTCGCAATCGACGCTGGATCAGTTCACCGAATCAGGCGCCGGCATCAACGCGCTGACGTATTTCGACCAGACGGTGACGACGGTATCCGGCACGCTCGGCCTGCGTGCGGAATACACGCAGAAGACCAAGTGGGGCACGTTCCTGCCGTTCGCACGGGTGGAGTACCAACACGACTTCAATGGGCAGAGCAATGCAGGGTTGGCGTATGCCGATCTGGCCTCGGCGGGCCCTGCTTATTACGTGCCGGGTACGCCGTTTGGGCGCGATCGCATGCAGATCGGGCTGGGAACGAAGTTCCGCACCGGGCCGCTCACGTTTGGGCTGGACTACAGCGTGATGGCCGGGATGGGCGGTTTGCAGCAGGGGGTTCGGTTGACGTTCGCTGCACCGTTCTGACGCAACAAGCGGTCAGCGCCCAACAAAAAGCCAGCCTTCGGGCTGGCTCTTTTTTTCGGACGCGATGTCAGCGCATCAGGTGGCCGTCGAGGATGCCGCCGGTTTTTCTCCGGTCAGCAAGTAATGCATCAACTCCTTCACCGGCCGAATCGCCTCGCCAAACGGCAGCTTCCCCGCACCACGGAAAAACAACCCGCGCTCCACATCCCCACGCAGCGCCTGCGCCAGCTTCAGGTCAATGCAGAACTGCCCCACCTTGCCGATGCCATCCCGCAGCCCGCACGTCTGCAGGCAATCGAATCCCTGCAGGCAATCCCGCACCTTGGCCTTGGCCTGCAGCGCGCTCTCGCGCGACAGATACCGCGACAGCCAAGGCGTCATCACGGCTCGCGCAGGCAGCCCCGCCACGCTGACGAACTCGCCGATATCGCCTTGCTCCGCGCCCGTCAGCACGCGCTTGAAGCGCACGTGCGCATCGCCCTCTTCCGTCACCGCAAACGCAGTGCCGAGCTGCACCGCAGCGGCGCCCTTGTCGAGCCAGTGCTTCACCTTCGCATGCGAGTCGATGCCGCCCGCCAGGATGATCGGAATCTGTTCCGCAGCCAGCCCCAGCTTGATGAACAACTCTCGGCATTCGTCCAGCACGCGCGCAAACGAAAAGCGCTCGTCGCGCAAATCCTCAATGCGCGCCGCGCCCAAGTGGCCGCCGGCGTGCGTCGGATGCTCGATCACCACCGCATCGGGCAGGCGCGACTTCTTCATCCACCGCTTGAGTACCACGCCCACGCCGCGCGAGTCGGAAAGGATCGGGATGAGCGCCACTTTCGGGTGCTCTGCCGTCATCTCCGGCAGATCGAGCGGAAGCCCCGCGCCCATCACGATCGCATCGGCACCGCTCTCGCATGCCTGACGCACCAGCGCCGGGTGCGATTCCACCGCCTTCATCACGTTCACGGCGATCATGCCGTTGCCCTGGCTGCCTTCGCGCGCTGCACGAATCTCGCGGTCCAGCGCGACAAGGTTGGCGGCGTTGATGGCGTCCTTGTCGCGGGATTTCTCGGTGGCGGCGACGAGGTCTGCATGGTGATGGCGCAAGTCGATGCTGGCGATGGTGCCGACGCCGCCTTCGCGCGCCACGGCGCCGGCCAGCCGGTGCGCCGAAATACCCACGCCCATCCCGCCCTGCACGATGGGTACGAGGCTGCGCCCCGCGAGTGTGAACCGACGCTCCAGCATGACAACTCCCAGCGGCAGTGCCGCAATGCAATAGAAAAGGGATTGAGCGTCGCATAGGTGAAACGCGGCGGGGTTGCGCAAGATCAAGGCGGGCGGTGCCCGTGCGCGCCGCCGCACATTGCGTGGCGGTTTGGACTGAAATGACCCGCCAACCGTCACCTCAAGGGTTTTCGTGCTGGCAACGCCGGCGGCCCTGTGCTTAAATTCAGCCTCGTTGGATGAAACAGGGGTGCCGTACGGATGGGCCGTGCGGCTGAGAGAGTCCCTTCGCACCCGATCCGGTTCGTACCGGCGTGGGAAGTTTCAGAACACCGCGTAGTCTCTGGCAGCCACCCCCTCAGTTCTTCTGGCCACGCCACCTCTCCCGGTTTCGTCCACTGCCTGCTCCACCAGGCCACAGAATCTAGGACGAGACCATGCCCCAAGCCAAAAACGCCCCCGCCGCATCGTTCGACTCGCTGCAGTCCGAGCTCGACCAGAAGTTCGCCTATCCGGCCTCCAGCAAGACCTACATCGTCGGCAGCCGCCCGGACATCCGCGTGCCGATGCGCACCATCAAGCAGACCGCCACGCGCACCGACAAGGGCGAGATGCTGAACCCGCCGGTGCCGGTGTACGACACCTCGGGCCCCTACTCCGACCCGGACGTGCACATCGACCTGAAGGCGGGACTCGCCCCGCTGCGCGCCAAGTGGATCGACGAGCGCGGCGATACGGAAATCCTCTCGGGCCTGTCGTCCGAATACGGCCGCACGCGTGCCAATGATCCGGCCACGGCCCACCTGCGCTTTGCACAACTGACGAACCCGCGCCGCGCCAAGGCTGGCGCCAACGTGAGCCAGATGCACTACGCGCGTCGCGGCATCATCACGCCGGAAATGGAATACGTCGCACTGCGCGAATCGCTGAACCTGCAGGCGCTGCAAGACAAGCCCGAATACCGCCAATTGCTCAAGCAGCATCCGGGCTTCTCGTACGGCGCCAACCTGCCGCAGCGCCCGGAAGACATCACGCCGGAATTCGTGCGCGCAGAAATCGCTGCCGGCCGCGCGATCATCCCCGCCAACATCAACCACACCGAGCTGGAGCCGATGGCCATCGGCCGCAACTTCCGCGTGAAGATCAACGGCAACCTCGGCAACTCAGCGGTGACGTCGTCGCTGGCCGAGGAAGTGGAAAAGATGGTATGGGCGATCCGCTGGGGCGCCGACACGATCATGGACTTGTCCACCGGCAAGCACATTCACGAGACGCGCGAATGGATCCTGCGCAACTCGCCGGTGCCCATCGGCACGGTGCCGATCTACCAGGCGCTGGACAAGACTGGCGGCGTGGCGGAAGACCTGACGTGGGAGATGTTCCGCGACACGCTGATCGAGCAGGCCGAGCAAGGGGTGGACTACTTCACCATCCACGCGGGCGTGCTGCTGCGCTATGTGCCGCTCACGGCTGACCGCATTACGGGCATCGTCTCGCGCGGTGGCTCGATCATGGCCAAGTGGTGCTTGGCGCATCACAAGGAAAACTTCCTGTACACGCACTTCGACGAGATCTGCGAAATCATGAAGGCGTACGACGTGTCGTTCAGCCTGGGCGATGGCTTGCGCCCCGGCTGCATTGCCGACTCGAACGACGCCGCGCAGTTCGGCGAGCTGCACACGCTGGGCGAACTGACCAAGAAGGCGTGGGAGCACGACGTGCAGGTCATGATCGAAGGCCCGGGCCACGTGCCGCTGCAGCGCGTGCAGGCCAACATGGACGAAGAGCTGAAGCACTGCTTCGAAGCCCCGTTCTACACGCTGGGCCCGCTGGTGACCGACATCGCCCCGGGCTACGACCACATCACCAGCGGCATCGGCGCAGCCAACATCGGCTGGTACGGCACGGCCATGCTCTGCTACGTCACGCCCAAGGAGCACCTGGGCCTGCCCGACAAGGAAGACGTGCGCGAAGGCATCATCACCTACAAGATCGCCGCGCACGCGGCTGACCTTGCCAAGGGCTGGCCGGGCGCGCAGCTGCGTGACAACGCGCTGTCGAAGGCACGCTTTGAATTCCGCTGGGAAGACCAGTTCAACCTCGGCCTCGATCCGGAGAAGGCACGCGCCTTCCACGATGAAACGCTGCCGGCCGAGGGCGCCAAGATCGCGCACTTCTGTTCGATGTGCGGTCCGAAGTTCTGCTCGATGAAGATCACGCAGGAAGTGCGCGACTACGCGGCATCGCTCGATTCCAACGCCACAGCCGCAGCAGTTAACCCCACTGCGGGCATGGAAGAGAAGTCGATCGAGTTCCGCAAGAGCGGCAGCAAGATCTACAGCTAACCACAACCGGTGCAATGCCAACCTCAACTTCATTCGACGTAACGATCCTCGGTGGCGGCCTCGCTGGCCGCCTGTGTGCCTGGCAACTTGCGCAAACGGGGGTGCCCCCCGCGCGCATTGCCGTGGTGGAGCGCGGCGCGCGTGATGGCAGCGGTGCCGCCGCGTATGTAGCTGCAGCCATGCTGGCGCCGTTGGCCGAAGCCGCCGTGGCCGATCGTTTCGTCGTCGATTTGGGGTTGGCAAGCCTGGCGCTGTGGCGCGATTGGCTGCCCAAGCTGCGCACGCCGGTGTTCTTCCAGGAGGCCGGCACGCTGGTGGTGTGGCACGCGGCAGACCGTGGTGAGGCATCGCTGTTTGCCAACCACGTGCGCAATGCCGCGCCGCCCGAGCGCGTGGCCGCCGATCTGCGCGCCGTAGACGCATCCGGCATTGCCCAGCTCGAGCCGCTGCTCGCACAACGCTTCACGCAAGGTCTGTATCTGGCGGGCGAAGGTCAGCTTGACCCGCGCGGCGTGTTGGATGCGCTGGCGACCGAGCTGGAAGCGCTGGGCGTGCAATTGCGCTGGAACACGGAGGTTGCTGATCCGAGCCCCGACGCGCTGGCTGCTGCGGGGCTGGGTGCGCGCCTCGTGCTCGACTGCCGTGGCCTGGGCGCCAAGCCGCAGTGGCCACGCCTGCGTGGCCTGCGCGGCGAGGTGGCGCGCATCCATGCGCCCGATGTGTCGCTCACGCGGCCGGTGCGCATGCTGCATCCGCGCTACCCGCTGTACATCGCGCCCAAGCCGGGCAACGTCTACGTGATCGGTGCGACCGAGCTGGAATCCGACGACATGTCGCCGGCCAGCGTGCGTTCCACGTTGGAATTGTTGTCTGCGGCCTACGCCGTGCACCCCGCGTTTGGCGAGGCGCGCGTGCTGGAGCTGAACACGCAGTGCCGCCCGACGCTGCCCGACCACCGTCCGGCCATCCGCTGGGATGGCGCGGGCACATTGTCGGTCAATGGCCTGTACCGGCACGGCTACATGATTGCGCCCGCCGTCACCCAAGCCGCGGTGGCAGCGGCGTGCGATGTGCTGGACGGCTGTGCCTTCGATGCGGATGACTGCGAATGGCCCGCGCTGTTCGCCGCCGCACCCCCCGAACCTGTTTTGTCATGACGCTGAACGTCACCCTCAACGACCTGTCGCTCGCGCTGCCTGCGGGCAGCACGCTGGCCGATGCCATTGGTGCTGCTGCGCCGCAATTGCAAATTGCGCCGCCGTTTGCCGCATCGGTGAATGGCGACTTTGTGCCCAAGGCGCGCCATGCTCAGCACGCGCTCAACGCGGGCGACCGCATTGCACTCGTGCAGCCCGTTGTGGGCGGCTAGGAGTCTTCGATGACCACTACGAACCTTTCCGCCGTGGCGGACCCGCTGCGCCTCTACGACGAGACCTTCGCCTCGCGCCTGCTGCTCGGCACCGCGCGGTATCCGTCGCCGCAAGCGCTGGAAGACGCGGTGCGCGTGTCCAACCCGGCCATGCTGACGGTGGCGCTGCGCCGCCAGAGCGCGGGCTCGCCCGAGGGCGGTGCCGGCTTCTGGAAGATGCTGCGCGACCTCGGCGTGCCCGTGCTGCCGAACACCGCCGGCTGCTATTCCGCCGACGAGGCTTATACCCTCGCGCAGATGTCGCGTGAGGTGTTCGAGACCGACTGGATCAAGCTCGAAGTCATCGGCGATGACTACACGCTGCAGCCCGATACGCTCGCGCTGCCGGCCGCGGCCGAACGTCTCATCAAAGATGGCTTCAAGGTGCTGCCGTACTGCACTGAAGACCTCGTGCTGTGCCGCCGCCTGCTCGACGTCGGCTGTCAGGCGCTGATGCCTTGGGCTGCACCCATCGGCACGGGCCGCGGACCCACCAACCCGTATGGCCTGCGCCTGCTGCGTGAACGCCTGCCCAACGTGCCGCTCATCGTCGATGCGGGGCTGGGCGTACCGTCGCACGCCACGCAAGTGATGGAATGGGGCTACGACGCCGTGCTGCTCAACACCGCCGTCGCCCAAGCCGGCGACCCGGTGGCGATGGCGCAGGCGTTTGCGATGGCCACGCAGGCCGGTCGCCTCGCGCGCCTGTCCGGCCCGATGCCCGAGCGTGATGTCGCGCAGGCGAGCACGCCGGTTGTGGGTTTGCCGTTCTGGCATGCGGAAGAGAGGAGGACGTATGAGCAGTAAGCAGGGCCCCCGCGCAGCGGGGAGGCGCACGTCCGCGAATACGATCCACCACCGATGCCGATGCAGTTTGATGAACGATAACGAGACTGAGGTGGTCGCATGAGCCTGTCCGCCTTGCGTTTTTCCGCCACGTGGCCGGAAGCGGCTGCGCTTGCCGCACAGATCATCGATCGCCATGTGGAAGCCTTTGGTCGCGCGCCGCACGCCTGGAGCGTGACCGATCGTGCTGACGAAGCCACCACTCCCAACACTGTTCTGCTGACGACGGATGCCGCGCAGGCCGAACGCGCGCGCTCCGCTGGCGCAGCCGTTGTGCTGACAGCAGTGGAAGGCGATCAGCGCATCGATACCGTGCACGACCGCCTTGGCATGTACCGCGTCGCCTCCGCTGCACGAGGCGATGCACTTGACGCTCGCTTTGTCGCCGTGTTCGGTGCGGCACTCGCGCTGGCGTTCGAACCGCGCGATGCGCTGTGCGTGGCGCGCGCGTGGATCGCCGAAGGCAATGCCGACGCGCTCGCCTGGCCGACGCGCTTCAACGCGCTGCCCCGCGTGGTCGAACCAGCGTTGCCGTGCCCGACCGCAGCGGACGTCGCATTTGCACCGTGCCCGACGCAGCTCGGCATCTACGCCGTCGTGCCGGATGCGGACTGGGTCGCGCGCCTCGTCGCGCTCAAGGTGCCGACGGTGCAGTTGCGCTTCAAGTCGGACGACGCGCAGGCCGTGGTGGACCAGGTGCGCCGCGCAGAAGCCGCCGCACGCGGCAGCGCCACGCGTCTGTTCATCAACGACCACTGGCAAGTCACGCTGGACGTGCACGCGCAGGTGCCCAATAGCGGCATCTACGGCATTCACCTCGGCCAGGAAGACATTGACGAGGCTGACTTGGCGGCGATCCGCTCGGCCGGTTTGCGCCTTGGCATCAGCACGCACGGCTTTGCCGAAATGCTGCGCGTCGCACCGCTGAACCCGAGCTACCTCGCGCTGGGCGCCGTGTTCGCCACGCCCACCAAGACCATGCCGACCGTGCCGCAGGGCCTCGGCCGCCTGTTCGCCTACGCGGCCGCCATGCGCACGCGCGTGCCGGCGCCGCCGCTGGTCGCCATTGGCGGGATCGATCTGGCAGCGATGCCGCGCGTGCTGGAATCCGGCGTAGGTAGCGTGGCCGTGGTGCGCGCCATCACCCAGGCGGCCGATGTGCCAGCCGCGGTGGACGCACTGCAAGCGACCTTCGCGGCGCACGTGCGCGCCTAAGCATCGTTCGCGGCACGCAGGCGCGCTTGCGCCGCGCAGCCGCCTTATCGCTGACCTATCCTGTTCGTGCGCCGCTGCGGTTGTTGCCGCAGCGGCTTTCCAACACACGCTGCAGGAGACAAGACATGGCGGTCCAGCCCATCCCCGAGGGTTACCACAGCGTCACCCCGTACCTGAGCATCAAAGGCGCCGCGCGCGCCATCGACTTCTACAAGCAGGCCTTTGGCGCCACCGAGATCATGCGCATGAACGGCCCCAACGGCACCATCGCGCACGCAGAAATCCGCATCGGCAATTCACCCATCATGCTGGCGGACGAAATGCCGAACATGATCTGCGCCAGCCCCGACACGCTGCAGAGCACGTCGGTCGGGCTGATGATCTACGTACCCAACGTCGACACCGTGTTTGCCAATGCGCTGAAGGCCGGCGGCACGGAAGTCCGCCCCGTGGTGGACCAGTTCTACGGCGACCGCTCCGGCACGCTCAAGGACCCGTTCGGCCACGTGTGGACCGTATCCACGCATGTCGAAGACGTGGCGCCCGATGAGATGGCCAAGCGCATGGAGAAGTGGACGAAGGAGCAGGCAGCGGCATCGGCTTGAATATCGACGTAGCAAATAAAAAAGCGCGGACGAGAGCCGCGCTTTTTCTTTGCCCCGGGTAATGGCCTAGCGAGGCTGGCACGTCACCTGCACATTGTTCACATCACCATTGACCGTGCCGCTGGCATTGGTCACCACGCAGTTGGCCGATGCGGGCTGCGTGCTGATCGTCACCAGGTAGCTGTCGTCGAACGGCACCAACCCCCCAAAGACGAACGGGCCGTTGGCCGCCAGCGTGAGCGAATCGCGGCCGTTGTTGAGCAACACGATCGACTGGCCACCGGGCAGCCCGGACAACGTCCCGCCAATCGAGAAGACGCTGCCGATGGGCGAGCCCAGGCTGATGTAGCCGTTACAGGCACCGAGCAGCGCGCACAGCACAGCCACCGGAAGGTGGCGAACCAGCATGATCGGCAGGCGTTTCATGGCAGCTCCCCTGATCAGTCTTCCTCGACATCTACTTCAAGCGAACGCGGTGCGGCGAGCGGGCGCGGTGCGAACCCGTGATTCAACGGACCGGCGCCACGCCCAAGCGCCAGGTGGCGGCCGGCACCGATGGCGTGCAGCAGGTAATCGAGCGAGGCTTCGATGGCGACCTCCAGCGCATCGCCACGTGCCAGGTGGGCGGCAATGGCGGCGGACAGCGTGCAGCCGGTGCCGTGCGTGTGCGGCGTGTCGATATAGGTATGGGCGTAAATGCGCTCGGTGCCATCGGCGGTGACGAGCACGTCTTGCAGCACGCCGTCTTCACCGGCGCTGGACGTGGCGGCCAGATGCCCGCCCTTGAGCAGCACGGCGCGCGGCCCAAGCGCCAGCAGGTCGCGCGCGGCGGGCAGCATGTCGTCGGCGGTGCGCACCTCGCGGCCGAGCAACGCGCTGGCTTCCGGCAGATTCGGCGTGACGAGCAACGCGCGCGGGAAGAGCCATTTCGCCATGGCTTGCACGGTGGCGTCGCTGCCGAGCGCTGCGCCGCTGGTGCTGACCATGACCGGATCGACGACGAGGTTGGCGATCGGATGCCGCTCCAGCGCCGACACGATGGCCTCCACCACCTGCGGCGTACCTAGCATGCCGGTCTTGGCAGCATCCACGCCAATGTCACTTGCCACGGCGTCGATTTGCGCGGCGACGATGTCGGGCGTGAGCGACTCCACCGCCGTCACGCCCCGCGTGTTCTGCGCGGTGATGGCCGTGATGGCCGACATGCCGTAGCAGCCGAGCGCGGCAAACGTCTTCAGGTCAGCCTGGATGCCCGCACCGCCGCCGCTGTCCGAACCGGCAATGGTGAGCACGCGCGGCACGTGCGAGGCAGGAGCGGCAAACGCAGCGAGGGTCGGGTCGGTGATCGTCATGTCGTGCGAATGTGTGGGGGGTGTTTCGCACTATAGCGCTATCGCGGCCGGATCGACGCGCCAGCCTCTGACCCAGGAAGGCGACGGTTTCAGGCCCAAGCGCGAAGCAAATACCGTGGAGCGTGACGGTGTTTGGCTCGCGCGCGAGGCTCAAACCGTCAGGAGCGATCGTTTCCGGCCCGAATGCGAGCCTCGGACCGTGGAGCGCGACGCTTTTACCCACGATCACGAGGCTCAAACCATGGAGCACCACCGCCTGAGGGTCGAACTCGGGGCTCAGAGTGCGGCGCACCGCTGTCAAAGCACCGTTTTGTTGGCTCTTGGAGAGCCGCGCGTGGGGCTCCGAGCGCCGTTCGTCACCCTCCAAGGCCGGTGCGTGAGCATTGGACCGTGGAAGGCGGCCGTCCGAGGTCGAAAATTTGAAGCTCGGAGAGCGGAGCACGGGCCTTGGACCCCCGCGATCGGCTGTCCGGGTGTGGAGCGCGAGGCTTTTTGCCTGGCGCTCCGACTGCAGACGGCGGCGCGTCAGTCCATGAGGTCGGTGTAATCAGCAGCGGCGTAGCGTTGGGCGCGTTCCCACGGTGCGGCGGCGGGCGCCGGCAACGCCGTCACGCGCGTGAGCTTGCGTTGGGTGCCGGTGGCGTTGCGCGATTCCACGCGACGCGGGTATTGGCCGGCCACGTCCCAATCGACGGTGATGGTGCGCTCGCCCTGCGTCGAGCGGTAGGTCTGCACGCCATTGCGCACGGAGCCCTCCGCACGCATGCCTTTGAGCGCGGCGGGGTCGAGCAAGTGATACGCCGTCGCCCACGAGCCGTCGAAGCCGATGTTGGAATATTCGGCAGGTTCCACGGCGTAGTTCTTCTGCTGCGATTCGCTGACCACGCGCACGCTCAGCGCGCCCTTGGCGTCGCGTTCGATCCAGCGCGGGGCGGTGTCGGTATCGGCGTGCTTGTGGCCGGCGTGGGCGTTGGCGTGGTCGTGCTCGGCGTGCGCCGAAGCGGGCGGCAGCTCGCGTGCGATCCAGACGCGGTCGCCCTGGCGGTAGACGCGTTCGGCAAAGCGGGCGTCGCGCTGGATGCCGTCGGTGCCGAGCGACGACATCTGGTGTTCGACGCGCAGGGCGGTCAGCGGGTTGGACGAAGCCGGGCCGGCGGCCTGTGCCGTGGCAGCAAGCGCGGCGAAGGCGAACGAAAACAGAATGCGGGCAGATCGGGTCATACGAATTCGGTCAGGCGGAAGCGAAAAAAGCGCATGCCGATTGCCTCGGCATGCGCATCAATGGAAACGCAGGAATCAGAGGCCCATGGCCGTCTTGACCACGCCGAACACTTTCGTGTTGTCCAGCGTGCCCTTCAGCGGTGCGCTGCCCGGACCAGAGGAGAACAGCATCACATCCCCGCCGCCGTGCGTTTCCGAACCAGGCGTGCCGAGCTGCACACCCACTTCCTGCAGGTAATCGTCTGCAGCCGTGTCGACCGAGGCCACGTTGTCGCGTGTGGCCTTGCGTGTCGTGCCGCCGTTGCCGAACACCAGCGTGGTGTACGGCAGGCCGTCGGCGGCCAGTTGCGGCTGGCCGGTCTTGATGTCGTTCGACACGCCCAGGATCGGGTTGCCCTTGCGCGGGTAGCCGTTGATCGTCATCGTGTGGTCGTGGTCGGCCGTCACGACGATCAGCGTGTTCGACAGATCGGCCGTGCCCAGCGCCCGCTTGATGGCTTCGTCAAACGCGCCGGCATCTTCCAGCGCGCGCTTGGCGTTGGTGCCGTGCAGCGCGTGGTCGATGCGGCCGCCTTCCACCATCAGGAAATAGCCCTTGCCGTTCTTCTGCAGCACGCGGATGGCCTTCTCGGTCATGTCCGCCAGGCTGGGTTCGTCCACATTGTTCTTCTTGCGGTCCAGCTCGTAGTTCATGTGGTCCAGGTTGAACAGGCCGAGCAGCTTGTTGGTGGTGGCCGGATTGACGGCAGTGAGCTGCGTGCCGGTGGTCACGTAGCTGTAGCCGGCGGTCTGGAACTGGGCGGTCAGGTCGGTCGTGTCGGTGCGCTTGCTGCCCGTCGTGCCTTGCGGCAGATAGTGACGGCGGCCGCCGCCGAGCAGCACGTCCAGGCCATCCTTGAGCGCGGCGTTGTACAGCGTGTTGCCCGGCGTGCCTTGCGCGGCGATGGTGTTCTCGCCGTCGCGGTGGCAGACGTGCGAGTACGTGGCGGCCGGCGTGGCGTGCGTCACGCGCGTGGTCGTCACCGCGCCCACCGACTTGCCGGCAGCCTTGGCGAGTTCGAGCAGCGTGACGGCAGGCGTGCCGTTGTTGGCGGGGCACGTGCTGTCTGCACCGCTCACGTAGCCCTTGCCGGTGGCATCGCTGGCCTTCGTGTCGGCCGACATGGAGATGACTTCGTTGTTCATCTTCACGCCGGTCATGTACGCCGACATCGAGGGGGCGCTGTCAGTGGTCTGCGCATCGTTGGAGTACGTCTTGATGCGTGCCGTGCGCTTGAGCGATTCCATCGTCAGCTTGCCCGCCTCGCCCACCTTGTAGATGCGCGTGGCGGTGACGGTGGTCGGGCCCATGCCGTCGCCCAGGAAGAAGATCACGTTCTTGGCTTCACCGGCGGCGTGCGCTTGGGCGCAGGCACCGGCTGCCAGCGCCAGCAGCGTGGCGCGCAGGATACGGTTCGATTGCGTGTTCATGATGTGCCCTCTCCCGCTTACAGACCCACGGCCTGCTTGATGAGGCCGAAGACCTCGGTGTTGTCCATCGTGCCGGTAAAGCGCTCGGCACCCAGGCCGCGTGCGCCGATGAAGACATCGGTGCCGCCGTGCGTTTCGCCGCCCGGTGCAACCGGGATCACGGCTTCCTGGTGATAGCTCTTGTCGTACACGGCGGCATCCGTCAGTGCGCCGCGCGTGGCCGGGCGGTTCTCGCCGGTGCCGAAGCCGATGATCGTGAACGGGTTGCCGCCGGTGTCGGTGGCGTTGGCGCCCGTCACGTAGTTCTTCAGCAGGCCCAGCACGCCGGGGTTGCTGTCGCTGGTCGGGCCCGTGCGCTTGGCGTAGCCGTTGAGCACCAGCGTGTGGTCGTGGTCAGCGGTCACGACGATCAGCGTGTTCTTCAACCCCGGGTCGATCGTGTTGAGCTTGTCGATCGCGCCCCGGATGGCGGAGTCGAACGCCACGGTGTCCTGCAGTGCCTTGCGGGCGGTGGTTTCGTGCAGCGCGTGGTCGATGCGGCCGCCTTCCACCATCAGGAAGAAGCCCTTCTTCTTGGCGGCCAGCACGTCGATGGCCTTGTTGGTCATCTCGCCCAGGCTCGGCTCCTTGCTCGGATCACGATCCAGGTCGTACGACATGTGGCTGCTCGTGAACAGGCCGACGACCTTGCCGTCGGTGGCCTGCAGCGTGTCGAATTCGGCCTTGTTGCTGGCATAGCGGTAGCCGCCGGCCTTGAGTTCGGCGATCAGGTCGCGGCCGTCGGTGCGCGCGCCGCCCGCCGTGGTCGGCTGGAAGTGCTTGCGGCCACCGCCGAAGACGACGTCCACGCCATCGCCCAGCGCCGCGTTGAAGCCCTTGCCGGCCGGCGTAAGTTGCGCGGCGATGGTGTTTTCGCCGTCGCGGTGGCAGATGTGCGAATACGTGGCGGCCGGCGTGGCGTGCGTGATGCGCGTGGTGGTGACCACGCCCGTGCCGTAGCCCGCGGCCTTCATCAGTTCGAGCAGCGTCGTGACGGGCTTGCCGTTGCCGCTGGGGCAGGTGCTGTCGGCGCCCGAGATGTAATCCTTGCCGCCCGCGTCATAGGCCATCGTGTCCGGCGACATCGAGATGACTTCGTTGTTCATCTTCACGCCGGTCATGTAGGCCGACATCGACGGCGCCGAGTCGGTCACCTGCGCGTTGTTCGAATACGTGCGCACGAAGCCGGTTTCCGGCAGCGTGTCCATGGTCAGTTCGCCGTCTTCGCCGACCTTGTAGATGCGCGCGGCGGTCATGGTGGTCAGGCCCATGCCGTCGCCCAGGAAGAACACGACGTTCTTGGCGGGCGTGGTGCTGGGCGGGGTGGTGTCCGGCGTGGCGCTGCCGGAGGTGGACGTGCCGTCGCTGCCGCACGCGGCCATGGCCAGTGCAGCGGCCGCGGCGGCGGCGTACTTCGTGAGTTTATGGTTGTGCATCGTTGGCTCCCTGAACGATGCCCGGCACTTTGGTGGCCGCGTGTTGCAGGTCCGTGATGCGGGTGCGCCACTTCCTAACCGGATCGCAAGGTTGGCATGTGACAGCGCATTGACACTGCCGCGTGACGCACGTTACGGCGGCTCCGTTGCCTGAGCAGGTGGCCGCTCGCGAGGCGGCATGCGGCGCGATACGATGCGGCATCTGCGATTCGCCCTGCGCCGCCCCATGCTCACCCGCCAGTTCGTCAGTCACGTCACGCTGCGGCGCGACACCGTTGCCGCGTTCGATGCGTATCCGTTCAGCCTGCCCGCCGTGCGCGCGCTCGACACGCTGGAGCTGCATCCCAAGGTCACGTTCCTCGTCGGCGAAAACGGCTCGGGCAAATCCACGCTCATGGAGGCGATTGCCGTGGCGCTCGGCTTCAACGCCGAGGGCGGCTCGCGCAACTTCAACTTCAGCACGCACGCGTCGCACTCCGAGCTGCACGCGCATCTGCGCATTGCCAGGGGCTTTCGCAAGCCGCGCACCGAATTCTTCCTGCGCGCCGAGAGTTTCTTCAACGTGGCCACCAACATCCAGCAGATGGATGATGAGCCCGGCCTGGGCGTGCGCGTGATCGATTCCTACGGTGGCCGATCGCTGCATGCGCAATCGCATGGGGAATCGTTTCTGGCGCTGTTGATGAACCGCTTCGGCCCGAACGGCCTGTACCTGCTCGACGAACCCGAGGCGGCGCTGTCACCGCAGCGGCAGCTGGCGGTGCTCACGCGCCTGCATGACCTGGTGCAGGCGGAAAGCCAGTTCGTGATCGCCACGCACTCGCCGATCCTGATGGCCTATCCCGACGCGTGGATTTATCAGTGTGACGGGGATGGCATTCGGCGCGTCGCTTATGAAGAGACCGAGCACTTTCAGGTGACGCGAGACTTTTTGGCGAATCCGCAGCGGATGCTGAACATGCTGCTGGAGCAATGAACTGCCGTGGTGGCGGTCGAATCCGCTGGCTCCGGGGCATATCCCCGGCCCGCCCCGGGGATACGTCTTGCTGTCGTTATGCGGCGGAGACCCGCCGCCGCTCGATGGCGGCCAAAACCTCCCACGTGCGCGGGTCCACGTCGCTCCCCCCGAGCGACATCGACAGATACGCATCGATGGCATCGACAAAGCCCTTCACGAATGCCGGTGGATACGCATGTTCCGAGAAGTACGTGAGCTGCTCGCGCAGCATGCCTAGCCTGCATTGGCCATGGGTGCGCATATCGGTGCGCGTGCGGCACAGAAACGCGCGCGCCGACACTGCACCGTCGAGGTAGAGGCGGTTCTTGGTCAGCGACATAGGGCGCCTCCCGGTTGTGTGGGAAGCATGCGGCGCCAAGGGGGTGGAGAAGGGTAAGACGCGGGGCGGTGCCCGCTGAGTGCGGTAGCCAATGTGGCCTCCGGGGATAGGTAGAGGGAGGCTCGCCGCTCGCTGCGAAACGAGGGTGGCGGGCCTGACGACAGGGTTCGCAGACCGGCCTCCTATCCCAGCATTGCCGGCAGACCCGAAGGTCTCCCTGCCCGGCCCGCCATGAAAAGCATAGGCGTGCACAAGCACCGGACATGAAAACGCCGCGCGAAAGGCGGCTGTCCGTCTGGGAAAAAAGAGGAGGAGATGGGCTGCGAAACCCGGTCACCGTTGAGGCGGTGACGGTGGGGATTATAGCGACGGGATCAACGTGCTCAGCTGTCATATTTCGCCAACTCCCGCATCCCGCTTGGATGTCAGGGTCGCGGCTACGGCCCGCCACCGACACCGCTTGAGTGATCGATGCTTCACGGCTGACGGCGACGTCCATGACGCTGATGCCCGCTTGTTCTTTTCCCCGGCGCTCTGTCGCAAGAATCCGCTACAATCCAGCCCATTCCGAGGAGCGTTGCAACGACCGGCCCAAGTTCAGACGGGGCGGCCGCCAGGCTCGGAAGTTCAAACGGCGCTCGCAGTATCGTGGCTGACACGATGGCGAGAACGCATCTATCCGGGGCCCCAGCATGGGCCCCGTCTCAGTGGTCATCTCTCCGCGTGCGGTCACCCTTCTTTTCCGGAGTGATCCAATGAACGCTGTCACCGATCTGAAACACGATTACCTCGTTGCCGACATCAGCCTGGCCGACTGGGGCCGCAAGGAAATCGCCATTGCCGAGACCGAAATGCCCGGCCTGATGGCGATTCGCGAGGAATTTGCTGCAAGCCAGCCGCTCAAGGGCGCGCGCATTGCCGGCTCGCTGCACATGACCATCCAGACCGCCGTGCTGATCGAGACGCTCAAGGCACTCGGCGCCGACGTGCGCTGGGCCTCGTGCAACATCTTCTCGACGCAGGACCACGCGGCCGCCGCGATTGCCGCATCGGGCACGCCGGTGTTCGCGTTCAAGGGCGAATCGCTCAAGGAATACTGGGACTTCACCCACCGCATCTTCGAATGGGCCGACGGTGGCACGCCGAACATGATCCTGGACGACGGCGGCGACGCAACGCTGCTGCTGCACCTGGGCGCCCGCGCTGAGAAAGACGCCTCCGTGATCGCCAAGCCGGGCAGCGAAGAAGAGACCTTCCTGTTTGCGGCCATCAAGGAAAAGCTGGCCAAGGACGCCACGTTCTACAGCCGCAACCTCGACGCCATCAAGGGTGTGACCGAAGAAACCACCACGGGCGTGCATCGCCTGTACCAGATGGCCCAGCGCGGCGAGCTGTGCTTCCCGGCCATCAACGTGAACGACTCGGTCACCAAGAGCAAGTTCGACAACCTGTACGGCTGCCGTGAATCGCTGGTCGACGGCATCAAGCGTGCGACCGACGTGATGATCGCCGGCAAGGTGGCGGTCGTGGCCGGCTACGGCGACGTGGGCAAGGGTTCGGCACAGGCACTGCGCGCACTGTCGGCGCAAGTGTGGGTGACCGAGATCGACCCGATCTGCGCGCTGCAGGCCGCCATGGAAGGCTACCGCGTGGTGACGATGGATTACGCTGCCGAGCACGGCGACATCTTCGTGACCGCCACTGGCAACTACCACGTCATCACCCATGACCACATGGCCAAGATGAAGGACCAGGCCATCGTCTGCAACATCGGCCACTTCGACAACGAGATCGACATCGCGTCGGTTGAGAAGTACCAGTGGGAAGAGATCAAGCCGCAGGTCGATCACGTGATCTTCCCCGACGGCAAGAAGATCATCATCCTGGCCAAGGGCCGCCTGGTGAACCTGGGCTGCGCCACGGGCCACCCGTCGTACGTGATGAGCAGCTCGTTCGCCAACCAGACCATCGCGCAGATCGAGCTGTGGACCGAAGCGGTGAAGGGCTCGAACAAGTACCCGGTGGGCGTCTACACGCTGCCCAAGCACCTGGACGAGAAGGTCGCGCGCCTGCAGCTCAAGAAGCTGAATGCGCAATTGACCGAGCTGACCGACCAGCAAGCCGCGTACATCGGCGTGAGCAAGGAAGGCCCGTACAAGGCTGACCACTACCGCTACTAAGCCGTACCTGCCGGCGGCATTCCCTGCCGCCGGCTTTCCAACCGAGGACTCCTCCATGAGACTGCTCGCTGTCTGGGTCATCAACGCGCTGGCGTTGCTTCTTGTCGCCTATCTGCTCAAAGGCATCCACGTCAATGGCTTCGGCTCCGCGCTGATCGCGGCGCTCGTGCTGGGTCTGGTCAACACGCTGATCCGCCCGATCCTGGTAATCCTCACCTTGCCGGTGACGCTGCTCACGCTCGGGCTGTTCATCTTCATCATCAACGCGCTGCTGTTCCTGTTTGTCGGCAACCTGCTGGCGGGCTTTCAGGTGGCCAGCTTTGGCGCCGCGCTGCTGGGTTCCATCCTGTACAGCGTGATCTCGTGGCTGCTCTCGAGCCTGTTGCTGCGCGAGGCTTAAGGTTTCTGTCATGCAAGACCGTCAATTCAGTTTCGAATTCTTCCCGCCCAAGACGGCGGAAGGCGCCGAGAAGCTGCGCAACACGCGTGCGCAACTCTCGCCGCTCAAGCCGCGCTTTATCTCGGTGACATTTGGCGCGGGCGGCACCACGCAACAGGGCACGCTCGACGCCGTGGTGGAAATCCAGCGCGAAGGCATTGAAGCGGCGCCGCATCTGTCGTGTGTCGGTTCCTCGCGCGAGAGCATCCGCGGCATTCTCAACACGTATCGCGAGCACGGCATTCGACGCATCGTCGCGCTGCGTGGCGACATGCCCTCGGGCATGGGCGAGATCGGTGAATTCCGCTTCGCCAACGAGCTGGTCGAGTTCATCCGCCAGGAAACCGGCGAGGCATTCCACATCGAAGTGGCGGCCTATCCGGAATACCATCCGCAGTCGCGCTCGGCGCGGCACGATCTGGAGAACTTCGCCCGCAAGGTGAAGGCCGGTGCGGACTCCGCCATCACCCAGTACTTCTTCAACGCCGACGCGTACTTCCAGTTCGTGGACGACGCACGCAAGCTCGGCGCGGACGTGCCGATCGTGCCCGGCATCATGCCGATCACGAATTCGTCGCAACTGATGCGCTTTTCCGAGATGTGCGGTGCGGAAGTGCCGCGCTGGATCGCCAAGCGCTTGGAAGGTTTTGGCGACGATCGTGAATCGATCCGCGCGTTCGGCCTGGACGTGGTGACGGCCATGTGCGACCGCCTGCTGCAAGGCGGCGCGCCGGGCCTGCATTTCTACACGCTCAACGCCGCCGGCTCCACGCGCGCCATCTGGCAGCGCCTGGGTCTGTAAGAAGAAAGCGCACTGCAAAGGAGGTCGTCATGGCAGCCGCACCCGATCCGCTGATCGCCTGGTTGCTTGACGAACTCCGGCCGCTTGCCGCGCAAATCGGTGAGATTCGCGCGCGCCGAATGTTCAGCGGCGCGGCGCTGTATTACGACGACATTGTCTTTGCGCTGGTGCTGCGCGGCACGTCTTACCTGCGCGTTGACGACCTCACGCGCGAACGTTTTCTCGCTGAAAAATGCACGCCGTTCAGTTACGAGCGCAACGGCCGCACCATCAGCATGACGGGTTATCTGAGCACGCCGGCAGAGGCGCTGGACGGTGGGCAGCCATTGCGCGACTGGGCACGGCTGGCGATTGAAGCCGCGCTGCGTGACGCGAATGCCAAGGCGGCCAAGCCGAAGCGCGCCACGGCAAAGACGGCGAAAGCTACCAAGGCAACAAAGACAACGGCGACCAAGACGGTCGCCGCAAAAAAGACAGCCAAGCGCTGAACGCTCAGTACAGCGTTGTCTTCAGCCGCTCCGGCAACTCGCGATCGTAGGCGTCTCCATCAAATGCGCCGCCGCTGATGTGCTGCAGGATCTGGCCTGCGGTGGGCACAGCCGGCTTGGTGTCCTGCGCGCCGCGCTCCCACAGCTTTGAGCGCACCAGTGCCTTCGAGCAGTGGAAGTAGACCGTCTGCACCTGCACGAGGATCACGCTGCGCGGAAGCTTGCCCTGCACCGCAAACGACGCAAGCAATGCCGGATCCGCCGAGATGGTGGCCGTGCCGTTCACGCGCAACGTCTCACCCACACCCGGCACGATGAAGAGCACCGACACGCGCCCGTCTTCAACGATGTTGCGCAGGTTGTCGATGCGGTTGTTGCCAGGCCGATCGGGAATCGCCAGCAAGCGTTCGTTGAGGATGCGCACGAAGCCCGGCGCATCGCCCTTTGGCGAAGCGTCCGTGCCCTGCGCGCCCACCGATGACAGCACGATGAATGGCGACGCCTCCACGAACGCGCGGTAGTCGGCGTTCAGGTGGTCGATCTCCTTGAGCAGCGAGCGCGGGTTCGGGGCGCCATACACGGCTTCGAGGTCGGCAACAGTTTTCAGCGTGTGGGACATGGGCTTCCTGTGCAGGATTAAAACGCGCCGCGCTCGGTGACGATGCAGTCCAGCGCGATGTCGTGCGGTTCCGGCGCGATGGATTCCACGCGGTTCACCTCGTACGCCACGCCAATCGTGCGCGGGCGGTGTCCGGCGGCATGCAGCGCAGCGAGCGTGCGGTCGTAGAAGCCGCCGCCGTAGCCGATGCGATAGCGCTGCGCGTCAAAGCCCACGCACGGGATCAGCAAGGCATCGGGCGTTTCCATCTCACCCGAGCGGGGGATGGGGATGTTGTAAGCGCCCGGCGTCATTTCACAATCGGGCGTCCATCGCCGAAACTGCAGGGGAGAAAACTTGTCAGTCACCACAGGCAGCAGTGCATGGCGCGTGGCGTCGGCCGCCAGCCAATGGCCCAGCACGGTCAACGCATCGAACTCTCCCTGCGTTGGCCAGTAGGCGGCCAGGCGTTTGACGGGCAGTGCGTTCAGCAACTCAGCCAGGTGATGTGCCAGCGCAGCATCGTGGGCAATGCGGTCCGGTAGCGCAGCGCGTGCATCGAGCAACATGGCGCGCAGCGTGCGGCGCGATTCGATTGGCGTGGTGGGATTGGCCGGATCGTGCGTATTCATTGGATGTGGCCTCTCGCCGGTGAATTGGCGCTAAGGCTGACATGGGATAATTCGGCGGACCTAACAGTGATTGGATGGGGCAGGAGATGACATTGAAGGCCAAGGCAGTATATCGCGCGGTAGCGCTGGCTTTTGCAGGCATGGTCGGCATGAGCGTGGTCGGCCCGACGCCGCTGGCGGTGGCCGCAAAGCGCCAGGCGCCGCAGGGCATCCCGGCCAATCCGGACGATGCGTTTGTCGAGCTGCGCAACGCTGCCCGCCGCAACGATGTGTCGCGCAGCTGGGAGTTGGCCGACAGCCTCTCCGATTACCCGATCCAGTCTTACGTGCAGTATTTCCGCATCAAGCCGCAGCTGTTCGATGCCAGCGGCTATGCGCGTACCGATGCGCCGGAAGATGAGATCCGCTCGTTCCTGCAGCGCTACAAGGGCGAGGCGATTGCCGATCGGCTGCGCAACGACTGGCTGCTCGTGCTCGGCAAGAAGCGCGACTGGGCCACGTTCGATGCGGAGTACCCCAACTTCGTGCTGAAGGACGACACGCAGGTCGAGTGCTATGCGCTGCTCTCGCGCGCGATGAAGGGCCAGAACGTGGCCGCCGACGCGCGCAACACGCTGTCGGATCCCAAGGGCTATGGCGAAGGCTGCGTCGACCTGATCGGCTATCTGGCGCAGTCCAAGCAGTTCACCCGTGCGGACGTGGCGTTTGCGGCGCGGCTTTCGCTGGAGCAGAACCTCGTCACGCAGGCATCGCGCATTGCGGCGGTGCTGCCCGACGGTGATCGCGTGGACAACGACACGCTGGCCAACGTGACGCGTATGGCGCGCAACGATCCTTCGCAGGCAACGGCGTATCTGCTGGCGCAAAGCGGCAGCCTGTCGCGCGAAGAGCAAGGCGCGGGCTGGGGCGTGATCGGCCAGTACGCCGCCAAGAAGCAGACGCCCGATGCGCTGGACGCCTACCGTCGCCAACTGACGCTCGGCGGCGATGCCTACCTTTCGGACGATTCGCAGGAGTGGCGTGTTCGCGCCGCCCTGCGCGCGGGTGACTGGAAGATGGTGCGCCAGTCCATTGAGAAGATGCGCCCCAGCCTGCGCGATCGTGATCCCGCCTGGACGTACTGGTACGGCCGCGCGCTCAAGGCCGACAACCGCAACGACGAGGCTCGCCAACAGTTCCAGTCGATTGCCGGCCAGTTCAATTTCTACGGCCAACTGGCGCAGGAAGAACTCGGCCAGCGCATCACCGTGCCGCCGCGCACAACCGTGACCGACGCCGAGATCGACGTGATGGGCCGCAACCACCCGGGCTTTGGGCGTGCCAAGAAGCTGTACGATCTGAATCTGCGCTTCGAGGGCAACCGCGAGTGGAACTGGGAGCTGCGCAACATGAGCGACCGCGAGTTGCTCGCCGCGGCCGAATATGGCCGCAAGCTCGGCTTGCTCGATCGCACCGTCAACTCCGCGGACAAGACCAAGACCGAGCACGACTTCTCGCTGCGCTTCCCGACGCCGTACCTCAGCGTGGTCCAGCGCAACGCCGATGCCGTGGGCTTGGACATTGCCTGGGCCTACGGTCTGATCCGCCAGGAATCGCGCTTCATCATGGACGCGCGTTCGTCGGTGGGCGCCTCTGGCCTGATGCAGGTGATGCCGGAAACCGCCAAGCACATTGCCAAGAAGATCGGCCTGCCGGCGTTCCGCGTTTCGCAGATGAGCGACATCGATACCAACGTGCTGCTGGGTACGGCCTACCTGTCGATGATCCTGACCAACCTGGACAGTTCGATCACCCTGGCGACCGCCGGCTACAACGCGGGCCCAGGCCGTCCGAAACGCTGGCGCTCGACGCTCGCGCGGCCGGTGGAAGGCGCGATCTTCGCCGAGACGATCCCGTTCAACGAGACCCGCACGTATGTGAAAAACGTGCTGTCGAACGCGACGTACTACAGCGCGTTGCTGACCGGCCGCCCGCAGTCGCTGAAGGACCGCCTGGGCAAGGTGGCGCCGGAATCCGTCACGCCGGACGACCTGCCCTAAGCACCGGATCGTCATCCCGCTGTCATTCGACGCCCGCCGCAACGCGGGCGTTTTTCTTGGGCATGTGCGCCGGCTAGCGCACAGAAGTGTGGCGCGCTGCACGTCGCGTCGACATACCTTGGGGGCCATCGCGTTCGGGATGTATTGTGGTGTTGCCTCCTTTCCCGTTTTGGAGATGCCTCCATGCAGCCCTCCAATCTGCTCGTTTTTGGCGGTACCGGTTTTATAGGCTCGCAGTTGCTGTCTCGGCTGGTGACGGAGACGTTTTCCGCGCCCGGCTTACCCGAGGGCCGGATGATCGTGCCCACGCGCGATCCTGAATCCGCCCGCGCGCACAACCTCACCCTGCTGCCGCGCGTGGACGTGATGGACGCCGACATCTACGCCGACGATGCCCTCGACGCGCTGTTTCTGGCGCTCACCGAGCGCGGCGGCGAGCACTGTGCCGTCGTCAACCTCGTTGGCGTGCTGCAGGATGCGCGCGGGATGCCGTACGGGCCGAATTTCCAGCGTGTGCATGTCGACCTGCCCCGCCGCATCGTCGCCGCATGCCGACGCCATGGCGTGAACCGGCTGCTGCACATGAGTGCGCTGGGTGCCGATCCGGCCGGCCCGTCGATGTACCTGCGCAGCAAGGGCGACGGCGAACGCGTGGTCATGAACAGCGAGCTGGACTGGACGGTGTTCCGCCCGTCGGTGGTGTTCGGTCCGCAGGATCATTTCCTGAACTTGTTTGCGAGCATGCAGCGCATGGCGCCGTTTGTGCCGCTGGCCTGTGCCGATGCGCGTTTCCAACCCGTGTACGTAGATGACGTGGCGGCAGCGTTCATCAATGCGCTCAAAAAGCCCGCGACGATCCGGCACGCTTATCCGCTGGTCGGGCCGCGCGTCTACACCCTGGCGGAGCTGATGCGCTTTGCCGGACGTGCCAGCGGCCACCCGCGCTGGATCGTGCCACTGCCTGAAGGCCTGGGCCGCATGCAGGCCGCGCTGCTGGAGCATCTGCCAGGGGCGCCCATCTCGCGGGACAACCTCGACTCCATGCGCGTGGACAACGTCAGCATGGAACCGGTCGCGCCGGAACTCGGCATCCATCCGCTCGGCATGGAGGCCGTCATGCTGCCCGCCCTGGCCGGCTTGGGGCCGGACCGCGGATTGCGTGCCGCACGCACACGGGTCCATCGCTAGCCGCTACGAAAACGCGGAGGATTTGCCGCGTTTGTGAATCCGCTTCACAACCGTGGCCAATCGGATTCGTTTTGTGGCGGTGCAGCGCGAGGCTAGAATGGTTCGCTCGCCCTCGCGCTGCCGCTCGCCGTTTCCGATACAACAAAACCAGAGCGCCCCGGCATTCCCGCGCGATGCTGGCGGGCTCCCACAACAATTGCTGTGCACTCTCCAAGGACGGGAATCATGAAACTGGTCATCGGCAACAAGAACTATTCGTCGTGGTCGCTACGCCCGTGGCTGCTCGCCAAGCAGGCCGGCATTCCGTTCGAAGAGATCCGCGTGCGCCTGCTGAGCGAGACCTTTGCCGCCGACGTGGCACGTCATTCGCCCGCCGGCCGCGTGCCGGTTCTGGTGGACGGCGACATGAACGTGTGGGATTCGCTCGCCATCTGCGAGACGCTGGCCGAGCGCTTTCCGCGCGCGCAACTGTGGCCGCAAGACCCGAAAGCCCGCGCGCACGCCCGCTCGATCTGCGCTGAAATGCACAGCGGCTTCAACAACCTGCGCAACAACATGCCGATGAACGTGACGGCGGTGCTGCCCGGCATGGGCTGGAACGTGGCCGTGCAGCGCGACATCGACCGCATTGCAGCCATGTGGACCGAGCTTCGCCAGAAGTACGCCGCAGAAGGCCCGTTCCTGTTCGGCCACTTCACGGTGGCCGATGCGTTCTACGCGCCGGTGGTCAGCCGCTTCGCCACGTACGGTGTGCGTCTGCCGGATGCCGCCAAGGCCTA
Source organism: Ralstonia sp. VS2407 (assembly GCF_052950655.1). Lineage (NCBI taxonomy): Bacteria > Pseudomonadati > Pseudomonadota > Betaproteobacteria > Burkholderiales > Burkholderiaceae > Ralstonia > Ralstonia sp. VS2407. The sequence continues at coordinate 103,910 of NZ_JBRFVG010000005.1, forward strand.
CGCCGACTACATCCTCAATCTGCCCGCCATGCAGGAGTGGATCGACGGGGCGCGCGCCGAGCATGACTTCCTCGCCGACGACGAGCCGTATCGCACCGCGCCGGACGAAGACACGCTGGTTGCCGCCAATCAATGACGGAACGCGCAGCGCAGACTGAAGCCATCGTCGATCCAGCCACGCACGGGCTGGATGTGTATGCCGTAGGCGGCGCCATTCGTGACGCGCTGCTCGGGCTGCCCGTGCAGGACCGCGACTACGTTGTGGTCGGGGCCACGCCCGAAGACATGGAGGCGCGTGGCTTTCGAGCGGTCGGCAAGGATTTCCCGGTGTTCCTGCATCCCGTTACGCATGCCGAATACGCGCTCGCCCGCACCGAGCGCAAGACGGCTGCGGGCTACAAGGGTTTCTCGGTCTACTACGCGCCGGATGTCACGCTCGAAGACGACCTCATCCGCCGCGACCTGACCATCAACGCGATGGCGCAGCGCGTGGCGGAAGACGGCGCGCTGGTGGGCCCCGTCGTCGATCCGTATGGAGGGCAGGCTGACCTGGCGTCGCGCACGTTCCGGCATGTGTCCGATGCGTTCATGGAAGACCCGGTGCGCATCCTGCGCCTGGCGCGCTTTGCTGCGCGCTTTGCCGACTTTCATGTCGCGCCCGCAACCAACGCGCTCATGCAGCGCATGGTGCAGGCCGGCGAAGTCGATGCGCTGGTGGCCGAGCGTGTGTGGCAGGAAATTGCCCGCGGCCTGATGGAGGCTCATCCGCAGCGCATGTTTGCCGTGCTGCGCGACTGCGGTGCGCTGGCGCGCCTGCTGCCGGAACTTGACCGGCTGTGGGGCGTGCCGCAGCGCGCCGACTATCACCCCGAAGTCGATACCGGCGTGCACACCATGATGGTGATCGAAACGGCCGCAGCGATGGCGACTCCGCTGCCGGTACGCTTCGCTGCGCTGGTGCACGATCTCGGCAAGGGCTCGACGCCTGAGGACATCCTGCCGCGCCACATCGGCCATGAAGGGCGCAGCGTGCCGCTGATCGAAGCGGTGTGCCAGCGCCTGCGTGTGCCCACCGAGTGCCGTGAACTGGCGCTGGTGGTTGCGCGCGAGCATGGCAACATCCATCGCAGTGACGGCTTTGATGCCGCAGCGCTGGTGCGTCTGCTGGAGCGTTGCGATGCGTTGCGCAAGCCCGATCGTTTCCGTCAGGCCCTGCAGGCGTGCGAGGCCGATGCGCGCGGTCGTCTCGGGTTTGAAGACCGCAGCTATCCGCAGACGGAACGCCTGCTGCGCGCGCTGGAGGCCGCATCCTCCATCGACGCGGGCGCTGTCGCCCAGCGCCATGCCGACAACCCGGCGCACATCAAACAAGCCGTGCATCAGGCCCGCATCGAGGCCGTTGCGCTGGCCGGCATCTAGGTTGGCCCCAGAAGCCGGCCGTGCGGCCGTTCACTCGAACGGCGTGTCGTTCGGATTGGCGTACAGCGCCTTCAACTGATCGTTCATCGGGAAGTTGAAGTTCAGGTTCTTGGGCGGCACGGGCTTTTCGAACCACTTGGCGTAGAGCGTCTTGATTTCGCCGCTCTTCATCACGCCAACCATGGTGTCGTCCACCAGCTTCTTGAACTGCGGATCGTCGCGGCGAAGCATGAAGCCGTAGGCCTCGAACGACTGCGGCGTACCGGTCACGACCCAGTCATCGGGCTTCTGCGCCAGCGTGCGCGCGCCGGCCAGCAGCACGTCGTCCATCATGAACGCCACCACGCGGCCGCTTTGCAGCGTCAGGAACGATTCACCGTAATCCTTCCCGCTGATCACGTTCATGTTCATCTTCTTCTCGTCGTTCATCTTGCGCAGGATGCGCTCCGACGTGGTGCCCGCGTTGGTGATGACCGACTTGCCCGCCAGATCTGGGAAATCCTTCACGCCCGATTTCACGTTGGTCAGCAAGCGTGTGCCGGCGATGAAGAGGGTGGTCGAAAACGCGGTCTGCTGCTCGCGCGATTTCAGGTGCGTGGTCACGCCGCACTCCAGATCCACCGAGCCGTTCTGCACGAGCGATGTCCGGTTCTGCGACGTCACCGGAATCTGCTTGATGTCCAGATTGGGCTTGCCCGTCTTCTTCTTGACGGCGTCGATCACGCGGGCGCACAGGTCTGCCGAGAAACCGACAATCTCGTTCTTGCTGTCGCGGTAAGAAAATGGAATCGACGACTCGCGCACGCCGATCAGGATCGTGTTGCTGTCCTGGATTTTCTTGAGCGTGCCGTCCAGGGCCTGCGCGTGCGCGCTGATCGCGAGCAGGCTGGCCAGCGCCAGCGGGATGGATCGGATACAGCGGGTGGTCAAACGCATACTTCCTCCAATGGTTGTGGTGCGCGGCCTGTTGTGTTGCGGCCGTCTTTGCTTTGGCTTCGTGGTGATGAGTGCGGAGAGTCTTAGCGGCCGAACCAGCTGCGCAGCTCTGCGGCGCTGGCCACCGGCCGATGCAGCGCGTCGAGATGCCGTCGCAGGTGGGTGACGAGCGCCGCGTTGTCGGGTGCCGTGCTGCCGTCGGGCAGCGCCATGTTGTTTTCGAATCCCAGGCGCGCGTGGCCGCCGAGCAGCGCCGCGCTGAGCGCGCACTCGGCTTCACGCGGGCCGAATGCGCACATCGCCCAGGGTACGTTTGCCGTGATGTCAGCGCCCTCAGCCCACGCCTGCAGGAAGGGCAGCAGATCCGACGGATCAGAGCGCTGGCCTGCGCTATAGCGGCCAAGCACGAAGAGCACCCAATGCGGCGTGTCGGGCAGCACGCCGCGTGCGCGCAGGTCGCGGTAGCGCACCACGTCGTCGGCGGAATACAGGATGTACTGGATGGCCGTGCGCGCTGCGGCAAGCTCACCAAAAAAGCGCGCGGCCTCCGCCTCGTGCGCGGCATCGGGCGCCAGCTCGCGCAGCGCGGCAGAGATTGCTTCTGGCTGCAGGGCGCGCACCGATGCCATCTGCTGTTCGGGCGTGTAGATGCCAACGGCCTCGGTGGTGATCTGAATCACCAGCGCGTCGCCTACGGCGCGTTGCACGGCGGCGATGGCCGGGCGGTAGTCCTCAGGCTCCAGGCTATGCGTGCCGTCTGGGCGGCGCACATGCAGATGCAGCATCGCTGCGCCGGCATCTACGCATTGGCGCGCGCAAGCGGCCAGTTCGTCGGGCGTAATCGGCAGCGCGGGGTGATCGGCGTGCGTCTTGCGCGCGCCGTTGGGTGCCACGGCGATGGCGATGGGCCGGGTCACCATGCGGCCTCCTGCGCCTTGGCAGTGGCGGCGTCAACCGCATCGCCCAGGCGTTCGACGATGGCGTCGATGTCCTGCGCGGTGGCGATGAACGGCGGCGCCAGCAGGATGTGGTCGCCGCGCTGGCCGTCGATCGTGCCGCCCATCGGATACACCATCAGGCCGCGCTGCATCGCTTCGGCCTTCACGCGCGCGTGCGTCTTGCATGCAGGTGCCAGCGGCGCCTTGGTTGCGCGATCGGCCACCAATTCCACGCCAACAAACAAGCCGCGCCCGCGTACGTCACCCACGTGCGGGTGGTCGGCAAAGCGCGCACGCAGTGCCGCACGCAGTTGTTCGCCACGCACCTGCACGTTGGCAAGCAGGTTGTCTTCCTCGATCACCTTCTGCACTTCGAGCGCCGCCGCGCACGCCGTCGCGTGGCCAATGTAAGTGTGGCCATGCTGGAAGAAGCCGCTGCCGGTCGTGATGGCGTCGTAGATGCGGCGATTCACCAGCGTCGCGCCGATCGGCTGATACCCGCCGCCCAGGCCCTTGGCAATGGCGATCATGTCTGGCACCACGCCATCTTCCTCGCACGCGAACAGGTAGCCGGTACGCCCCATGCCGGACATCACCTCATCGAGCAGCAGCAGCACGCCGTGGCGGTCGCACACCGTGCGGATCTTGCGGAAGTAGTCGGCCACGGGCGGCACGGCGCCGGCGGTGGCGCCCACCACCGTCTCCGCGACGAAGGCCGCGACATTTTCCGTGCCGAGTTCGACGATCTTCGCGTCCAGCTCATCGGCGAGGCGCTGCACGTATTGCGCGTCGCTCTCGCCATCCAGTCGCTCGCGATACGCATAGCACGGCGAGACATGGTGTGCCGGCACCAGCAGCGGCAGGAACGGCTCGCGGCGCCATGCGTTGCCGCCAATCGCCAGCGCGCCCAGCGTGTTGCCGTGATAGCTCTGACGCCGCGCGATGAAGTACTGGCGCTGCGGCTGGCCGATCTCGACGAAGTATTGGCGCGCCAGCTTGAGCGCCGCTTCAATCGCTTCCGAACCGCCCGAGACGAAATACACGTGATCCAGATCGCCCGGTGCGGCGGCGGTCAGGCGTGCGGCCAGTTCTTCGGCCACGTCTGTCGTGAAGAACGATGTGTGTGCATAGGCCAGCGCGCGCACCTGCTTGCAGATGGCATCCACCACACGCGGGTGGCCGTGGCCGAGACACGAAACGGCAGCACCGCCGCAGGCATCGAGATAGCGCTTGCCGTCGGAGTCGATGAGGGTCATGCCCTCACCGCCGACAGCGGTGGGCAGCGTCTTGCGCGGATCGCGGTGGAAGACAGAGGTGGTGGACGGAGTCATAGGCGGTCGGGCGGGCTCAACGTTGGGTGGACGGCACGGCGACGGCCGCTTCACTGCGGCGGGCGCTACGCACGTAGGCGGCTTGTTGCTTGAGCTGGGCGTCGCTGTCGGCAAGGTGTGCGAGCGCGGTTGGGCCGGCGTGGCGGAACCACGTCATCAGCAGCGCGTCGAGCAGCGCCATGGGCGCGGCCAGCGAATGGAAGAACGACGGAATGGCGACGGGCGCGACGAGCTGCTGCCACGCCAGTTCCGCGCCCGGGGCGATGGCGCTGTCGGTCACGTACACGAGGCGCGCACCACGCGCATGCGCGTACTGCATCGCCTCAATGACTTCGCGGGTGTACGGATCGAACGTGACGGCCACGACGATGTCGCCTTCGCCGCAAAAGCGCAGCGGGTCGGCCAGCGTGTTGCCGCTACCGGTGCAGAGGATGACCTTGTCGTCGAAAAGCTGGGCTGCATAACCGAACGCATGCGTCAGCGCCAGGCAACTGCGTGCGCCCAGCAGATAGACTCGGCGCGCCTTACAGAGAGCGGCAGCCACGGTGTCGAGCGACGCCAGGTTGGCTGGCGAAAACGCCGACTGCACGTGTGCGCCGATGGCCATGCCGATGCGCTCAGCCTCCGAAGCGCCGGCCGTATCGTCGCCCTGCAGCGCGCTGGCGCGACCGGCAAAGCCGTCGGCCTGCTGGCGCAGGTGGTTCACGCAGATATCGCGCAGCGCGGCAAAGTCATCAAAGCCCAGCGCGCGCGCCAGGCGCGAGAACGTGGCCGGCGGCAGGTCGCAGCGGCGCGCCAGGTCCCGCATCGAAAGCAGGGCGATGTCGTGCTGGTGCGTCTCAAGCAACATGGCGGCGCGCTGCAGTTGCGGAGAGAGATCGCTGGCGCGGTCGCGCAGCGTTTGCATGAGCCCATCGAACGTCATGAGGTGATCGTTTTGATTCAATTGTTTCGTAAACTACTAATTTGAAACAGTTGAGTCAATATCGGATTCACCCTTGGGATCGCGCACGAAAGCGAAACGGCCGCAACGCAAGGCGTGCAGCCGTGGCGGGCAAACAAAAACGGAGGCCGAAGCCTCCGTTGGGTGTGTGTGAAGCGCGCGCTTCAGGTTGCCGGGGCGTCGAGCTGTTCCATGCGGAACTGGAAGAAGCCGGCGCCGATCAGGCCAAGCAAGCTCAGCGCCATGCACGTGCAGGCCAGAATCATCACCGCGCCCAGCGACGAAACCCCGCTCATGAGCGGCGTATGCATCAACGCCGACAGATTGCCGCCAACCCACATGGCCGCGACGAGGGCCATCAAGCACGTCAGCGCTGCGGCATTGCGCAACCACGTCAGCCGCGTCTTGCGGCTGATGCCGTCGAAAGCGTGGAAATGGAAGTGGTGGTGACCGGTGCCAACGAGTGCCATGGAGAATCTCCTTGTGCTTGCCGTTTGATAGCGTTGAGTCACTATACCGAGACCTGCGACAGTTTGGCGCAGTTTGCGCCGCTAGGTATACCCTGAGCTGCGCTGCGTCAAGAGGTGCGGGTACATTTTTTGTGAGTGCGACACTGCGCCGCAGATTGGCGTCCGGGGCGGAAAATCCGGAGATGGCGGGCGCGCGTGAATGGCGCCGCAGAAATGAAAAAAGACCTCGCGAGGAGGTCTTTTTGTTGCCCTGCAAAATCGATTGATCTTGAAGGGCGAAGAATTTTGGTGGCCTGGGGCGGAATCGAACCACCGACACGCGGATTTTCAATCCGCTGCTCTACCAACTGAGCTACCGGGCCAAGCAAAGAAAGGCAAGTATGACAGGAGTTGTGCCCCGCCGTCAAGCATCTCTGAGCACTTTGATGATCACGTGGCCGGTTCGCCCTTGTTGCGCGAGAGCTCGACACCCAGCTGCTTGAGCTTGCGGTACAGGTGGGTGCGCTCAAGACCGGTCTTTTCTGCCACGCGAGTCATGCTGCCGCCCTCACGCTGCAGGTGGTATTCGAAGTAGGCGCGCTCAAACAGGTCGCGCGCTTCGCGCAGCGGCATGTCGAACGAGAACTGCATGCCGCCGCCTTCGGCTGCGCGGGTCGGTACGCCATTGATGTCGGTGCGATCGAGCGCGGCAGGCGTCCCTGCGGCGGCGGGGTGGGGCATGGCGCCCGCGAGTCCCGTTGCCGGTGCGGCAGCCGGTGTCGCAGAGCGCGGCTTTTCCTTGCTGCGCGACAGACCCTGCTCCACCGCAGTCAGCAGCTTCTGCAGCGCGATAGGCTTCTCCAGGAAATTCAACGCGCCGATCTTGGTCGCCTCGACGGCGGTGTCGATGGTGGCGTGGCCCGACATCATGATGACGGGCATGGTCAGCAGACCTTGCGATGCCCATTCCTTGAGCAGCGTCACGCCGTCGGTATCCGGCATCCAGATATCGAGCAGGACGAGGTCGGGCGTTGCGTTCGCGCGGTATTCGCGCGCGCGCTGCGCGTTCTCGGCGACTTCAACAACGTGCCCTTCGTCTCCGAGGATTTCGGAGAGCAACTCCCGGATACCCATTTCGTCGTCGACAACGAGGATGGTGGCCATGCTTTTCCTCTATGTGCGGCGGGATTGCCGTCCGCGCTACGCGAGTTTTACGAACAGTATGGAAACCTGGGCGCCGACGGTGTCGGTACCCGATGTGCCCGATGTTGTGCTGGATTGGCGGTTGCGCAATTCGATACGCGCCCCGTGCTCGTCCATGATTTTCTTCACCATGGCCAAGCCCAATCCTGTGCCCTTGGCTTTGGTCGTGACGTACGGCTCGAAGGCGCGGTTGAGGATGCGGGAAGAGAACCCGCCGCCGTTGTCCGCGATTACAAGCCGCACGGCTTGCCGCCGCGCGCCCGAGGCGTCGTCGTATTCTACCGTGTCAGTTTGCAACATGACATGCGGAGCAGGTCGCCCGGCCGCTTCGTTCTCCGCCACGGCGTCCTGCGCATTCTGCAGCAGGTTGTGGATGACCTGGCGCAACTGCGTCGGGTCGCCCTTGATGAACGGCAGATTGGCGCCCAGCTTGGCTTCGATGACGGGGTGATCGCGGCGGTCAGGGTGATCGATGCCGTACAGGTGCAGCACCTCAGCGGCGAGCGCGTTGAGGTCCAGCTCCTGCAGCATGGCTGGCGGCGTGCGGGCGTAGTCGCGGAAGTCATCGACCATGCGCTTCATTGCCGACACCTGATTGACGATGGTGGTGGCGCCGCGCCGCAGGACCTCGGCGTCGGTGTCCGACAGCTTGGGCGAGAGCTTCATCTCCAGCCGCTCGGCGGAGAGCTGGATGGGCGTGAGCGGATTCTTGATTTCGTGTGCAAGGCGACGCGCGACCTCGCCCCAAGCCACGGAGCGCTGCGCCGAGATCACGTCGGAAATATCGTCGAACACCACCACGTAGCCGCGCTCGGTTCCGTGCGCGCCGACCGATGGGCCGGGCAGGCGTGTACCGCGCACCAGCAGTGTGAGGGGCTCGTCTTCGTCTTCTAGCGGAATTTCGACCTGCTTCTGCCAATGGGCCACTGCGCCGCCGGCGGCCGTGCTTGCGTCTTGTTCAGCAAAGGCCTGTTCGACCACCGGCGCGAAGGCGGCCACCGGTGTGATGCTGGTCAGCCCCTGGCCGACCCACGCACCGAAGGGCTGTTTGAAGATGCGCTCGGCACCCGGGTTGGCAGTCAGCAGCACGAAGCGATGGTCAAACACGAAGACGCCCGCGGTCAGGTTGGTCAGCACGCTCTCAAGATAGGCCTTCGATTGCTCGAGTGCCGCGCGATTCTGCTCCACGGCGCGGCGCGCGTCGGCGAGCTGGCGCGTCATCTGGTTGAACTGTTGGGTGAGCACACCCAGCTCGTCACGCGTATGCAGTTCCCGCTTGGGCGAGAGGTCGCCCTCGGCCACTTCACGCGTGCCTTGCAGCAGCATTAGCAGCGGCCGTGCCAGCTGGGCGCCGAGCAGCAGCGCGAGCATCACCGCAATGAACACCGCCAGGAACAGCGTGAGCGTGAGCGTGCCGATGTACATCTTGCGCAGGCCGGTGCGGCCAAGCGCTTTCTCCTGGTATTCCTGGTAGGCGCGCTGGACAGCGTCGGCATTGCGGGCGAGGGCCTGCGGCACCGGTTGTACGAGCTGCAGGAAGCGTTCGTCGCGGCCGCTCTCGCCGATCAGGCCAAAGCCACGCGAGGTGCTGCTGCCATCTTCCGGCCGGCGGTCTGCCAGCAAACCGGTGCCGGCCCATTTGCGTGCCGGCGTATTCAGTCCGATGCTCGGCTCGTCGCGGGAAGACGTGCCCAGCGCCACCACCACATGCAGCTGGTACAAATCGTTGCGGCGGCCGTTGCTGCGTGCCGCAGGTGCCGAGGCGGCTGGCGCGGAGGCGCTATCGGTCTCGGTATCGCTGCCGCCTTCCAGGCTCGCATAGCCTCCCGGCGCGCGGGCCTGTTCGAGCACAGCCTGATCCGGCAGGTTCGGGACGAGCGTGTCGTAGGTGTTTGACGCGGTGGCGATCACGCGGCCGCTGGCCGTGAAGATGGTTGCCTCCTGCACGCCGAACTGCTCGCGCAATCGATTGAGCGTGATGGCCGTGGCCGATGCCGACCCATCGCCGACCTGCTCCGCGATCAGGCGCCCCTTGTTCTGCAGATCGGCCAGCGCCGTGTCCATGGTGGAGCGGCCAAGGTTCAAGCCGGCCTCCAGCGCCGATTCGACCTTCACGTCAAACCACGACTCGATGCTGCGCGACACGAACTGCAGCGACACAAGGTAGATCAGCACTCCCGGCAGGACACCCACCACGCCGAAGAACACTGCCAGCTTGGTCATCAGCCGCGTGCCGAACTTGCCGCGCCGCGCCCGCAACGCGAGCGCCAGCATCAGCCCGCCGATGATCACCACCAGCAGCACCCCGATGACGAGGTTGACCTTGTAGAGCAGCGTGAAATACCGGTCGAAGAACTCGGTGTTGGCCGAGGCCGCAGCCAGCAGGCCCACCAGCACGATCGCCAGGAAGACGATGGTGCCTGCCACCACCTGATAGAGCAGCCGCTTGTAGCTGCGATCGAAGATCATTTGGCGGGCGCCAGCAGCGAGCCTGCGCTGGAGGGGCCGGCGCTCATGCCCCAGCCTGGGCTGGGCGCCAGGCTTGACGAGCCGGAAGCAGGGGGCGTGGACGCCGGTGTGCTGGCCGGTGGTGCAACAGGCGCGGGCGCTGGCGTCGGCGGTGGCTCATTCGGCACCAGCAGGCTGAAGCGCTTCCACTCGGAGCTCAGATTCCAGTCGCGCGTGTTGACTGCGTTGATCTGGAATGGCTTGGGCAACTGCGTCACGTCCAGGCGCATGCGCACTTCGGCCTGCACGGTTTCGCCGGCCTTGACGGCGCGTTGCTCGAACACGCGCCAGCCGCGCACGTGCTGCATGAAGTCGACGGCGTCTTTCAGGCGCGAGAACGGTACCTGCAGGCCCCCGGTCGACACGCGGTACTGGCGTGTGAGCGGGTGATACGACAGCCGCACCACGCGCGTGGCGCTGATGGCGTGGTCGTCAAACCAATACCAGCGCGGGCGGATCAGCTCGAATTCAACCAGGAAGTAGAGCGCGATCCCCTTGTTCACCGCGTCTTCCAGGTTGCTGGGCAAGTCGAAATCGAAGTCGGCGGAGAGGTTCCAGCCGCCGTCGGCGTATTCGAGCTGGGCCCGGTTGATTTCGATGGATTGTGCGGATGCCGTGACGGGACACCCCACCAACAGCATGCCCAGTGCGACCAGCGCGACCAGCCGTTGCAGAATCTGCCGGAACCGGGATTGCAGCAGCCGGATCGATGGGCGAAGGATGACAGTCACAACGGTCGGTGCATCAGGGCCGTTTCTGGAAAACCGCGTAAAAGAAGCCGTCGTGATCGAGCGGCAAGGGCGAAGCGCCGGGGGTGAACCCGCTGGCCTGCGCCGCGTCGGGCGAGGCCGGCAGCAACTGGCCGGGCGCGTGCAATCGTATCGCATCTTCCAGATGGCGTTCAAACCATCGGGCCTGGTCCTCGCCTTCCGTCGGGAAAATCGAACAGGTGACATAAACCAGCTTGCCACCGGGCTTCAGGCATGCCCAGAGGGCGCACACGATGTCCCGCTGCAGCCCGGCAAGCGCCTTGAGGTCTGCCGGGCGGCGCAGCCACCGGATGTCCGGATGGCGCCGCACGATGCCGGCGGCCGAGCACGGCACATCGGCCAGGATGCGGTCGAAGGGGCGGGCGTCCCACCAGGTTGCGGGTTTGGCCGCATCGCCGACGCAAATGGTGGCGGTCTGGTGCAAGCGCGCGAGGTTTTCGGTGATGCGCACCGCGCGTGCGGCATCCGACTCGAGCGCCGTGACGTCCAGGTGGTCGGCCAGCTCAAGCAGATGGCCCGTCTTGCCGCCGGGTGCGGCGCAGGCATCGAGCACGCGCTGGCCGGGGGCCACGTCGAGCAGCGTTGCAGCCAATTGCGCACCGGCGTCCTGCACCGAGACATCGCCATCGGCAAAACCGGGCAGTTCGGAAACGGGGACGGCGCGCCCAAGGCGTACGGCCTGTTCGCCGATGCGCTCGGCGTCGATGCCGGCTTCGGCCAGGCGCGCGAGATAGACGTCGATGGCAACGCGGCGGGGGTTCACGCGCAGCACCATTGGCGGGCGGCGGTTGCCTGCGGCCAGGATGGCTTGCCAGGCGTCGGGATACGCGCGGCGTACGGCGTCGATCCACCACATCGGGTAATTGGTGGCGGCAGGCGGATCCGCCTGCATGTCTGCGACCAGCGCCTGTTGTTCGCGCAAGAAGCGGCGCAGCACGCCGTTGATCATGCCCTTGCCGTGCGACAGCTTCGGGTCGGCCGAGGCGGCTGTCACGGCCTGGTCGACCACGGTGAACGGCGCGTACGGCAGCGGGTCGTCCAGCAATTGCGCGAGCGCCACGTGCAGCAGGTTGGCGGCGCCGTCGGCGGGTGGGCGCGGAATCAGCGTGCGGATCAGCCACTCGGTGCTGCCCAGCCAGCGCGTGGCGCGGTACGCGAGATCCTGTACGGCGCCGCGCACCGGTGCGGGTTGGCCCTGGCAGACGGCATCGATTGCCTGCGGCAATGCCATGCCCTGCCGCAGCTTGCCCAGTGCGGCAGCGGCAAGCGACAAGGCGTGGGCGAGGGAATCGGGCGGCAGGCGCATCGGGCAGCAGGAAATCAGGCGGACAAAATGCAACGAGCCCGCGATGGGCGGGCTCGTGCGGACTGCGGAAGTATAAAGGAAGCGACCGGCCGGGCAGCCGCTTTTACGCCGGATATTGCCCCGTCTGGGCCATCTGCATCAGGCGCGCGATGCGCTCCTCCGTGGCCGGGTGCGTGCTGAACAGGTTGGCCAGGCCGCCGCCGTGCAGCGGGTTCATGATCATCATCTGCGCGGTGGCGGGGTGGGCTTCAGCGGCGGCAAACGGAATGCCGGCGGCATAGCGGTGGATCTTGTCCAGCGCCGAAGCCAGAGCCTGCGGATCGCCGCTGATGGTCGCGCCGCCGCGGTCGGCTTCGAACTCGCGCGCGCGGGAAATCGCCATCTGGATCATCGCTGCCGCCAGCGGCGCGAGGATCGCCACCGCAATCCCGGCGATCGGGTTGGCGGGCCGGCCTTCGCTGTCGCGCCCGCCGAAGAACACGGCAAAGTTGGCCAGCGCCGAGATCGCACCGGCCATGGTGGCCGAGATGGTCGAGATGAGGATGTCGCGGTGCTGCACGTGCGCCAGTTCGTGCGCCATCACGCCGCGCAGTTCGCGCTCCGACAGGATGTTGAGGATGCCGGTGGTCGCGGCCACGGCGGCGTGCTCCGGGTTGCGGCCGGTGGCGAAGGCATTCGGCTGGGCTTCGTCGATGAGGTAGACGCGCGGCATCGGCAGGCCGGCGCGGCCGGCAAGCTCCTGCACCATCCGGTAGAACTGCGGCGCGCCGGTCTCGTTGACTTCCTGCGCGTTGTACATGCGCAGGACCATCTTGTCGGAGAACCAGTACGAGAAGAAATTCATGCCCAGCGCAAACAGCAGCGCCAGCATCATCCCGCTGCGTCCGCCGATCATGCCGCCGATGACGATGAACAGCGCGGTGATCGCTGCCATCAGCATGAAGGTCTTGATCCAGTTGAACATGGGGGCGTGGCTCCTGTGGGTGTTGGGTTTTGTGAGTTTGTTAGATCGCGATAATCGCTGAAAATTCAAGGGCTTGCGCGGCAGTTGCGCGATATTTCGCCGCAGATGACGCTTGACGCATCAACGGGTGGTGAACGCCAGCCGCGCGCCCAGCCCGATGAATGCCGTGCCGACCACGCGATCGAGCCAGCGCTTGATGCCCGGCTTGCCCGCCACGCGGCGCGTGACGCTGGCGGCCACCCACGCCACCAGGCTATTCCAGATCGTCGACATGACAATGAACACCGCGCCCAACGCCAGGAAAGCCAGCGCCTTGTGGCTGGCGTGCGGATCGACGAACTGCGGGAAGAACGACAGAAAGAACAGCACCACCTTCGGATTCAGCACATTGGTAAGAAAACCCTGCATGAACAGCGACTTGAGCGGACGCGGGCGCTTGGCGGCGGGCGTTTCCGCTTCTTCGGCCGGGGCGTCGTCACGCTCGGGCGGCGTCAGCAGCATGCGGCCGCCCAGATAAATCAAGTACGCTGCGCCCACTACCTTGATGACCGTGAAGGCCACTGTGGACGCCGCCAGCAGCGCCGTCAGCCCGAACGCCACTGCGAGCACGTGCACGCAGCAGCCCGCCGATACCCCCAGCGCCGACAGCAACCCCGCTGCCCGTCCCTGCGAAACGCTGCGCCCGACGATATAGGCCGTGTCGGGCCCAGGCGTCACATTCAGCAGAAACACGGCCAACATAAAGAGCGGCAGATTGACGATGCCCAGCGCGGTCATGGCGAAATCCTTTTCTCTATATATAGATGGGTCGGTTAGCCGCGCGACGCGAAGCGCTGGCCGGGCTCGATCGCCATGCCTTGCAGGAATTCGCGCGCGGGCAGGCGTTTGCCGCCCGGCTTCTGCAACTGGGTCACGCGTAGCGCGCCGGCGCCGCAGGCGATGGTGACACCGCCCGCGTTGGCGGCGAGTACCGTGCCGGGTTCCGCGTCAGCCGGGCGATCGGCGAGCGCCTCAGCCTGCCAGAACTTGATCGGCACGCCGTCCAGCACGGCCGATGCGCCGGGAAACGGATTGAACGCATGCACCTGGCGCAGCAGCGCGGCGGCCTGGTGCGACCAGTCCAGCGCGGCCTCGTCCTTGGCGATTTTTTCCGCGTAGGTGATGCCCTCGGCGGGCTGCGGCGTGGCGGGCAGCTTGCCATCTTGCGCCAGCCGGGCGAGCGCCTCCACCACCATGCGTCCGCCGAGCGCGGCCAGCGTGTCGTGCAGCGTGGCGGTCGTGTCGGGCAGGCCGATGGGCACGCGTTCCATGGCGATCATGTCGCCGGTGTCCAGGCCCGCATCCATCTGCATGAGCGTGATGCCCGATTCGGCGTCGCCCGCTTCAATCGCACGATGGATGGGCGCGGCGCCACGCCAGCGCGGCAACAGCGACGCGTGGATGTTGATGCAGCCAAAGCGCGGCAGGTCGAGCACTTCCTGCGGGAGGATCAGGCCGTAGGCGGCAACGACCATCACGTCAGGGCGCTGTGCGGCCAGGGCATCGATGGCTTCGGCGGCTTCTTGCGGATATTTGCCCGCGCGACGCAGTGACGGAGGCTGGAGGATCGGCTCGAGCCCCTGCGTTACGGCGTACTGCTTGACGGGACTTGCCTGCAATTGCATGCCGCGCCCGGCCGGGCGATCCGGCTGGCTCAGCACGGCAACGATGGGAAAGCCGGCCTGATGGATCGCCGCCAAGGCAATCTGCGCAAATTCAGGCGTGCCGGCAAACGCTACGCGGAGGGTGGACGTCATGGATGGAAAACCGAAAACGAAGGGAAGCGCGCTACACGACAGCGTAGCGCATTGGGCTTAGCGACGGCCGCGATGCGGCGTATCGGTCAGCGGCACGATGGGCTCGGGAGACGGCAGCGCCTCGGACACACCATTGCTGCGCCGCTGGAAGAGCGAGAAGGTTTCGTTGGTGTCGCCCGGACGGCTGCCGCGCCACACCATTTCCCAATTGTTGCCGTGAGGGCGGCGTCTGGCATGTTCCGGGCGTTTTTCGAGCACCAGGATCAGGTCGCAGGTGCGCGCGGTGGGGTTGGGGTGGTGATCGTCGCCGGCACCGCTGTGACCCAGCAGCCATTTGACCGGGCGCACGCCGGTTTCGTAGTGCATCAGCGCGCGCTCACTTTCACCCATGCCCCGCGTGGCCACGCAGATCTGCGCAGATTCGAGCACCGGCTTGATCGCCTGGAACAGCGGGCGGTAGCTGCGGGCGTCGTCAATCCACGGCATCAGCAGGGTGCCGAGCAGGCCCCACACCATGCCCAGGCCCGCCGCCCACGCCACCACGCCGGAGCGCGCTGGCCGCAGCCACACGCAGGCAGCCCACAGCGCCGTAATGCCCCCCGCCGCCAACACGGCGACCGGATGGATCAGCATGTCATACGGCAGCGGCAGCACGCGGCCCAGCATTTTGGCCAGCCATGCCGGCAGCAACTGCCCGCCGCTGGTCACGAGCGCACCCCACACCGCCCAGACCACGAGCCCCAGCGCGCCAAACAATGCCACGGCCGCGGCCCATGCACGGGCGCGCCACGCGGGTGCAATCAGCAGCAGCATCGGCGCACCCAGCAGGGCTAGCGCAGGTTGCAGCGGCATCAGGTACACATCGCGCAGCACCGCCGAGCGCAGCACCACGGCAATCGTCGTCAGCACGAACAGCGCAACGACCAAGTGCCCTTGGTAGGGCAACAGCCACGACGTGCGCGCCCCATGCCCGCGTTGCCGCACGAGCTTGTACAGCGACACGCCCAGTACGGACACCGCCGGCCACACAGCAGGCGTGCCGGTCAGGAAGATCGATCGGATGGTCGTCGCCAGCGAACCCTTTTCGCCACCCAGATGCGAGAAGCCAAAGAAGCGGCCAAGGTTATTGACCCAGAACCATTCAATGAACAGGTCCGGCGATTCGTGCCAGAAGATGGCGGGCCAGATCGCCAGCCATGGCAGCGCCACCAGCAGCGAGAGGCCATAGAAGCGCCACGCCTGGCGGTTGCGGAAATCCGGCAGCAGTGCGATCGCCGCCAGCAGGGTGATGGCGAACAGCCCAGGCACGAGCACGCCCTTGCCCAGGAACGCCACGCCGATGCCGGTGCCGAACCACAGTGCGGGGCGCAGCACGTCGACGCCCTTTGCGCCCCCGACTTCGCTCTCTTTGACGAAGCGCACGAGGCCATACAGGGCAATCGCGGTGCCGGCCAGCTGTGGGACATCGGCAATGAATTTGTGGACGTGCTCGGCCAGCCCGACGCAGCCGGCAAACAGCAGCAGCGCGCCCAGCGCATAGTCGCGCAGCGCAGCGCCGCCAGCGTCGAGCCCGGCTTCGCGGCGTGCGGCCAAGGTCAGCCCCGGCCGTCCGCGCGCAAGGTCTGCGCCGACGCGCAAGCGCCAGTCGCGCGCTTCGCTGCGCAGCAGGCGCGCCGTGCGCCAGACCGCCCAGCACGTCAGCGCCATCCAGAACAGCACCGCCACGCGCACGGCTTCGTGCGGCGGCATGTCGGGCAGCGCCAGCGCCGCCAGCGCGCCCGTCCAATACATCAGCGGGGGTTTTTCGACGAACGGCTCGAAGGCGACGTTGGGGACGACCCAGTCGCCGCGCTCGATGATGTTGATGACGATGCCGAAGGAATACGGCTCGTCGGCTTTCCAGGGCGCACGCCAGAACGTGCCTGCAACAAAATACGCGCACAGCATCAGCACGACGACGGCACGCCAACGGCGCACCAGCAGTGCCGACAGGCGGCGCGGGCTGGCGTTCGTGCCTGCGTCGACTGGGGCGATCGGCATCAGTGGGATGGAGCGAGGGTGCGCGTCGGCGTCGGCAGGCATGGGAACGCGTTCAACGCTGCGGCACCGCGTCGCGTTGATGCTTCTTGAGCTTGGAGCGGATGCGCGTCTGCTTGAGCGGCGAGAGGTATTCGACGAAAACCTTGCCCATCAGGTGGTCCATCTCGTGCTGAATGCACACCGCCAGCAGGTCGTCTGCCTCCAGCTCGAAGGTTTCGCCCTTTTCGTTCAGTGCGCGCACGCGCACGCGGGCCGGACGGTCGACCTTGTCATAGATATCGGGAACGGACAGGCAGCCTTCGTCCCAGACCTTGTGCTCATCACTTGCCCAGATGATCTCCGGGTTGATGAACACGCGCAGTTCGTCGCGCGACTCCGAAACGTCGATGGTGATCACGCGCTCGTGGACGTCGACCTGCGTGGCGGCCAGGCCAACGCCGGGCGCCTCGTACATGGTCTCCGCCATGTCGGCCACCAGTTTGCGGATGCGGTCATCCACAACGGCGACCGGTTTGGCGACCTTATGCAGCCGCGGATCAGGGTATTGCAGGATATTCAGTAGGGCCATGATGCTTGGCAACAACGGTTGCAGAAGGCCACGCTAACGAGGGGTTGCCTTCAATTGCGATCGCTTGGAATGTCATGCAGAATCGGGGGCGCTATCCGCCACATGGCTTAGGAAAAAGCCTGACGAATGTTGGATGCCATACCCCTCTTGCTGCGACGCAGAACTGCGTACAGCTGCGGCGGGGAGGCGTCGAACAGGCACGCGGACCACTCGCCGATTCTTCATAGAATAATGCGCCATCGTAACACACCGATGCACTCTCAGCCCGCCATGCAAACCGCCACGAAAGCGCGCCAGCCTTACGTTTGCGCCCTGTCGGCGGTTGCCGCGGCAGCGCTTTTCTGCATGGGCGCTGCCCACGCCGCCGAGCGCACTGTGACGCCGGCGCAACAGGCGCAGGCCGCGACAGCTGCCCAAGCGGGCATCCCCGAATCCGAACTGTCCGCCACCGCGCCCGCGCAGTACACGGTGCGCCGTGGCGACACGCTGTGGGCAATCTCGGGCAAGTACCTCAAGCGGCCCTATCGCTGGCCCGAGCTGTGGGGCATGAACCGGGAGCAGATTCGCAATCCGCATTTGATCTATCCCGGCCAGATCCTGTATCTGCATCACGCCAATGGCCGTGCTTGGCTGTCGAGTTCGCCGGCGTCGGCGGATGGCAGCACGGTGCGCCTGTCGCCGCATACCCGCGTGTCGGGGCAGGATGGCGACGCCATCTCCAGCATTCCCTCCGCCGCCATCGAGCCCTTCCTGACCCAGCCGATCGTGGTGGATGAAGAAACGCTGGCCACGCCGGCGCGCATCTTCTCGCTGCCGGAAGGCCGTGTCTATTTGGGCAAGGGCGAAAACGCCTACGCCCGCGGTCTGCCTGCAGGCGAAGGCGGCCAGGCCGGCACCGAATGGCAGGCGTATCGCCCGGTCCGGCCGCTCAAGGACCCCGTGACCGGCAACGTGCTCGGTTATGAAGCCGACTTCCTCGGCACGCTGCGCGTAGTGCGCGCGGCGACCGGCCCGCAGGCGGTCACCAAGATGGAAGTGCTGTCGTCCAAGGAAGAAATGGGCGTCGGCTCGCAGCTGATGCCTCTGCCCCCCCGCGTGCCGGTGCGCTATGTGCCGCATGCGCCGGAAGGCGACGTGCACGGCGCGGTCGCCAAGGTGACGGGCGGCGTGCGCTTTGGCGGCACCGACCAGGTGGTTGTGCTGAACATCGGCAGCCAGCAAGGGCTGGAGCCGGGCCACGTGCTGTCGCTGGCGCGCGCTGGCGCGCTTGTGAAGGACGCCACCGCTGGCAACGAGGCCGTGCAGCTGCCCGCAGAGCGCTACGGCCTGGCCTTCGTGTTCCGTGTGTTCCCGCACGTGGCCTATGCGCTGGTGACGGACGCATCGAACGCCGTGGAAGTGGGTGACAGCGTCAGCAACCCGATGTCGCCGCAACCCTGAACTACCCACTAACGCAGTCTTTGATTTGACCGATGCATCCCAGGTCGCGGCGCTCGCCGCGGCCGATTCCACGGCTTCCCTCTCCTGTACGCGCGATCCGGCCGAACTGGCTGCGTGGCTGCGTCTGACTGAAACCCCCGGCGTTGGGCCCGTGGCCGCGCGGCAATTGCTGGCGGCCTTCGGGCTGCCGCAAGACATCTTTGCCCAGCCGTATGCCGCGCTCGCCAAGGTGCTGCCGGAGCGCCAAGCGCGTGCGGTGCTCGCCGAGCCCGACGATACGCTTGCGGCGTTGATCGAGCGTACCGTCGCCTGGGTGAACGAACCCGGCAATGCCATTTTCACGCTGGCCGATCGCGGCTACCCGCCCCGCCTGCTCGAACTGCCGGACCCGCCTACCTTGCTTTACACCAAGGGCGATGCCTCGCTGCTGCGCGCGGCAGCCGTGGGCGTGGTGGGCGCGCGCAGCGCCACGGCGGCCGGCATCGACAACGCGCGGGCGTTTTCCCAGGCGCTGTCGGCGGCGAGCGTGACGGTCGTGTCAGGCCTGGCGCTCGGCATCGATGCGGCGGCGCATGAAGGCGCGCTGGCCGGCCCTGGCAGCACCATCGCAGTGGTGGGTACGGGGCTCGATATTGTTTACCCTGCCCGCAACCGGGCGCTGGCGCATCGCATTGCCGAGGCTGGCGTGATCATCTCCGAATACCCGTTGGGGATGGGCGCACGCGCCGAGAACTTCCCGCGCCGCAATCGCCTGATCTCGGGTTTGGCGCGCGGGCTGCTGGTGGTGGAAGCGGCGGCGCAGTCCGGCTCGCTCATCACCGCGCGGCTGGCGGCCGAGCAGGGGCGCGATGTGTTTGCGATTCCGGGGTCGATCCATTCGCCACTGGCCAAGGGCTGCCACCTGCTGATCAAGCAAGGCGCCAAGCTGGTGGAAACTGCGGCCGATATCCTTGATGAACTTGGCTGGGGGCGTGCTTCTGCACCGGCCAAACGTGCGACGCGCGCGGCAGCGGAGGCGTCTCCGGCTGCACCGGTTGTCCCTGCTGCGCGCCCGGCGCCAAGTGCTGCTGAAACCTTGTTGCTCGACGCGCTCGGGTTTGATCCCGTCGATCTGGATACCTTGTGTGAGCGCACCGGTCAGGCGGCTGCTCCGCTATCCGCACAGCTTCTGGCGCTGGAGCTGGATGGCCGCGTTGAGCGTCAGCCCGGCGGGCGCTTCCTGCGGCTTCCCTGAAAGCGTGCCTACAATAAGCGCGACCCGTTCGTCACCCCGCTGGTCGCTTAGCGCTTTCTTTCATGCCACTGCTCTCGCCTGATACCGACGCCGCCACGCTGCACGCACGCATGCGCTCGGGACAACTGTTGGTGGCGTGCCTGTGTGCCGAGTGGTGCGGCACGTGCCGCAGCTATCGCAAGACCTTCACTGAGCTGGCGGAGCGGCATCCGGAGTGCTGCTTCGCCTGGGTCGATGTGGAAGACCATGCCGACGCGCTGGGCGATTACGACGTTGAGAACTTCCCGACCCTCCTGATGCAGCGCGGGCGCGATGTGTTGTTTTTCGGCCCTGTCTTGCCTCACGCAGGTGTTGTGGAGGGATTGCTTTCGCGTGATCTAGACGTGGCTTCTGCGGTGTCAGCGGCCCCGGATTTGCGAGGCTGGTTGCTGGAATCGGCGTGATCGCCGGCCTTGACAGCGCTAAGCGATGCATGCGCCACTCTATTGCGCCTGAAAAGGAACCGCGCTTATGATTGGCGGCCAAATTTGGGGCTGATCTATGGATTGACGGCCCCGGCGCGCGTTCTGACGAGGCGCCCGCGGTACTTGAAGTCGGCAGGCGTTGCCATAAGACTCTAAAAAAAATACGCGAACGGTCGCTATAGAAAAGCGACTTCTTCTTTACCCGATTACTTGCGATCGCCAGGATCCGCTCACATGTCCAAGGCTCTCATCATTGCCGAAAAACCGTCGGTCGCCGCTGATATCGCGCGCGCGCTGGGTGGCTTCACCAAGCACGACGAGTACTTTGAGAGCGACGACTACGTCCTCTCGTCGGCGGTTGGCCACCTGGTCGAGATTGCCGCGCCGGATGAATACGAAGTCAAACGCGGCAAATGGAGCTTTGCGCATCTGCCCGTGATCCCGCCGCACTTTGACCTCCGCCCGATCGCCAAGTCGGAATCACGCCTGAAGGTGCTGACGCGCCTGATCAAGCGCAAGGACGTGACCAGCCTGATCAACGCATGTGACGCGGGGCGCGAAGGTGAATTGATCTTCCGCCTGATCGCGCAGCATGCAAACACCAAGTTGCCGGTGAAGCGTCTGTGGCTGCAGTCGATGACGCCGCAGTCCATCCGTGACGGCTTTGGCAAGTTGCGCAGCAACGAAGACATGATGCCGCTGGCCGATGCCGCCCGCTGCCGTTCCGAGGCCGACTGGCTGGTCGGCATCAACGGCACGCGCGCCATGACCGCCTTCAACAGCAAGGGCGGCGGCTTCTTCCTGACCACGGTGGGGCGCGTGCAGACGCCTACGCTGTCGATCGTGGTCGAGCGCGAAGAGAAGATCAAACGCTTCGTCCCGCGCGATTACTGGGAAGTGCGCGCCGAGTTCATCGCCGCGGCCGGCCTGTACGAAGGCCGCTGGTTCGACCCGAAGTTCAAGAAGAACGAGTTCGACCCCGAGCAGCGCGATTCGCGCCTGTGGAGCGAGGCCGAGGCCAAGAGCATCGTGGCTGCGTGCCGCGACAAGCCGGGCTCGGTGACGGAAGAATCGAAGCCCTCGACGCAGATGTCGCCGGCATTGTTCGATCTGACCAGCCTGCAGCGCGAGGCCAACGGCCGCTTCGGTTTCTCGGCCAAGAACACGCTGGGCCTGGCGCAGGCGCTGTATGAAAAGCACAAGGTGCTGACCTACCCGCGTACCGATTCGCGCGCGCTGCCCGAAGACTACATGGGCACGGTCAAGCAGACGCTGGACATGCTGGGCGAAAGCTCGCCCAATTATTTGACGCACGCGAAGAAGATCCTGGCCAACCAGTGGGTCAAGCCGAACAAGCGGATATTCGACAACAGCAAGATCAGCGACCACTTCGCCATCATCCCGACGCTGCAGGCACCGAAGAACCTGTCGGAGCCTGAGCAAAAGCTGTACGACCTGGTGGTGCGCCGCTTCCTGGCGGTGTTCTTCCCGGCCGCCGAATACCAGGTCACCACGCGCGTGACCGAGGTGGCCGGCCATCACTTCAAGACCGAAGGCAAGGTGCTGGTGAATCCGGGCTGGCTGGTCGTGTACGGCCGCGAGGCGCAGGGCGAAGACGCCAACCTCGTGCCGGTCGCCAAGGACGAGAAGGTCAAGACGGACAAGGTCGAGCCGGTGGGCCTGACCACCAAGCCGCCCGCACGCTACAACGAAGCGACGCTGCTGTCGGCCATGGAAGGTGCCGGCAAGCTGGTCGACGACGACGCGCTGCGCGAAGCCATGGCCGGCAAGGGCCTGGGCACGCCAGCGACGCGCGCGGCCATCATCGAAGGTCTGCTGACGGAAAAGTACCTCGTGCGCGAGGGTCGCGAGCTGATTCCGACGGCCAAGGCCTTCCAGCTGATGACGCTGCTGCGCGGGCTGGGCGTGGAAGAACTGACGCAGGCCGAGTTGACCGGCGGCTGGGAGCACAAGCTTTCGCTGATCGAACGCGGTCAGCTGGAGCGCGACGAATTCATGCGCGAGATCGCGCAGATGACGCAGCAGATCGTCAAGCGCGCCAAGGAATACGACAGCGACACCATCCCCGGCGACTACGCGACGCTTTCCACGCCGTGCCCGCAATGCGGCCACGTGGTCAAGGAAAACTACCGCCGCTTCGCCTGCAGCCACTGCGACTTCTCGATCAGCAAGATCCCGGGCGGCCGCCAGTTCGAACTGGACGAGGTAGAAGAGCTGCTGACCAACAAGACCATCGGCCCGCTGCAGGGCTTCCGTAGCAAGATGGGCCGTCCGTTTGCGGCCATCCTCAAGCTGGCGCAGGAAGACGGCCATTGGAAGATGGAGTTCGACTTCGGCCAGAACGACGAAGACGACGGCGAGCCGGTCGATTTCTCTGGCCAGGAAAGCGTCGGCCACTGCCCGAAGTGCAACGGCAGCGTCTACGAGCACGGCCTGAAGTACGTGTGCGAAAACGCCGTGGCCCAGCCCAAGACGTGCGACTTCACCACCGGCAAGATCATCCTGCAGCAGGAGATCAGCCGCGAGCAGTTGGCCAAGCTGCTGACCGAGGGCAAGACGGACCTGCTGACCGGCTTCAAGTCGGCGCGCACGGGCCGTAACTTCAAGGCGTTCCTGGTCAAGCAGCCGGACGGCAAGATCGGCTTCGAATTCGAGCCGCGCGGCGAAGGCAAGGGCAAGCCCGGTGCCAAGACCGCGGCGAAGAAGACGACGGCTGCGGCCAAGACGCCTGCCGCCAAGAAGGCACCGGCCAAGACTGCGAGCAAGACGGCCGCCAAGAAAGCCCCGGCGCGCAAGAAAGCCACTGAAACCGAGGCTGACGAGGAAAGCACCAGCGAGACCTGAACGCGGTTTCGCCGGCATCAACGCAAACGGGAGGACACTGTCCTCCCGTTTTGCTTTGGCTGTGCGGCTCGGTTTATGCGGCTTCGCTCAGGCCGCGCCCGGCGCGCGCCTCATTGTGCTTGACCTCCATCGCCTGGGCCAGCATGTAATCGATGAACGTGCGTACCTTCGTCGGCAGGAACTTGCGGCTCGGATACACCAGCGACAGCGACCGGTGCGGCAGCTTGTATTGCGGCAGCACGCGCACCAGGCGTCCGGACTCCAGGTCCGGCCGTGCCATGTACGACGACAGTATCGCGATGCCCATGTCGGCAAGCACGGCGCGGTGCATCAGTTCCGCATTGCTGGTGACGAGCGAGGGCTGCACCGGCACCGAAATCGACTGGCCATCGGCGGTGCTCATCTCCCACTCGTGACGCAGTTGCGGGTGCCACATCGCAATGACGCGGTGCTCGGCAATATCTTCGGCGCGCTGCGGCGTGGAGTGCTGGCGGAGGTAGGCCGGGGTGGCCGCCATGACCATCTCGGCGGAAATCATGCGGCGCGCCACCAGATGTGAACCCAGGCCGAGTTCCGAGACCATGATGCCGACGTCTCGGCCATCCTCGACGATGTCGATCGGGCGATCGGACAACGCCACGTCAAACGTCACTTCGGGATAGAGCTGCTGGAAGCGTGCGAGCAGCATCGGCAGCACGTGCAGTCCGAACATGACCGGGGCGACGATGCGCAGACCGCCGACCAGCGCCTGGCTGCGCGAGGTGGCCAGCGATTCCGCCTCGTCAATGTCGAGCAGGATCTGCGCACAGCGCTGCAGGTAGGTTTCGCCCACGTCGGTCAGCGACAGGCTGCGCGTGGTGCGGTTAAGCAGGCGCGTGCCGAGATGCGCCTCAAGGTCGGCCACGTAACGCGTGACCACGGCATTGCTCATCGACAGATGCTGGGCCGCCCGGGCGAAGCTGCCAAGCTCCACCACCTTGGAAAACACCCGCATCGACTGCAAACGATCCATTCCAGCCTCTCACATAATTTGTTGTCAAAAATAGAACAAATCTGTCGTGACAGCAAATGTTTAATATTGGCACAAGCAATTCCCTGCCTAGGGGCGTTCCTTGAATGTGAGTGCACGCTCATGTGAGAATGCCGTCCCAGTCGTGCTTGCAAAGTTTTATTGCCAGGGCTGCGTATCCGACTTCTCACCGATTGACGCAACAGCAGATTTGCGCCGAAACTCTATACCGAGCGGTAGATTTTTTTGGGGGATTCGTCTTGCGCGAGGTCATGTTTGACCCAAATCATGGGTGGAACGCGGTTTTGCGCAAATCGGTACGGCGGTGGCCAGATGGCTTCGCCATACTCGAACAATGGATGCCGAGAACCCTGACCCGCATGAGCGCCCCGCAACGAGGGCAGCCATCACGGCCGATGTGTCGCCCCGCGATGCCGGCGGCCGAGGAGACACCACATGACCATCCATAACCGTGAACCGGTCAACTATCTGGCGGGCGAGATGCCGCTGCACCGGTATTGCGCCCTCCATGCGCAGCAGACACCCGAGCGCATCGCCTTGTTGTGGTACGGCCGCACGATCTGCTGGCGCGAGCTGGATCAGGCGTCCACGCGGCTGGCGGTGCAGTTGCAGCGATTGGGCGTGACACGCGGCGATCGCGTTGCGCTGTTTCTGCACAACTGTCCGCAAGCCATCGTGACCCATCTGGCCACGGCCAAGCTGGGCGGCATCGTCGTACCGTGCGGGCCGCTGTCGCGTCAGCACGAACTGCGTGACCAACTGGCCGATTGCGGCGCCAAGATTCTGGTGGCGGCGGCCGACCTGATGCCGATTGTCGACGCCGCGCGGCCGGGCACGTCGGTCACGACCGTCATCACCACGCGCTATGCCGATCTGCAGCCCGCGCAGCCGGCGTGCCGCAAGGCGCTGGCCGTGCCGCCCGAGCTGATTGCCGCCGATGCCTCGTCTGCACCGCCGCTCAAAAACAAGCCGGGCGCCGCGCAACTTGATCTGATGCAGTTGATGGCTGAGCCCGTGGATGTGGCCGAGCGCAACGCCGTGGCTGCCATCCAGGTGAGCCTGGACGACGTTGCGCTGATGGTCTACACGTCTGGCACCACCGGTCGCCCGAAGGGCGCCATGCTCACGCACCGCAACGCGCTGTACAAGACCGCCGTTACGGTGCAGGTCAGCGGCATCCACGCTTCGGATGTGATGCTGGCGGTGGCGCCGCTGTCGCATATCGCCGGCATGCTGATGGGCATGAACGTGATGCTGTATTCCGGCGCGACGACCATCCTGCTTTATCGGTTCGATCCCCTGGCCGTACTGCAGGCGATTGACCGCTACCGCGTGACACGCTGGTACAGCATGACGCCGATGAACCTGGCCGTCATGGCGCATCCGGACGCGGCTCAGTACCGCATGGAATCCTTGGTCGCCAACCCGTGCACCAGCTTCGGTGTCACGCTGACAGAAGCCATTGCCGACCGGTGGCGTGCCTTTGCCGGCCCGCAGTGCCGCATCTATGAAGCCGCCTATGGCCTGTCGGAAACCCACACCTGCGACGCCATCACGCCTGCCGATGCCCCGCGATGGGGCTGGCATGGCAAGATCGTCCCGCAGACTGAGGTACGCATCGTCGACCCGCATACCGGTGCGGAACTGCCGCCCGGTCAGGCCGGCGAAATCACCATCCGCAGCCCCGGCGTGTTCCGCGGCTACTGGCAGCGCGACGAGGCCACGCGCGCCGTCCTGCACAACGGCTTTCTGCGCACCGGCGATATCGGCCAGGTCTCGCCCGACGGCTACCTTCAGTGGCAGGGCCGCATCAAGGAGATGATCAAGGTGTCGGGCTACAGCGTGTTTCCGGAGGAGGTCGAGGCGCTGCTGTCGCGCCACCCGGGCATTCGTCAGGTGGCCGTGACGCCCATCCCCGATCCCGACAAAGGCGAAGTCGTGTGCGCACACGTGGTGCCGATGAACGGTGTAACGCTCTCGGAAGCTGAGCTGATTGCCTGGTCGCGCGACAACATGGCGCCGTACAAGGTGCCGCGGCGCGTGAAGTTCCATGATGCGCTGCCCGCTACCGCAACGGGCAAGGTGCTGCGAAGGTTGCTGCGCGAAGACGCCATCGCCGCCTGAAAGCAAAACGGCCGCCAAATTCTGGCGGCCGTTTCGTTTGTCAGGTGTCAGGTCTGCACGAAGCGTTTCTGTCGGGCAATGCTCATCAGGATGCCGATGCCCATGCCCAGCGTGACAAGCGCTGTTCCCCCGTAACTGATGAGTGGCAGCGGCACACCCACCACCGGCAGGATGCCGCTCACCATGCCCATGTTGACGAAGGCGTAGGTGAAGAAGATGAGCGTGATCGACCCCGCCAGCAGGCGCCCGAACAGCGTGCCCGCGTTGGCGGCAATGAAGAGCCCGCGCAGGATCAGCAGCAGATACAGGAACAGCAGCACGCCGTTGCCCACCAGCCCGAACTCCTCCGAATACACCGCGAAGATGAAATCGGTGTGCTTCTCGGGAATGAACTCCAGATGGGTTTGCGTGCCCTTCAGCCATCCCTTGCCCGTCACGCCGCCCGAGCCGATGGCAATGATCGACTGGATGGTGTGGAAGCCCTTGCCGAGCGGGTCGGTGGTCGGGTCGAGCAGCGTACACACACGGTGTTGCTGGTAGTCGTGCAGGATCGGCCAGTTCACGCCCGGGGCGCAGATGCGCGATTCGAACGACACCACCAGCGTGATCGCGGTGACTGCGATCACCAGCACCGGCACGATCAGCCGCCACGACAGACCGGCAAAGTAGATCACGTAGATGCCGGCCGCCAGCACCAGCAGCGCGGTGCCCAGGTCCGGCTGCTTGGCAATCAACCCCACGGGAATCAGCAGCAGCAAGGCTGCCGCCAGATAGTCGTACCAGTGGATCACGCCCTCGCGCTTCTGGAAGTACCACGCCAGCATCAGCGGCATGGCGATCTTCATGATCTCGGAGGGCTGCACCACCACGCCGATATTGAGCCACCGCCGGGCGCCCTTGCGGATCAGCCCGAACGCCGCCACGCCAATCAACAGCGCCACGCCGACGGTGTAGAGCGGTACCGCAAAGCGCATCAGCGTTTGCTGCGGCAGGTTGGCGATGATCCACATCAGCACGAATGACAGCAGGATGTTGCGCACCTGATCTTCCACCCGGCCCGGCATGTCGATGGCAGCCGAATACAGCGCGACCAATCCCGTGCCGAGCAGCAAGAAGACGATCAGTGCCAGCGGCCCATCGAAGCCGGTGAAGAGCGACTTGATGATGTTGAATATGCGGCGCTTGTCCAGTTTGTCCATGGCGAGATCCTCAAGCGCAAATATCAGGGCGCGGCCGGCTTGGAGGCCGGTTTCTGCGCGGGCTTTGCCGCCGGCCTGTTGCCCGGTTTGGCGTCCTTGGCACCCTTTGGTGTAGTCGCAGGAGCCGAAGCCGGTGCGGCGGCGTTGCCGCGTCCACGCGGCGGCAGTTCGGGCGCAGGCTGTGCGTGCGATAGCGCTTGCAGCACCTGGGCGTCGAGCGTGGCCGGGGCGACGGCCTCGGCGCTGGTGCCGGCCTCGCGCAAGGCTGGCGCCACGAGATCCGGCGACAGCGGCGGCGCACTGCGCGTGCCGCCCGCCGCCGCGGCCGGCGCTGAAGCGGCGGCCACCGCACTGGCCGCGGAGGTTGCCACACCCGAAGCGGCAGCCACGCCGGACGCAGCTTCTGCAGCCACCTGCGGCGCAGCCGTCGCGCTGGCGATGGTGGCCGTCTTGCCGGTCGAGAACACACTCGGCGTATCCACCGGTGGTTGCTGCTGCGGCTTGGGCGCGGTGGCGGCCAGCTCCGCGGGCCACTTGCCTGTCAGGTAATAGTCCATGACTGCACGCGCAATTGGCGCGGCCGACGTGGCGCCAAAGCCGGCGTTCTCCACGATGACTGCCAGCGCGATCTTAGGATGATCTGCCGGTGCGAACGCTTCGAACAGCGCGTGATCGCGCTTGTTTTCGGGAATCGCGTGGTGGTTGTACTTTTCGTTCTTGCCCAGCGAGTACACCTGCGCCGTCCCCGTCTTGCCCGCCGACACATACTGCGCCCCGATGAACGCCTTGGCCGCCGTGCCGGCCTGGTTCACGCCCACCATGGCGCGCTTGATCACGTCGATGTTCGCCTGCTTGAGTGGAATCCGGTAGCTCTCGGTCGGCACGGTCAGCGAGCGCGACTTGGACAGCGAATCTTCGACCGCCTTCACCAGGTGGGGCTTCATCACCACACCGTTGTTGGCCAGCGTCGATATCGCATGCGCGAGCTGCAGGATGGTGAAGTTGTTGTAGCCCTGGCCGATGCCCAGCGAGATGGTTTCGCCGTCGTACCACTTCTGCTGTTCGGGGCGCTTGTAGGCTTTGCGCTTCCAGTCGGTAGACGGCAGGATGCCGGTGCGCTCGCCTTCGATGTCGATGCCCGTGACCTGCCCGAAGCCGAACGGCTTCATGAAATCGTGGATGGCATTGACGCCCATGTCGTTGGCGAGCCGGTAGTAATACGTGTCGCACGACATCACGATGGAGCGGTACATGTCGACCCAGCCGTGGCCGCCCGGCACGTCGTCGCGGAACGTGTGGTTACCCAGCGTGAACGATCCCGGATCGGCCATGCCCCACTGCGGCGTGCGCTTGCCAAGCTCGAGCGCGCCCAGCGCCATGAACGGCTTGTACGTCGAGCCGGGCGGATAGGTGCCGCGCAGCGGGCGGTTCAGCAGCGGTTTGTCCGGCGAGTTGTTCAGCTCGTTCCAGGTCGCGCTGTCGATGCCTTCAATAAACAGGTTCGGATCGAACGTCGGCTTGGAGACGAACGCGAGGATGTCGCCTGTCTCCGGCTCGATCGCCACCAGTGCGCCCCGGCGGTTGCCGAAAAGCTGCTCGGCGAGCCGCTGCAGGTTGATGTCGAGCGACAGGATCAGGTTGTTGCCCGGCGTTGCCTGCGAGGTCGACAGCGTACGGATGGGCCGGCCGCCCGCACTCACTTCCACCTCTTCGTAGCCGGTCAGGCCGTGCAGGTCAGTCTCGTAGCTTTGCTCGATGCCGACCTTGCCGATGTATTCCGTGCCGCTGTAGTTGTTCGAATCCTTGCGCGGGTCGTACGCCACGCCGGGCTGGCTGTTGGCATCGCTCATGTTGTCGATGCGGTCCAGGTCGCGCTCGGAAATCCGGCCGATGTAGCCGATCACGTGCGACGCCGATTCGCCCAGCGGGTATTGGCGGAACAGTCGCGCATGCACGTCCACGCCCGGAAAGCGGAAGCGCTGCGCCGAGAAGCGTGCCACTTCCTGATCGGTCAGCTGACTACGGATCGGCAGGCTTTCGAAGCTGCGCGCATCTTCCATCAGGCGCTTGAAGCGGCGGCGGTCGCGCGGCTGGATATCGACCAACTGGGCAAGCTGGTCGATCGTGTTGTCCAGCGTGTCCTGCAGCTTGGACGGGGTGATCTCGAGCGTGTACGCCGAATAGTTGCGCGCCAGCACCACGCCGTTGCGGTCCATGATGATGCCGCGATTGGGTTCGATCGGCGCGACCGAGATGCGGTTGTCCTCCGCCTTGGCGGAATACTGCTCGTGCTTGACCTCCTGCAGCCAGAAGAAGCGCGCCAGCAGCAGCCCGAAGCAGACGAGCACGAAAAGGGCGGCCGCCGCCAGCCGCAGGCGGAAGCGCGACAGCTCCTGTTCGACGTTGCGGATTTCGGTCATGCCAAGTGAACGCTAACGGCGGGGTGCATCAGATCGGCCACCTCAGATGGGCCGAGTTTCATCGACGCTCTCCGGGCGACGCTGCGGCGCCAGCAGGAACGCGTTGGCGAACGGCCACAGGGCGGCTTCGATCAGCGGAGGCAGGATGACCTGCCAGTCCGGCAGGTGCGCGCCCATCAGCAGGCGGATGACGATCGGTACCGCATGCGCCAGCACCAGCAGCGGCAGCACATGCAGTGCCTGCGACAGCACCGAAAACCACAGCACGCGCCGGTGAATCGTGATCGCGAAGTACGACAGCATCGTGTAGGCCATCGCGTGTTCGCCAAGCAGACGCGCTTCATGCACGTCCATCAACAGACCCAGCAGGAAGGCCACCACCATGCCCACGCGGCGCGGCTGGTGGATGTTCCAGAACACCAGCACCAGCGCCACCAGATCGGGAATCCACTGCATGTGGCCCCACGGCATCAGATTGAACAGGAATGCCAGCACGAAGCTGAAAGCGATGAAGCCGGGGTTGACCGGGCGCAGCAGGTATTGGGGCGAGTTCATGATCGATGGCCTCGCTTCAGCGTTTTTGCGCTGAATCGGTGTCCAGCGGATTGCCGTCGGCGTCGGTCGGGCGCGGCGGCGGAGTGTTTTCTTCAGCTGCGGGCGTGGGGCCCGGCACATTGGCCTCGGCCGCAGCGCGTGCGGCGCGGTCCTTCTCTTCGCGTGCGTCGCGGGCAGCGTTCTTGCCCTTGGGCACCGGCGCGGGCGACAGATCCGTCGGCGGCGGGAAGCCCGATTCGTACTTCACGATCAGCAGGTGCCGGTTGCTGCGGATGCCGGCCACCGGTTCGCAGACGACCCGCGAGAACGCGGTGTCGGCCTTGCGCTCGATTTGCGAAATGCGGGCCACCGGCAGGCCCGCCGGATAGACGCCGTCCAACCCCGACGTGACCAGCAGGTCGCCCTGCTGCAGATCGGCCGAGGCGGCCATGAAACGGAGGTCCAGCGCGCCCGGGCGGGCACCGCCAAAGGCCACGCTGCGCAGGCCGTTGCGTACCACTTCCACGGGGATCGCCTGGTCCTTGTCGGTCAGCAGCGTGACTTGCGATTCGAACAGCGACACGCGCGTCACCTGGCCGACCACGCCGCGGTCATCAATGACCGGGTAGCCCGCGCGCACGCCGTCCTTGGAGCCGCGATCGATCACGATGCGCTGCGTGTAAGGGTCACGTGCTTCGTAGAGGACTTCCGCCGCCACCGTGGGCACCGCCGCGTGTTGCTTCAGGTTGAGCAGCGTGCGCAAGTTGCGGTTTTCGGCTTCGAGCTGCGAGGCGCGCAGCGATTGCTGCGCCTGGGCAACGGCAGATTCGCGCAGGTTGCGGTTATCAACCGCCAGCTTGGTGGACGATTGCGTGTATTCGAGCGCGGCGCGTGCCGTATCGCGTGGAATCAGCACCAAGCGCTCGACCGGATACAGGATGACCGACACGACTTGCCGGACCACGCCCAGCACGGACATGCGGGCATCGATCACCAGCAACGCGAGCGCGAGCGCGAGCAAAGCAACCAGCCGCGCGGTGGCGGACGGGCCCTGCTTGAAGAGGGGCGGCGGGGAATAATCCATGACCCGGACGCTTCAAATGGGCACGGCAGACGCGTGACGGTCAACGTCAACGGCCTGCCGGCAACAGATTGGGTGTGGCGCTGGTGCGGTGCCCAAGCCCTTGGCGGGCGGAGCACGGCGCACCGGCGCGAGACGCATCTCAGCGGTCCGCGAAGGCGGCTGGCGTGACCACAACGGCAGTCACGAAATCGGTCGCAACAGCGGAACGCGGATCGGCGTGGTGCATGGTCCCGTTATTCGTACGAGAAGATGCTGCCGAGCTTGTCCATGCGTTCGAGCGCCATGCCGGAGCCGCGCACCACGCAGGTCAGCGGATCTTCGGCCACCAGCACCGGCAGGCCGGTTTCTTCGGCCAGCAGGCGGTCGAGGTCGCGCAGCAGCGCGCCACCACCGGTGAGCATCATGCCGCGCTCGGCAATGTCGGCACCGAGTTCCGGCGGGGTTTGTTCCAGCGCGATCTTCACCGACGAGACGATCTGGTTCAGCGGATCCGTCAGCGCTTCCAGGATTTCGTTGGACGACACCGTGAAGGCGCGCGGAATGCCTTCCGACAGGTTGCGGCCCTTCACTTCCATCTCGCGCACTTCCGAACCCGGGAAGGCCGAGCCGATTTCCTTCTTGATGGCCTCGGCGGTCTGTTCGCCGATCAGCATGCCGTAGTTGCGGCGGATGTAGTTGACGATAGCCTCGTCGAACTTGTCGCCGCCCACGCGCACGCTGCCCTTGTAGACCATGCCGCCGAGCGAGATGATGCCCACCTCGGTGGTGCCGCCGCCAATGTCCACCACCATCGAACCCGACGGCTCCGACACCGGCAGGCCGGCGCCAATCGCGGCAGCCATCGGCTCTTCAATCAGGTACACCTGCGACGCGCCGGCGCCGAGCGCCGATTCGCGGATGGCACGGCGCTCGACCTGGGTCGAACCGCACGGCACGCAGATGATGATGCGCGGGCTCGGGCGCAGCAGCTTGGTGTCGTGCACCATCTTGATGAACTGCTTGAGCATCTGCTCAGTGACGGTGAAGTCGGCGATCACGCCGTCTTTCATCGGGCGGATCGCCTCGATATTGCCCGGCACCTTGCCCAGCATCTGCTTGGCTTCCTTACCGACGGCCTGGATGGTCTTCTTGGCGTTCGGGCCGCCTTCCTGGCGAATGGCCACCACCGACGGCTCGTCAAGGACGATGCCCTTGTCGCGGACGTAGATCAGGGTGTTGGCGGTGCCGAGGTCGATCGCGAGATCGTTGGAGAAATAGCTGCGCAAAAAGCCGAACATCGAATGAATCCTGTTTTTCGAGTCATGGGCGGCCCAGCAGCAGGATTGCGGTGCAACGGCTGCACCAACGCGCGGACGCCGCAAGGGCATGCCATGCGGTCCGATCCTGCTACTGCGCTCCCGGGAATGTCGCGGGCTCCGTGGTGATCGGCGGTGGGGTGCCGTGGCACTGGCCATCCTGCCGAGGCTGGGCCGCCCGGAGAGGGGGCCCCCAAGGAACCTTTGATTAAGTGTCGCCTGATGCTGACGGCGCGACTGCCGGGAGGTTCCCGGGGTACTTAATCAGAGGGTCCGTGACTGCACGAAGTCGCCTGCTGACTTAGAAATTTAGTCGGCAATCATACCTTATAATTCGACGGTTTCGCGGGCGTTTGGCGCCAAAATTGCGGCAAATCGGCGCTGTCAAAGCCCAACCTGAGCGGACTTTGCGCGCAGTAGCCGTCGCTTGCCGTACGTTGCCCGCCCGCCGCTGCACTCACTGACCCACTCCGATGGCACTCGAACTCTCCGACGTCAAACGCATCGCCCATCTCGCCCGTATCGAAGTCTCCGAAGGCGAGGCGGCCCAGACCCTCACCCAGCTCAACCAGTTTTTCTCGCTGGTCGAGCAGATGCAGGCTGTGGACACCACCGGCATTGAGCCGATGGCCCACCCCATCGAGCAGGTCCAGGCGCAAGCCCAGCGTCTGCGCGACGACGCCGTCACCGAAGCCGACCGCCGCGCCGACTACCAGCAATGCGCACCGGCCACCGAGGCCGGCCTGTACCTCGTGCCCAAGGTGATCGAGTAACCCGGGCAAACAGCGCCCTGCGCCCGTCTTGAGCCCTCTCCATTCGACGTCGCCGGCGGTTGCCGGCAGCCCATCCGAACGTATTCGATGACCGCATCCACGATCAAAGCCCTGTCCGCCCAACTCGCCGCCAAGGAGGTTTCGGCGGAAGAACTGGCGCGCCACTACCTGTCGCGCATCGAGGCCGGGGCGCACCTCAACGCCTTTACCCATGTCGACACCGAGGCGACGCTTGCCCAGGCGCAGGCCGCCGACGCGCGCATCGCGGCTGGCAACGCGGCGCCGCTGACCGGCGTGCCGATCGCGCACAAGGACGTCTTCGTCACCCGCGGCTGGCGTGCCACGGCGGGTTCCAAGATGCTCGGCAACTACGTCAGCCCGTTTGACGCCACCGTGGTCGAACGCCTGGGCGCGGCTGGCATGGTGACGCTGGGCAAGACCAACATGGACGAATTCGCCATGGGTTCGTCCAATGAGAACTCGGCCTTCGGCGCGGTCAAGAACCCCTGGAACGTCGAGCACGTGCCGGGCGGTTCGTCAGGCGGCTCGGCGGCGGCGGTGGCAGCCGATCTGGCGCCCGCTGCAACGGGGACGGACACGGGCGGTTCGATCCGCCAGCCGGCATCGTTCTCGGGCATTACGGGGATCAAGCCGACGTACGGCCGCGTGTCGCGCTACGGCATGATTGCTTTCGCCTCGTCGCTGGACCAGGGCGGCCCGATGGCCCGCACAGCCGAAGATTGCGCGCTGCTGCTGTCTGCCATGGCCGGCTTTGACCCGCGCGATTCCACGAGCCTGGAACCCGGCCGCGGTGGCGACGTGGAAGATTTCAGCCGCCTGCTCGGCCAGCCGCTGCAAGGCGCCGATGCGGCGCGCCCGCTGGCCGGCCTGCGTATCGGTCTGCCCAAGGAGTATTTCGGCGAAGGGCTGGCCGATGACGTGCGCACCACGGTACGCGCCGCGCTGGCTGAGCTGGAAAAGCTCGGCGCCACGCTGGTCGACATCAGCCTGCCCAAGACCGAGCTGTCGATTCCGACGTACTACGTGATCGCCCCGGCCGAGGCATCGTCCAACCTGTCGCGCTTTGACGGTGTGCGTTATGGCCACCGCGCGGCGGAATACCGCGATCTGGCCGACATGTACCGCAAGTCCCGCGCCGAAGGCTTCGGCTGGGAGGTCAAGCGCCGCATCCTGGTGGGCACGTATGTGCTGTCCCACGGGTATTACGACGCGTATTACCTGCAGGCGCAGAAGATCCGCCGCATCATCGCGCAGGATTTTCAGAACGCATTCGCGCAGTGCGACGTGATCATGGGCCCCGTCGCCCCGACCGTTGCCTGGAAGATCGGCGAGAAGAGCGATGATCCGGTGCAGATGTACCTGGAAGACATCTTCACGCTGTCGACCAGCCTGGCAGGCCTGCCGGGCATGAGCGTGCCGGCGGGCTTTGGCGCCAACGGTCTGCCGGTTGGCTTGCAGATCATCGGCAACTATTTTGAAGAGGCACGCATGCTGCAGATCGCGCATGCATTCCAGCAGGCGACCGACTGGCACAACCGCCAGCCGGCGGCCTGAGGCCCGTACAGACGTATCGCTCCACGCAGGAGGCGCGCATGAACCACCGCATCCGCACTGCACTCGGGCTGGCGCTTGCCGCCGGCCTGCTGGCGGCGTGCGTGCCGATTCCGCTGCCGTCGATTCCGGGCATCAGCCGGCCGTCGAAGCCGCCGCCGATCTCCGACCGCCGCATCGACATCAACGGCTACTGCAGCCAGACCGAAGAAGACGGTTTCCGCGAGCAGGCGACGCTCACCGTGGCCGACAACAACGTCAACGCCATGCAATGGCAGTTGTGGGTCGGCCGGCGCGGTTCGTGTCAGTTCGACCTGTCGACGTTCCAGCAGACCAAGCGCCGCCCCAGCATCGAGCTGCGCGAGCGCTACGGTAATTGCACGCTGATGGTCTGGCAGGACCCGCGCCGCGTCACGCTGGCACACGCCAACTGCGAAGCGCATTGCACGCCCGGCATCTATGACGAAGCTTGGCCGGTGATGTTCGACCCGAAAACGGGCCAATGCGCCCGGAATGCCCGGTGATGCGCGCATCGCTTCGTTTGCTGGTGGCGTTGGCCGGCGCGCTGGCGCTGCACGCCGTCGCGCAACCGACGCCGGACGCCGAAGGCGCCCTGCCGGATATGCCGGCTGCACGCGCGCCGTCGTCGGCGGAGCTGGGCGTGCAGACGGTGGAGATTCCGCGTGCGTCTGTGAAAGACGCCGAGGACGCGCCGCAAACGCTGACCGCTTATTGGGTCGCATCGCCCGTCAAGGCACCGGCGACCGGCGCGCCGGTGGTGATCGCGCTGCACGGCTGCAGTGGCCTCTATACGCAGGTCGGGGCGGACGCCAAGGCGCTGGGCTCGCGGTATCGGGGGTATGCGCAGTGGCTCGGCGCGCGTGGTTACGCGGTGGTGTTTCCCGACAGTTTCGGCCCGCGCGGCAAGCCGCACGGCATCTGCACCGAGCGCACCGCCACGCGCGATATCAACGGCGCGATGCGCCGCGCCGACGTGCTGGCGACGATGCGCTGGGTGGCGGCGCAGCCGGGCGTGGATGTGAACCGCATCGTGCTGCTCGGCTGGTCCAACGGCGCGCAGGCCGTGCTGGAAGTGGTGGATGCCAGCCGCGCCTGGCCTGCCGATACACCTGCCGTCAATCGCGCGGTGGCGTTCTATCCGGGCTGTGCGTCGGCCCAAAAGCGGCCCGAATATCGGCTGAATGCGCCGTTGCTGCTGCTGGCCGGCGGCAACGATGACTGGACCCCGGCCGATCACTGCCAGGCGCTCCAGACCGCCGTACTGGCGCGCCAGCCGCAGGCGCGTTTCGAGTTGGACATGTTTGGCGGCGCGTATCACGGCTTTGACGGCACGGCTGCAGTCAAGGAGCGCAATGGCATCCCGAAGGGGCGTCGCTACGGAACGGTCACCGTCGGCGGCGACCCAGCAGCGCGCGAAGCGGCCTTTGCCAAACTCGCGGCGTGGCTCGATGCGCCGCACCCCTGATCGCAGCGACGCAAGAACACCTGAACACCTGAGCACCTAGACATTCACACCACAACAATCGACAGGACACACGCAACATGCAATGGGAAGTGGTGATCGGCCTCGAGACGCACACGCAGCTCTCGACGGTCTCGAAGATTTTCTCCGGCGCGTCCACCGCCTTTGGCGCGGCGCCCAACACGCAAGCGGCGCCGGTTGACCTGGCGCTGCCGGGCGTGCTCCCGGTGCTGAACAAGGGCGCCGTTGAGCGCGCCATCGTGTTCGGCCTGGCCATCGGTGCCAAGATTGCGCCCAAGAGCATCTTCGCGCGGAAGAATTACTTCTACCCCGATCTGCCCAAGGGCTACCAGATCAGCCAATACGAGATCCCGGTGGTGCAGGGCGGCACGCTGACCATCCAGGTGGAAGGCAAGAACGGCCAGCCCGGGTATGAGAAGACCGTGCAGCTCACGCGTGCGCACCTGGAAGAAGATGCGGGCAAATCGCTGCACGAAGACTTTGCCGGCATGACGGGCATCGACCTGAACCGCGCCGGCACGCCGCTGCTGGAAATCGTGACCGAGCCCGACATGCGCAGCGCGGCCGAGGCCGTTGCTTACGCCAAGGCGCTGCACGCGCTGGTGATGTGGCTGGGCATCTGCGACGGCAACATGCAGGAAGGCAGCTTCCGTTGCGACGCGAACGTGTCGGTGCGCCCGGGCCCGGATGCGCCGTTCGGCACGCGCTGCGAAATCAAGAACCTCAACTCGTTCCGCTTCCTGGAAGAGGCGATCAACTACGAAGTGCGCCGCCAGATCGAGCTGATCGAAGACGGCGGCACCGTGGTGCAGGAAACCCGCCTGTACGATCCGGACCGCAAAGAAACGCGCTCGATGCGCAGCAAGGAAGACGCGCAGGATTACCGCTACTTCCCCGACCCCGACCTGCTGCCGCTCGTCATCGGCGAGGACTGGATCGAGCGTGTGCGCGCCACGTTGCCCGAGCTGCCGGCCGCCATGGCCGCACGCTTCGAGTCGGCCTACGGCTTGCCGAAGTACGACGCCAGCATCCTCACCGCCACCAAGGCGACGGCAGCGTACTTCGAAGCCGTCGTGGCGGATGCGGGCGCCGCGAACGCCAAGGCCGCGGCCAACTGGATCATGGGCGAGGTCGCCTCGAACCTGAACCGCGCCGACCTGGACATCGACGCTGCACCGGTGTCGCCCGCGCAACTGGCCAAGCTGCTCGCGCGCATTGCCGACGGCACGATCAGCAACAACACCGCCAAGAAGGACGTCTTCCCCGCCATGTGGGCCGGCGAACACGGTGGCGATGCCGACGCGATCATCGCCGAGAAGGGCCTGAAGCAGATGTCCGATTCGGGCGAGCTGGAGAAGATCATCGACGACGTGCTGGCGGCCAACGCCAAGTCGGTCGAGGAATTCCGCGCCGGCAAGGAGAAGGCATTCAACGCGCTTGTGGGCCAGGCCATGAAGGCCACGCGCGGCAAGGCCAACCCCGCACAAGTCAACGAACTGCTGAAGAAGAAACTCGGCGCAGCCTGATGAGCACCTCCACGATGAACGCACAAGACGTCGCCAACTACCTGCAGGCGCATCCGGCCTTCTTTGAAGAGCACGCCGAGCTGCTGGCCGCCATCCAGCTCACCAGCCCGCACAGCCACCGCGCCGTGTCGCTGCAGGAGCGCCAGATGGAAATCCTGCGCGACAAGAACAAGCACCTCGAACTCAAGCTGTCGGACCTGATGCGCCACGGCAACGAGAACGACCGCACGCAGCAGCGCGTGCACGCGTGGACGACGCGCCTGCTGGGCGAGGCCGACACGCATGCGCTGCCGTATGCCGTGCAGGATGGCCTGCGTGAAATCTTCGACGTGCCGGCTGTGGCGCTGCGCGTGTGGCAGGTCGGCGAAGAATTCGCGCACCTGGAAGTCGCGCAGGGTGTGAGCGAGGAAGTGCGCCTGTTTGCTGCGGGCCTGCGTGCGCCGTATTGCGGCGCCAATGCGGGTTTTGAAGCCGCCGGCTGGTTGGATACGTCGGACAGCGGCGAGCCCATCGAATCGCTCGCGATTGTGACCCTGCGCGTGCCGGTGCGGGGCGATGCCGATGCCAGCGCTGCGCCGGCATTCGGCCTGCTGGTGCTCGGCTCGCCGGACGCCCGCCGCTTCCATGACGGCATGGGCACGACCTACCTCGCGCAGATCGGCGAACTGGCCGCTGCCGCGCTCAACCGCCTGCGCGACTGAGCGCAGCCCGCCGTATGTCGCACTCTGCATCCGCCGATGACCATGGCGCGCAGCCGCCACATCCGCAGATTGCGGCGTACCTTGACGCACTGAAGTTCGAGCGGCAGCTCTCGCCGCACACGCTCGAGAGCTACACCCGCGAGCTGGCCGTGCTGCAGCGCCTGGGCGCGCAGCACGCTGCCAACGTCGATCTCACGCAACTGCAGTCGCACCATATCCGCCGCATGATGGCGCAGCTGCATGGCGACGGTTTGTCCGGCCGCAGCATTGCGCGGGCGCTGTCGGCGTGGCGCGGCTGGTTCAAATGGATGGCGCTGCGCGATGCTGCCGTCACCGCCAATCCCGTCGACGGTGTGCGCGCGCCGAAGAGCCCGAGGCGGTTGCCGAAAGCGTTGTCCGTCGAGCAAGCTGTCGCGCTGATGGAGCAACTGCCCGGCGACGATGCCGAGACCGTCCGCGACCGTGCCGTCAACGAGCTGTTCTATTCGTGCGGACTGCGGCTCTCCGAACTCGTCAGCCTGGATATGCGCCACGTGAAGGCCGGCGCGTATGAATCTTTGAGCTGGCTCGATCTGGAGGCGCGCGAGGTACAGGTGCTCGGCAAGGGCAGCAAGCGGCGCACCGTGCCGGTGGGCACCAAGGCGGCCGAGGCGCTGGCCGCATGGCTCGCGGTGCGCGAGCAACTGGCCAAGCCCGACGCGGCACCCGAAGACGCGCACGCGCTGTTTCTCTCCCCACGCGGCAAGCGGCTGGCGCAGCGGCAGATTCAATTGCGCATGAAGCGCAACGCCATTGCCGCAGGTGTGCCGGCGGATGTGCATCCGCACGTGCTGCGGCATTCGTTTGCTACGCACATGCTGCAGTCCTCCGGTGATCTGCGCGCGGTGCAGGAACTGCTCGGCCACGCCAGCATCGCCAGCACGCAGGTTTATACTTCGCTCGATTTTCAGCACCTGGCCAAGATCTACGATCAGGCGCATCCCCGCGCAAAAAAGAAGTAGCGCATTGTCCGAGCCCTCGGGCGCCCCATCCCCAGTCGTATGCAAACCCTGATTCTGAAGCCCGGCAAGGAGCGCTCGCTGCTGCGCCGGCACCCTTGGATTTTCGCCAACGCCATCGATCGCGTGGAGGGCAAGCCGGCCTCCGGCGCGACCGTCATCGTGCGCGCGCATAACGGCCAGTTTCTGGCGCGCGCCGCGTTCAGCCCCGTCTCGCAGATTCGCGCGCGCGCGTGGAGCTTTGATGAAGCCGAGCCCGTCGACCACGCGTTCTTCAAACGCCGCATTGCCGCCGCCGTGGCGTACCGCCGCGCGTGGGTGCACGACACCGACGCCGTGCGCCTCGTCATGGGCGAAGCCGACGGCCTGCCCGGCCTGATCGTCGACCAGTACGGCACCGGGGACGCGGGCCAGATCGTCTGCCAGTTCAGCGCCGCGGGCGTGGAGCACTGGAAGCAAGCGATCGTCGCCGCGCTGATCAAAGAGACGGGCTGCCCGAACGTCTACGAACGCTCCGACGTGAGCGTGCGCGAGCGCGAAGGCCTGGAGCAGATGACCGGTGTGCTGGCCGGCGCCGAGCCGCCCGCCGATCTGTCCGCCACCGAGCACGGCGTGCGCTATTACGTCGACGTGCGTGAAGGCCACAAGACGGGCTTCTACATCGATCAGCGCGACAACCGCGCGCTGGTCGGCGCCTTGGCGCGCGATCGCGATGTGCTGAACTGCTTCTGCTATACGGGCGGGTTTTCGCTGGCGGCGCTCAAGGGCGGGGCGCGTTCGGTGGTGTCGATCGACTCGTCGGGCGAGGCGCTGGCGGTGGCTGAGCGCAACGTCACGCTCAATGGCTTCGATCCGGCGCGCGCCGAGTGGTTGGATGCGGACGTCTTCAAGTC
This sequence comes from Ralstonia sp. VS2407, assembly GCF_052950655.1. NCBI lineage: Bacteria > Pseudomonadati > Pseudomonadota > Betaproteobacteria > Burkholderiales > Burkholderiaceae > Ralstonia > Ralstonia sp. VS2407. Next base: position 144,737 of record NZ_JBRFVG010000005.1, read on the forward strand.
GCTGCGCAACTTCCGCGCGGAAGGCCGCCAGTTTGACCTGATCGTGCTGGACCCGCCCAAATTTGCGGCGTCGGCGCAGCAGGTCGATCGCGCGGCGCGGGCATACAAGGAGATCAACCTGGTCGGCATGCAGTTGCTGCGCCCGGGCGGCCTGCTGTTCACGTATTCGTGCTCGGGCGCCATCGACGCAGACCTGTTCCAGAAGATCGTCGCAGGCGCGGCAGCCGATGCCAAGGTGACGGCGCGCATCCAACGCAGGCTGGCCGGCGGCTTGGATCACCCGCTGCTGACGAGCTTTCCGGAGGGCGAATACCTCAAGGGCCTGCTGCTGCAAGTCGGCTAGCAATTTGTCGCAATTTTTGGCTTGTCCCGGCAAGCCTGCATTGCGAAGATGCGGTCCTTCGTTTTCCGCATCACGTCGATGGCATCCAATGCAGCCCATCACGCGACGGGCTGGGCGGCCGGTCTGATTGCCGCCGCCGCCGTCGCACAGGCTTCCCATACATCTCTCGAACATCTTGGCAGCCTCCTGGCGTTTTGCGCGGCGGTTGCGGGCAGCACCGCGCCTGACTGGATGGAGGTGGCCTGGTGGACCCGTGCGCGCCGCCTCTGGATCACGCACCGCACCGCCACCCATTGGGGCATTGGCTGGATCGCGGTGCTTGTGCTGTCGTATCACGCGTTGGGCCATGCGCACCTGTGGGCGCCGCTGCTGTTCGGCTTCGCCTGTGGCGGGCTGATGCATCTGCTGGCGGATTGGCCCAATCCGCTGGGCGTGCCCTGGATCTGGGGGCGCCATTCCCTGAACTGGTGGAAGAGCGGCCGCTGCGACCTGATCGTGGTGACGCTGGCGTGGGTCGCGGCATGCTGGCTGGTGCGGCCGCTGTGGGCGGCGACGGCCACGCGGGTGGTCGGTTGGTTTGCCCACCAAGCGCGATGAGCCTGCCGGCTCGGTATTGTCTGATGGAAGCCGGGCTCGCGAACGACTAAGTTGGAACCGCCGGACGCCACGCGTCCGAATCCAACTTCGTTTGCGCAACGCTTGCGCAAACGCCCTCACCGGAGTCGTCGATGACACTGGATGTGACGCGCCAAGACCCTCGCTACAACACGCTCAAACATGGCTTCAACCTGCGCTGGCCGGCGACGGATGCGCAGGCCGCCAGCCGCATCGCGCTCATAGAAAAGCCCGACGATGTGGCGCCCGCCGTGCAGCGCATCATCAACGCGGGCCAGCGCCCGACCGTGCGCAGCGGCGGGCATTGCTACGAGGATTTCGTCTCCAACAACCCCGACGGCACGATTGTCGACCTGAGCCTGCTCGCCACGCCCGAGGTGCGCGCCGACGGCTCGGTGCGCATTCCGGCCGGCACGCAAAACTGGAACGGCTACCTTGAGCTGTACAAGCGCCACAACGTGACGCTGCCCGGCGGCTCGTGCTATTCGGTGGGCGCGGGCGGACATATCTGCGGCGGCGGGTATGGGCTGCTCTCGCGGCTGCAGGGGCTGACGGTGGATTGGCTCTCGGCCGTGGACATCGTCACCGTAGATAGAACCGGCAAGGCGGCTGCGCGCACGGTGGATGCGGCGCACGATCCGGACCTGTTCCGTGCATGCCGCGGCGCGGGCGGCGGCAACTTCGGCGTCATCACCGGCTACACGTTCGCCAAGCTGCCCGAGGCGCCGCAGGAAGTGGCACTCGCCACCGTAGCCTTCGACTGGGCCACGATGACGCCACAGCGCTTTGCCGAATTGCTGCGCATCTACGGCGAATACTGGGAGACGCGCGGCAAGGACCCGGACACGTGGGGCATGTTCTCGCTGCTCAAGCTCACGCACAAATCGTCGGGGCAGATCGTGCTGCTCACGCAGTTCTGCAACCCAGACGGCACGTGCCGCGATCTCTCTGTCCTCAATGATTTTCTGAACCGCTTCCAGGCCTGCGCGCCGACGCCGGTCAAAGGGCGCCCGCCCGGCTACGGCCCCGCGCATAGGCAGGGCGTGGGGCAACTGCTCTGCTCCAAGCCGCACACCATCGTGCAGTACGACTGGCTGACGGCCACGCAGTATCTGAACGGCTCGGGGGCCAATCAACGTGGCAAATACAAGTCGGCCTATATGAAACGCGGCTTCACGGCGCGTGAGGCGCAGCGCATCTATACGCACCTCACGCGGACGATGCCGGGCGTGGACCTGAGCCAGTCGCTGCTGCAAGTCGATTCGTATGGCGGCGCCGTCAACAAGGCCGAGCGCATTGGCGATACCGCCGTGCCGCAGCGGGCGTCGATCATGAAGCTGCAGTACCAGACGTATTGGGGCGCCGCTGCCGATGATGCCGGCCACCTGCGCTGGATCAGCGATTTTTACCGCGATGTCTATGGTGCGCCCGATGTGCCCGCACCGCACAGCGGCACGCCGTACCCCGGCGACCGGTACGAGGGCTGCTACATCAACTACCCCGACGTCGACATGCTCGCCTACCCGTTCTGGCCGCAGCTCTACTACGGCAGCGGCGACCTGTACGCGTTTCTGCAGGATGTGAAGCACCGGTATGATCCGAACAACATCTTCCACCACGCCATGTCCGTGCGTGTTTGATGGAGCCATCCAATGACCAATCGTCTTCGTCGAACTTTCATGCAGTGGACCGGTAGCTTGCCTTTGCTGGGTGCTCTTCCCAAAACCGTCATGGCCCAGGCGGGCGAGCAATCCGCCGCGGCGGGCGCGCAGCCCGCAGGCAATGCACGCCCTCCCCGCTTTGCCTATGTCGGCACCTACACGTTCAATGCGCCGGGCGGCACTGCCGGTGGCCCGGCGGCACGCGGCATCTACGTGCTGGCGCCGCGCGGCGATGCGTGGACGCAGGTGCAGGTGGTCGAGAGTGCCAATCCGTCGTTCCTGGCCGTGCACCCGAATCAGCGGTTCCTGTACGCCATCAATGAACTGGAGGTCTACGAGGGCCGCCCGAACGGTAGCGCCGAGGCCTATGCGATTGATCCGTACGACGGCAAGCTGACGCTGCTGAACCGCCAGCCGCTGTCGCTGTCGGGCACGAACCCCGCGCATGTGGTCGTGTCGCCGGACGGCAAGCACCTGTGCGTGTCGATCTACAGCGGTGGCGCGTACAACCTCCTGCCGATCGGCGAGGACGGCAAGCTTGGCGCTGTATCGGGCATCTTCAAGGACACCGGTTCCGGCCCCCGGCCCGAACAGGAAGCGCCGCACGCGCACATGATGCTGTTCGACGCCACCGGCGGCCACGTGATCGGCACCGACCTGGGCACCGATCGCATCAACGCGTTCGCCATTGAGGGCGGCAAGCTTGCCCCGCGTGACCGCGCGCAACTCAAGCCCGGCAGCGGCCCGCGCCACCTGGCGCTGCATCCGCAAGGCAAGCTGCTCTACGTCATCAATGAACTCGAAGGCTCGGTCGCCTGCCACGGTTACGACCCCGCCACCGGCCACGTGCTGGAAGAGCGCCAGCGCATCTCCACCACCCCGGCCGACTACACCGGCCAGAAGAGCGGCGCTGAATTGCTGATGCATCCGTCAGGGCGCTTCCTCTACGCCAGCAACCGGAAGCTGAAGTCCGACCACCCGCTGGCCGACAGCGTGGCCGCGTTCAGCATTGACGCCTCGGGCAAGCTCGCGCCGCTTCAGTACTGGAGCGAAGGTGTGCACTTCCCGCGCGCGATGACGATGGCGCCCGACGGCAGCTATGTCTACGTGCTCAACCAGAAGGGCGATACGATCCTGCGGCTGCGCATCGACGGACAAACCGGCAAGCTGGACCAGCCCACGGTCGTGGCGAAGGTGCCGACGCCCGTGTGTCTGATGTTTGCGGCGTAAGCGGCACCAAAGCGCGAGAGAAAACCTTGGGCGGCGCAAGGCCGCCCAATTGCAACTCAATTGCAGCAACCCGCGCCCCGTGGGACAATCCCGCGCATGAACACCCCGGCCCCGCGCGACGATCTCGCCACTTCGCAATCCCATTCGCCTGAAGACGCTGCCCGCGCGCGCCTGCGCGGCTTGGGCAGCCGCGTGACCGAGCCCCGCGTGCGTGTGCTGGCCGTGCTGATGCAGGGCGCCGATCCGCTTTCGCACCAGGCCGTGTGCGACGCGCTGCCGGACGATTCCGGCATCGACCGCGTGACGGTCTACCGCGTGCTCGACTGGCTCGTGGCCGGCGGCATCGTCCACAAGACGGCTGGGGCCGATCGGGTTTTTCGCTTCAGCCTGGCCGAGCATGACGCCGCGCGCGAAGCAGCGCACCGCTCGCACAGCCACTTCCATTGCACGCAATGCGGGCGCGACTTCTGTCTGGAAGGCGCCGAGCCGCCCGCCATGCCGAAGGCCGCCTTGCCCGCCGGCTTCGCAGCCGACCATGCCGAACTCACCATCAAGGGCGCCTGCGCGGATTGCGCGCATCTGGCGGCCCATCACAAGACAGGAAACGCACCATGTCCAAAATGATCCCGGTCACCATCCTGACGGGCTTTCTCGGCAGTGGTAAGACCACGCTGCTCAAGCGCATCCTGACCGAACAGCACGGCATGAAGATCGCCGTGATCGAAAACGAGTTCGGCGAAGAGAACATCGACAACGACATCCTCGTGCAGGACGGTAACGAGCAGATCGTGCAGATGAGCAACGGCTGCATCTGCTGCACGATCCGCGGCGATCTGGTGCAGGGGTTGTCCGACCTGCTCACGCGCCGCGACAACGGCCAGATCCAGTTCGACCGCGTGGTCATCGAGACCACCGGTGTCGCCAACCCCGGCCCGGTCGCGCAGACGTTCTTCATGGACGACGAGATCGCCAGCCGCTACCTGCTGGATGCCGTCATCACGCTGGTCGACGCCAAGCACGGCAACATGCAGCTCGACAAGCAGGAAGAAGCGCAGCGCCAGGTCGGCTTTGCCGACGCCATCTTCATCACCAAGAGCGATCTGGTTTCCGCCGACGATGTGGACGCACTGCGCCACCGCCTGCTGCACATGAACCCGCGCGCCCCGATCCGCACCGCCAATTTTGGTGAGACGCCGATCGACACGATCTTCGACCTGCGCGGCTTCAATCTGAACGCCAAGCTCGAGATCGATCCCGACTTCCTGCGCGAAGACGATCATGATCACAACCACGATCACGATCATGACCACGCCTGCTCGGCCGATTGTGATCACGACCATGATCATGAGCACCACCACGGTCACGGCCATCACCATCATCACGGGCATGCGCACCATACCGACCGCATTGCCTCGTTCGTCTTCCGCAGCGAACGGCCGTTCAATTACACCAAGCTGGAGGAATTCCTCTCGGGCGTGCTGAATATCTACGGCGAGAAGCTGCTGCGCTACAAGGGCGTGCTGTATATGGAAGGTGTCGACCGCAAGGTCGTGTTTCAGGGTGTCCACCAGCTCATGGGCAGCGACGTGGGGGGTAAATGGGACGGCGAGACCCCTTCCAACCGGATGGTGTTTATCGGCGTAGACCTGCCGCGCGAAACGATTCTGAAAGGATTGGAGAACTGCCTGGCCTGATCCGGGCGCTTTTTCCCTCCTTTTGGGTGGCCCCGCCGCGCGCTTTCAGGCAGAATCCGGGCCGGATTTCCTGTCCGTGTTTCTCCGATAGTTCAGTTAATATCGTTCAGCTACAATAGGTCGATTTAGAAGCACGTCGTCCGAAGCACGTCCGATAGGAGAGCAGGCGATGGTGACTAAGACCAAGGAAGGACGCGGCGCCAACGGTGGAGCCGGGCCGTCCGTAACGGAGTCGGCAGCAGCCCAGGCTGCGCCAGCCACCCGTAGAAAAGCGGCAGGGGGCGCCGCTGCGGGAGAGGCAAAAGGAGGCGCGCGGGGCGGCAAGTCCGCCGCCAGCCAGAACAAGTCCGGCGCATCCCCGCGCAAGGACGACGCGACAGCCGAGACGGCTCGCGATTTACCAGGATCATCTGCAGCAACCATGAGCAGCAAGAAACTACTCACCGAAGCCGAAATCCTGAAGATGAGCGACAAGGATTACATGAACGAGGCGCAGCTCGCCTTCTTCAAGGACCGGCTTGTAAAAATGCGCGATGAAATTCTCGCGAACGCCAACCAGACCACCGAGCACCTGCGCGAGACTGTGATCGTGCCGGACCCGGCTGACCGTGCCACCATCGAGGAAGAGCACGCGCTGGAGCTGCGTACGCGCGATCGTGAGCGCAAACTGCTCAAGAAAGTCGAACAGTCGATCGCCCGCATCGATGCCAACGACTACGGCTACTGCGACGAAACCGGCGAGCCGATCGGCATTCCGCGCTTGCTTGCTCGCCCGACGGCCACGCTGACGCTCGAGGCGCAGGAGCGCCGCGAAAAGCGCCAGAAGTTGATGGGTGACTGACGTACGCGTCGCATTTGGTTGACGCGTTCGTTTGAATCTCGCAGCCCGGTAACTCACCGGGCTGTTTGCTTTGTTGGGCCACAAACTGAGGCCACTGATCATGTCCCGTCCGCTTCCCGTTACCGTGCTGTCCGGCTTCCTGGGCGCCGGTAAGACCACGCTGCTCAATCACGTGCTCGCCAACCGCGAGGGCAAGCGCGTGGCCGTGATCGTCAACGACCTGTCGGACGTCAACATCGACGCGCAGCTCGTGGGCGATGGCACGGCCACGAGTGCGCAGCTCTCGCGCACCGACGAGCGCATGGTGGAGCTATCCAACGGCTGCATCTGCTGCACGCTGCGCGAAGATCTGCTCGACGAGATCGCGCGCCTGGCCCGTGAAGACCGCTTCGACTACCTGCTGATCGAGTCGACGGGCGTGGCCGAGCCGCTGCCGATTGCCGAGACGTTCACGTTTGAAGACGAGCAAGGCGACGTGCTGTCCGATCTGGCGCGTCTCGACACGATGGTCACCGTGGTCGATGCCCAGCACTTCCTGGCTGATTACGATGCAGCCGATTTCCTGTCGGATCGTGGCCAGGCGCGGGATGAAGACGACGACCGCACCGTCGTCGACTTGCTGATCGAACAGGTCGAGTTCTGCGACGTGATCGTGCTCAACAAGATCGATCTCGTGAGCGATGCCGAGCGCGAGCGCCTGGCCGGCATCCTGCACTCGCTGAACCCGCGCGCGCGCATCGTGCCGGCATCGTTCGGCAAGGTGCCGCTGGACGAAATTCTCGACACCCATCGTTTCGATTTCGATGCCGCATCCGCCGCGCCGGCTTGGCTGGCGGAGCTGCGTGGCGAACATGTGCCCGAAACTGAAGCGCTCGGCATCCGCAGCTTCGTCTATCGTCGCCGCGTGCCGTTCCACCCGCAGCGTCTGTGGGACCTCATGCATACCGAATGGCTGCGCGAACACGGCCGCGTGCTGCGCTCCAAGGGTTATTTCTGGCTGGCTTCGCGTATGGACACGGCGGGCAGTTGGGGCCAGGCCGGCGGCGTGATGCGTCATGGCGGTGCCGGCGCATGGTGGGCTGCGGTGGATGAAGCCGAGTGGCCGGACGAGGAAGAAGCCCGCGCAGATATTTCCGACAAGATGCACGACAACGGGGCGCTCGCGCGCTGGGGTGACCGTCGCCAGGAACTGGTCTTCATTGGCACGGACCTGGATGAAGCGGCGCTGATTGCGCAACTCGACGCTTGCCTGCTGACCGACGCTGAGATGGCTGCTGGCCCCGAAGCCTGGGCCACGCTGGCCGATCCTTTCCCCGCCTGGGCCTACGACGACCACGACGATACCGACTGGGACGACGACCACGATCATCAACACGGTGACGACTGCGACTGCGGGCACCATCACTGAGCACGCAGACCCCCTGCTTCATCGACGTTGACACCGGCGTCATCCGGTCCCGACAATCCCCGAACGTCTTGTTTTCGTCATAAACCATCGGGGAGTCGTCATGCCGGTCCTGCGTCTGCTGCGCGCCGCGAACCTGGTCGCCGCGCTGTGTTTTGCCACGACGCTCTCGGCGCTCACGCCGATTGCGGCGCATGCCCAGCCGGCACCCACGCTGGTGATTGGGTTGTCGGGCGACATCACTTCGCTCGATCCGCACTTCCATAACGTCACGCCCAACTCGAACGTGGCCGAGCATATGTTCGAGGCGCTGATCGCCAAGGACGAGAAGATGCGTCTCAAGCCGGGCCTCGCCACGTCGTGGAAAGCCCTGAGCGACACGGTATGGGAAGTCAAGCTGCGCCCTGGCGTGCATTTTCATGACGGCAGCGAATTCACCTCGGCCGACGTCGTCTATTCGCTGGCACGCCCGGCCACCATCAAGAACAGCCCGTCGCCGTTCACGATCTACACGCGTGGCTTCAAGGAGGTGACGGCGGTCGACAAGCTGACCGTGCGCATCACCACGAACGGCCCGTACCCGCTGGTGCCGAACGACTTGTCGACCATCTACATGGTGTCGAAGAAGGCTGTCGAAAAAGCTGGCGCGGACGATTTCAACAATGGCCGCGCCATGATCGGAACCGGGCCGTACAAGTTCGTCTCCTTCAACCGCGGCGATCGCGTGGAACTCACGCGCTTTGATGGCTACTGGGGCAAGAAGCCGCAATGGCAGCACGTGACGCTGCGCATCCTGACGGCCGACGCGCCGCGCGTCGCGGCGCTGCTGGCGGGCGACGTGCAGATCATCGAAAACGTGCCGAGCTCGGACATCAAGAAGCTGTCGACCAACCCGGCGGTGACGGTGTTCAAGATGCCGGTGTTCCGCATGATGTATCTGCACATGGATTCCAACCGCGATGTGTCGCCGTTCGTGACCGACAAGGCCGGCAAGCCGCTGCCGAAGAACCCGCTCAAGGATGCACGCGTGCGCGAGGCGATCTCGCTGGCGATCTCGCGCCAAGCCATCGTCGACCGCGTGATGGAGGGTGCGGCCGAGCCGACGGGCCAACTTGTGAACAGCGCGTTGTTCGGTCACGTGCCCGGTCTGAAGGCACCGGTGGCGGACCCGGCTGCCGCAAAGAAACTGCTCGCCCAGGCCGGCTACCCCGATGGCTTTGCCATCACGCTGCATGCCACCAACAACCGCTATCCGAACGATGACCGCGTCGCACAGGTGATCGCCTCGATGCTTTCGCGGGTGGGCATTGCCACCAAGGTCGAGACGCTGCCGTCAGCGTCGTTCTTCACACGGGCAAACAAGCTGGACTTTTCGTTTCTGCAAGCCGGCTGGGGCGCGGATACCGGCGAAGCCAGTTCGAGCCTGAAGGCGCTGCTGGCGACCTATGATCCGGCGCGCGGTTGGGGCGCCTCCAATCGCGGGCGCTATTCCAACCCGGCGCTCGACGCCAAGCTGGCAGAAGCCCTGCAGACCCTGGACGACAGCAAGCGCGAGAGGCTGCTGCAGGAAGCCACGGAAATCGGCATGCGCGATTTCGGCGTGATTCCGCTGTACTTCAATATCAACGTGTGGGCGGCGCGTAAGGGCTACACGATGGTGCCGCGTCTGGATGAGCGCACTTACGCATTCGATGTGACGCACTGAAATAGTCGGGAGCCAAGCAAGAAGCGATTTTCGGCGCACAAAATATGTGCGCTGTGACGGAAATCAGGCTTGAAATCCTCGGGGCCGGCGTCAAGTATGAAGTTCTTTGGCCGGCCCGCTGGGGGCCGCGCCAAGCCGGACCCCTAGGAATAAGCGCATGGAACAGTATCACGGCACCACCATCGTCAGCGTGCGTCGCGGCAACCAAGTCGCGCTCGGCGGCGATGGCCAGGTCACGCTGGGCAATATCGTGATGAAAGGCTCGGCCCGCAAAGTGCGCGCCATCTACGATGGCAAGGTGCTGGTCGGCTTTGCCGGCGCCACCGCCGACGCTTTCTCCCTGCTCGACCGTTTTGAAGCCAAGCTGCAAAAGCACCAAGGCAACCTGCTGCGCTCCGCCGTCGACCTGGCCAAGGACTGGCGCACCGATCGCGCCTTGCGCCACCTCGAAGCGATGCTGATCGTCGCAGACCGCGAAGCCACCCTCGTCATCACCGGCAACGGCGACGTGCTCGATCCGGAAGGCGGCATTGCTGCCATTGGTTCGGGCGGCTCGTATGCCCAATCGGCAGCCAAGGCGCTGATGGAGAACACCGATCTTGCTCCGCGCGATGTGGTGGAAAAATCGCTGCGGATCGCCGGCGAGCTCTGCATCTATACCAACACCAATTTCGTGATCGAGACGCTCGAATAAGCGAGCGCCTTCATCGACAGGATTCCCATGTCTGAAACCATGACGCCGTCGGAAATCGTTTCCGAACTCGACAAGCACATCATCGGCCAGCACAAGGCCAAAAAGGCCGTTGCCGTGGCGCTGCGCAACCGCTGGCGCCGCCAGCAGGTGGGCGAGCCGCTGCGCCAGGAAATCACGCCCAAGAACATCCTGATGATCGGGCCGACCGGCGTAGGCAAGACCGAGATTGCCCGCCGCCTGGCCAAGCTGGCCGACGCACCGTTCATCAAGATCGAGGCGACCAAGTTCACCGAGGTGGGCTACGTCGGCCGCGACGTCGACACCATCGTGCGCGATCTGGCCGAGATGGCCGTCAAGCAGACGCGCGAATCCGAGATGAAGAAGGTGCGCGCCAAGGCCGAAGATGCGGCCGAGGATCGCATCCTCGACGTGCTGATCCCGCCGCCGCGCGACATCGGCTTTGCGCAGCCCGAAGAGAAGGATTCGACCGCGCGCCAGACCTTCCGCAAGAAGCTGCGTGAAGGCCAGCTCGACGACAAGGAAATCGAACTGGAAGTGTCGGCCGGTGTGCCCAGCATGGACATCATGGGGCCGCCGGGCATGGAAGACATGACCGAGCAGATCCGCTCGATGTTCGCGGGCTTGGGGCAGGGCAAGAAGAACCGTCGCAAGATGAAGGTCAAGGAAGCCTTCAAGCTGCTGATCGACGAAGAGGCCGCGAAGCTCGTGAACGAGGATGAGCTGAAGCAGAAGGCGGTGGCCAATGTCGAGCAGAACGGCATCGTCTTCCTCGACGAGATCGACAAGATCGCCAGCCGCAGCGAATACGGCGGCGGCGAGGTGTCGCGCCAGGGCGTGCAGCGCGACTTGCTGCCGCTGGTGGAAGGTACGACCGTCAACACCAAGTACGGGATGATCAAGACCGATCACATCCTGTTCATCGCGTCGGGCGCGTTTCATCTGTCCAAGCCGAGCGACCTGATTCCCGAGCTGCAGGGCCGTTTCCCGATTCGCGTGGAGCTGGATTCGCTGTCGGTGGAGGATTTCCGCGCGATTCTCACGCAGACCGACGCGAGCCTCACCAAGCAATATCAGGCGTTGTTGAAGACGGAAGGCGTCGACCTCGTGTTTGCCGAAGACGGTATTCACCGCTTGGCCGAGATCGCATGTTCGGTCAACGAGAAGGTCGAGAACATTGGCGCACGCCGTTTGTACACGGTGATGGAGCGACTGCTTGAAGACCTGTCGTTCCACGCGCACAAGTCGGCAGGCGAGACGGTGACCATCGACGCCGCGTACGTCGACGAGCGTTTGAGTGAGCTGTCGGGCAACGAAGATCTGTCGCGCTACGTGCTGTAAGCGTGTAAGCAACGCATTCCATATGCCCCGCGGGCCGCATCGGAGACGATGCGGCCCGTTTTGTTTGGGCGCCCGCCAAGCCAGGTGGGGCAAGGGTTTGCTCAGGATCGTGCGTGGTCAGGTCCGTTATCTGCTGAAGAAGGTGGTGCCGCACAGACAATGCGCGCCGCGCACCTGGCGTGCGCGATTCCAACCACGACAAGGAGAGAAGCGTATGAAACCGATCCAACGCCTGGCCCTGTGTTGCGTGCTTGCCTGCGCCCCAATGAGCATCGCCCACGCCCAGCTCACGCCCGCACCCACTGGCCCCGCCGGGGCCTCGGCACCGAACGATGCCAAGCGCGCCGCTTACGACAGTGCCGTCAAACAAGCCGATGCCAATTACAAAGCTGCCAAGGACAAGTGCGATGCGATGAAGGGTAATGACCGCGACGTCTGCCGTGCGCAGGCCAAGGGCGATTACAACGTCGCCAAGGCCAACGCCATGGTCGAACGCGATGGCACTGAAGCCGCCCGCAACCGCGCCGCCAAGGAAAAGGCCGAGGCCGACTACGACGTCGCCAAGACCAAGTGCGATGCCATGAAGGGCAACGAGAAGGACACCTGCGTGAAGGACGCCAAGGCCGCCTACACGCGCGCCAAGGCCGGCGACGAAGTGAGCCACGCCAAGGCGACGGGCACTGCCAAGGACGTCAGCGAAGCGCGCCGCGATGCCGTCAAGGACACCAACGACGCCAACTACAAGGCTGCGAAGGAACGCTGCGACGCCATGTCCGGCGACGCCAAGACAAAGTGCCAGAACGACGTGGCCGCCAAGTTCAAGAAGTAAGCCGTACGAAAGTCTCTACACGGGCGGCCTGCGGGTCGCCCCTGCTTTGTCTCAATCTCTCAACTCGCGACGGAGGACGTATGAACTGGGATCAGATCGAAGGTAAATGGGATCAGGCCAAGGGCAAGGTCAAGGAGAAGTGGGGTCAGCTCACCGACGATGACCTGACCGTGATCCGTGGCAAGCGCGACCAGCTTGCCGGCAAGATCCAGGAACGCTACGGCTATACGAAGGAGCGCGCCGAAGACGAACTCAAGGCGTGGGAGCGCGATACCCGCTGGTGATGCAGCGGTGATGTAGCGTCACGCGGCCGGCGCTTACTTGGCGACCGGCCGCTTGCCCAGCTTGCGTTGTAGCGTGCGCCGATGCATGTTGAGCGCCCGCGCGGTGGCGGAGATGTTGCCGCCGTGCTCGGCCAGCACGCGCTGGATGTGCTCCCACTCCAGTCGCGCGACCGACAGCGGCGCGGGGTTCTCCATCGTCTGTTCTGCCACGGCTTCAGACACGCCCACTTGCAGCGCCAGCAGAATCGAATCGACATTGGCTGGCTTGGCCAGGTATTCATCAGCCCCCAACTTGACCGCTTGCACGGCGGTGGCAATGCTTGCGTAGCCCGTGAGGATCAGCATGCGCGCGTCGGGCAGCGCCTGACGCAGTGGGGCAATCCAGTGCAGACCGGAATCTGTGCCGCCATGGGGCATCAGGCCCTTGTCGCTCGCGGCCAGGTGCAGATCGACAGTGACATACGAAAAGCGTGTCTGGCGCGCCAGGGCCAACGCTTCGCCGCCGGTGTGCGCGATCTGCGGAGCAAAGCCGCGACGCGTGAGCGCGCGCGCCAGCGTCTGCGCAAAGACGTCGTCGTCATCGAGGATCAGAAAGGGGGCGGGCTGCTGCATGGTGTTCTCCGGGGCCGTACGTGCACGGGGCTGCGTCAGGCCGTCTCGTTATGTGAAGAGGGTGGGCGCGCCAATGATGGGGGCGGCCGCGTGTTCCATCGGACCGCCAACCGGCAGTCGGAGTTCGGCAATGGCGCCTTGGGGCGGGTTCGGGCGTAGCACCACGGTACCACCCAGGCGGCGCGCCGTGGTGGAGGCCAGATACAGCCCGATGCCGTGACCGCCATGCCGGCTTGGCACCGGCGTGCGGCCGAGCGACGTCCGCAGGTCTTCCGGCAAGCCCAACCCCGTATCGACGATGGACAGCACGATCTGCGGCGGCATATCGCGGAGCACATCCGGATTGGCGTCGATCTTGGCGGTCAGCAGCAGCGGCACCAGGTCGCGGCCGGCGTGGTGCTGGCTGCGGGCGGCGTTGTCCAGCAGGATGGTGAGGATCTGGCCGACGTTCACCGCATCCAATTCCACCGCTTGCGCCGCAGGCGAGGTCTCGGTGTGGAGGCGGATGTCCGGATGCCGCAGTTGCCACGTCTGCGTGAAATCCGGCAGCCATTGGCCGAGTGGCTCGGGCGCGCCGTCGTTGGGTTTGCGCTGCAGGCGCGCCAGCGCGGCGCGGCACAGTTCGAGTTGCTGTTCGATGGCGCGCAGGTCTTCGCGGTACGGGGCGAGCGGGGAGTCGGGCTGTTTTGCGTCGTGCTGCAGCTCGCCGGCGATGACGGCCACGGTCGACAGCGGCGTGCCCATCTCGTGCGCCACGCTCGCGCCCTGCGACATCAGCGCTTCGATGCGTTGTTCGCGCAGCAGTCGCTCGCGTGCTTCGGTCAGCTGCGCTTCGCTCTCCCGTAGCGCGGCGGACAGGCGCGCCGTAAAGCCCGCGATCATCGCGCTGCTGGCCACGAAATCGATCCACATGCCGGCCAGGTGATACGCCACTGCATCGGCCTGGTTTGCCAGCTTCAGCGGGATGTAGTTGCCGAGCATCATGCTGTAGGCGGCCAGCGCGTAGAGCGTCAGGCCCACCACGTGTGCGATCGGCAGCATGGCCGCCGCAATTGCCAGTGCCGGCAGGTAGAACGAGACGAACGGGTTGGTCGCGCCCCCTGTGAAATACAGCAGGGCGGATAGCGCGGTCAGGTCCACCAGCAGTTGAACCGTGATCTCGATATGCTGCACGGGCCGGTTGCGCCGCACCCGCCATCCGGTAAGCAGGTTGAACAGCGCATGCAGGCCCATCACGCTCAGCAGCGGCACCACTGGCAGTTGCACGCCAAAGACGAGCGGCGCGAGCAGCATCAGGACGAGCTGGGTGGCAAGCAGGCTCCATCGCAGCCAGAAGAGGCGGCGTAGACTGGATGCGTCCAGCAGTGGCGCGGCAAGAGACAGGGTGGAAAGCATGGTGGACAAGTGTAAACGTGCGCACCGCGCGGTTCTCCGTGCGGCGATGCGTCAATCGGCCGCACAATTGTGCACCCAACCTATCTCCCCACAAACGCTGTGCTTTAATGCGCAGCACGTTTGTCCCCGACAGGAGCCCTTGATGATGACGTCCCGATCGATCCGTTCTTCCGCTCGCCTAGCAATGCTCTGCGCAGGCCTGCTCGCCAGTGCCGCCGCTTTCGCACAGGTCACGGTGCAAGACGCCTGGGTGCGCGGCACGGTGCCGGGCCAGACATCCAGCGGCGCGTTCATGACGCTGCAATCGGCCGACGGTGCCAAGGTGGTGGGCGTGTCGACGCCCGTGGCGGGCACGGCCGAGATCCACGAGATGAAGATGGAGGGCGACGTGATGCGCATGCGCGCGATGCCCTCGCTGGACTTGCCCAAGGGCCAGACGGTGCAGCTCAAGCCGGGCGGCTACCACGTAATGTTGATGAACCTGAAACAGCCGCTGGTGAAGGACACCACCGTGCCGCTCACGCTGAAGGTGGAACTGGCCGACAAGCGCGTCGTCGAGCAGAAGGTCGAAGCCCGCGTGCGCGATCTGACTGCCGGCAATATGCCCGCCATGAACCACGGCGGCGAACACAAACATTGATGGCTTGCGGCGAGTGTCGCTTCAAGCCACGCAAGGAAGCATTCCCATGGCTAACAAGACACTGGGCACTCGCCAGAAACTGACGTTTCGCATCGAGCCTTCAACCAAGGCCGGCACTGTGCGCCCGCGCAACGTTCTCGTGCCGCTCGCCCGCGGCCGCAAGGCCGGCGCCCATACCGAAGGCGGTCATGCTGAGCGCCAGCGCGGCCGGGCCGACGTCCGCCGCGCACTGCGCACGCTGGACGACGACAGCAAAGACAAGGATTGATCGGTCAGTTGGATATAGATGCTGCCCTTGCCTGCGCAATCGCCTCGCGCAGGCAACGCTGACAGCGGCAGCCTTGTCCCGGGCGCCGCGCGCTGGCGGGCAGAGTTTCTTCGGTCGTGCACCAGCACGTCGCGTCGGGCTGCTTACCGTCGCCGATCGCTCCGCAGCGCATCTGCGCGCCGCAGACTGCACATACGGTGTTGGCGGCCGACGGGGTCACGCTGGGCTGCTCCCGTCGTCGTCTTGCCCGAGCTTGTGCATCGCCTGGCGCAGGAACCCCATCTGGTGCGAGAACCGCGTACAAGCATCGCAGGCAAACAGATGCACGCGCAGGCGCAGCCGCTCGCCTGTGGACAGGTCGCGGTCCATCTTCGACACCAGCATGCGGTGGGCTTCTTTGCAGGTGGGCAGTCCCCAACGGTTCGGCATGGTTGTTCTCTGTGATGCGGCTTGGGTGCGCTTACGGGCGATTCAGGCGGCGGGCTGATTGCCGAACCAGTGCAGGTCAAGGCACTCGCGCAGGCGCATGCGGGCACGGTAAAGCAGTGCCCACGCATTGGTCGCGGTGATCTGCAATTCCTGACAGATTTCGTCGGTTTCCAGCTCCAGCCACTCGCGCATCATGAAGACGCGGCCAACGCGCGGGGGCAGGCGATCGACGCACATCTGCAGCACGTCGAAGAACTCCCGCCGCGACAGCGCGGCATCGGGGTCGCCCCAGTCGGACGGTGGGCTGGTGTAGTGGCCGTCGGCGGCGAACAGGCTGTCGAAGACGGCCTCGTCGGAACGCATGCCGGCCTCATCGGATTCACCACCCGCAAGCAGCGAGACGCGCACTTCGCGCCGCCCCGAGCGGATCGCATCGATGATCTTGTGCTTGAGGATGCCGATCACGTAAGTCTTGAGCGAGGCGTTGCCGGCAAAACGCTCCGGGTGTTCGAGCACTGCGAGGATGGTGTCAGCCACCGTGTCTTCAGCCAAGGCCGAGTCGCGCAATTGCAGTTGCGCAAAGCGCAGCAGGTGAGGGCGCAGCGCGTCGAGTTGGTCGGGTGCGATGGCCATGTTTCCCCAGGGTGTTCTTTGTCCGCAACGGTTTGGTGGGCACGCAAGCTGCGGCCAGGACCGCGCGGGCTTTTCTTGTAAAATCGCGCCTGCCGAAAAATGGGCTGCTGCGTTTTGTGCGGCACGCGACATTCGGCGTTCCATCATACCCGCCTCAATCCGCCCAATCCCGGATGTCACCGTCATGACCGCTTCTGCTGCCCCCGACCCTGCTGGCCTCGCCCCCGAACTCGCGCACGTTGCGCCGGCGTTGAAGGCTGAAATTCTCGCGCAGGCCCTGCCTTACATTCGCAAGTTCCACGGCAAGACCATCGTCATCAAGTACGGCGGCAACGCCATGACGGAAGAAAAGCTCAAGCACGGCTTCGCGCGCGACGTGATCCTGCTCAAGCTGGTCGGCATGAACCCGGTGGTGGTGCACGGCGGCGGCCCGCAAATCGACGAAGCCCTGAAGAAGGTCGGCAAGCAAGGCACCTTCATCCAGGGCATGCGCGTGACCGACGAAGAGACCATGGAAGTGGTCGAGTGGGTGCTCGGCGGCGAAGTCCAGCAGGACATCGTCATGCTGATCAACCAGTACGGCGGCCAGGCGGTCGGCCTGACCGGCAAGGACGGCGGCCTGATCCGCGCCAAGAAGCTGAAGATGCCGGACCGCGAGCACCCGGGCGAGTTCATCGATATCGGTTTCGTGGGCGACATCGAGACGATCAACCCGGCTGTGGTCAAGGCGTTGCAGGACGACGCGTTCATTCCGGTCATTTCGCCCATCGGCTTCTCTGACGAAGGCCAGGCTTACAACATCAATGCCGACGTCGTGGCCGGCAAGATGGCCGAGATCCTGAAGGCCGAGAAGCTGGTCATGATGACCAACATTCCCGGCGTGATGGACAAGCAGGGCAACCTGCTGACCGACCTGTCGGCACGCGAGATCGACGAGCTGTTTGCCGACGGCACGATCTCGGGCGGCATGCTGCCGAAGATTTCGTCGGCGCTGGATGCCGCCAAGAGCGGCGTGAACTCGGTGCACATTGTCGATGGCCGTATCGAGCACTCGCTGCTGCTGGAAATCCTGACCGAACAGGCGTTCGGCACGATGATCCGCTCGCACTGATGCGAACCACCCGGGCGGTGCGGGTGCGCCATGCTGCGCGCACCTTCCCGCGCGAGGTGCCGGCGGGCGCCGCGCCCGCCCGGCAGCCGGTCTGGCTGTTCGACCTCGACAACACCCTCCACCACGCATCGCACGCCATCTTTCCGCAGATCAACCGGCTGATGACGGCGTATGTGGCTCGTGTACTCGGCACGGACGACGCCACTGCCAGCCAGGTCCGCGTGGACTATTGGCGCCGCTATGGCGCCACGATTCTGGGCATGGTCCGCCATCATGGCGTCGACCCCGATGATTTCCTTGCCGAGGCCCACCGCTTTGACGACCTTCGCGCCATGGTGCGCGCGGAGCGCGGCCTCGCCCAACTGCTGCGTGCCCTGCCGGGGCGCAAGATCCTGCTGACCAACGCGCCGGCTGCTTACGCGCGCGAGGTGCTGCGCCTCATTGGCCTGAAACGCGCGTTCCTGCGCGAAATTGCCGTCGAACACATGTGGGTGCACCGGCGCCTGCGCCCGAAACCCGATCCGCTGATGCTGCGCCGGTTGCTCGCCCGCGAGCGTATTGCACCATCGCGCGCCATCCTCGTCGAAGACACGCTTTCTCACCTCAAACGCTATCGGCGCCTGGGGATCGGCACGGTGTGGGTGACGGGCTACCTGCGGCGCGTGCCGCCCGGCGTGCAGCCGACTTCGGCTGCCGATGCATTGCACCCGATGCAAGCAACGGCAATGGGCGCCCGTGCAAATTCGCCACATCAACCGGCTGCCACACCGATTTTGTTCGCCAACCGGCCCGGCTATGTGAGCGTGAAAGTAAAATCGGTGCTTCAACTAAAACGAAGGCTTGTTCGACGCGGCTAGGCAGTGGTAACTCCGCGCTCGGAACGGGAGAGGGGCCAGGAAGTCATGAGCAACGCGCAAACGGAGTTTCCGACCGCCGAGCCGGTCGCGGACGTCGCCATAGCAGCACCGCCAGTACGCAAACGGCCCCGCCCGGGCGAGCGCCGCGTGCAGATTCTGCAGACGCTCGCCGGCATGCTCGAGCATCCGCGTGGCGAAAAAATCACAACCGCGGGCCTGGCTGCACGGCTGGATGTATCCGAGGCGGCGCTGTACCGTCACTTCGCCAGCAAGGCGCAGATGTTCGAAGGGCTGATCGAATTCATCGAGCAGACCGTCTTCGGCCTCATCAACCAGATCACCTTGCGTGAGGAACACGGCCTGCGGCAGGCGCATGCCATCGCGCACATGCTGCTGTCGTTTGCCGACAAGAATCCGGGCATGACGCGCGTGCTGGTGGGCGATGCGCTGGTCGGCGAAGACGAGCGCCTGCCCGAGCGCATGGCGCAGTGCCTCGATCGCATCGAAGCATCGCTCAAGCAAAGCCTGCGCATGGCGGTCACGCAGGGTGCCTGGCCGGCGGATGCCGACATCGCTTCGCGCGCCAACTTGGTTGTGTGTGCGGTGCTCGGGCGCTGGCATCGGTATGCCAAGAGCGGCTTCCGGAAGTCTCCGGTGGAAGGTGCGGATGCGCAGTTGCGGGTGCTGTTGGCCTGAGCCTGCACCACCCCAAACGAAAGCCCCGCACTGCGGGGCTTTTTATTTGCGCGTGCCGTTGGTCAGCCAATGGTGCGTATCGCTTCCGCCAAGGTATGAAACCGTGCGGCAATCTGCTCCGTTTCCACATGGCCATAGCCCAGCAGCAACCCAGGCAGGCGGCGCGCATCGTCCTGGTAATAACGCGAGAGTGGGCGCGTGACGACGTCATTGGCGAGTGCCAGATCAGCAACGGCCACATCGTTGGTGCCGGCGGGTAAGCCCAGCACGAGATGCAGGCCCGACGCGCCGTCGTGCACCGGCAGCGCGTCGCCGAACTCGTGAGCGATAGACGCTAGCAGCGTTTCGCGCCGTTCCGCAT
Organism: Ralstonia sp. VS2407; assembly: GCF_052950655.1. NCBI lineage: Bacteria > Pseudomonadati > Pseudomonadota > Betaproteobacteria > Burkholderiales > Burkholderiaceae > Ralstonia > Ralstonia sp. VS2407. The sequence goes on from NZ_JBRFVG010000005.1 coordinate 164,399, forward strand.
ACACCCCGCGCATGCGCCGGATGTGGGAGACGAAATGGCCCTCCGCGATGAAGTCTGCGAGCACCGCCTGCGTGAGAATCTGGCCGCCGCGGAACATCTCCGACAGCCCCGTCGTAAACGCATCGGCCAGCGCGGGCGGCACGACCAGATAGCCAATCCGCAAGCTGGGGAACAGCACTTTCGAGAACGTGCCCATGTAGAGCACGCGCCCGCCTTCATCCAGCCCTTGCAGTGAGGGAAGCGGGCGGCTGCCGTAGCGGAATTCGCTGTCGTAGTCGTCTTCGACGATCCAGGCATCGGTGGCGTGTGCGGTGGCCAGCAGCGCGCGGCGTCGCGCCAGGCTCATCACCGAGCCGAGCGGGTATTGGTGCGAGGGCGAGACCACCATGAGCTTGGGCGGCTTGCTGCGCTGGCGCCCGCGCGCGGGGATGTCAAAGCGCATGCCCTCGTCGTCCACCGGCAGAGGCACGGTGCGTACGCCTGCGGCAGTGAGGACGCTGCGTACGCCCCAATAGCCCGGGTCTTCAATCCATGCGCTGTCGCCGGCGTCGCACAGCAGTTGCGCGATGAGCTGGAGCGACGGGTGGATGCCTGCCGTGATGATGATCTGCTCGGGCTCGCAGCGCACGCCGCGCGCGGTGCGCAGGTAGTCGGCCAGCGCGGTGCGCAGCGGCAGGTAGCCCGCACCCACGGGATACGTCAGCAGCGCAGGCGATGGCTTGCGCAGCAGCCGGTTGTGCAGGCGCGACCAGATGCGCGCCGGAAACATCCGCACCTCCGGTACGCCAGGCATGAAGGCGCCCCACTGGCGTGAGCTGGCGCCTGCATCGCGCACGAGCGCCCGGCCGCGCGTGGACAGCATCGGCGCAGACGGCGTGGCCGCTTCGGTGATTGGCGCGACCGCCGGTGCGGCAACCGCTGCGGCTGGTGCCGGCGCGGCGTCCAGCCGGTCCGGCGCGGTATCGGCGACGAAGGTGCCGCTACCCACGCCCGCCGAGACATAGCCTTCCACGCCGAGCTGCTCATAGACGTGGATGACCGTGTTGCGTGCGATGCCCAGTTCGGTGGCCAACTGCCGCGACGACGGCAGGCGCGTGCCCGGCTGCAGCTCGTCGCGCAGGATGCCTTCCTGCAACACGCGGTACAGGCGCCGATGGTCGGGCTCGCCGCCTGGCTCTGCGCGGTCGAAGCGGCGTTGCAGATAGTCGACCAGCATGCTGGCGCGGTGAGTTGGGGAATGGTCGGCCATGGTGCGCGATGGAACCAAAGTGGTTCCAAAAGAAAAACCTGATTGGGTCTTATTGTACAGAGCCAATGAAGCCACACTGGTTCGCATCGCCTCTTTCTTGACCCAACGCACACGACCGCCATGAACGCCCGAGATCCGCAACACGCGCCGCAACAGAACGCCCAATGGAATGCCCGCCGCCTGGCCGCTACGCCGCGCGGCGTTGGTGTGATGACCGACCGCTACGCCGAGCGCGCCGAGAACGCGCTGTTCTGGGACGTGGAGGGCCGCCGCTACATCGACTTCGCGGCCGGCATTGCCGTGGTCAACACGGGCCATCGCCATCCGCGTCTGGTGCAGGCCGTGCGCGAGCAGCTGGATCACTTCACCCACACCGCTTTCCAGATCGTGCCCTACGGTTCGTACGTCGAGCTGGCCGAGCGCCTGAACGCGATCACGCCGGGCACGCATGCCAAGAAGACCGCGTTCTTCACCACCGGCGCCGAGGCCGTGGAAAACGCCATCAAGATCGCACGGGCGCACACGGGCCGCCCGGGTGTGATCGCACTCACGGGCGCGTTCCACGGCCGTACGTTCATGGGCATGTCGCTGACGGGCAAGGTCGTGCCGTACAAGACGGGCTTCGGCCCGTTCCCGGGCAGCATCTATCACGTGCCGGCGCCGGTCGCGCTGCATGGCGTGAGCACGCAGGATGCGCTGGATGCTATCCAGCGCCTGTTCAAGGCCGATATTGATCCACGCCAGGTGGCGGCCATCATCTTCGAGCCGGTGCAGGGCGAGGGCGGCTTCTACCAGATGCCCGCCGATTTCGTGCGCGCCGTGCGTGCGCTGTGCGACGAGCACGGCATCGTGATGATCGCCGACGAAGTGCAGACCGGCTTTGCCCGCACCGGCAAGCTGTTTGCCATGGAGCACACCGGCGTGCTGCCGGACATCACGACGATGGCCAAGGGCTTGGCCGGCGGCCTGCCGCTGTCCGCTGTCACGGGTCGCGCAGAGATCATGGACGCGCCGGCGCCGGGCGGGCTCGGCGGCACCTACGCCGGCAACCCGCTGGCGGTGGCCTCCGCACATGCGGTGCTCGACATCATTGCCGACGAGAAACTCTGCGAGCGGTCCGCCGCGCTGGGCGCTCGCCTGGTCGATGCACTGAACGCTGCCCAGGCCAAGCAGCCGCGCATTGCAGAAGTGCGTGGCGTGGGCGCGATGGTTGCTGTCGAATTCAATACGCCGGACGGCAAGCCCGACGCCGATTTCACCAAGCTCGTGCAGCAGCGCGCGCTCGAAGCCGGCCTGCTCCTGCTGTCGTGCGGCGTGTACGGCAACGTGATCCGCTTCCTGTTCCCGCTCACGATTGAAGACGCGGTATTCGAAGAGGGCCTTGCCATCCTGCAACGTGCACTGGAGGGCTGACACCATGACCCGCACTGACTTGCCGAGCGCGCCGGTTACGCCGCCGATCGCACTGAAAGACCCCGGCCTGTGGCGCACGCAGGCGTTCCTCGCCGGCAGCTGGGCCGATGCCGATGACGGCGCCACGCGCGACGTGACCGACCCCGCCACCGGCCGCAAGATTGGCACCGTGCCCGGCATGGGCGCCGCCGAAACGCGCCGCGCCATCGATGCCGCCCAGGTTGCGCAACGCGCCTGGCGCAAGGCGAGCGCACGCGATCGCGCCAAGATCCTGCGCAAGCTGGCTGATTTGATGATGGAGCACCAGCAGGATCTCGCTGCCATCCTCACGGCCGAGCAAGGCAAGCCGCTGCCAGAAGCCGCCGGCGAAATTGCTTACGCCGCATCGTTCATCGAGTGGTTTGCTGAAGAAGCACGCCGCATTTACGGCGACACGATTCCGTCGCCGCAGGGCGATCGCCGCATCGTCGTGCAGAAAGAGCCGATCGGCGTGAGCGCGGCCATCACGCCGTGGAATTTTCCCATCGCGATGATGACGCGCAAGGTGGGCCCGGCGCTGGCCGCCGGTTGCTCGATGGTGGTGAAGCCCGCGCTGGAAACGCCCTACTCTGCGCTTGCGTTTGCCGAGTTGGCCGTGCGCGCGGGCGTGCCGGCCGGCCTGCTGTCGATCGTCACGGGCGATTCGCAGCCGATTGGTGGCGAGTTGACCTCCAACCCCGTGGTGCGCAAGCTCAGCTTCACGGGCTCCACCGCGGTTGGCCGCTTGCTGATGCGCCAGTGCGCAGACGACATCAAGAAGCTGTCGCTCGAGCTGGGCGGCAACGCGCCGTTCATCGTATTCGACGATGCCGACGTCGATGCAGCCGTGGAAGGCGCGATGATCGCCAAGTACCGCAATGCGGGCCAGACCTGCGTGTGCGCGAACCGCTTCTACGTGCAGCGCGGCATCTACGACACGTTTGCCGCCAAGCTGGCCGATGCGGTGCGTGCGCTGCGCGTGGGCAACGGCACGGAGCCCGCCGTGCAGCAGGGCCCGCTGATTCACATGCGCGCGATGGACAAGGTGCAGCAGCACCTGGATGACGCCGTACGCCAAGGCGCCCGCGTGCTGGTGGGCGGCAAGCCGCATGCGTTGTCTGCGCAGGGCGGCGCGTTTTTCGAACCGACGGTCGTCGTCGATGCAAAGGCCGACATGCTGGTCGCGCATGAAGAAACGTTCGGCCCGCTGGCCGCCCTCATTCCTTTCGATACGGAAGACGAAGCTGTGGCAGCCGCCAACGACACCGAGTTCGGGCTGGCCGCGTATTTCTACACGCGCGATCTTGGCCGCGCGTGGCGGGTTTCCGACGCGCTGGAATCGGGCATGGTCGGCGTCAATACGGGGCTGATCTCGACCGCCGAAGCGCCGTTTGGTGGCGTCAAGCAATCGGGGCTGGGCCGCGAGGGCTCGAAATACGGCATCGACGAGTACCTGGAGATCAAGTACATCAACATGGCCGGCCTTTGACCCCGCATATGGCAGGGGATCGGACGCATCATGCTGCGGTAATGCGTCCGCCGCCGCTTGCTCTATAATCACCTTCCTCTGGCGCGCCGATTTGACGACTGGCTTGCGGGCGCGCGGGAGTTCAGACTGCACGAATGTGGCTCTGGGCTCTCATTACAAATGCGGCTAAAGAGGTTCGGTCAGAGCGGGGGTGGTGAAAGCAAGCGCCCCACGTGCGCCACATGAGAACCCGATTGGTTGCGTGAACAGCGTTGCCGGTCGGGTTTTTTCTTTGGTGCCATGACAGACATCCAGGCTGACCCCGCGGTCACCGCAGCCGATGCGGCGCAGGCCGACACATCCTCTTCTAAGGCACATCAGGGCAAGCCGGCCAATGCCATCGGCCTGGTCGTACCCGAGCGCATGCACTTTGCCGAGCCGCTGCAACTGCGCAACGGCTCGCAGATCAGCGGCTACGACCTGATGGTCGAAACCTACGGCACGCTCAATGCCGACCGCTCCAACGCCGTGCTCATCTGCCACGCGCTCAACGCCTCGCACCACGTGGCGGGCGTGCACGCCGAGGGCGAAGTCGGCTGGTGGGACAACATGGTCGGCCCCGGCAAGCCGGTCGACACGAACCGCTTCTTCGTCATCGGGGTGAACAACCTGGGGTCGTGTTTCGGCTCGACCGGCCCCATGAGCCCGCATCCGGAAACCGGCCTGCCTTACGGCGCGCGCTTTCCTGTGGTGACGGTGGAAGACTGGGTGAACGCCCAGGCACGGGTGGCCGACCGTTTCGGCATCCAGCAATTTGCCGCGGTGATGGGCGGCAGCCTCGGCGGCATGCAGGCGCTGGCCTGGAGCCTGATGTATCCGGACCGGTTGCGGCACTGCGTGGTGGTGGCGTCCACGCCCAAGCTGTCGGCGCAGAACATCGCCTTCAACGAGGTGGCGCGCAGCGCGATTCTGTCCGACCCCGATTTCCACGGGGGCGATTACTACGCGCACAACGTCAAGCCCAAGCGCGGTCTGCGCGTGGCCCGGATGATCGGCCACATCACGTATCTGTCGGACGAGGACATGGCTGCGAAGTTCGGCCGCGAGCTGAAGGCGGACGATATCCGTTTCTCGTTCGACGTCGAGTTCCAGGTCGAGAGCTACCTGCGCTACCAGGGCGACAAGTTTGCCGAGTATTTCGATGCGAACACGTATCTGCTCATCACGCGCGCGCTCGATTACTTCGACCCCGCACTGGCCTACGGCGGCAGCCTGACCAAGGCCGTTGCGCACACCAAGGCGAGCTACCTCGTGGTCAGCTTCATGACCGATTGGCGATTCGCCCCGGCGCGCAGCCGCGAGCTGGTCAAGGCGCTGCTCGACAACAAGCATCCCGTTACCTACGGCGAGATCGACGCGCCGCACGGCCACGACGCTTTCCTTCTGGAAGACGCGCGCTACCACGCGCTGGTCCGCGCCTATTACGAACGCATCGCGCAGGAGATCGGCGCATGACAACGCAAACGCTGAACCCCGCTGCGCCGTCCGAGGTGCCCAACATCCTGACCGACCGCGCGGACTTTCGTGCCATCGCCCGCTGGATCGAGCCACACTCCACCGTGCTCGACCTTGGCTGCGGCGACGGCAGCCTGCTGCGCGTGCTGCAGGATGAGCTCGACGTGCTGGCCTACGGCATCGAGATCGACGATGCGGGCGTGCTGGCCTCCACGAAAAAGGGCGTGCACGTGATCCAGCAGAACATGGAGGGCGGGCTGGCGCTGTTCGAGGACAAGAGCTTCGATACGGTCATCCTGTCGCAGACGCTTCAGACCATCCACAACACGGCGCAGGTACTGCGCGAGATGCTGCGCGTGGGTCGCGAGTGCATCGTGTCGTTCCCGAATTTCGGCTACTGGCCGCATCGGCTGTCGATCTTCCGCGGGCGCATGCCGGTGTCCAAGTCGCTGCCCTACGAGTGGTACAACACGCCCAACGTGCGCGTGCTGACCATCCGCGACTTTGAAGCGCTGGCGCCCAAAGTGGGACTGGTGATTCTCGATCGCGTTGTGCTGCACGAAGGCAGCGTGGTGCGTTGGGGAGCCAACTGGCGCGGCAGCGTGGCGGTGTACCGGGTGCGCGCGGGCTGATTGCCCCGGCAGCTGTGTGCGCCCCTGATGTGCTGGTTTGTGCGCCCCCGCACGTAGCAATTTGGCGCGTTACACTGGGTCATCTTCCGTTGAGGAGTGGGTGATGAGCAGACAGGTCCGGCGCAGAAGTCCGCGCATGCTGCAGGCGGTGTTGGTGGTGGCGATGGGTGCGGCGATGTCGTTTGCATCCGCTGCAACGTCGCCTGCCGACACACAGGGCGATGCCGCCGCCCTCACCCAGATCGCCATCGCGCACTACGAAAAGAACGATTTCGGCCACGCCTTCGACGAGTTTGCCGAGGCCGCGCAGCGCGGCAACCGGCTCGCGCAGTTCAACTACGCGATGATGCTGATGCGCGGCGAAGGCACCGTCGCCCGCCCGGAAGAGGCAGTCAAATGGCTGCGCCGCGCTGCTGACAGCCAGATGACCCACGCGCAGTTTGCCTACGGCGAATTGTTTGAACGCGGCGAGCTGGTACCGCGTTCCCTGGAAGAGGCCAACAAGTGGTACGAACGCGCCGCGGCGGGCGGGCATGTCGAGGCGCAGCGCGCGCTGGCCACCAACTACTTCACGGGGCGCGGTGTGCCGCGTGACTACGGGCGCGCCTTCATCTGGTACAAGAAGGCAGCCGAGGGTGGCGACGGACCCTCGCAATACATTGTCGGCAGCTATTACGAGCGCGGCGAGCCCGGCGTGGTCGCGCAGGATATCGAGCAGGCCAAGAAGTGGTACGGCAGGGCGGCCGCCCAAGGCGATGTGGGGGCGCTCGGCAAGCTGCGCGAGCTGGTGGAGAAGACCTATCGTGCCAAGCACGGCGACCCGCCCACAACGGCACGTCAATCGATGTAGCGCACGCAAGCAAAAACCGCCGGGCATGGCAGCATGCACCGGCGGTTTTGCTTTGGAGCAGGTTCAATCATTCATCAACAGCACCGGCCGACGCGTCCGGCGTAGCGCGCGTCCTGGCGTTCGCGGAAGAAGTCTTCGTACGACATGACGGTTTGGCCCGGATGGGTCTCCTGCATGTGGCGCACGTAGGTGTCGTAGTCCGGCACGCCGACCATCAGGCGCAGCGTCTGGCCCAGGTAGCGGCCGAAGTTTTCGAGTTCTTCGCGCATGCCCGTGCTCATGCGCCCAGCGCTTCGTACGGCGTTTCGTTGGTGGTCGGACGGCTCGCGGCGCGCGCCTTGAGCACCGTGCGCAGGCCATACCAGGCGATGCTCACGACCACGAGAATGAACAGGCCGCACAGGAACGCGTCGATGCGGTCGTTCAGCACCACTTGCTGCATCTGCGCCATCGACTTGGCCGGGGCCAGCAGCTTGCCTTCGGCAATCGCGCCGGCGTACTTGTTGGCGTGCGCCAGGAAGCCGATCTTCGGGTCCGGATCGAACAGCTTCTGCCAGCCGGCGGTGAGCGTGCAGATCAGCAGCCAGATGGTCGGCAGCAGCGTCACCCAGACGTAGCGATCGCGCTTCATCTTGACCAGCACGCAGGTGCCCAGCGTCAGCGCAATCGCGGCGAGCATCTGGTTGGAGATGCCGAACAGCGGCCACAGCGTATTGATGCCACCCAGCGGATCGACCACTCCCTGGTACAGGAAGTAACCCCACAGCGCGACGGTTGCGGCCGTGGCAATGAGGTTGGCGACGAGCGAATCCGTGCGCTTGAGTGCCGGCACAAAGGTGCCCAGCAGATCCTGCAGCATGAAGCGCCCGGCGCGCGTACCTGCATCCACCGCGGTGAGGATGAACAGCGCCTCGAACAGAATCGCAAAGTGGTACCAGAAGGCCATCATGGCCTGGCCGCCCACCACCTGGTGCAGGATGTGCGCCATGCCCACGGCCAGCGTTGGCGCGCCGCCTGCACGGGCGAGGATGGTGTTCTCGCCGACGTCCTTGGCGGTCTGGATCAGCACATCAGGCGTGATGACAAAGCCCCAGGTGGACAGCGTGTGTGCCACCGTATCGGGCGTCGCGCCCACCAGCGCCGCCGGGCTGTTCATCGCAAAGTACACGCCCGGGTCGATGACCGAAGCGGCCACCAGCGCCATGATGGCGACGAACGATTCCATCAGCATCGCGCCGTAGCCGATGAAGCGTGCTTGGCGTTCGTTCTCCAGCAACTTGGGGGTGGTGCCCGACGAGATGAGCGAGTGGAAGCCCGACACCGCACCGCACGCAATGGTGATGAACAGGAACGGGAACATGTTGCCCGACCACACCGGGCCGCCGCCGCCTGCAAACTGCGTCAGCGACGGCATCTGCATCTGCGGCGCGACGATCAGGATGCCGATGGCCAGTGCCATGATCGTGCCGATCTTCAGGAACGTCGACAGGTAATCACGCGGGGCAAGCAGCAGCCACACCGGCAGCACCGAGGCGACAAAGCCGTAGCCGATCAGCATCCACGTGAGGGCCTTGCCGTCGAACGTGAACAGCGGCGCGAGGGCGGCATTTTCATGCACCGCCTGACCACCGACGATGGCGAGCATCAGCAGCACGAAGCCGATGATGGAGATCTCGCCGATGCGGCCCGGACGGATGTAGCGCACGTACACGCCCATGAACAGCGCGATGGGAATCGTCGCGGCCACCGTGAAGGTGCCCCACGGCGAGCCGACCAGCGCCTTCACCACGATCAGCGCCAGCACGGCCAGGATGATGATCATGATGAGGAACGCGCCAAACAGCGCGATCACGCCGGGCACCGTGCCCATCTCGCTCTTCACGAGGTCGCCCAGCGAGCGGCCGTCGCGGCGCGTGGAGATGAACAGCACGATGAAATCCTGGACCGCGCCGGCAAACACCACGCCGGCCAGAATCCACAGCATGCCGGGCAGATAGCCCATCTGCGCGGCCAGCACGGGGCCCACCAGCGGCCCTGCTCCGGCAATGGCCGCGAAGTGGTGGCCGAACAGCACGTGCTTGTTGGTGGGAACGTAGTCGAGCCCGTCGTTGTAACGCCAGGCGGGCGTTTTACGGGTGCCGTCCAGGCCGAGCACCTTGTCGGCGATGAAGCGGCTGTAGTAGCGATACGCGATCAGGTAGATGCATACGGCGGCCACCACCACCCATAGCGCGCTGACTGCCTCGCCGCGCGCAAGCGCAACGGTGGCAAAGGCAGACGCGCCAAGAATGGCGACGACCAGCCAGATCAGGTGTTGCCTGACGAAGCTCATGTCGGTCTCCTCGAACCTTGGTCGAAGTAATGTGCTGAACGCGGGATGTGGGTTCATCCCTGCGGTGAGTCCTGCCCCGTGACAGGGGCGTGTAGTATTTGCCAGCCGCACCCCGCGCCACAAGCGGAGGACTACGCAGCACACGTCCGTAGTTCTACGCAGACCCCACACCTGACCGAGACCGCGCCGCCACCTTGCGATGCCGCAATGCTCGCCGCGTTTTGCCATGAAGCTCCGCCAGAAGATCCTGCTCCTCGCCGTTGCACCGCTGACCATCGCCATGCTGGCGATCATGCTGACCGTGCGGCATCAGTCGATTGCGCTGGCGCGGCACGAGCGGCAGTTGGTGGAGTCTGCGTACCTGCAGGCCAAGGAGACCGAGCTGCGGTCTTACGTCAAGCTTGCGCAGAGTGCCATCGCGCCGTTGCTTGCGTCCGGCCACAGTGGCGATCCGGCCGGGGACGAAGCCACCCGCGACGAAGCCATGCGCACCCTCGCCCGTCTCGACTTCGGCACCGACGGCTACTTCTTCCTCTATGACCTGCGTGGACGCAACCTGATGCACCCGCGCCAGCCCGAACTGGTCGGGCGCGATCTGTGGGACCTGACGGACTCGGGCGGCCAGCCGACCATCCAGAAACTGGTGGCTGCCGCGCAGGCGGGCGGCGGTTTCGTGCGCTACATGTGGGACAAGCCATCCACGCACCAGAGCGTGCCCAAACTCGGTTATGTCGAGCCAATCCCACAGTGGGGCTGGATGGTGGGCACCGGTCTGTACCTGGACGACATCGAGCAGACCCTGCGTGAGATTGATCAGCGTGCGCAGGCCAACATCGACCAGACGCTGGCGTGGGTCGTTGGCATTGCCGCGATCAGCATCCTGCTGGTAGCCGGCAGCGGTTTGGCGCTGAACGTGAGCGATCACCGCCAGGCCGATGCCAAGCTGCGCCAGCTCGCGCAGCAGGTTGTGAAGTCTCAGGAGGACGAACGCGCGCGCGTCTCGCGCGAGTTGCACGACGGCATCAGCCAGGTGCTGGTGTCGACCAAGCTGCTGCTGGAAACGGCGCATGGCCATCTCGAAGCCTCACCTGCATCGCCGCCGTCGATCGAACGGGCGGACAGCATGTTGCGCCGCGCGCTTGATCGGTTGAACGGCGCGCTGGGCGAGGTGCGGCGCGTGTCGCACAACCTGCGTCCCGCCCTGCTGGATGATCTCGGCTTGGCGGCTGCGCTGGAGCTGCTCGTGCGTGAAACACGCGAAGCGCACGAAGACAGCCAGCCGGGGTTTGCGATTGCGCTCGAAGTGGTCGGCCCGCCCGTGCAGCTACCGGATGCATGCAACACCGCGCTGTTCCGCATCGCGCAGGAGGCTGTCTCGAACATCGAGCGCCATGCCACGCAAGCCACGCGCATCGGTGTGCTGCTTGAAAACGATCTCGATGCCGTGCGCTTGTCCATTCGCGACAACGGCCCCGGCTTTGATGTGGAATCCGTGCAGGTGGATCCGCAACACGGCATCGGCTTGCGCAACATGCGTGAACGCATGGCCGCGCTGGGCGGCACCTGTACCGTCGCCTCGGGCCCGCACGGCACCGAGGTGTGCGCTGTGCTCCCGCATATCGTCATCGCCCAACTGGTTTCTGCTCCCTCTTCTCCTCTCGTATGAACATGCGTACTCCTGCGCCCGTCAAACTGCTCCTCGTCGACGATCACCCGCTCGTGCGCGATGGTGTGCGCATGCGGCTGGAAGCCGTGCCGCATTTCGAAGTGGTGGGTGAAGCCGGTGACGCCGATGCCGCCCTGCAGGCTGCGCGCACCTTGGCCCCCGATCTGGCGCTGATGGACATCGGCATGCGCGGCATGAACGGCATCGCGCTGACCGAGAAGTTTGCCGAGGAATTTCCCGAGATTGCCGTGCTCGTGCTCTCGATGCACGACAACCTGGAGTACGTGCGGCAGGTGATTCGCGCCGGCGCGCGTGGCTACGTGCTCAAGGACGCGCCCGCCAGCGAACTGGTCGAGGCCATCGACGCCGTGCTGGCCGGCCGGCCGTTCTACAGCGCGCAGCTGGCGATGCGCATGGCCGAGCAGGCTGTCATGCCCACGCCGGTCGAGGCGCTCACGCCGCGTGAGCGCGACATTCTCGACGGCATCGCCAAGGGCTACGCCAACAAGCGCATCGCCGACGAGCTGGGCCTGTCCGTGCGCACGGTGGAATCGCACCGCCTGAACCTGAAGCGCAAACTCGGCATCGAGGGACAGGCGGAACTGGTGAAGTTTGCGGTGGAGCTGGGAAAGGGGCGTTAGGCGCCCTTCGTGCCCTCCACGTAATCGCGCACCATCGCCTCGAACGAGGTGTCGTGGCCAAAGCCCATCGCATCCGCGCGGGCGGTATTGAAGCGCGCCGGCCAGCCTTGCACGATGGCCTTGATGCGTGCGTCCGGCTCCCAACGGATGCGCGATACCGGCGCATCGCCCGCCACCTTGCGCAACGCCTCCACCATCTCCCCCACGCGTACCGTAATGCCCGGCAGGTTCAGTGATCGGCGATTGCCCCAGGCCGACGCCGGCAGCGTGTACGCGTGCAGCAGCGAGGCAACCACCTGGCGCGGCGAGGCCAGCCACAGTTCGGTCTCGGCTTCCACCGGGCAGATGGCTTCCTCGCCAGCCAACGGCTCGCGGATGATGCCGCTGGCAAAGCTCGAGGCCGCGCCGTTCGGTTTGCCGGGGCGCACCGACACCGTCGGGATGCGCACCGCGCGGCCGTCGATGTAGCCCTTGCGCGAATACTCGCCGACGAGGAATTCGCCCATCAACTTCTGCACGCCGTACGAAGCCTGCGGCGTGGCCGCTGTGTCGTCGGTAACGATGGCTGGCAACTGGCCGCCGAACACTGCCACCGAGCTTGCGAACAGCACGCGCGGCGCACGGCCGGTCTTGGCGTGCTGCGCGCGTAGCGCATCAAGCAATGCGCGCGTGCCGTCCAGGTTCACGCGCATGCCCAGGTCGAAGTCAGCCTCGGCGGTGCCGCTCACCACGGCGGCCAGGTGGAACACGCCGCCCACCTCGTTGTTGTCACCCCCGTCGATCACCTTTGCAATGAGGGCTGGGTCGGAAGCGTCGCCCGTCACGTAGCGCACACGCGCATCGGCAATCTGGCCGGCCACCTGGTCCAGCACGATGAAGGTCTCAACGGGTTGTACCGAGCCGTCCGCACCGGGCAGGCCGGGTTGCTCGAGCAGTGCCGCCAGCACGCGCTGGCCCAGGAAGCCGGCGCCGCCGGTGATGACGATGTTCATGGTGTCTCCTTGTTGCCCGACGTAACCCGCCGGGCATTTTGATCGATGCCTAGGGTAAACAGGGATGAAGCTCTGCGACTCAACTTGTATGATGACACGACGAATTTACGCTTGCCAAGACATCCCTACCCTATGTTTGAACGACTCGACGCCGCGCCTTCCTTGTCCGACCGCGTGGCCCAGACCCTGATGGACAAGATCGACGCGGGCGAACTGCGCCGCGGTGAACGCATGCCGTCCGAAACCGTGCTCGGCCAGGAATTCGGTGTGAGCCGTACCGTCATCCGCGAAGCCATCTCGCGTTTGCGCCACGAAGGCGTGGTCGAAGCGCGCCAAGGCAGCGGGGTGTACGTCACGCAGCAGGCTGGCCTCAAGCCGTTGCGGATCGACGCGGCGCAGGCCGGCTCGATCGATGCCGTACTGCACATCATCGAACTGCGCCGCGCGCTGGAGGCCGAAGGCGCTGCGCTGGCCGCCCAGCGCCGCACGGACGCCGAGATGATCGAGATCGACGCCGCACTCGACAGCATCGACGCGGCGGTGGCGGCCGGCGGTGACGGCGTGACCGAAGACCTGCGTTTTCACCACGCCATCGCTGCCGCCAGCGGCAACCCGTTCCTCGTGCAGGCACTCGGCTTCTTCAGCCAATACCTCGAAGAAGCGATTGGCGTGACGCGCAGCAACGAAGCGCGCCGCGAAGACTTTGCCCGCCAGGTACGCGACGAACACCGTGCGATGGTCGAAGCCATCCGCCGCCGCGACGCCCTGGCTGCACGCAATGCCGCACAGACGCACATGTTCAATGCCGCACGTCGCCTGGCCGAGGGCCGCGACACGGTCCAAGACTGATTTCAGGAGCGATTCATGACGCAAACGGCGGCTGACCGTAAGGTTGGCGTGATCGGACTCGGCGCCATGGGCCTGGGCATTGCCAAGACCCTGCGCAATCACGGCTACACCGTGCATGCGTGCGATGCGCGCCCGGGTGCCGCTGCGGATTTCGCCAAGGAAGGCGGTGTTGCGTGTGCAACGCCTGCCGAGGCGGCGGCGGGTGTGGACGTGGTGGTCTCGGTGGTGGTCAACGCCGTGCAGACCGAAGCCGTGCTGTTCGGAGAGGGCGGAGCTGCGGCCGCCATGCGACCGGGCAGCACGTTCGTCATGTGTTCCACGGTCGACCCGAACTGGTCGATTGCGCTGGAGGCGCGCCTCGCGCAGCAGGGCATTCTGTATGTGGATGGCCCCATCTCCGGCGGTGCAGCCAAGGCCGCGTCGGGCCAGATGACCATGATGACCTCAGCCACGCCCGAGGCGTATGCGGCAGCGGGCCATGTGCTAGACGCCATGGCCGGCAAGGTCTATCGCCTGGGCGACAAGGCCGGCGCGGGCAGCAAGGTCAAGATCATCAACCAACTGCTGGCCGGCGTGCACATCGCCGCCGCGGCCGAAGCCATGGCCCTGGGCCTGCGCGAAGGCGTGGCAGCGGATGCGCTGTACGAAGTCATCACCCATAGCGCGGGCAACAGCTGGATGTTCGAAAACCGCATGGCGCACGTGCTGGCCGGCGACTACACGCCGCTGTCCGCCGTCGACATCTTCGTCAAAGACCTGGGACTCGTGCTCGATACCGCGCGCGCCACCAAGTTCCCGCTGCCGCTGGCGGCCACCGCGCATCAGATGTTCATGCAGGCATCCACGGCTGGCTATGCGAGGGAAGACGACTCCGCCGTGATCAAGATCTTCCCCGGGATCACGCTGCCGGAGGGCCAGCCGAAATGAGCGCAGCGCCCACGTCCCGCCCCGTCCTTGGTTGCATCGCCGATGATTTCACCGGTGCGACCGACCTCGCCAACATGCTCGTGCGTGCCGGCATGCGCACCGTACAGACCATCGGCGTGCCACAGGCAGGCGGCGAGGCCATCGCTGCGGATGCCGATGCCATCGTCGTCGCGCTCAAGTCGCGCACGATTGCCGCGGCCGATGCCGTGGCGCAGTCGTTGAATGCACTGCACTGGCTGCGCGCCCAAGGCTGCTCGCGCTTCTTCTTCAAATACTGCTCGACCTTCGATTCCACCGACGCGGGCAACATCGGCCCGGTTGCCGAGGCGTTGATGGCCGAACTTGGCACCGATCTCACATTGGCCTGCCCCGCGTTTCCGGAGAACGGCCGAACGATCTTCCGCGGCCATCTGTTCGTGGGCGACGTGCTGCTCAACGCGTCAGGCATGGAGCACCATCCGCTGACGCCGATGCGCGATCCGAACCTGGTTTCGGTGCTGGCGCGCCAGAGCGCGGGCAAGGTCGGCCTGCTGCGTTACGACACCATCATGCGCGGTGCCCAGGCCGCCCGCGATCAGGCCCAGCAACTGCGCGCCGACGGCGTGAAGCTGGCAATTGCCGATGCCATTTCCAACGATGACTTGATCGTGCTGGGCGAGGCATTTGCCGACCTGCCGTTGCTGACGGGCGGCTCCGGTTTGGCGCTCGGCTTGCCGGCGCAATATCGGCGTGCGGGGCTGATCACCGCGCACGGCAATGCGGCGCAGTTACCCGCGGTGCCTGATTCGGCGATCGTGCTATCGGGCAGCTGCTCGCGTGCGACGAACGCGCAGGTGGCGCACTGGCGTGCATCGCGTCCCGCGTTCCAGATTGATCCGCTGGCGCTGGCCGAAGGCAAACCGGTGGTGGTCGAGGCGCTCGATTTCGTGCACCGCCATGCCGGTCAGACAGTGCTGGTGTACGCCACCAGTGCGCCGGAGCAAGTGGCCCACGTACAGAAGACGCTTGGCGTGGAGCGCGCCGGCAAACTCGTTGAAGATGCACTGGGCCGCATCGCCCGCTCGCTGCATGCTGACGGCGTACGCCGCTTCGTGGTGGCCGGCGGTGAGACCTCGGGCGCGGTGGTACAGGCGCTCGACGTGCGCGCGCTTCGCATTGGCCCGCAGATCGACCCAGGCGTGCCCTGGACGGCCACCATCGACACCGACCCGGTTGCGCTGGCACTGAAGTCCGGCAATTTCGGGACGGTGGATTTCTTCGAGAAAGCGCTAGCGCAACTGGCGCAGGCCACAGCGGAGGCTGCGGCATGAGTGCGTCCACCGAAACAGCCCTGCGTGAAGAGATCGCCCGCGTCGGGCAGAGCTTGTATGCGCGCGGTTACACCGTCGGCACGGCAGGCAATATCAGCGCACGCCTGCCTGACGGCTGGCTCATCACCCCCACCGATGCCTGCCTCGGCACGCTGGACCCGGCGCGTATCGCGAAGGTGCTGGCGACGGGCGAGTGGGTCGGCGGCGACAAACCGTCGAAGACCCTCGCCCTGCATCGCGGCATCTACGACCGCAATGCCGATGCGCATGCCGTGGTGCATACGCATTCGACGCATCTCGTGGCGCTCACGCTGGCCGGCGTGTGGCATGAAGCCGATGTGCTGCCGCCCATCACGCCGTACTACGTGATGAAGGTCGGCCACGTGCCGCTCATCACGTATCAGCGGCCGGGCCATCCGGATGTGGCTACGCAGATCGCATCACTGGCCAACGATGTGCGTGCTGTGCTGCTCGATCGGCTGGGGCCCGTGGTATGGCACGGCTCGGTGTCGAATGCAGCTTACGCGCTGGAAGAACTGGAAGAAACCGCACGGCTTTGGTTGATGACCGAACCCAAACCTGCACCGCTGTCCGACGCGCAGATCGACGAACTGCGCCAGACGTTCGGGGCCCGTTGGTAGAGCAACCGGCAGCAGACCGGTAGCGCCCACCGCACGGCCCACATAACACCTACACCGGAGACCACATGAACACCTCGACCGCCACTACGGCGGCGTTGCCTTCGCACGCCGTTTCAAAAGAGGACAGCGTTTATGCGCGCGTGTCGCGCCGCATCGTCCCGCTCATCATGCTGTGCTACGTGGTTGCGTATCTCGACCGCGTGAACGTTGGCTTTGCGAAGCTGCAGATGTCGCAGGCGCTGAATTTTTCCGAAACGGTGTACGGGCTGGGTGCCGGCATCTTCTTCATCGGTTACTTCCTCTTCGAGGTGCCGAGCAACCTGCTGATGAACAAGATTGGCGCGCGCATCTGGATCGCGCGGATCATGATCACGTGGGGTTTGATTTCGGGCGCTTTCGCGTTCGTGCAGACGCCCACGCAGTTCTACGTGATGCGGTTCCTGCTGGGTTTGGCCGAAGCGGGCTTCTACCCCGGCGTCATCCTGTACCTGACGTACTGGTATCCATCGCATCGCCGCGCGCGGATTGTGGCGATGTTCATGGCCGCCATCCCCATCTCGGGCATCTTCGGCAACCCGCTGTCGGGCTGGATCATGAGCGCGTTCCATGGGACAGGGGTAGGCGGCGGGTGGCAGGGCTGGCAGTGGATGTTCGTCATTGAGGCCATTCCTGCCATGCTGGTGGGCCTGCTGGTGCTGTGGAAGTTCGATGACAGCATCCGCAAGGCCAATTGGCTGTCGGAAGACGAGAAGCAGATTCTCGAAGCCAACATTGCCGCAGACAACAAAGGCAAGACCGAGCACCACGGCATCGGCAAGGTGTTCTCCGACCCGCGCGTGTGGATGATGAGCCTGATCTACTTCGCCTTCGTCATGGGCCAGTACGGACTGACGTTCTGGATGCCGACGCTGGTGAAGAGCGCCGGTGTGACCGACACGTTCATGGTGGGCGTGCTCTCTGCGATTCCGTACGTGTGTGCGGCGATCACCATGGTGCTGATCGGCCGCAGTGCCGATGCACGACGCGAGCGTCGCTGGCACCTGGTTGTGCCGGCGCTGATGGGCGCAGTCGGTTTTGCCGTGGTGGCGACGGCTGGGCACAACGTGGCCCTGTCGATTGTCTTCCTGTCATTGGCTGCCGCAGGTGTGCTGACGTGCGCGCCGCTGTTCTGGTCGCTGCCGACTGCGTTCCTGCAAGGCACCGCTGCAGCTGCGGGCATTGCCGCCATCAACTCGGTCGGCAACTTGGCCGGCTTCGTGAGCCCCTATATGATCGGTGCGCTCAAGGACATGACGGGCAGCACATCCGCCGGCATGTATGCGCTGGCAGGCGTGCTGGTGCTCGGCTGCATTGCCGTGTTGCGCACGCCGCCACAGCTCGTCAACAAATAAGCAATCGTCTTCAGAGGTCTGTTATGCCGCGCTTTGCCGCCAACCTGTCCATGATGTACCAGGAGCACGCGTTCCTCGACCGCTTTGCCGCCGCGGCAAAGGATGGCTTCGAGGGCGTCGAGTTTCTCTTCCCCTACGACTTCGACAAGGCGGATATCCGTGCTCGCCTTGACGACGCCGGCCTCACGCAAGCGCTGTTCAATGCCCCGCCGGGCGACTGGGCCGGCGGCGAGCGCGGCATTGCCTCATTGCCCGGGCGCGAAGCGGAATTCAAGCGCGGCATTGCGACCGCGCTGGAGTATGCGCAGGTGTTGGGCAACACGCGCCTGCACGTGATGGCCGGCCTTTTGCCCGCAGGTGCGGACCGCGCACGCCATCACGCCACTTACGTTAGCAACGTCGCCTACGCTGCGCGCGAGGCTGCCGGCGCGGGCG
Organism: Ralstonia sp. VS2407; assembly: GCF_052950655.1. Taxonomy (NCBI): domain Bacteria; kingdom Pseudomonadati; phylum Pseudomonadota; class Betaproteobacteria; order Burkholderiales; family Burkholderiaceae; genus Ralstonia; species Ralstonia sp. VS2407. The sequence continues at coordinate 182,728 of NZ_JBRFVG010000005.1, forward strand.
TCACCATCGTGCTGGAGCCGATCAACACGCGCGACATGCCGGGCTTCTTCCTCACGCACCAGGCGCAGGCGCATGCGGTGTGCAAGGAAGTCGGCGCGACCAACGTCAAGGTGCAGTTCGACCTGTACCACGCGCAGATCATGGAAGGCGACCTGTCAGTCAAGCTCAAGCAGTACATCGATGGTGTGGGCCACGTGCAGATTGCCGGCGTGCCCGATCGCCACGAGCCGGACGAAGGTGAGCTGAACTATCCGCACCTCTTCGCCTTGCTCGACACGTTCGGCTATGACGGCTGGGTCGGCTGTGAATACCGGCCGCGTGCGGGTACGAGCGAAGGGCTCGGCTGGCTCAAACGCTGGCGGGAGGGCCGGCGCTGACGCAGCAGCACAAGAAGGAACTGCGCCAATCTGTCGAGGTTACGGCGCGCATGACCGGGCACTGACGCAAAAGAAAACCGCCGCTGCGCGATGCGCAAGCGGCGGTCTGCTGTGGCCGACAGGCTCGTCAGACGCCCAATTGAACGGGGCCGAGCGAGCGCGTCGTGGGGACGCGGCCGTATGCCGGCAGGTCTGCCTTGCGGGTTGCGGCTTCCAGTTGCATGCCGATCGCATCGGCAGCATACGCAGCCGTTGCGCCGCTCGCGCCGACCACGAGGCGATAGCCGCCACCGCGCACGGTCTGGATCAGGCCATCGCAGGGCGTGCCGGCCAGCGCCACGCGCAGCTTGCGCACGTGTACATCCACCGTGCGCTCACCCACGAAGACATGGTTGCCCCAAACGCGGTCCAGCAGTTGCGTGCGCGAATGCACGCGTTGCGGATGCGCGACGAGAAAGTGAAGCAGGCGGAATTCCAGCGGGCTGAGCGGAATGGCGCGCGGGCCGGTTTCGGTTTGCGCAGTCACGCCCAGCGTGAGCGGATCGAGGCGCAGGCCGTTGACCTGCAGGATGTCGTCGCCATGCTGATGCGGCGCACGACGGCGCAGTACGGCGCGGATGCGGGCATGCAGCTCGCCCGTGTCGCACGGCTTGACGACGTAGTCGTCGGCACCGGCGTCGAGCGCGGCAATCTTGGCGCGCGCATCGCCATGACGGGACAGCACGATGACCGGCAGGCCGCGCGTCTGCATGTTGGCGCGCAACGCCAGCAGCATGTCGATCGACTCGCGCTCGGGCCAAGTCCACTCCATCAGGAGCAACTCAGGCATGGCGGCCAGGATGGCTGCCTGCGCCTGGCCCGGATGGCTGACCCGCTGAACGTCGTGTCCCCCATCACGCAGGGAAAACGACAGACGCTCCCCCTCTGCCTGGTCTTGTTCGACCAGCAAGATCTGAATACCCACTTTGTGATACCTCCCGTCTAACCAGCCGACACACTCCGGCGAGCAGCCCTGCGGCTGCGCTCTGCTGTCTGCGGTGCGCGTTGTTATGAGTGCCATGCGGGCAATTGCGCGTGTGCTCGCATGTCATTTCTTGCGGGCGCTGTTGTCCGGCCGTCGGCCGTGCGCGGATCGTCATGCTGCTATTCCCGTCGACGATCGCCAGCGGAGCCTCCTGGGTGGTGTCCAGGGTGGTCCTGAGAAAGATCTGCAAGCCCCTCGGTGCCTGCCGCAGCCTGCCGAACCATGCAATCGTTTGCATAGTCTGTGGCGTTGTCTGCGCGCAATCCGAGCCGGCGCCCCCCCGAGCGCCGGGGAAGTAGGGATCCCCCACCTCCGTTGGCATAAGGCTTGTTCGCCCTTTCCCGTTTCCTCTAGTCATGAACCCCCCTCTGGCTCAGAGAGAGAGGATTCCGTTTTGCCGGATTATAAGAATCCCGTAGGGATTCGTCACGCAGGAATTTTAAAATTTGGAAATTCATTCAATCCGACACGTATTGGGGTGCCGTGGTTGACATGCATTCTTCATAAAGCTATGCCAGGCAACGTTCTTGGCCGATACCATGCGTGCAATGATTCAAGCTAGGCATAAATGCATGGCGATTATGCTCGCGCCGCCATAATGGCCACTTTCATGTGTGCGTGGGTATTTTTTACAAAGTAATTCGATTTTCTAAAAATCAATTGATCTGTTTTGTTGGCAGGGGTAATTCGCGCGATTTAAAACTTTAGGATTACTGCTCATTGTTTGGGCAACCTTCCGCGGGCGGACGAAAAAAAGCCCGCGCGAGGCGGGCTTCCTGTCCTGATGCCGCGGCGGCGGCGGGCGTCAGCCCTGCAGGCGTTCTTCCAGGCGAGTCTTGGCGTCGGGCAGCGCTTGCGGCAGGCCGTGTGCCAGTTTCGTGAACAGCTCGTCGTGCAGAGCCAGTTCCTGCTTCCAGGCGTCCGCGTCCAGCGAGATCACCTTGGCGAACTGCTCGGCCGTGAAGTCCAGCCCATCCCAGCTCAGTTCTTCGTAGCGCGGCGACACACCAAAGACGTGCTCATCGCCCTGTGCCTGGCCCTCGATGCGATCGATCATCCACTTGAGCACCCGCATGTTTTCGCCAAAGCCCGGCCAGACGAACTTGCCGTTCTCGTCCTTGCGGAACCAGTTCACGCAGAAGATCTTCGGCAGCGTGGCGCCGCTGTCGGCAAGCTTCTCGCCGACCTTGAGCCAGTGCGCAAAGTAGTCGGCCATGTTGTAGCCACAGAACGGCAGCATGGCGAACGGGTCGCGGCGCACCACACCTTGCTGGCCGGCAGCGGCGGCGGTGGTTTCCGAGCCCATCGTGGCGGCCATGTAAACGCCTTCGGTCCAGTCCCGCGCTTCGGTCACGAGCGGCACGGTGGTCGAGCGGCGGCCGCCGAAGATAAACGCATCAATGGCTACGCCCGCGGGGTTGTCCCATTCCGGATCGATCGAGGGGCATTGTGCTGCCGGCGCCGTGAAACGCGCGTTCGGATGCGCTGCCTTGCGGCCGGTTTCCTTGGCGGTCTCGGGTGTCCAGTCCTGGCCTTGCCAGTCGATGAGGTGGGCGGGCGGCGTGTCCGTCATGCCTTCCCACCACACATCGCCGTCGTCGGTGAGCGCCACGTTGGTGAAGATGACGTTCTCTTTGAGCGTGGCCATCGCGTTGAAGTTGGTCTTCTCGCTCGTGCCCGGGGCCACGCCAAAGTAGCCGGCTTCCGGGTTGATGGCGTATAGGCGCGTTTTGCCGTTGGCGTCCTTGCGGGGCTTGATCCAGGCAATGTCGTCGCCGATGGTCGTCACCTTCCAGCCGTTCAGGCCTGCGGGCGGAATCAGCATCGCAAAGTTGGTCTTGCCGCAGGCCGACGGGAAAGCCGCCGCCACGTGATACGTCTTGCCTTCCGGCGACGTCACGCCCAGGATCAGCATGTGCTCGGCCAGCCAGCCCTGGTCGCGGCCCATGGTGGAGGCGATGCGCAGGGCGAAGCATTTCTTGCCCAGCAGCGCGTTGCCGCCGTAGCCCGAGCCGAACGACCAGATTTCGCGCGTTTCCGGGAAATGCACGATGTACTTGGTCGGGTTGCACGGCCACGGCACGTCTTTCTCGCCGGCGGCGAGCGGCTTGCCGACGGTGTGCACGCACGGCACGAATTCGCCGTCGGTGCCAAGCACGTCGTACACCGCGCGACCCATGCGGGTCATGATGCGCATGTTCACGGCCACATACGGGCTGTCCGACAGCTCCACGCCGATGTGGGCGATCGGCGAGCCGAGCGGGCCCATCGAGAACGGCACCACGTACAGCGTGCGGCCGCGCATGCTGCCGTCAAACAGGCCGTTCAGCGTCTGGCGCATCTCGGCCGGGGCCGTCCAGTTGTTGGTTGGGCCGGCGTCTTCCTTTTTCTGCGAGCAGATAAAGGTGCGATCTTCCACGCGCGCCACGTCCGACGGGTCGGACAGTGCCAGGTACGAGTTCTTGCGCTTGGCCGGATTGAGCTGCTTCATCGTGCCGGCGGCCACCATTTCGGCGCACAGGCGGTCGTATTCCTCTTGCGAACCATCGCACCAGACGATGCGCTCCGGCTTGGTGAGCGCTGCCACCTCGCCAACCCACGCGATCAGGCGCGGGTGTTTCACGTACTCGGGCACGTTCAATGCAGGCACGCCCTGCATCACGGGTTGATTCATGACCAAAACTCCAATGGAAGTGAGAAAGAAATCGGTGGCGGATCAGCACGGCGGCCGCACCCAGCGGCGGGTTGGAAAGCGATCGACGGCGCATCAGAAGCGAGCCGGATCAGCGATTTCCAGAGGGAGAGGTGAGGCAGGCGGAGGGACGGTAGCCGTGCTGATTTCACATTCAGTTACAAAGCGGTGCGCTGGCGGAATGTGGGTTTTTCCGAGCAGCGGGGGCCGCGTGCGCTAAAGTGGCGGGACCGAGGTCAACAGACCCTAGAACAAGGACTCGTCACCAGCGGGGCTGCGCAAATTGCGTGCCCGCGGCGGGCAATTCCGAACGTCGACACGGATTGTCGTGCGACGAGGGATGGGAAGAATACCACCGCGAGGGATCGCTGTTTTTTGCTGCGCACCATTGTTCGAAGTGAGATGTCGATGAAGATTGCCGTACTGGACGACTACCAAGACGCTGTTCGCAAGCTGGATTGCTTCAGCCTGATGCAGGACCACGAAGTCAAAGTGTTCAACAACACCGTCAAGGGTGTGGGTCAATTGGCCGCACGCGTGGCGGACGTGGAAGCCATCGTGCTGATCCGGGAGCGCACGCGTGTTACGCGTCAGTTGCTCGACCGCCTGCCCAAACTCAAGATCATCAGCCAGACTGGCCGGGTGTCGCGCGATTCGGGCAGCCATATCGACCTGGATGCCTGTACCGACAAGGGCGTTGTGGTGCTGGAGGGCAAGGGCTCGCCGGTGGCGCCGGCTGAACTGACCTGGGCGCTGGTGATGGCCGCGCAGCGTCGCATTCCGCAATACGTGGCGAGCCTCAAGCACGGCGCGTGGCAGCAGTCGGGGCTGAAATCCACGACGATGCCGCCCAACTTTGGCATCGGCCGTGTCCTGAAGGGCCAGACGCTGGGCATCTTCGGCTACGGCAAGATCGGCCAGCTCGTGGCCGGCTACGGCCGCGCCTTCGGCATGAATGTGCTGGTGTGGGGCCGCGAGGGTTCGCAGGAACGCGCGCGAGCCGACGGCTTTGCTGTGGCGGAATCAAAGGACGCGCTGTTCGAGCAGTCCGATGTGCTGTCCGTCCACCTGCGGCTGAACGACGAAACGCGCGGCATCGTGTCGGTGGCTGATCTCACGCGCATGAAGCCGACCGCCCTTTTCGTCAACACGAGCCGCGCCGAGCTGGTGGAAGAAAACGGTCTGGTGACGTCGCTCAATCGTGGGCGTCCGGGCATGGCTGCCATCGACGTGTTTGAAACGGAACCCATCCTGCAGGGCCACACCCTGCTGCGCATGGAGAACTGCATCTGTACGCCGCACATCGGCTACGTCGAACGCGAAAGCTACGAGATGTACTTCGGCTTTGCGTTCCAGAACATCCTCGATGTGCTCCAGGGCAACGTCGACAGCGTGGTCAACCCGACGGCGCTGGCGCCCGCGCTGATCCGCGCATAACGCCAGCCGTCCTGCCCGTCGTTTCCGTCAATCAAGCCGCGGCGCGCAACTGCGGCTGGTTGGCGCCCGCGCCATCGAAGCGGAAGCTGTCCATCGCCAACGATCCGTACGTCACCGTATCGACCACGTGCTGAGCCTGGACGCCGCCCGGCGTGGCTTGGCTCGGCTGGCCCATCGCGGCGCCCAGTGCCACGTACAGCGGCATGAGGTGTTCGTCGGTGGGGTGGGCGTGGGCGGCGTTCGGGGCTTGTGCGCGGTAATCGCAGAACCGGGTGAAATCGCCGCTGCGGATGCCATCCGTCATCGTCTCGATCATCCATTCGCGAAAGGCCGTCACCCAAGGCTCAACCGGCACGCCATGCTGCGCCATGCCCGGGCCGCGCATCAGCGCGCGCAGGTTGTGCGTGAAGCTGCCGGAGCCGACGATCAGCACGCCCTCGTCGCGCAGCGGCGCGAGCGTGCGTCCCATCGCCATCTGGCAAGCGGGCGACAGGCCCGGCATCAACGAGACCTGCACCACGGGGATCTTCGCCTCCGGAAACATCAGCATCAGCGGCACCCAGGCCCCGTGGTCCAGCGGCTGGCGCGGGTCCAGCACGGTGGAGGCTTGTTCCTCCAGCCCGGGGACGATGTTGCCGTCGATCAGCGTGCGGATGCGTTCAGCCAAGTCAGGCGCCCCCGGCGGGGCGTATTCCAGGGCGTACAGTTGCGGCGGGAAACCGCCGAAGTCGTGCCAGGCTTCCTGCTGAGCGCGGGCGGTCACAGCCGGCCGGCGCGTCATCCAGTGCGGCGAAACCACAACGATGGCGCGCGGGTTGAGGGCGGCCATTTCTTGCCCGAGCGCCGCCAGCATCTTGCCGACAGGACCCGGATCAGCCGCCAGCATGGGCGACCCATGGGACAGATAAAGCACGGGGAGCATGTCAAATTTCCTGAAGAATATAGTTCCCATTCTGCGCCGACCCGGCACCAGTAACGTGCACGGTTTTGCAGACCGGGGTCAGGAAAATTGAACAAGTGCGCTTACATGCTCAGCAGTTCCTCTGCCACGGTAGGGTGCAGGCCGACGGTCGACTGCAGATGCTTGAGCCGGACGCCCACGCGCACGGCCACCGCCAGTGCCTGGATGATCTCCGGCGCAGCGTTGTCGACGATGTGCGCGCCCAGCACGCGTCCGCTGCGGGCATTGCATACCAGCTTGATCAACGATTCCATGCCCGAGCCCGCAAAACGCTGCTCCAGCGAGACGAAGCGGCGGACCACCACGTCGATACGGTCTGCCAAGGCGCGTTTGTCGGTGTCCGGCCCGCGCTTGCCCAGTTCGGGCCAACGCGTGCGGGCGTCGGCTTCGGTCAGGCCCACGCTTGCGATGGCCGGATCGCAAAACACGGCCATCGGCACGGTGTCCATGTCGGGCAGCTTGGTGCCTTTGCCGAATAGGCGTTCGGCCACGTAGCGGCCCTGCGCGGCGGCCACGGGTGTCAATTGCAGGCGGCTGGCGCCGCAGATGTCGCCCACGGCATGCACGCCGCGTGCGCGCGTGCGGAAATGGCGGTCGACCGCAATGCGTCCGTGCGCATCGAGCGTGACGCCGGCCGCGTCCAGGCCAAGGCCCGCGACGTTCGGCGTGCGGCCGATGGCGCTTAACACACGCTGGGCGCGTAGCACGCGGGGAGCGTTGCTGCCTTCGATGCTCGCGTAGACGGTCACGCCGCCGCTATTCACGGCATCGCGTTCGACGCGGACAACATCGGCGTTCTGGATCAGCTCGACGCCGCAGCCGGCCAGCGACTGCGCGGCGGCCTCGGCCACCGTGGCATCAAATTCAGGCAGCACGCGCGCATCGCGCGTCAGCACGGTGACCCGCACGCCAAAGCGCGCCAGCGTGGACGCCATTTCCACCGCGATGACGCCACCGCCCGCGATGATGAGCGATGCGGGCAGCGTGTCCCAGTCGAACACATCATCGGAGGTGCAGGCCAGTTCTGCGCCAGGTGTGGGAAGCGGCGTGGGGCGGGCGCCGGCAGCCAGCACGATCTGGCGCGCGCGCAGCGTTGTCTTGCCGGACTCGGTTTGCAACCGGACGATGCCACGGCCACGCAGCGAGGCTGTGCCGCTCAACCACTGCACGCCGGCATCGGCCAGGTGGGCGAAATGCGCTTCGTGCAGCCGCGCGACTTCGGCACGCGTGCGGGCGATGGCGTCGGCCCAGGCGTCGGTGGCGTGCGCGGCGCGCAAACACCGCGCCATTGTCTGCGACCAGGAGGCGCCGTAGCCGAGCAGTTTCTTGGGCACGCATCCGCGGTTGACGCAGGTGCCGCCGATTTGCGCGCGGTCGATCAGCAGCGTCCGTGCCCCCAGTTGCGCAGATCGGCGCGCAGCCGCGAGCCCGGCAGAACCGGCGCCGATCACGATCAGGTCAAACGCATGTGCAGGGTTGGCGGGCATAAGTGTCCGTCGAAGTGGCATCGGCCGGACGACCTGAGCGGCACGCCGGCGGGCGCGCCCATGTGGAGCAAGCGGCGCGCCCGCCGCCTGTCTTTGTCTTGGAGGAGGTGGTTACGCAGCCACCGCCGTGGCGAACCCGCGTGGAAGTTCGCGCAGGAAGGTTTCGCCGTCATGACGGCCGAGTGCATAGGCGTCGCGCATGGCGCCAGGGCGGGTGTAATCCCAGCTCGAAATGGGAACCTTGCGCGAAGGTTGCACATAAAACCGGCGCTGCACGCCGTTGGCCACCGGCACATCCATGCGGAAATACGTCGGGCGCGGGTACAGGCGCGTGACGAGCACCAGCGCATCGCCCGGCGTGGCGTCCAGCGCGTGCACGGGCACGTTGTCGACCATACCGCCGTCGAGTACCGGCCGCCCCGCGCGCCGCAGCACCGGCGTGAAAGGCGGGGTGGACGCCGATTGCAGCAGCAGGTCCGCCAAGTCCTCGGGGGTGGCGCAATCCTGCGCGCGCACGATTTCCGGCGTGAAGCCGAGGCGCCTGCCCAGCGTCGGGTGCAGCGTCTTGCGGACGTGCTTTTCGATGTTGTAGGCAATCAGCCCTGCCGCCACGGCGGAGCGAGCGCCCAGCCAGCGCGGGATGTGGGCCACGCCGATGCGGGTCTCCGGCGCCTGTGCCAGCCGCGCGAAGCGACCCTCGCCGAACACCGTCAGCAGCGCCGTCCTGTACATACCGTAGTGCGGAAACACACGCTCGCCGCGCAGCAGGTTGCCCCAATGGGCGTTGCGGGTGTTTTGGCGCAGGGCCTCGCCGTAGTAATCCATCAGATCGGCCGAATTCCATGCATGCAGCATGCACGCCGTCGATGCGCCGGCCGAGATGCCGGCAATCACGCGCGGGGCCAAGCCCAGTTCAGGCTGCACGACATCCCACCAGCCGGCCTGCCACCAGCACCGGTTGCCGCCGCCGGCAAAGACCATCTGATCGAACACGGGCGTGTTCATGCCGAGGCCCCGGTGTGGGCGGCAGCGGCGGCCGCCGGCTCCAGCCGCAGCGACGGCGCGTATTTGAGGGTGTCGATGCACGCATCCAGCAGGCGCTCGCGCTTGGTGGCGAGGCTGGAGGCGTCCGGGTAGAACAGGTAATCGCCCATGATGCCGTTGAAAGTGGCATGGAAATGCGCCACGGCCAGCGGGATGTCGAGGTCGGCCGGCAGTTGCCCGCGCCGCGTTGCCTGCTCGATGATGCTCGTCAGGTGGGTCATGCCTTCCTCAAACGATTCCTGTTGGCGCTTGAGGATGGGGCTCGTGTCTTCCACGAACTCGCACTTGTTGAACATGATCTCGAAGACCTTGCGCCAGTGCGCATCTTCCACGAGTTGCCGCAGCAGGAAGTTGCCCACCGTGCGCAGTTCGCCCAACGGATCATCGGCTTCCACCCCGAGCGGGGTGCACATGGTCTCCATGGGCAGCTTCACGCGCTCACACATGGCGGCGAATACGTCGGTCTTGTTGCGGAAGTGCCAATAGATGGCGCCGCGCGTCACGCCCGCGGCTTGGGCGATATCCGATAGTGATGTGCGTGCCACGCCGCGCGCATAGAACACGTCTTCCGCCGCATCCAGGATGCGGTTGCGGGTTTCCAGTGCTTCTTCCTTCGTTCGTCTGACCATGATCTTCCAGAGGAACGCCGTGCCATCTCGGCGGGCGTTCTTTCGATTGGCTTTTGTGCAATGCACAATTCCTGGCAACGCACCATTGCGCTTCGCACAACGCGGCTTGGGGTCCGTTGGCTGACAATGCTTGTCGCAGCGCGGTATCCGCTGCATGTTCGCTTGATCGCCGTCATTGCTACGAACTCCGGAAACGTGTCAACGGAGTCCCTATTCCCAATGGCGTGACTTACATACATACGCGAACGTATCTATAATAGCGCGCACTCCGTCGCTTGCCCATGGCCGTATGCGCCACATCCATCCCGGGCACGTGCGCTGGGGCCGGCTTCGTGTCTGTCGGCAGCCAGGGCGGAGATCGACTGCCGATCGCTCCCGCGTCTTAGCATTCTGGTCCAAGTTGTTGCGAGTTCGTCGCAAAAGCCATATCGCATGCCGCCAGATGCAGCTAGCATCGGACGTTTTCGTTTTGTGTTTTTTGGTTTCGCTGACGGTTTGCCGGCGTCGCACTCGTTTGCGCGGCGTTGCGGCACCCGGCATTCCGCTTATCGCCACATGGGGTCATCTATGACGAACACCCGCCGTTATCACCAACTCGCTGCCGCCGCATTCATGGTGGTGGCACTTGCAGCCTGCGGCAACAAGCAGGCACAAGGGCCGGGCGGCGCCGGCATGCCTCCGACCGAAGTCGGCGTTGTGACCGTGCAGCCGCACTCCGTTGGTCTGACCAGCGAGTTGCCGGGCCGCCTGGAGGCCACGCGTGTGGCGCAGGTGCGAGCACGGGTCGCGGGCATCGTACTCAAGCGCACCTACGCCGAAGGCAGTGACGTGAAGGCCGGCCAACAGTTGTTCCAGATCGATCCGGCGCAGTACAAGGCGTCGCTCGACAGCGCCAAGGCACAGCTTGCGCGTTCGGAAGCCACGCAAACGCAGGCGCAACTGAAGGCTGAGCGCTACAAACCGCTGGTTGCCACCAACGCCATCAGCAAGCAGGACTACGACGACGCAACCGCCGCCGCCAAGCAAGCCACCGCTGACGTGGCCGCCGCCCGCGCCGCCGTGGAAACCGCCAAGCTGAACGTCGGCTACGCCAGCGTGACTTCGCCCATCTCCGGCCGTGCCGGGCTGGCGCAGGTTACCGAAGGCGCGCTCGTGGGCCAGGGCGAGGCGACGCTGCTGACGACCGTGCAGCAGATCGACCCGATCTATCTGACGTTCACGCAGTCGAGCACCGAAGTGCTGCGCCTGCAGCAGGCGCTCAAGGACGGCAAGCTGGCGAAGGCCGGTGGTGACGCGGCCAAGGTCACGCTCGTGACGGATGACGGCCGTGCCTACGCCCAACCGGGCAAGCTGTACTTCTCTGACCTGACGGTGGACCCGGCCACGGGCACGATCACGCTGCGCGCGATTGTTCCGAACGCCGACCGCACGCTGCTGCCGGGCATGTACGTGCGCGCCCGCCTGGAGCAGGCCGTGGACGAGCAGGCGATCACGGTGCCGCAACAAGCCGTGACGCGCAGCCCGGACGGCGCCTCCGTCATGGTTGTCGACGAGAAGGGCATGGCAGCGGTGCGCCAGGTCCAGGCCGACCGCTCGACCGGTACGGAATGGATCGTATCGAGCGGCCTGAAGGCGGGCGACAAGGTGATCGTCGACGGTCTGCAGAAGGTCCATCCGGGCGCACCGGTCAAGGCCGTGCCGTGGCAGCCAATGTCGGCAAGCCAGGGCAAGGGCCCGCAAGGTCAGGGTGGCCAGGGTAGCGGCGCCGCACCCGCACCGGCGGCCAGCGCCCCTGCTGCAAGCACTCCCGCTGCCAGCGCACCGGCAGCCAAGCAGTAAACAAGGAGCCATCGCATGGCAAAGTTTTTTATCGATCGCCCGGTCTTTGCCTGGGTGCTCGCGCTGTTCATCATCCTTGCTGGGGCGATTTCGATCACCCAGCTGCCGATCTCGCAGTACCCGACCATCGCGCCGCCGTCCGTCATCATCACGGCAACGTATCCGGGCGCGAATGCGAAGACGCTGGACGAGTCCGTCACCAGCATCATCGAGCAGGAAATGAACGGTGCGGACGGCCTGCTCTATATGGAGTCGGTCAGCCAGGGCGGTAACGGCCAGGCGCAGATCACCGTGACGTTCAAGGCCGGTACCGATCCGGCGCTGGCGCAGGTGGACGTGCAGAACCGCCTGAAGCGCGTGGAAGCGCGTTTGCCGTCTGCAGTGACGCAGCAGGGCGTGCAGGTCGACAAGGCCCGCTCGAACTTCCTGCTGTTCGCCACGCTGGCATCCACCGACGGCAAGATGGATCCGGTGGCGCTGGGCGACTATATCTCCCGCAACGTGCTGAATGAAATCAAGCGCGTGCCGGGTGTCGGCCAGGCCATCCTGTTCGGTACGGAGCGCGCCATGCGCGTCTGGATCGATCCGGCCAAGCTGGTCGGCTACAAGCTGACGCCCACGGACGTCTACAACGCCATTCGCGCACAGAACGCGCTGGTCTCCGCCGGTACGATCGGTGACTTGCCGTCCGTCTCCGACCAGCCCCTCGCGGCGACGGTCGTGGTGGAAGGCCAGCTTACGACCACCGAGCAGTTCGGCAACATCGTGCTGGTGGCCAAGCCGGACGGTTCGCTGGTGCGCGTGAAGGATGTGGCGCGCCTGGAACTGGGCGGCCAGACCTACTCGACGTCTGCGCGGATCAACGGTCAGCCGATTTCCGCAATTGGTGTGCAGCTCTCGCCCACGGGTAATGCACTGGGCACCGCCAAGGCCGTGAAGGCCAAGCTGGAAGAACTTTCGAAGTACTTCCCGGCGGGCGTGGAATACAAGGTGCCGTACGACACCTCGAAGTTCGTCCAGATCTCGATCGAAGAAGTGGTCAAGACGCTGTTCGAGGCCATGGTGCTGGTGTTCCTGGTGATGCTGCTGTTCCTGCAGAACATCCGCTACACGCTGGTGCCGTCGATCGTGGTGCCGATCTCGCTGCTGGGCGCGTTTGCCGTGATGAACGCGTTGGGTTTCTCGATCAACGTGCTGACGATGTTCGGCCTCGTGCTGGCGATCGGTATCCTCGTTGACGATGCGATCGTGGTGGTGGAAAACGTCGAGCGGATCATGGCCGAGGAAGGCCTGCCCCCGCGCGAAGCCACCCGCAAGGCCATGGGCCAGATCACGGGCGCCATCATCGGTATTACGCTGGTGCTGATGGCCGTGTTCATCCCGATGGCGTTCTTCTCGGGCTCGGTGGGCGCGATCTATCGCCAGTTCTCGCTGTCGATGGTGTCGTCGATCTTCTTCTCGGCACTCATGGCGCTGACGCTCACGCCGGCACTGTGCTCAACCCTGCTCAAGCCGATCGAAAAGGGTTCGCACCACGAAAAGAAGGGCTTCTTCGGCTGGTTCAACCGCATGTTCAGCACCACCACGAACCGTTACCAAAGCTTCGTGGAGCGCATGCTGAAGAAGACCTTCCGCTACATGGTCATCTACGTTGCGCTGATCGTTGCGGTGGTGTTCCTGTTCCTGCGCCTGCCGTCTTCGTTCCTGCCGACCGAAGACCAGGGCTACATCGTGACCAACATCCAGTTGCCGCCGGGCGCATCGGCCAACCGCACGCTGGAAGTGATCAAGCAGGTCGAGAACTACTACAAGCATGAAAAGGCGGTCGAGAACATCGTGGCCGTGCAGGGTTTCAGCTTCTCGGGCAACGGGCCGAACGCCGGTATCGTGTTCACCCCGTTCAAGGACTGGAGCGAGCGAAAGGGCAAGGATCAAACCGCTGACGCTGTGGTTGGCCGGGCCTTCGGTGCGCTGTTCGGTGGTATTCGCGATGCGATCGTGTTCCCGCTGAACCCCCCGCCGATTCCGGAACTGGGTAACGCAACGGGCTTCACGTTCCGTCTGCAGGACCGCGCAGGCCTGGGCCACGACGCGCTGATGGCTGCCCGCAATCAGCTGCTGGGGATGGCGGCGAAAAGCAAGATCATCACTGGCATGCGCCCGGAAGGTCTGGAAGATTCGCCGCAGTACCAAGTGGATATCGACCGCGAGAAGGCCAACGCGCTGGGTGTGTCGTTCACTGACATCAACGCCGTGCTGTCGACGGCGCTGGGTTCGGCGTACGCCAACGACTTCCCGAACTACGGTCGTCAGCAGCGTGTGATCGTGCAAGCGGACAAGATCAACCGCATGCAGCCCGAAGACATCATGAACCTGTACGTGCGCAACGCGCAGGGCAACATGGTGCCGATGTCGACGTTCGCGAAGGGCCATTGGATCGTCGGCCCGGTGCAGCTCGTGCGCTACAACGGCTATCCGGCTGTCCGCCTTTCGGGTGCGGCCGCGCCGGGTGCCAGCTCGGGTGACGCCATGGCCGAGATGGAACGCCTGGCTGCCAAGCTGCCGGCGGGTATCGGCTACGAATGGACGGGCCAGTCGCTGCAGGAAAAGGCTTCGGGTTCGCAGGCACCGGCGCTGTATGCGCTGTCGCTGCTGGCCGTGTTCCTGGTGCTGGCGGCGCTGTATGAAAGCTGGTCGATCCCGGCGGCGGTGATTCTGGTGGTGCCGCTGGGCGTGCTCGGCGCATTGCTGGGCGTGACGCTGCGCGCGATGCCCGATGACGTGTACTTCAAGGTCGGCCTGATTGCGGTGGTGGGTCTGTCCGCCAAGAACGCAATTCTGATCATCGAGTTTGCGAAGGACTTGCAGGCGCAAGGCAAGGGCCTGATCGAGGCGACGCTGGAAGCCGTGCACCTGCGGTTCCGCCCGATCATCATGACGTCGTTCGCGTTCATCCTGGGCGTGCTGCCGCTGGCGATTGCCACGGGCGCCAGCTCCGCCAGCCAGCGCGCCATCGGTACCGGCGTGATGGGCGGGATGATCACCGCGACGGTGCTGGCCGTGGTGCTGGTGCCTGTGTTCTTCGTGGTGGTCCGCCGCATCTTCAAGGGCAGCGAGCGGCAACGCCGTCTGGATGCCGCGCACCGTCCGCTGGACGAGGAAATCTGAACATGCAGAAAACGATGACCTTTCGAACCCCCGCGCTGCTGCCGGCGCTCCTGCTGGTCGCGGGCGTGCTGTCCGGCTGCTCGCTGGCGCCCACCTATGAGCGCCCCGACGCCCCGGTAACGAGCGCGTATCCGCAGGCACCGGCCGGCTATGCCGTGCCGGCAGATTCCGCCAAGCCCGGCGAGAACGCGCCCCGCGCGACCGAGCTGGGCTGGCGCGAGTTCTTCCCCGATGCGCGGCTGCAGAAGCTGATCGGCCTGGCGCTCGAGAACAACCGCGACCTGCGCGTGGCCATGCTCAACGTCGAGGCCGCGCGTGCGCAGTACCGCCTGCAGATCGCCGACCTGCTGCCGCCGGTCAATGCGTCTGCCACGTACACGCGCAGCCATACGCCGCCGTCGATCTCGACCACCGGCGGCGACATCTATACCAAGCAGTACCAGCTTGGCGTGGGCATCAGCAACTATCAGGTGAACCTGTTCAGCGTGGGCGACGTCACGTCGTCTGCGCGTGCAAGTTATCTGGCGACGGACGAGGGCCGGCGTGCCGCGCAGATCAGCCTGATCTCGCAGGTGGCCAAGGCCTACCTGAACGAGCGCGCGTACGCCGAGCAGCTCGAGCTGGCCCAGCAGACCCTGAAGGGCCGCGAGGACTACTACAAGCTGGCCAAGCAGCGCTTTGACGTGGGGGCCTCGTCGGCGCTGGATCTGCGTCAGACCGAGACGCTGGTGGAATCGGTGCGTGTGTCGGTGGCGCAGCTGACGCGCCAGTATGCTCAGGCGACCAACGCCCTTGTGCTGCTGGTGGGCGCCCCGCTGCCGGCCGATCTTCCCGCGCCGACCATGGTGTCGTCGGAGAAGATCGTTGCCGACATTCCGCCGGGTCTGCCGTCGGAGCTGCTGGAGCAGCGCCCTGACATCCGCCAGGCCGAGCAGAAGCTGATTGCCGCCAACGCCAACATTGGCGTAGCGCGTGCGGCGTTCTTCCCGAGCATCGGGCTGACGTCCAACGTGGGTACGGCCAGCGGCGCGCTGCATGATCTGTTCAAGAGCGGTACGGGGTTTTGGTCGTTCGTGCCAAACCTGACGCTGCCGATCTTCAACTGGGGCACCAACATCTTCAACCTGGACTTGACCAAGACCAACCAGAAGATCGCGGTGGCCAACTACGAGAAGACGATCCAGACGGCCTTCCGTGAGGTGTCCGACGCCCTCGTGGCGCGCGGCACGCTGGAAGATCAGGTGGCCGCGCAGAAGCGCTTCCGCGATGCCACGGCCGATCGCCTGACGCTGTCTGACCAGCGCTATCGCAACGGCGTGTCGAGCTTCCTCGATGTGCTCGACGCGCAGCGCGATCTGTTCAGCGCCGACCAGACCCTGGTGCAGACGCGCCTGGCCCGCCTGACCAACGCCATCGATCTGTACACGGCACTGGGTGGCGGTCTGCAGGAGCACAGCACCACGGTGGCGGCGCAGCAGGCTCAGCCGACGGCTGCCCCGGGTGTTGCGCCCGCCACGCCGGATATGACGCCGCAGCAATCGAAGTAAGTTCGCGTCTGTTCGCTCGAAAGCCCGCCTTGTTCAGGCGGGCTTTTTTTCGCCTGTGCCCTTTGCGCTGGCACTGGATTCAAGAAAGCGAAGCAGCGCCGCTTCTTCGCGTCGCAGGCCCTTGCGTGCGCGGGTCGGGGGCAGTGCTTCTAGCTCGCCGGCCAGGAAGGCGTCCACCACGGCCGGATGCACATAGCACTTGCGGCAGACAGCCGGCGTGTTCCCCAGACGCTTGGCCACGGCAGCAATGGCTTCCACCACCTGCCGGCGCGCCTCGGTAGCGTTCGCCGACGTGCGCCCGCGCAGCAGATCCAGCGCGAGCACGCTGCCGGCCCAGGTGCGGTAGTCCTTTGCCGTGAAATCTGCGCCCGTGATCTCTTGTAAGTACGCATTCACATCCGTGGAATCCACCACACGGCGCTCGCCAGCTTCGTCGATGTACTGGAACAACTCCTGGCCCGGCAGATCGACGCAGCGTCGGATGATGCGAGCCAGGCGCGGGTCCGATACCGACACGTCGTGCTCCACGCCGCTCTTGCCGCGAAACTGAAAACGTACCGTATTGCCATGCACCTCCACGTGGCGATTGCGCAGCGTCGTGAGCCCATAGGAGCGGTTGTCGCGTGCATAAGCAACGTTGCCTACACGCACGAGCGTCACGTCCAGCAGAAAGACCACCGTCGCCAGCATCTTCTCGCGCGATAGGCCCGGCGCCGCCAGGTGGGCGGTGATCGCCTCGCGCACGCGCGGCAGCGCCGCCCCGAATGCGAGCAGCCGCCCATATTTATCGGCATCGCGAAAGGCACGCCAGTCGGCGTGATAGCGGTATTGCTTGCGCCCGCGCGCGTCGCGCCCCGTCGCCTGCAGATGGCCGCCCGCGTGTGGGCAGATCCAGACGTTGGTGTAGGCCGGCGGGATCGCCAGCTTGTTGATGCGCGCAATGACTGCGGGATCGCGGATGCGCTCGCCACGCGTATCGAAATAGGCGAAGCGGCCGCGCAATCGGCGCCGGGTGTAGCCCGGCCGCGTGTCGTCCACATAGCGCAGCCGCTCGGGCAGCGCTTCGGCGGAGGTTGGCGCGCTTGAGGCATTCGTCGCTGGCGCAGACTTCGGAACGCGTTCCACGATAGAGATCAGGAGAGATGCTCGCTCTGAGCAAGCGGCGTTCCTCCCGCTCCGTGCATCGCCTACCGCTCATGGCGTAGTATCGAGACCACGCATCTGCTTAAAATTGCGGCATGAAATGGCCTTTCCGCCACAATCGGAAGTGCCTTGCATCGGTAAACGGATTCAACTACACTGCACGCCCTCTGGGCGGTATATAATCCGCTGTTTCGCCGTCCACCCGAATACTGAGCAAGGGACCCGATGACCACCATCCGTCTGAAAGAAAACGAGCCGGTCGAAGTTGCGCTGCGCCGCTTCCGCCGTGAAATCGAGCGCACTGGCCTGATCAAGGAACTGCGCGCCCGCACCGCTTACGAAAAGCCGACGACCGAGCGCAAGCGCAAGAAAGCTGCTGCCGTTTCGCGTACGCGTAAACGCCTGCGCTCGCAAATGCTGCCGAAGAAGCTCTACTAAGATCGCGCGATTGTTTCGGTAGCACCAATCGGGTGCTGCCGCTGGCGGTGTGAAGTCAATCGACGTCCGTTCCGCCGAGCTTGGTTTGTAGCGCCTTGCGCGCACCGGAAGCCTTTCCGGATTCAACCAACGCTCCACTCCCCGATACAGAAGCTAGCAAGATGCGGTTAATGGCCTGTGCGCCATTGTCCGCCGCTTCGGTGCGCGCTGCGCGTGCCCTTCCTGTTTCAAACGACATCCGCCAGCGGTAATTGACCGGCTGGCTGTTGGCGTTTGTTGTGCCGATTCCGCACGGGAGTACATTGGCGAGCATCCTTTGTACGCGCTCTCTGAGACAACGATGTCGACCGATTCCAATGAATACTGGTTTCCGGCCAAGCGCTACGGCTGGGGATGGGGCTTGCCTTCGCGTTGGCAGGGTTGGGCGGTACTCGTCATCTATGCCGTACTGCTGGGGGCTGGCATCGTGGGGCTGCACCCGGGGCAAACGCAGTCGAGCTTTGCGTTGTACGTGCTGGGCGTGACAGCGCTGCTGTTACTGGTCTGCTGGTGGAAGGGAGAGCCGCCACGCTGGCGTTGGGGGCGGGACTGAGCGGTCTACTTGCCCATCAACTGCGCAGATACGGGCCGACCCGTTTCTCCAGCAAGGCGACGAGTTCGGGCTGCATGAACACGTAGTCGTCGGAAATATCCAGACACACCACGTGCTTGCCGCGTAGTCGCGCACCAAACCGCTGCGACAGGCGCCGCTGGTGACTACGTTCCATGACGAAAATCGTCTCAGCCCAGTCGAGCTGATCGGCGTCGAGTTGCACGTCTGCGTCGGGAGCCAAGCCCGCAGAATCTGTCTCGACGTTTGGCCACCTGGCGAAGACCGCTTCCGCCGTTGGGCTGCGTAGCCGATTGCGGCTGCAGATGAAAAGCGCACGCATCGCGCTAAGCTGCTGCCTTCAGCGCCGCCGCTATCGACGCCCGATAGCCCTCCGGCATATTCGTCGGCAACGCATCCGGCGCAAACAGCCCAAGGCGCTTGTGCTCATGACTGACGGTGGGTTCAAACGGGCCCACCAGCGCGCACGCGTACGTGGCAATGAACACATGCTTGCCCGGCACGACTTCGAACAGATACGTGTCGATCGGGTCGCCCACTTCCACCCGCAGGTTCAACTCTTCGGCAATCTCGCGTATCAGGCATTCGGCCGAGGACTCGCCCCGTTCAATGCGGCCACCCGGCAGCTCCCATTCTTCGCGCTCATTGAGCAGTAGGACGACCTCGCCGGTGGGCACGCGCAGGACGCCTTTGATGGAGACGGGGTAGGTAGACATGGCGGTCACTTGCCGATGCAGAACCGACTAAAAATCACCCCCAGCAAGTCATCACTCGAAAACGCCCCCGTGATGCTGTTCAACGCCTCCTGCGCAAGCCGCAGTTCTTCTGCAAACAAGTCCAGCGATTGCGCTTGCTGATCGGCATGCTCCGCCGCTGTGGCCAGATGTTCGCGGGCCGTGCGCAGTGCGGCGAGATGGCGCTCGCGCGCAAGGTAAAGCCCCTCACCGCCACCCTGCCAGCCGGCGATCTCCAGTAACGCCGCGCGCAGCAATTCAACGCCCAGGCCATCGCGCGCCGAGAGCCATACCTCGGGCGGCTCAGTATCCACGCGGCCCGGTACGGCCACGCCAGAGAGGTCGATCTTGTTGACGACGCGCAGGGTCGGCACGCCGGCGGGTACGTGCTCGGCGATGCGGGCGTCGATGGCAGCGTCTTCGGGCGAGAGGCCGTTGGCGCGATAGTCCGCCGCATCCAGCAGATGCAGCACGACATCGGCGCGGGCGATGGCGGCCCAGGTGCGCTCGATTCCGATGCGCTCGACTTCGTCTTCCGTATCGCGCAGGCCCGCCGTATCGACGATGTTCAGCGGGATGCCTTCAATCTGAATCGTCTGCTGCACCTTATCGCGCGTGGTGCCGGCAATCGGCGTGACGATGGCAAGCTCCGCGCCGGCCAGCGCATTGAGCAGCGACGACTTGCCGACGTTCGGCTGCCCCGCCAGCACCACGTGCAGGCCTTCGCGCAGCAGCGCACCCTGGCGCGCTTGCGCCAGCACGCCATCGACGGCTGCGCGAATGCCGACAAGCTGTCCGCGCGCGTCGGAGGCTTCCAGAAAGTCGATTTCCTCTTCGGGAAAATCCAGCGTCGCCTCCACCAGCATGCGCAGATGAATCACGCGCTCAACCAGCGCATGCACCGCCTGCGAGAACGCGCCGTCGAGCGAACGCGCTGCCGAACGTGCGGCGGCTTCGGTACTGGCCTCGATCAGGTCGGCGACGGCCTCGGCCTGCGCCAGATCCATCTTGTCGTTGAGAAAAGCGCGGCGCGTGAACTCGCCGGGCTCCGCCACGCGCAGGCCGATCTCGCGACCAGCGGCCAGGCAGCGTTGCAGCAGCAGTTGCATCACGACGGGGCCGCCGTGGCCCTGCAGCTCGAGCACGTCTTCGCCCGTGTACGAATGCGGCGCTGGAAACCACAGCGCGATGCCGCGATCGATGGCGTTGCCGGCAGCGTCGAGAAAGGGCAGGTAAGTTGCCTGGCGCGGCGTCAGCAGGCGTCCGCACACGGCTTGCATGATGGTGCGTACGTCGGGCCCCGACACGCGCACCACGCCAATGCCGCCCCGCCCCGGCGCGGTGGCAATCGCGGCGATGGGGATCGTGCGGGTGGGCGCACGTGGCGCGGCGGAAGCGTTCGGCAAGGCGGTGGGGTGGTCATCAGCGGTCATGGGCGGTATTGTGCGGCAGCCGCGCAGTTGCGCGCCAGTTTCCAGCCCAGGAGATTCGGATGATCGATCACACCGGCGTCGTCGTCAGCGACTTTGAGGCCAGCAAGCGGTTCTACGAACAGGCGCTCGGCGCCATTGGCCTGGGCAAGGTGCTGGAGTTTCCTGCAGCCGTCACCGGCCACACCGATGTGGCGGGCTTTGGGCCTCCGGGGAAGGCGGAGTTCTGGATTTCAGCAGCGATGGCGGGGCAGGAGCCGAACAAGCCGCCGCTGCACGTGGCTTTCCGCGTCGCCAGGCGTGCCGAGGTGGAGGCTTTCTACGCTGCGGCAATGGCCGCAGGCGGCACTGACAATGGCGCACCCGGCGTGCGCGCGCACTATCACCCGAACTACTACGGCGCTTTCGTGCGCGACCCGGACGGCCACAACATCGAGGCCGTCTGCCACGCTCCCAGGTGAAGCACTTGAAGCGCTTCAAGGTGGCGTAAAAAAGGGCACCCGAAGGTGCCCCTTTTTGTTGAAGCGCATTCGCCTTACTTGGCGGGTGCCGCCTTCTTGTTGGTGCCCAGCATGCGGTTGATCGACCATTGCTGCGCGATCGACAGGCAGTTGTTCACCACCCAGTACAGCACCAGGCCGGCCGGGAAGAAGAAGAACATCACCGAGAACGCGATCGGCATGAACATCATGACCTTGGCCTGCACCGGATCCGGCGGGGTCGGGTTAAGCCTGGTCTGCACGAACATCGACACGGCCATCAGCACCGGCAGGATGTAGAACGGGTCAGGCGTGGACAGATCGTGCACCCAGCCGATCCAAGGCGCACCGCGCATTTCAACCGACGACAGCAGCGCCCAGTACAACGCCATGAACACCGGAATCTGGATCACGATCGGCAGGCAGCCGCCGAGCGGATTGACCTTCTCGGTGCGGTACAGCGTCATCATCTCCTGGTTCATCTTCTGCGGATCGCCCTTGTGGCGCTCGCGGATGGCCGTCATGCGCGGCTGCAGGTCTTTCATCTTGGCCATCGAGCGGTAGCTCGTGGCCGACAGCGGGAAGAACACCAGCTTGATCAGCACCGTGAGCGCGACGATCGACCAGCCCCAGTTGCCCAGCATCGCGTGGATCTTTTCCAGCAGCCAGAACAGCGGCTTGGCGACGATGGTCAGCCAACCGTAGTCCTTCACCAAATCCAGGCCCGGCGTGATGGCCTCCAGCATGCGCGCTTGCTGCGGGCCGGCAAACAGGCGTGCCGTTGCCGACACACTGGCGCCCGGCGCGACCGTGCCCAGCGGCTCTTGGATGCCGATGCGGTAGAAGTTGGTGTCGACGCGGTTGACGTAGTACTCGCGCTTGACGTTGTTTGCCGGAATCCAGGCCGATGCAAAGTAGTGCTGCACCATCGCCACCCAGCCGCTGTCGGTCGGGGCCGGCACCTGTGCCTTGCCCTTGTCGATGTCGGCGAAGGTGATCTTGTGGAACTTGTCGCCGTCGGTGTACACCGCCGGGCCGGTGAACGTGCTGTAGAAGCGTGAGTGCTCCACAGCGCCGCCGTCACGAGCCAGTTCCAGGTACAGCGTCGGATTGATCGGCGCTGCGCCGTCGTTGGTCACGTCGAAGCGCGTGTCGATCACGTAGCTGCCGCGCTTGAAGACGTACGTCTTGGCCAGCTTGGCGCCGCCCTTGTCGGCGGTGAGCGTGATCGACACATCGTTGCCCGTGCCCAAGTCGCGCGGGCCGGCCGATGCCGTGAACACCGTCGTGTGGTTCGGGAAGTCACCGCCGATCAGGCCCGAGCGCGCCAGATAGGTACGCTCGACGCTGCGGTCGAACAGCACCATCGGGTTGCCGTCGTGGTCTTTCTGACCAAGCAGTTCGAGCTTGGTGACGATGGCGCCGTCGGTGTCGATGGTGGCGCGCAGCAGGTCGGTCGAGATGACGATCTTTTCCGAAGCCGGTGCCTGCGAAGCGGCGCCCGTAGCCGGGGCGGCTTGCGACCCGGCAGCAGCCGTCGTGGAGGCGCTGTTCGGCACGTCGCCTGCTGGCGTGCTGCCCGGCGCGGCGGCTGTGGTCGTGGCCGTTTGCGGCGTCGGGAAGAACATCGACTGGTGGCCATTCGCGCGTTGCCAGTTGTCGAACAGCAGGACAACCGCCAGCGAGAAGATCACCCAGAGAATGGTGCGTTTGATATCCATGTCGGATTACGGTCTGGGAAGGTGAAGCCAGCGCCGAAAAGCGGCTGCGCAGCCCGATCTTGAACCTGCGATGCTCACCGTACCCTTGTACGGTTGCGCTTCTCGGTCCAACTTTGAGCTGCTCGCTACGTTTTCCGGCACTGCCTGGATCGACGGCCGCGCAGGCTGGGAGTCAGCTGCGGTCGCGTCGGTCGATGCGGGATCGGGGGAGCGGGGCACAGCGTCGCCAGCAGCGGGCGGCACAGGATCATACCCGCCTTGTGCGAACGGATGGCAGCGGCATAGACGTTTTGCCGCAAGATAACTGCCGTAACCCGGCCCGTGAGTGAGCACGGCGTCGCGCGCGTAGTCAGAACAGGTCGGGAGGAAACGGCATTGCGCGCCCACAAACGGGCTGAACGCCACTTTGTAGATGCGCAGCAGAAACAGCAGCACGCGCGTCATGGCGTGCTCCCAGCGGTGGGCTGGGAGGGGGCGGCGGCAGGTGGTGCCGGCAGCGGGCGCGTCGCAATCTCAAACAGATGCACCAGCTCTTCGCGGCAGATGCGCTTGAAGGCGGCCACGGTCGGCACGTCTTGACGCGGAAACTTGGCCTGCAGACGGATCAGCACGTCGCGCCCGCCCAGCAGAGGCTGCCGCAGGCGGAACAACTCGCGGCACTGCCGCTTGATGAGGTTGCGCTCGACAGCACGCTTGGCGAATTTCTTGCCGATTACCACACCGAGGCGGGCTTGAGCGGCGCCGTTGGCGCGCACATACAGCACGAAGTGACGACTACGCCGGACAGGCCGCAAAGCAAAAACGGATGAAAACTCATCCGTTTTTGTCAGCCTCGCGGCCTTGGGGTAGGCGTGCAGGCCCATCGCCAGCGTGCCGCAAAGCCACGGGTAACGGCCAGGAGCCGCCACCCTCGGCGCGGCCGTCTTTAGATGGCCAGGCGCTTACGACCCTTGGCGCGGCGTGCGTTCAGCACGGCACGGCCACCACGGGTCTTCATGCGGACACGGAAACCGTGGGTGCGCTTGCGACGGGTAACGGAAGGTTGATAGGTACGCTTCATGATGCACTCTCTTGTTAATGGGTGGTGCGGACATTGCCGCACGCGCCGGGCCTAGGGCTACCGCCGCGGCCTGGTGTCGATTCAGTCAGAGAAATCGCCCACGCAGACTGCCGTGCGCTATGTTGTTCAGGTCTAGGGTGTCACCGGAACATCGGGCACCGAGAGCATCGGGCCTAAGCCGGATCAGTCGCGACGAAGTGTTTCTCGCCCCGCATCTGACACGAACAAGCGTGCGCTCCCCTGCTGCGCATCGCAGAACCCGACATTTAAGCGGCATTTCCCACATCTGTCAAGCCTTCCTGACTGGGGATAACGTGCGCCCGGCGCCCGAAATTCACCCGGCGACGAGTTGTCCCCATCGCCTTGTGCGGCTTGGTGTGCTCTGCGCAAAGCCTTGTGGGGACTGGGTTTGCGGCGAGTCAACAAAATCGGTTGTCCACCGCTACTCACAGCGGGTCCACAGGTTATCCACAGACTTATCCTTTGTGGATAACTTTCGGCCGGGGGTACAATCCCGTTCCAATAACGAAAGCCACCCGGTTTCTGGCCTGCGCCAGGAGCCCGGCGGCCGGCCCTCCCGGGGACGTCAACAGACGCGTGTGGCGCCGGTCAAACACCTAACGATAACGATGCAGGATTTCTGGCATGCGGCGTCCGCTCAGCTCGAGAGTGAGTTGACGCCGCAACAATTCAAGACGTGGATCAAGCCGCTGACGCCGCTGTCGTTTGACGAGCAGGCGTGCACGCTGCGGATTGCCGCGCCCAACCGCTTCAAGCTCGACTGGGTCAAGAGTCAGTTCTCTGGCCGCATCCAGTCGCTTGCGTGCGACTACTGGGAGGCGACCGTCGACGTGCAGTTCGTGCTCGACCCGACCGCCGGCCAGCGCCAGGCGGCCTTGCAGCCGTCGCTCGCGCCGGTGCCGATGCAACCTTTGGGCGCCCAGCAGATTCAACCGCGGCAGGCCCTGCCGGCCGGCAACGGTGCCGCGCATGACGCGACTAATCTGCGCGCCGCGCCGGCCGTGTATCGCGAAGCCGCGCTTGCAACGGCGGGCCATGCCGCTGCCGATATCGACGTGCCCGTGATGGACGCCACCGAGGTCAGGGCCCAGTCGTACCGCATGCCGCCGCAGGCGCCCGCCGTGGTCGCGAGCCTTGCCGCACCGCCGCAGGCGCCGGTGGACGACTCCGTACACGAGCGCTCACGGCTCAACCAGATCCTGACGTTCGACAACTTCGTCACCGGTAAGGCGAACCAGTTGGCGCGCGCTGCCGCCATCCAGGTCGCCAACAACCCGGGCAAGTCGTACAACCCGCTGTACCTGTACGGCGGCGTGGGCCTGGGCAAGACGCACTTGATCCATGCCATTGGCAACTTCATGCTGATGGAGAACCCGCGCGCGCGCATCCGCTACATCCACGCAGAGCAGTATGTGTCCGATGTGGTGAAGGCATACCAGCGCAAGGCGTTCGACGATTTCAAGCGCTACTACCACTCGCTCGATCTGCTGCTGATCGATGACATCCAGTTCTTCTCGGGCAAGAACCGCACGCAGGAAGAGTTCTTCTACGCGTTCGAGGCGCTGATTGCCAACCGTGCCCAGGTCATCATCACCAGCGATACGTATCCGAAAGAGATCACCGGCATCGACGACCGCCTGATCTCGCGCTTCGACTCCGGCCTCACCGTGGCGATCGAGCCGCCCGAGCTGGAGATGCGCGTCGCGATTCTGATGAAGAAGGCGCAGGCCGAGAATGTGATCGTGCCGGAAGAGGTGGCCTTCTTCGTGGCCAAACACCTGCGCTCGAACGTGCGCGAGCTGGAAGGCGCGCTGCGCAAGATCCTGGCGTACTCGAACTTCCACGGCAAAGAGATCACGATCGAGGTTACGCGCGAGGCGCTCAAAGACCTGCTGACCGTGCAGAACCGCCAGATCTCGGTGGAGAACATCCAGAAGACCTGCGCGGATTTCTACAACATCAAGGTCGCGGATATGTATTCCAAGAAGCGGCCGGCCAACATCGCGCGCCCGCGTCAGATCGCCATGTATCTGGCCAAGGAACTCACGCAGAAGAGCCTGCCCGAGATTGGCGAATTGTTCGGCGGACGCGACCACACCACGGTGCTGCACGCGGTGCGCAAGATTGCCGACGAGCGCACCAAGGACGCCCAGCTCAACCACGAGTTGCACGTGCTCGAGCAAACGCTCAAGGGCTGACCGCGCGATGGTCAGCAGAGCGCATGGCAACGCCATTCGCCCTGAATCAAGCCTCGACAGACGCCCGCTCGAATGCGGGCGTCTTTTCATGCACAATAGACATATTTGCCGCGCGCGTGACGCTATCCAGCGCCCCCTTATTTGCGGTATAATTTGTGATTAACCCCTTGATTTACAACAACTTTGGGTTAATCGCGAATGCTCCTGCAGGCACCGGCCCATGTGGCCCAGGCTGGGGCGCGCGCGGTGTCACCTCTCAAGCCAAGGATCGCCTTCATGCAATTGGTCAAAACCTCGCGAGACAACCTGCTGCGTCCGCTGCAAATCGTGAGCGGCATCGTGGAACGCCGACACACGCTGCCCATCCTGGCCAATCTGCTGATCACCAAGCAAGGTGAACGGGTTTCCTTCCTGTCCACCGACATCGAAATCCAGATCACCACGCACGCCGATTGCGGCGCCGGCGCCGGCGATATCGCCACCACCGTGGCCGCCCGCAAGCTGGTCGACATCCTGCGTGCCATGCCCGACGGCGAAGTCGCCCTCACGCTCAACGACAAGCGCATGACGGTGCAGTCCGGCAAGAGCCGCTTTGCGCTGCAGACGCTGGCTGCTGAAGAATTCCCGACTGTCGCAGAGGCAACCGATTTCGGCGCCCGCATCACCGTGCCGCAGAAGACGCTCAAGCACCTGCTGGCGATGGTGCACTTCGCGATGGCCCAGCAAGACATCCGCTACTACCTCAACGGCATGCTGCTGGTGGTGGACGGAAAGCAAGTCATGGCTGTCGCCACCGACGGCCACCGCCTGGCCTACTGCGGCGTGGAAACCGGCGAGCAACCGGCAGGCGCCGGCGGCCGCCAGGAAGTCATCATCCCGCGCAAGACCATCCTTGAACTGCAACGCCTGCTGGAAGACGTGGACGATCCCGTCTCGGTGCAACTGGCCTCCAACCAGGTCAAGTTCACCTTCGGCAATATCGAGCTGATCTCCAAGCTGGTCGAAGGCAAGTTCCCGGATTTCCAGCGCGTGATCCCGAAGGGTTACCGCAACAGCTTCACGATCGACCGTGCCTTCCTGCAGCAGGCGCTGCAACGCACGGCCATCCTGACCACCGACAAGTTCAAGGGCGTGCGCTGCATGCTCGACACCAACGTCCTCAAGATCAGCTCCACCAACGCTGACCAGGAAGAAGCGCAGGAAGAACTCGAAATCGACTACCAGGGCGATGCACTGGATATCGGTTTCAACGTCACCTACCTGCTGGACGTGCTGGCCAACCTCAAGGCCGAAAAAGTGCAGGTGAGCCTGGGCGACTCCAATTCGAGCGCACTCATCACCCTGCCCGACGACGACACCTTCAAGTACGTCGTCATGCCGATGCGCATTTGACGCACCGCTGCACCCAGAGCAAGACGAGGGGCTGGATCGTGACGATCCGCCCCTTCGCCGTTTTTAAGCAACCCCGCTGTGTGCGTTGAGATAACCATTTCCGCGCCCATGGCAGCGAGCAGAACGACATGACCGAAGAGCAGAAACCGCAATCCACCCCCGCCGAGGCCAACAGTTACGACGCCGCCTCGATCCAGATCCTGGAAGGCCTGGAGGCGGTACGCAAGCGGCCGGGCATGTACATCGGCGACACCTCGGATGGCACCGGCCTGCACCACCTCGTGTTCGAGGTGCTGGACAACTCCATCGACGAAGCACTGGCCGGGCATTGCACCGAGATCCAGGTCACCATCCACACGGACAACTCCATCTCCGTGATCGACAACGGCCGCGGCATCCCGACCGGCATCAAGTTTGACGACAAGCACGAGCCCAAGCGCAGCGCGACCGAAATCGCCATGACCGAGCTGCACGCCGGTGGCAAGTTCAACCAAAACAGCTACAAGGTGTCGGGCGGTCTGCACGGCGTGGGCGTGTCTTGCGTGAACGGCCTGTCGAAGTGGATGAAGGTGACGGTGCGCCAGGGCGGCAAGGTGCATTACATCGAGTTTGCACAGGGCGTGCCGCAAAACCGCCTGATCGAAACCGTGCAAGGGCCGGACGGCCAGATGGTCGAAGTCTCGCCGCTGCGTGTGTCGGGCACCACCGACAAGCGCGGCACCGAAGTGCACTTCCTGGCCGACGAAGAGATCTTCACCAACGTCGAATACCACTACGAGATCCTCTCCAAGCGCATTCGCGAGCTCTCGTTCCTGAACAACGGCGTGCACATCAAGCTGACCGACCAGCGCACCGGCAAGGAAGAAGACTTCGCCTTCTCGGGCGGCGTGAAGGGCTTTGTTGAGTACATCAACAAGAACAAGACCGTGCTGCACCCCACCATCTTCTTTGCCTCGGGCGAGAAAGACGGCGTGGCCGTGGAAGTGTCGATGCAGTGGAACGACGCCTACAACGAGCAGGTGCTCTGCTTCACCAACAACATCCCGCAGCGTGACGGCGGCACCCACCTCACGGGCCTGCGCGCGGCCATGACGCGCGTCATCAACAAGTACATCGCCGACAACGAGATCGCCAAGAAGGCCAAGGTCGACACCTCGGGCGACGACATGCGCGAAGGCCTGACCTGCGTGCTGTCCGTCAAGGTGCCCGAGCCCAAGTTCAGCTCGCAGACCAAGGACAAGCTCGTCTCGTCGGAAGTGCGCCTGCCTGTGGAAGAAGTCGTGGCCAAAGCGCTGAGCGACTTCCTGCTGGAAACGCCCGTCGACGCCAAGATCATCTGCGGCAAGATCGTAGAAGCTGCCCGTGCGCGTGAAGCCGCCCGCAAGGCCCGCGAAATGACCCGCCGCAAGGGCGTGCTCGACGGCATGGGCCTGCCCGGCAAACTGGCCGACTGCCAAGAGAAAGACCCCGCGCTGTCAGAACTCTTCATCGTTGAGGGTGACTCCGCAGGTGGATCGGCCAAGCAGGGCCGCGACCGCAAGTTCCAGGCAATCCTGCCGCTCAAGGGCAAGATCCTGAACGTCGAGCGCGCGCGCTTTGACAAGATGCTCTCCAGCCAGGAAGTGCTCACGCTCATCACCGCCATGGGCACCGGCATTGGCAAAGACGACTACAACCTCGACAAGCTGCGCTACCACCGCATCATCATCATGACCGATGCTGACGTGGACGGCTCGCACATCCGCACGCTGCTGCTCACGTTCTTCTACCGCCAGATGCCCGAGATCATCGAGCGCGGCCACGTGTACATCGCCCAGCCGCCGCTCTACAAGATCAAGCACGGCAAGGAAGAGCGCTACATCAAAGACGACGTTGAGATGGCCGCCTACCTCGTGCGCCAGGCGCTGGACACCGCCGTGCTCGTGCGCCCCGACGGCACCGAGATTGCCGGCGACGCCCTGGCCGAACTCGCACGCCAGTACCAGCTCAGCCGCGGCGTGATCGAGCGCCTGTCTCGCGTGATTGACGCCGACGCCCTGCGCGCCATTGCCGAAGGCGTGTCGCTGGACTTGTCCAACGAAGCCGCAGCCGAAGCCAGCGCCCGCACGCTCAAGGCCCGCCTGCTGGAAATGCAAGGCAACGCCAGCAACGCCAACGGCGGCGCCACCGCAGACGCCTTCATGCAGTACGACGAGAAGACCGAGAAGTACCGCATCATGGTCGTCCGCCGCCAGCACGGCAACCAGCGCCTCAGCCACATCGACGCCGACTTTGTGGCCGGCGCCGACTACACCGCGCTCTCAAGCACCGCCGCCACCTTCCAGGGCCTGATTGGCGACGGCGCCAAGGTACGCCGCGGCACCGGCGACAAGGTGCGCGAGCAGAACGTTGCCGACTTCCACGCCGCCATGAACTGGCTGCTGAGCGAAGCCGAGCGCGGCGTGAGCCGCCAGCGCTACAAGGGCCTGGGCGAAATGAACCCCGAGCAGCTGTGGGAAACCACCATGGACGTCACCCAGCGCCGCCTGCTGCGCGTGCAGATTGAAGACGCCATTGCCGCGGACCAGATTTTCACCACGCTGATGGGCGACGACGTGGAACCGCGCCGGAACTTCATTGAGAGCAATGCGTTGGTGGCGCGGAATATTGATGTTTGAGAAGAGCAAGGTTGGGGGCTACTTTCTGCTCTTTGCGAATCTTCTCTAAGAAGTTCAAAGGCCCCAAGAGGGGCCTTTTTTTGCTTCATATACAGTGCTGTGCTGGCGCTATGGATCGTGGTACCGAAGGCTTGCAGGCGGCAGCAAAGCGCCTCCTGGAGACGTCACTCGCTACACGTACGGTTCGGATAAACGGATAAAAAGAAAGAACATGGAGAAAGCTCAAGATAAGACGGAGCAAAGTCTCGCTGAGGATTCTCTACCGAGCGCCCATCATATTTCCCATCGACGGGTGATAGGCGCTTTCTATACCCCTCTCGATGTAACGACCTTGCTTTGCGATTGGGGCATTCGCGCACGCGATGAGCTTGTACTAGAGCCGTGTTTTGGCGGATGCACCTTCATTGAGGCGTCGCTCGCCAAGCTCCACGCGTTAGGACATCGTCAGCCAGAAAAGAACATCTTTGGGTATGACATCGATCCATTGGCGTTTCGCTTCCTATCCGACAGAATTGATGAGCCAGTCGTCTCCAAAAATTTTGTGGCCTGTGATTTCATCAAGGCATCACCAGAGAATGCGAGACATGCACTAGTGGATGTAGTCATCGGAAATCCCCCGTATATACGTCACAGTCGGTTCTCACCAGAGCAACAAAAATCGCTTAAAGATTGGAAAGAGAAGTACGCGTTCAATCTGAACGGGCGGTCCAGCCTATGGGCGTATTTCGTTATTCATGCAATGAATTTTCTGAAGCGTGGTGGCCGAGTGGCTTGGGTGCTTCCAGGCAGTTTCTTGACCGCAAAATACTCAGAAAAAATAAGAAATGAGCTTCTAAAAAAATTTTCCAGAGTGGCTGCACTCACATTAACTCAGCGATTGTTTAAGAGCGAGGGAACAGAAGAGCTCACTGTTATCCTGCTCGCTGAGGGTTACGAGGAGGGCGAGGAGAATGCCGTACTCGAGTCCTGTTGCTTGGAAAACGTTAGGGATTTAAAGGAATATATTTCAAATTGGTGCGTGCGAAAAATTTCTCTGATTAATTCAGGGTTTTCCGGATCGGGCGTTGTGCCATCGGAAGCGGTATCGCTCGTGTCTCGCTTAAGCGGCCACAGAAACGTTAAAAAATTTGGTGACCTCGTAGACACTGAGATTGGCGTTGTTTCAGGAAACTCCAAGTATTTTATTAAAGGTGCAAGTGCTTGGGGTGAGCTTGGCATCGATAAAAAGTATTTGCAGTATATAGCCCCTCGAAGTCTCTGGATAAGAGGGGTGGTGTTAGGAAGTAACGATGCAGTCGAGCACGAACAACAAGAGGTTCCGTGCTTTGCACTAAATAGTCCCCCGACGCCGCGGTCAAATTCGCTCAAGTCATA
The DNA here is from genome assembly GCF_052950655.1 of Ralstonia sp. VS2407. Classification (NCBI taxonomy): domain Bacteria; kingdom Pseudomonadati; phylum Pseudomonadota; class Betaproteobacteria; order Burkholderiales; family Burkholderiaceae; genus Ralstonia; species Ralstonia sp. VS2407. The sequence continues at coordinate 214,190 of NZ_JBRFVG010000005.1, forward strand.
TCTTGATAGCTATCGTGATGACGATATTCAAAGTAACTCGACTTTTGCGCGTCGGGACCCATGGTTTCAGTTTTTGGATGACAAGATCCCGAATGCTTTCCTGATTTTCATGGCAGGACTTGGGCCGCGTCTAGTCGTGAATGACATAGGCGCGAACTGCACGAACTCGCTCTATCGAGTTCATGTAAGGGAATCCACCGCAGAAAGTATCAAATCATTGGCAATTGCTCTTGTAAGTACGTTCTCCCAGCTATCGGCGGAGATCTTGGGGCACGGACGTGGTTCCGGGGCATTAAAGTTGGAGCCGGGTGATGCAGCCCGTTTGCTTTTATATCTACCGAAACGCTCCCGTACTGAAGAAAATTCGGTATTTTCACAGATCGACAAGCTTTACCGGGAGAATCAATTTGATCGTGCGCGAGAAGCGGCAGATAGCTATTTATTCAGGGATGCGCCAGATCTAATGTCGGCTATGCCGGTGTTAAGTGAAGCGTTATTTGTTGCGAGAAAAAGAAGAGCCGGGAATAGGTAAAATTTAGGTGAAGGGGCGAGCATGGAAGATTTAAACGAGCTGAAGCAACTTCTCTCTGTTGCGGCAAATGATGCCAAAACAGATTTCGAGAGAATTCTGGCATTGGCGAATGAAGTGGCGAAACGTGACCCCAATAACGTTCGTTTCTCCGTTGACGCGAGCCATATTTCACGTCTAGGTCTCGAGCTCGTTGCTAAGCAGGAGACCGCCGTCGCGGAACTAATTAAGAATGCATACGACGCGGACGCGACGCTTGTCGACCTTGTTTTCAAAGGCACTGATTCCAAGGGTGGGGTTCTAGAAATAATCGACAATGGCCACGGCATGTCGAGAGAGCAGCTCGTGGATGGGTTTATGCGAATCTCCACGCAGAGCAAGGCTCTGCAGCCGGTCTCTGAAAAATACGTAAGGCAGCGGGCAGGAAGAAAAGGGATTGGTCGATTTGCCACTCAGCGCCTTGGGACTAGACTTGTTATAAGGACACAGCTCGAGTCTTCAACGGAGTCATTGCAGCTCGATATTGATTGGAATCTATTTGAAGGCGGGAGAGATCTCTATCTCGTTTCCAATCAAATTGTGGTGTGCGAAAGAATGGCCACACCAGGTACTACCCTTCGTATTGAGGGGCTTCGTGATGCATGGAGCGAAGCCCAGGTTCGCCGGGCGTTCAGGTATGTATCGGAATTGCTGCAACCCTTTCCCATCAGTGAGGCAGTGCAGGCAGGGTCGAATGAAGATCCAGGGTTTAAAGTGGCGTTCTATCGTGAGCAAGACGGTGATCTCACGACAATTGCCGATGAGGAGCAATCCATATATGCACATTCTTACGCGATATTTTCTGGAAATGTTGATGAAAATGGGTGTGCATATGTAAGTATCGATTCAAAAAAATACAATATTGAAGAGGAGGATATTCCTCTTGAGTTTGAGCAAAAATTAAAGCTTAAAACTGGATTGAATGTTGAATCCTATGACGAGCTTTCTGGAATCAAATTCAAAGCTTACTATTTTATTCAGGACGAGCTTCCGAGTGGCACCAAAAGCATGGTGCGGGATATTTTGAATCGCCAAGGCGGTATTCGAATTTACCGAAACGGGTTCAGAGTCCTTCCATACGGTGAAACCTTTGATGATTGGCTTGGTTTGCAGCGTTCAAGCGCGTTGCGGGAATTGTTGCCTCCGCATCACAATCATAATTTCCTGGGCTTTGTGGAAATTGTTGATGTTGCTGGGAAACGTTTTGAAGAGACGGCAAGTAGAGAAGGACTGCTTGAGAATGAGGCATTCATTCAGTTACAGGATTTTGTATATCGTGGATTAATGCAGGGTGTGATACGCCTTGCGCGAGCGCGGGGGAAGAAGATTTTTTCTTCGGATGCAAAAAAACAGAAGAAAAAAGACGATGATGGCGCCAAAGAAGAACAACAGGAGGAGCCAAGTCCGCTCGAAAAAGCGGAGAGTCTAGCGGCTAGACTTCGTGCAGCCTTGGAGGCTGTGGGTGCCGCGGGCCACGCTGAACAGGATGATCAAGAGCGCGATGACGAGCCGAGCGATCGTCCATTTTCAGAGTCCCCGGAAGACCTAAATGCTATTGCGGAGGAAATCGAGCAATTAGGCCAAGAATCCCAGGGGATTCTTGAGGAGAACGGAATGCTCCGAGTGCTCGCTAGCTTGGGGCTCACAATTGGGGAGTTCACGCATGAAGTTCGGCACGCATTAGCCGGATTGAATGCAACTATTCAAAGAATGGAGCATGAAGGAGTCTCGAGCGAGGCGTTATCCGCATCCAAGGAGAACGTGTTCCTGCTGCAAAGCTATGTCCGATACTTTGACAACGCAATAGCTCAAAATGCGCATCGGAAACTCGAGACCCATGAACTTCGCGACCTGGTTGGAGAGTTCTCTGAAGTTATTCGCCCTACGCTGGTGAGGCAGGGAATTAAGCTTCGCTCCGAATTCGACGGTTATGACCTCTTTACCAAGCCGATGCATAGATCGGAATGGTCTTCCGTTTTGCTAAATCTTTTCACCAATTCTTTGAAGGCAATTCATAGAGCCGGTGTAAAGGGTGAAATTTTTATATCGGGAAAGGAGTCTGGCGATTTTTTGTACCTAGATTTCTGTGACAACGGGGACGGTGTGCCGCCAGAGAATGAAGAGAAGATCTTTGATGCGTTTTTTACCACAAGCGCTCCACCTAGTGTGCTCTCCAGTGATTCTGAGAAACTTGTTGGAACGGGGCTCGGCTTGAAAATTGTGCGTGATATTATTGATGCCGCAAATGGGGATATTTATATTGTTGAGCCCCCACCGGGTTACTCGACTTGCTTCAGAATAGAAATTCCGCGCGCCAACGACGAGGAGATCGGTGATGCCAGGTATTGAGTACCTATGCGTGGATGATCAACAGGATCGAACAGTTAACGATCTGCTTGCAAGTATAACGCGATCTGGTGGGCCGAAATTTTTTAGAACTACTCCGATTGAAGTTGGGGAACAAATTAAAAATATCATTCATGCGGCAAATGCGGCGCCGGGAAAATTTGGTTTGCTTCTCGACTTGCGTTTGGACATGGAGGCAAATGAGGCCGGTGATAAGGTTCCGTACCGCGGACCAACGTTGGCCCAGGAATTGAGAACGCGAATGGCGGAGGGGGAGATTAGCCATCCTTTTCCAATTGTCTTATGGTCGGTGACGAATAAGCTCGATAATTCTTTTCGTGATGAGAATACATCGCATGATCTCTTTGACGCGGTGTACGGGAAGGATGGGCAGGTCGGCAGTGATCCAACACTAGTTGCTCGAGAGATGGTGTCTCTAACGAACGGGTATGAGATCCTCTATCGTTGCAAGAATGCCTCAAAAAAGAACGCCGCGCGGATGATGGGCCTGGCCGCCGAAGATTCGGTGGGGGTTTACGCGGTCTATTTGGATGAGTTGAAGGATGTGCTGCGCACAAAGGCTATACACCAGATGGCACGGTTAATTTTGGTGGACTTGATTCAAGTGCCGGGATTACTCGTTGATGAACGCTTGCTTGCCGCTCGACTAGGTGTTGATTTCGTAAAATGTGGTGCCGATTGGGAGGTGTTGAAGGGCGTATTGGAGGCGGTTTCGTATAAAGGGCCGTTCTGTGATGGTTGGGATCGTTGGTGGTGGTTCAAAGTGGAGGACTGGTGGTCATCGCTGGCAGAGCGGATTCCAAATATTAGGCGTATCAGCGCTGCGGAGAGGGTAAATCTTCTCAATGCTGAGTTTGGCACCAATCTGCTCCCAGCAAAACCTATCGAAGCAGGATATAGCGATAGGTTCTTTGCGGTATGCGCAGGAACGGAGCAGCCGCTAGATCCAGTCGATGGATTTCGAGTCGTGCAGAGTTCAAAAAGAGAGTGGCACGATGTCGCGTATGTATCGAGCAAGGCTGCATTGAATCGAATTAACAAGAAGGCCTGGGGACGCATTGATCCGATGGACCGACAGCGTTTCGATTCGTTAAAGGAAGGCGGTCGAAATGGCAAAAAAGGTTGACGCCTCGAAAGTTAGATCTTCTATAGCCGATGATTTGCTCGCTCTCGCTAGAGTGGTGCAAGAGGAAACGGCGGAGGTAGTAAAAAATCCGGAAGTACTGAGATCATCGGCCAATCAAGTGAACCGCGCTGCGAAAGCGGCAACGTGGTCGTATGATGTTGTAGGGCTACGGATGCAGGTAGCTGTTCCGCAGAATACTTTGCCATTCCGTTGTGGGAATTGGCTTGATATTCAACTCGATCTCAAAATTGGTGGAAGCTGCACCAATGATTCGGAGATAGATTGTGTTACTGATCTAATACTGAATTTGGAGATCGCAACCGAGACACGCAGAAATGTGTGTTCTTGGCACTTTGATCGTCATATCGGTGAAATGGATGACGCCGGTGACGATGGGGATGTGCACCCTCTCTATCACTTTCAGCACGGTGGGCATGCGATGAAGCCGTTCGCGGAGTCTCTTGGGAGTTCACTGCTACTTCCGGCACCAAGATTAGCATTCCCGCCTATGGATGCAGTGCTATCGCTGGACTTTGTTCTATCAAATTTCTCTGGAAGATCGTGGCGAAAGCTAAGAAATAACGCTACCTATTCGCGAGTGCTAAGAAGCGCCCAGGAGAGACATTGGAGGCCTTATCTAACAAGATTGGCTTCTTGGTGGGACACCGGACGTAGAGACACGACATGTGGGCACTTGTGGCCGCATTTGATTTGAGCGGAACTGGGAGATGGTGCGAAGCTACCTGCTAAGGGGCGCTAGTTCAGCTAGCGCCCCTTAGCTTTCTATCCGCATCAGAGAGACGGAAATAACTATCGCCCCCCTCAGAGTGGACTCCAAAGCTCCACGCCCAAGAATCAGATTTTTCCGGCAGCCCTCGTCGCTATAATTGCCTCGCTGTCGCACCAACGGCAGCCGGGTCTGGCGATCCGACCGCGCAACACTCAAAGAAGACGGACAACTGCTCATGCGGTTGCGTCCGTACACGCTCGCGCTAGCTTTATGGCAGGCCGGGTGGGGAGACCGCAAGGTCTGCCGGTTTTCTTTGGGGCCGGTTCGCCAGCCCCGCCGTCGGGCCTGCCACCCTCGTCTGGCGACGGAGTGGTGAGCCTCCAGCAACCCCAAAGAGGCCATCATGCCAAGCACCCAAAGCGGGCATCGCCCCGCGTCTTACCCATCTCCACCCGAACCACCCACGCACGCGCCCACGTCGTCTGGCACAGGCACGCTCACCAAAAATCGCACCTACCTGAACGGCGCTATGGCAGCGCAGGCGTATCTCAAGCGCACCCGCACCGCCATGCGGTCCCACGGCCAATGCCGACCCGGCATGCTGCGCGCAGAGCTTCAGCACCTCTCTGCACACGCATTCCCGCCGGCTTTTATCAAAGGCTTTGTAGATGCGATTGATGCCTATGTGGCGATGTCGCTCGGGGGCCGCGATGTCGATCCGCAAACGTGGGACGTGTTAGCCGCCATAGAGCGGCGTGGCTACAGCCAATGACAACAGACTGACGCATTCCCGTGACGGGCGGGAATGCCCATCTATCAGCCGTGCGCCTCGATGCTCACCTTCGCATACGAATCGCGCTCAATCTCAAGCACTTGCACAGACAGTTGAAGGTGCACGCCTGCCGGCGCGCTGCACTGCGCTTGCAAGACCGCCAACACGCTTGCCGACAGTTCGCGCCGCGTCTCCAGCGGTCGCCCGCTCAAGATCGCGAGATCAGCGTGTACGAACGCGCGCGGCGCGCTAGATGTGCCCACGGCAAACGTGTCGCACCGGTGGCTTCGGCTTTTGATGTCGGTCTCAACAAAATGCCCCGTCGCAGCAAGGGCTGTGTTGACGGCGAGCAGCGTCGCTTTGGCGTCAAAGGTGTTGAGGTTGGCCGAGTATTCAAGTGTGAGATGGGGCATGGCGGGGCCGTGCTGCGCGGCGGTTGTTGGGGGGAGTGCGGCTCAGATTGTGATGCAAGCTGCAGCCCCCTGGGCCAACGCCAATTTCCACAGTGGGGGATTCAGAAAACGGCCGTCTCGCCAACCGCTTCGCGCCTAGGTGCTTGGCGCGACCTTTGTTGACGTCGGTCGTCGCTATACATTTTGCGTGCTTACCACGTGCGCTAGACAAGGATCATCGCTCTGAACAGACGAGTGTGCAGCCGATAGCGCCATTGGAAAGCAACAGGCTAAGTTCGCACTCGACAACGGGGTCTGCCTGCGCACGGCGGCCCCGGCCGCACCGTTACGCGTGTTACGGCAGGCGCAGTTGGTGTCCGAAGTGCTGAGGCCTATGCTCCGCCAACCGATCCGGGCCCGGATTGGCAGCCGTCAGCATGACGAAGTCCAACCTCCAATTGAATGCTTAGATATGCGACACAAACTTGTGCGCCTGATCGCGGCGCTCTGCCTGCTGCTTCCCCTAGCTGCCCATGCCCTCACTGAATCGACGATCGACGCCAAAGCATTGTTCGATACCGCCGGTGTCGATGGCACGATGGTCGTCTACGACGTGCGGCAGCAGCGCACGCTGACCTACAACCCTGAACGGGCGGCAACCGCCTTTTCGCCAGCCTCAACGTTCAAGATATTCAATTCACTGATTGCGCTCGAAACCGGCGCTGTGGCCGACGTGGACCATGACATGCTGCCTTGGGACGGCAAGGTCATCATGCACAATGGCAAGCCGTTCCTGCCACCGGTGTGCGACGGCGACATGTCGATGCGTATGGCGCTGAAGAACTCGTGCATACCCGCCTATCAGGCGCTCGCGCGGCGCATCGGCCCGGCCCAGTATCGCAAGTACCTTGAAGCGGCGCACTTCGGCAATGAGGACGTCGAAGGTCCGGTGGATTGGTTCTGGCTGAACAACCATCTCAAGATCACCGCGTATCAGCAAGTCGAGTTTTTGCGCGAAGTGGCGGCACGCAGGGTACCGATGATCTCCGCACGCAGCTACGACCTGCTCGATGACATCCTGACTGTCGAGAAGACGCCCGAATATACGTTGCGAGCCAAGACCGGATGGGTAACGGTGCCGGGCCAGGTCGAAGTCGGCTGGTGGGTGGGCTGGGTGACTCGCGGCGACGACACCTACGTGTTCGCGATCAACCTTGATCTGCCGACGCCGGAGGTTTTACCAAAGCGTCAGGAAATTGCGCGCGCCGTGCTGAAGCAGGTGGGCGCGTTGCCGTGAGGGGCGAGAAGCAACTGATCAACCGCGTCGGTTGAAGATTCAAATTCACCAGCGCAGTCACGCTCCTGGCCACCACCCCAATACTCAACTTTCCTCAGCCTCCCCGTTAGCACGCGCGCGCAGATGGTAGTTTCCAGCCTGATACGGCGTGTCAGGCGCAAGCCCTGCACAGCCAACAAAAAATAAGCGCAGTGCGCGTGCTGGCATGAACGGGTCATCGCCAGTACGCCCCACGGGTGAGGAAGCCCCTCGGCACAGCGTCGGCCCTGCACGGTCAGCGGCCTTTGCATTGTTTTGAGGGGAGAGCCGCATGCAGTCTCATACGCCATCTGCGGTACGGTCGGTGGACAATCGGCGTGGCCGCATTTCGCTGCAGTATCTCGAAGCGGGCCAGCAACATCGGGTGCGTACCAGCATCCGGGCGATTGGAGCACGCTCGCTCTATCAATGGGATGAAGTCGAGCCGCACCAGGCCGACGTGCTGGTGCTGGAGGGTGACCAAGCCGACGTGCGCGCGGCAGGCCCCTTCAAGCTATGGCTGGGTCAACCCGCGCCCGACGTGTTAGGCGACGACGTGTTCAATCTGCCGCGCGCCTTCAGCACCCCCATGCTCTGGGGCGTGCTTGATCTGATCGCGCTGCGGTTGATGGACAGTCGCAGGCAGCCTGCCGAGGCCGGCAGCGCATCGTTCATCGAGACCGATACCGCCACCGGTATCGCCACCGGTATCGACGCCGATACTGCCACCGATATCGCTACGACCGACAAGCCCGCATACCGCTTGCTCAGGCCCGTCACGCTCGATGCGCACTTCAGCCAGCCGCGCTTTCGTGTGGCCATGGATGGCATGACCGCGCGCCCTGTCAGCCTGGACGAGCTGGTCCATCACGGTGCACTTGAACTCGAAGAGGCGCGCTTGCTGCTGCGCACGCTCAGGGAGCGCGGCGCGTTGGAGATCTGCGTGAGCAGTCAAACCAATCCAACCATTGCGCCAGTGCAGCCGCTACACGCCGGGCCGCCTCATGCCGGGCCGCCGCCCGATGGCTGGTTGTCACGCGCACGCCGCTGGTTGCACGGGCGCGCTGGCCAGTGACGAGTGATGGCGCAGCTGGCGCCTTTCGCCTGTGCGCTGTCTGTGCCCCATGTGTGGGCTTGAGTCCGCAACCTTCCGCAAGGTCTACAAGGTCCAGGCCGTGCGCGGTATCGGCATGCACGCATCAACAGCGCTGGTGCAGAGGGCGAGCGCCCCTTGCGGTGTGCCATGAGCGCGCTGCTTGATGTCTCGCCCTGCCGGGTCGGTCCAGCATTCTTAGGTGCAGTAGGGTGGCAATGACGCTTTCGCTTAATGATCTTCAATTGCTGACGGCGCTCGTCGGCAGCCTGCACGAGGCATCGCCCGATAGCGTGGCCGAGCGGCCAGCGGTGGCACGCAAGCTCGAGTCATTGCTGGGCATTGATGTCATGTCGCATATCGTCCGGCACGAGGCCAACCCCGTTCCCATCCACACCTCCACGTGGGGCCGCGATCTCCAATTGAATGCGGACTACAAGCAGTACTTCCATGCGGTCGACCCGATCTCCCCGCTGTTGCACCGTCGCGCAGACCCGCTGCTCGTGGAGGGCATCATTGGCCGGCGCAGCCTGCAGCGCACGGAATACTTCACCGATTTCCTCACGCGGTACAAGGTCTACCCAGGCATGAGCCTGTGCCTGGATGCCGGCGGCGGAACCTTGCTCGATTACCGCCTTGGCACGAGTGAAGTCGGCCGCGTCTTTGGCGAGCGCGAGCTGCGCATTCTCGATCTGCTGCGGCCACACCTCATCAACGCGCACCGGCAACGCGCCTTCGCCGCGTTGGAGGGCGATGAACACGCCGCAAGCAGCCGCCCGTCGTTCGTGCTCGACCCTACGCGGGCCCCACAACCCAACCGCGCCGCAGAAGCGCTGATGGCGGGGTGGGAGGCAAGCGAACGCGAAGGGTTGCTACTGCTGTTGAGCCGTATCGCGCTAGGCGCGAGCGAGCCGATGCAGTGGGCCGGGTTCGATCTCTGCACAAAGTTCGAACACGCCGCAGATGGCCGCATCGTTCACCGGCTGTATCTGACGGCTGGCACCGTGGGCTCGGGGGCGTGGTTCCAGCAGAAGTTCAAGGTGACACGGCGCGAAGGCGAGGTGTGCGAACTGCTGCTCAAGGGCCTGTCGGATAAACAGATCTCCAAGGCGCTCAATATCAGTTACTGGACGGTGCGCAGCCACGTCGGGCGCGTGCTGGACAAGCTTGGGATTGAATCGCGCAGCGCTGTCGCTGCGCGTGTTATTGCTGCGCGCTGATGGGGGCTCGTTTGCGCCGTTGAAGTACGAAAAGTGCTTCAGGACCGTCTCGGAATCATGCGTTGAAATCTCAATTAATCTGAATTCAATATCATTGAATTCAGATCTAAAATGCACGCAACGTCGCGCATTTACATCGAAGTTGCAGTTTTTGATTATCAGCAAGGCCGTTTCGCTTATCATCCGCGCGAGCAGCAAAAAGGCAATCGCTCTGCAACAGACAGGGTGAGGCCGGTCGGGGTTTCGTTCCCGTTCAAACGGGGCAGGGAGTGCTTTCGCAGAGACGAGATCTCAGGCGTGCTGTCGCGCGTCGTCACCTTGTTGGGCATTTGTCCCAGCGCTCCTTCTGGTCAGCGCCACGCGCTGCCCGCCCTTTGGTCTGAATCGGAACGGCCCACGCTGTAGCAAGCGCACGCCCGTCGTCTGTCGTCTGTCGTCGCCCCATTCCCAGCCTGCTTTCCGCACGTTCAAACGTGCGTCAGCGCGCTGTTGCCGTCCGCCGTGTCAGTAGAAAAACATCATGAACGCCAAGTGTTATCGAACTGTCTTCAACGCCGCACGCGGCATGCTGGTTGCCGTTGAGGAAACGGCAAGGAGCACAGGCAAAGGACGCAGTTCGGGAAGCCGAGCCAGCCGGGCATCGGCCCTGACGATCAGCGCGATGGCCGCGCTGGCAGCACCTGGCCTGAACGCGCAATCACTGACACCGGACCGCAATGTTCCTGGTCCCCACCCAGTGGTGGGGGTTGCGGCAAACGGCACGCCTGTGGTGAACATCAATGCGCCATCGGCTGGCGGCGTCAGCTCCAATTCGTTCACGAACTACAACGTCGGCCAAGCTGGCGTTGTGCTCAACAACAGCGGCCAGAACTCCCAGACGCAAATCGCCGGCTGGGTGCAGGGCAACCCGTTCCTCGGCAATAGCGCGGCGCGTGTCATCCTGAACCAGGTGACCAGCGGCAATCCATCGGTGCTTGCGGGCCCCACGGAAATCGCAGGCAACCAAGCCAGCCTCATCGTCGCTAACCCGGCGGGCATCACCTGCGCAGGCTGTTCGTTCATCCAGGCACCGCGGGTCACGCTCACCACCGGCACGCCGAACTTCGATGCGCTGGGCAACATCTCCAGCATCTCGGTCCAGCAAGGGCAAATCACGGTCAACGGCGCGGGCCTCGATGCACGCGGCGCGCAGCTCGATTTGCTGTCCCGTGCGATGGCCATCAATGGCCAGGTCTGGGCGGAACGTCTCAATGCGGTGGCAGGTGCCAATAGCGTCGACTACGGCAGCGTCACGCCCACGGCAATTGCAAGCGTTGGCCCGGCGCCGCAGGTCGCGATCGACGTCGGCCAACTGGGCAGCATGTACGGTGGCGGCGCCACGCGGCTGATTGGCACCGAGCAAGGGCTGGGCGTCAACATCGGCGGCAACTTGGCCGCACTCACCGGCAGCCTGAGTCTGGCTGCCAACGGCGATGTCACCATCACGCCGACCGGCCGAGTGCAGAGCGCGGCGGATGCCAGCATTGCTGCGCCCAATGTCAGCAACCAAGGCGTCATCACCAGCCCTGGCAACGTGACGGTGTCCGGCAGCACGAACAACAGCGGCACCGTGGTTGCCGGCGGCAACGCAACCATCAGCGGGCCGCAAATCGCCAACAGCGGCACGATCGGCGCGGGCGTCGATACGAACGGCAATGTCACGAAGCCGGGCGCCGTGGCATTGAACGCAACGGGCGCAGTGCGCAATAGTGGCAATCTGCTGGCCGGCCAGAGCATCGGCGTAACCGGAGCGAGCATTGACGCGAGCAACGGCAACGTGGCGACGCAAGGTACGGTCTCGCTGTCGGCCACGGGCGATGTGGCTACACGTAGCGCGACCATCTCGGGCGGCAGCGTGGCCGTCCAGGCCGGCGGCACGTTGGACAACACGGCGGGCAGCCTGTCGTCGAACGGCACGCTGCAGGTCGGCGCTCAGCGGGTCGTCAATCAGAGTGGTCTGCTGGCTTCAAACGGCAACACGAGCATCACCACCGGTTCGCTCGACAACACCTCCGGTGCACTCGGCTCCAATAGCGGCAGCCTCACTATCAACGGTACGGGTGACATCACCAATGCCAAGGGCAAACTGGTTGCTGGGCAAGATGTCTCCATCACCGGCGGCAGCTTGGGCAACCAAGGTGGCACGGTGTCGGCCCAGAACCTCTCCCTGAACACCGGGACTGGTGCAGTCGACAACAGCGGGGGTACGGTTTCCGCTGCGGGCACGGCAAACATCACGGCCGGTAGTCTCGTCAACCAGGGTGGCACGCTTGCAGCAGCGGGCAACGTGTCTGCCCATGTGGCCAGCCTGGACAACACCTCGGGTGTGCTCGGCTCCAGCAGCGGCACGTTGAATGTCAACAGCAGTGGCGCCATCACGAACGCAGGCGGCAAGTTGGTCGCTGCGCAAGATGTGACGCTTGCGAGCACGAGCCTTGGCAACCAGGCCGGCGCAATTTCAGCGCGCGATCTTTCGCTCAATACGGGCGCGGGCGCCATCGACAACACGGGCGGCTCGATGGCCGCTTCGGGCACGGCCAACATCCAGGGCGGCAACCTCGTCAACCATGGCGGCACGCTCGCCGCTACCGGCGATGTGACTGCGACGGTCTCCAGCGTGGACAACACCGGCGGTGCGCTGGGTTCCAATACCGGCAACCTGACCGTCAACAGCACAGGGTCGGTGGCCAACGCCAACGGCGGCAAGCTCATCGCCGCGCAGGATGTCACCCTGAATGCCGCAGCAATTGGCAATCAGGCGGGCACCGTGTCGGGCCGCAATCTGCAACTCAACTCCGGAACGGGGGCCATCGACAACACCAATGGCACGGTTTCAGCATCGGGCGTGGCAAACGTTCAAGCGGGGAACCTGGTCAACCAGGGCGGCACACTCGCCGCCAACGGCAATGTGCACGCCACCGTCGCGAGCCTGGACAACACCTCGGGCGTGCTTGGTTCGAGCACCGGCAATCTGACGCTCGACAGCAGCGGTGCCATCACGAGCACGAATGGCAAGCTAATTGCCGCACAAGACGCCACATTCAACGCCGCCAGCTTGAGCAACCAAGGTGGCGCCATTTCGGCACGCAACCTGTCGGTGCACACAGGCGCTGGCACGGTCGACAACACCAATGGGCAGGTCTCCGCCTCCGGCACGGCGGACTTGACGGCCGGCAGCCTCGTCAACCGGGGCGGCACGCTTGCTTCTGCCGGGGACATGTCCGCCAAGGTGGCGAACGTGGACAACACCGGCGGCGCACTCGGCTCCAGCGGCAACAACCTCGTCGTCGACAGCACCGGCAACATCACCAACGCAAACGGCAAGCTCATTGCCGGCCAGGATGCAACGCTCAATGCGGCATCCCTGGGCAACCAAGCTGGCACCATCTCCGCGCGCAATCTCACGGTCAACACCGGGTCGGGGGCGGTCGATAACACCAGCGGTACGGTGTCGGCCTCCGGCACGGCCAATGTGACCGCCGGCAGCTTGGTGAACCAACTTGGCACGCTGGCCGGTGCAGGCAATGTCACCGCAAATGTGGCGAGCCTGGATAACGCTTCCGGTGTTCTGGGTTCCAGCGCTGGTGCCCTGACCGTAACCAGCACGGGCAACATCAGCAACGCGGGTGGCAAGCTGCTGGCAGCCCAAGACGCCACGCTTGCGGCAGCCAGCATGGGCAACCAGGCTGGTACGGTCTCGGGTCGGAACGTCACCCTCAACACGAGCGCGGGCGCACTCGACAACACGGCGGGCAAGGTCTCCGCCGCCAATTCGTTGCAGTTGACCGCTGGCGCGGTCACCAATCAGGGCGGCACGCTGGCCGCGACTGACGATGTGCACGCCACGGTAGCCAGCTTGGACAACACCGCTGGTGGCATCGTCGGCTCAGGCCAAGGTGGGCTGACCCTCACCAGCGCCGGCAACGTCGCCAATGCCGGCGGCAAGCTCCTCGCCACGCAAGACATTCAGCTTCAGGCGGCAAGCCTGGGTAATCAGGGCGGCACGGTGTCTGGTCGCAACCTGACCGTCAACACTGGCACTGGAGCGCTGGATAACACCGGCGGCGCCATCGCCTCCACGGTCGCGCTCGATGCAACGGCGGGTGCCATCACGAATGCCAACGGCGGCGTGATGCAGGCGGGCACGACGCTGAACATCCACAGCCAATCGCTGGCCAATACCAAAGGCGCGATGATTGGCAACGCGGTCTCGGTCAACGCCAACACGCTGACGAACCAGCAAGGCACGATTTCGTCGAACACCACGCTGGCCGTGCAAAGCCAGACCTTGACCAATGACCAAGGCAAGCTGGTTTCCAACGGTGCGCTCACGGTCAATACCGGCACGCTCACCAACGTCGGCGGCCAAGTCGCTTCCAACAGCGATGTGACGGTGAATGGCACGACGGTCGACAACTCCGCCGGCCTGATGCATTCCGGTGGCACGCTGACCGTGTCCGGTGCCAACCTGCTCAACAAGAACACCAATACGGCCACGACCGGCATGGAGGGTGCAAATGTGGCGCTCACCGCCACGACGTCGCTCGACAACACAGCCGGTGCCATCCGTTCGGACCTGAGCACGCAGCTCACGGCGCCGTCCATCAACAATACGCAGGGCTCGATTCAGTCGGCAGGCACAGTGGGTGCCAAGGCGACCGCTGCGCTGACCAACACCCAGGGCAATCTGAACGGCACCAAGAGCGTTGGCGTGACTGCCGGCCGGATGAGCGGTGACGGTACCGTGCAGTCGCAAGGCAGCGTCTCTCTGAACCTGCAGTCGGACTACAACAACAGCGGCACGCTGGCCGCCGGGCAAGACGTCTTGGTGACGACCACGGGTAACGTCACCAACTCGGGCACGATGTCCGCTGGCCGCAATCTGGCAGTGTCGGCCAACAACATCACCAACACGCAGACCGGCCAGCTGATTGGTACGGTATCGAACACGCTGACCGCGCAGGGCACGCTGTCCAACGATGGTCTTATCGATGGCGGTGCGACTGTCATCCGCGCGAACAACGTCGTCAACACGGGCCGCCTGTATGGGGATTCAGTTGCGATTGCGGCCAACACGCTGACAAACACCGTCAACGGTAATGGTGTCGCGGGTGTCATCGCCAGCCGTGGCGACATGGACCTGGGTGTGCAGACGCTCAACAACCAGGAGCACGCGCTGATCTATGCGATTGGCAACATGCGTGTTGGTGGTGCACTCGATGCCAACAATCATGCGACCGGTTCGGCTCAGAATGTGACCAATGGCTCGGCCACCATCAACGCCGATGGCAACCTGACCATCGCCGCCAGCCAGATCAATAACCAGAACAATCACTTTGCGACGGCAGACCAGACGTCGCCTGGCACGCATGTCGTGTCGTATCGGCTGAATGGCTCGACGCAGGACATCGACCCGAGCACGGTGCGTCTATTCCATAAGAACAACGGTGGCTCGGCCACAGGTGACAACTGGCAATGGCTGGGTGATGACGACTACAAGGTACTGTTGCTGCCGTCGTCGCAGTATCCGTTCGAGCGCTATGGCCCGCCGTTCACCTACAGCAATGGTTTGGGCGGAGGCGGCGTCGGCACTGCCTATATTCCGGAGAGGCCGTGCTGGCAGGATAGCTGCGAGGTGTCGAGCTACCCGGAGCAGTTTCTTTACAAAACCACGGACGCCATCTGGGGTGTGTTCGGTATTGCGGCGCCGCAAGAAATCGGCACGCAGCCGGATCCGAGCAATTATCAACCCAGCCAGTACCCGCAGTACCAAGCCGACCTGGCCGCATGGCAGCAGCGGCATGACAACGCCGTCACGCAATACCAGGCGCTAAACGACGCCATCAACGCATTCAACTCAAACGTGCGCGGTCGCGAGGTGGACGCCTTCACCATCTACGACGGCACGCAGCAAGTGACCCGTACGGTGGTCACGCAGAGCGACCCCGGGATGATTACGTCTGGCGGCAACATGACGTTGAATGCCGGCGTGGTGAACAACGTGGCCAGCCAAATCGTGGCGGGCGGTGACCTGACCGGCAGCAACGTGATTGGCACACGTCCGAACAACGTGGGCATGACCGGTACGCAGTCCGTCACCACCACGGGTACGGCGTCGTACACCTATGTCGAATCCGGCGGCGCATTCAGCGGCGATACTCGGGCCTACAACACCAGCCCCTGGCAGGGGCAGACCATCCAGACCAACTACCAGCTGGATGTGAGCCCAACCAACGGCACGGGCCCGAACAGCCAGCCCACGGTTAAGTCCGTTGCGGTGACGACCAAGGCGGGCGTTGGCAACGGCAATGGCACGAGCGTTGCCGACCACATGACCATTGCAACCGATCCGATTCAGCCCGGAGCTGCCTCGGTGACGGTGCCGAATAGCGGCATCCTGCGTATCCAGACATCGTCGGTTGCCACACCCGCCGCCGGCTCCATCAGTGCCGCGACGACCTCTGTGACGCTGCCCGGCAACGTGGTCATCCGCACGGTGGTGCCGAACCTGACGCTGCCGAACAATGCCCTGTACCGCATCATCAGCGACCCGGGTAGCAGCGTGCTGGTCGAAACCGACCCGCGCTTTACCAACTTCCGCCAGTGGACATCGAGCGACACCATGCTGTCGCAGTTCCGCAATGACCCGGGCGCCACGCTCAAGCGCATTGGCGATGGCTTCTACGAGCAGCAACTGATTCAGCAGCAAATCGTTCGGGCCACGGGGCAGCGCTTCATTGGCGACTACACCAACAACGAAGACGAGTACAAGGCACTGCTGGCCAACGGTACCGCTGCAGGCAAGGCATTCGGCTTGAACGTTGGCACGGCGCTGACCGAAGCCCAGATGGCACAGCTCACCAGCGACATCGTCTGGATGGTCAAGCAGACCGTGACGCTGGCGGATGGCAGCAAGCAGGAGGTGCTGGTGCCACAGGTCTACCTGCGCGCCAAGGACACCGACATCACGGGCGGCGGTACGTTGATGGCGGGTAACAACGTCAGCTTCAACGCCAAGGGTGACGCGACGAACAGCGGCACCATCGCCAGCCGCAACGTAACGGTGGTCACGGCCGACAATATCGTCAACACCGGCACGCTGGCAGGCAGCACGCTGTTGGCGCAGGCCACGCAGGACATCAACAACCTCGGCGGCCATATCCAGGGCGACCAGGTGTTGCTGTCTGCCGGCCGTGACGTGAATCTGACCAGCACGACGGTCCAAACAAAGAACATCACGACCACGGGCACGAACATCAACCAGGTGGCGAGCATCGATGCCGGTGCGCTGTCCATCCAGGCCGGTCGTGATGCCAACCTGGCGGCGGTTGCCATCAATACGACAGGCAATGCCACCATCACCGCCAACCGAGATGTCAACCTGACTGCGGTGCGGCAGTCGAATGAGGAGCACATCGTCTGGGGCGACAAGAATCGTTCGGACCGTTCGTCGTATGCGGATGCTGGCACGCAAATTCAGACCGGTGGCAACCTCGCCATTGGTGCGGGCCAAGATGTGAATGCCACGGCCGCGTATGCAAACGCGACGGGCGGTATTCAGGTGGCTGCCGGGCGCGATGTGAACCTCAACGCGGGCCAGAGCCATCAGGACGTGCGCGACGAGCACTATCAGTCAGAGAAGGGTTTCCTCTCAACGAAGACCACGCACACCATCGACTCGGCAGGTCAGACCAATGCAGTCGGCACCACGCTGTCTGGCGATACGGTGACCGTGGCGGCGGGCCGTGACCTGACGGCAAGGGCCGCCACTATTGCCGGCACGGGCGACGTGAATCTGGCTGCCGGCAACAACCTCACGATTACGACGGCAGATACCGCTACCAACGAATCGCACTTCAAGGACGTCAAGAAGAGCGGTCTGGGTAGCGCCGGCGCAGGCATCTCGTACGGTACCAACCAAGTCACCGACACCAGCAACGATACGGTGCGAGGCTCGCAAGGCAGCCTGATTGGTAGCACGGACGGCAGCGTGCACATGCAGGCCGGCAAGGACCTGCATATCACGGGCTCTGATGTCGTGGCTGGCCAGAACGTGACCGGCATCGCGCAGAACGTGACCATCGACGCTTCGACCACCGACCGCCATCACGACAACACCCACGAAACGAAGAGCTCTGGTTTCACACTCGCAGTGAAGTCGCCGATTCTGGACGCTATCCAGAATGTCCAGCAGCAGGCCGAAGCGGCGGGCAATAGTCAGGACAAGCGGGCAGCGGCACTGCATGGGATTGCCGCCGCCAGCGCGGTTGCAGACCTCGGCGCGACGGCCGGTGCCATGGCGACCAAGCCGGAAGCCAAGATTGAGTTGAGCTGGGGCTCGCAGTCGAGCAAGACCACCCAGACCGAAGACAGCACCCAGCACAACGGCAGCAACATCACGGCGGGTGGCACGGCGGCATTCGTTGCGACTGGTGATGGCACGCCGGGCAGCGGCAACGTCAACATCGTCGGCTCCGATGTCAACGCGAAGAATGTGCTGCTGCAGACCAACAATCAGGTCAACCTGAGGAACAGTACGGACACGGACAGCACGCGCAGCACGAACGAGTCCAAGAGCGCAAGCTTTGGTGTCTCGTACGGTACGGGCGGCTTTGGTGTGTCGGCCTCGATGTCGAAGGCGCATGGTGATGCGAACTCGGATGCACAGACGCAGAACAACACCCACATCAACGCGAGCGACACCGTCACCATCGTCAGTGGTGGTGACACCAACATCGTGGGTGCCAACGTCAATGCCAACAAGGTGCTGGCCGACATTGGCGGCAACTTGAATGTCGCCAGCACACAGGACACCAGCCACAGCACGTCGCATCAAGAGAGCACAAGCGGTGGCTTTAGCGCGAGCATGGGCGGCGGTAGCGCAAACTTTAGCCACAGCAGCGGTAATGCAAATGGCAACTACGCCGGCGTCAACGAGCAATCTGGTATCCAGGCGGGTGCAGGCGGGTTCGACATCAACGTCAAGGGCAATACGGACCTCAAGGGTGCCGTCATTGCCAGCACGGCAACGCCCGAAAAGAATCAGCTGACGACAGGCACGCTGACCTTCTCGGACATCCAAAACCATTCGGACTACAGTGCGTCCAGCGGCGGTTTCAGCCTGAGCGGCTCGCTTGGCAACGGGGGCGACAACTACAAGAAGCCCGGAGAGACGAAGAGCAGGAACGTCGGCGGTGGTGCGCCGATGCTCAGCCAGAACGACAGCGGCAGCGAGAGCGCCACGACCCGCAGCGCTATCTCGCAGGGCACGATCACCATTACTGATAAGGCGAACCAAAAGCAGGATGTGGCCAGCCTGAGCCGCGATACGACCAACACCAACGGTACGGTCAGCAAGACGCCGGACCTTCAGAACGTGCTGAATAACCAGGCTGACATGATGTCGGCCGCACAGGCGGCGGGCCAGGCAGTGGCGCAGCGCATCGGGGACTACGCTGACGGTAAGAAGCGGGAGGCTGAAGGACGTCTGGACGCCGCTCGGTTGGCCTATCTACAAGACCCATCTGATGCGAATCAGGCAGCAATCGATGCGGCCAAGGCGGATATCAACGGGTGGAAGGAAGGAGGCCTGACTCGTGCCGGTATGCAAGCGGCAGGCGCTGCTGCCGTGGCCGGGCTGGGCGGAGGCAATGCGCTCGCTGCCGGAGCGGGCGCAGGGTTGAGTTCACTAGCGGCGGGCAAGCTCAATGAGTTGTCGAGCGCAATTGCCGGCTCTAGCCCGACCGGCAACAAAAACGTGGATGAGGCGCTGGGCAACATTGTGTCCAACGCCTTGGCGACCACAATCGGCGGTGCTGTCGGTGGCAATGCTGGGGCGTTCTCTGGCTACAACGTGGACCGGTTCAATCGACAGTTGCACCCCGATGAGCGCAAGTGGGCCCAGGATAATGCGAAGCGATTCGCTGACTTCTACGAAAAAACCACCGGGAAGGCACTCACATCCGACCAAGCCGAAAACATGCTGCTGGCCAACGGTTATCGCTTGGTTGATGACTTGGCGAGCAAGGGGCCGGGCGGCGATAAGTACGCCGTTGCTTTTATCAGCCAGAACGCTGGCAATCTCTTTTCCGCGACAGCGTCCGAACGTGCCGATCACGGGCCTCTTGGCGGGCCGCTTACGCCGGAACAACGAGCGTTGCCCGGAGCGGTTGGAAACCCGGCGGTTGGACTCGGCGCCGCAGCCGTGATCACGGGCGGCCTAGCTGTGGCAGCTATCGGCCCGGCTACTGTCACGGCCTTTGGGGCAGACGCCCTGGCGGCTTACAAGGCGGCCCAGGCGGGATACTCTCTAACGTCAGCGGCAGCGACAGGGGCGGTTATTTCTGGGGGTTCGTTTACTCTAAGTAGCGCCGTGGGAGCATATTTTGATATGGCCCGCAGGGGCGGTGACTTTGGGAGCAACTTTGAGAATCGTTTCTCTTTTGCAGGCTTTGGTGCCGCCGCTTCAGTGGGCGCGCTAAACAGCATGTTCGCAACATCGATGTTTGGTTGGGCGGGCGTGCCCAACGGTATCGCTAACCTTGCCACCGTTCCTGGTGCCGTTATTCGAGTGAATGGTATTTTCTTAGGGCAAACGGCCGGCAGAGCGGCCCAAGGCGCCGTAAATCAATCAAGGGCTGGACAATAAGAGGTCAATTATGATTGACGACATTGTGCGCGGAATACTCAGTGGGATTATCTCTCCCCCACTTTTCCAGTGGATGAGGAAATATAGCTACTGGTTCGTTTTTTTTCTCGCGACGATCGGGATTCATCTTTATCTCGTCTTCGGACTTGCTTCCGATTTTGGCTGGATTGCGTCGTTGAGGAAGTCGTTTACGCCGGTTGCTGTGTGCATATCTGTTGGGGGAGGTTTGTTTGCGGTATTTTGTGTTTTTTTGCTCCGCTCCAGTGTCCACAAGAAAGACGGGCCGTAGGACCTAAAGGGTCGTTATTGTGGAATGGCGGTTCTAAACGGCACTGCTACCAAAATGCGCTAAGTGTCATGAAAAAATCGAGCAGTTACGGCACCAAGCTCGTCTGCTTCGCATTCTGTTAGTGAGCTATGCCGCGACGGACGCAGACGCAGAGATGGTGTTCCGTCTGCGGGCTCTTGACCGTGGCGAAGTAGTTCCGCCGGTCCACGACGATTACCGTTGGTACTTTGCAAACACGGAGAGCCCGCTGTTCAAGTATGACAATTTGGGAGAGGCACATGCCCAATACTCTCACGTACGGGGGAGCTAGCTTGTACAGTGCCTGACTGGCCGTCGACTTTCTCTGCATCTCAACGCAAATGAATAAGAAGAACACTCTTTCCATCGCGGCGGCATTCCTCACCACCGCCTGCACCGTTCTCCCGCAGCCGACTCACGATGTCACGGTCGAGAACCCAACCTACGACCCAGCCATCTCCGCCCGCGTCCGTTTTCTGTCGAGTAACGGTGGCGCCGGCGCATCGTTCCGTCCGGGCGAGGGCTGCTACAAAGAGGTCTATACCCAAGACGACAAGCGCGTGAGCGTCATCGACGGTTTTTGGGCCGCTTGGAAATACTCGTCCCGCAGCGTGACGATTGGCATGCCCGAAAGCCCGCGCCCCAACATGCGCGTGGAAGGTTTGGAGTTCAAGGACTTCATCAAGGAATATGTGGTCCCCGCAGCGAAGCCGTTCACCGTCACGATGTTGGCCTCGTATTGCACGCCACCCGCGGTCACGTTCGTGCCGGAACCGGGCAAGGACTACGACATCTTCGTGCAATACGGCAACAAGCGCTGCTGGGTCGCCGTCAACCGAATTGACGACAGGGGTACGGACGAATCCGTTCCACTGGAACGTGCGCCGAAATGTCCCGCATCTTGAGGGCTTGTTGACGGCCACACGACTGACGCAAGCCCTTGGTTGCCACTGGCCGTTTGGAACGAGAAGCCAACCGGCCAAAATCTTACCGACCCCGTATCCATTTGCATCGGCGCCCGCTCCCGATAAACGAGCGCAGCGCCGGGCGAAGCATTTCTAAAGGAACTGAAAAGATGCAAGAGAAATTCCGAACCTACCTGTTGACAGCTGCAGCAGCAGCAATGACCGTCGCCTGCGGCGGCGGTGGAGACGACGGCAGCACCGCCAGCAGCGCGACTTCGCAAGGCTCTGCGACCACGTCCGATGCCTCTTGCTTCGTGATCCCCGCTACGGGGAAGACCGCGACCGTGACAGCAACCTCGACGATCCCCGTCCAGGTTGAGATTGCCACGCTGACCGGGCTGGGTACGCAAACGTTCGAGGGCCAGTCTTACCCTGCGCTGGACGAGCGCAACCGCATCGATCAAGTGACCGGCAGCGACGAGCACCACACCCTTTACATGCTGCCAGGCGCCTCGTTCCTGCCAGCAGGGGCTGTGAGCTTTCCGTCCGCTGGCGATACCGACCCGTCGTATCGCTATGCCTACACCTATACGCGGATGACGCTGGAGCAGCTGCGTAACGCTGTGCTCGGCCGCGTGGCGACCTTCAACTTCTCGCAGGGGCTGACCTATCCGGGCCTGATCACCACAGTCCCAACGGTGTCCGACTTCCAGTTGAACACGCCCGTCACGCTGCTGATGCTCGAGCAACGTGCTGGCGGCACCGATCCGCTACCGTCATCCTTCTCGCCGCGGTATATGAAGGAGTTGACCATTACCTACGCCGGCCGCGAAGACGTCACGGTAGGTAGCACAACGTATGCGCAGGCATGCAAGCTTAATGTCACCGTGCGCCGGTCCAACTTCAGTACTGTTGGCCTGCCGTTCGACATTGACAGCGTCGTAACGGGGGCGACATGGTTCGCCCCGGGTGTTGGCTTGGTGAAGACATCCGTACCCGCGCCGATTCTGGGCAGCGCGGGTTCGCTTTCCGCGACCGTGGCGCCCGCACAGTAAAGACCTCGCTAGACAGCTTCGTGCGGCGGCAACGGTCGGCATTGCTGCTATTCCTTGCTCCGCACGAAGCCGCACTCATTGGGGCATTTTCTCTTTCAACGCGTCCACATCATGCTGTCTGCCGTTTCCCGCGCTGCCGTCCTGTTCGTCGGCTCGCTGAGTTCGATTGCGCTTGCGCAGGTCGCAGCCCAGCCCCTCACCGGCCCTGGTCCCGAAGTCCAACGCCTGCAGGAGCAACAGGCTGAGCAAGCTCGCGAGCGTGCCAACGCCCGCCCGGATGTTTTCACGCCACCCGCGCCCGCGCAGGCAATCTCTCTATCGGCGCTGCCGAAGGAAACGCCATGCTTCCAAATCAACGGCATCACGCTGGAGGACAACGTCTTCTGGTGGTTGCCCGACCTGCTCAAGCCCGTCAATGGCCAGTGTGTTGGCAAGCAGGGGCTGGAGGCGATCGAACTGCAGGCGAACAACGCCCTGATTGAGCGGGGCTATGTCACTTCGCGAGTGCTTATCCCGAAGCAGAATTTGGCCGGCGGTACGTTGCAACTCAAGGTGTTGGCAGGGCACATTGGTGCCATCCGCAATGCGTCGGATGACAACATCGGTTGGGCGCGGATGGTGTTGCTTGCCGGCCCCGGAGACTTGCTGAACCAGCGCGACTTGGACCAGGCGCTGGAAAGCATTCGACGCCTGCCGGGCCAGTCGCAGACGAGCTTTGACATCGTTCCTGGCGAGCGTGTTGGTGAATCCGACATCGTGCTCAAGCCGGGTACTGACAAGCGCTGGCACGCGTCGCTCTCAGCGGACAACACGGGCCTGAAGTCGACCGGCAAGTACCAGATGAGCGGCTCGCTGGTCATCGACTCGCCGCTGCACCTCTACGATCAACTATCGATTTCAGCGTCGTCCAATACAGACCGAGGTTCGACCACAGCAGGCACGCGCTCCTATTCCATCAACTGGAGCGTGCCGGTCGGCTATGCCACTCTCTTCGTCGGCGCCAACCGCTCGCGCTACAACCAGACGGTGGCGGGTTTCGAAGAACCCATTGTCTACAGCGGCACTAGCTCAGAGGTGAATGCTGGCATCAGCGGCGTGCTGCATCGCGATGCGACGTCGCGCACCGGCGCCCAGTTCAAGCTCTTCCGCAAAATCAACCGCAACTACTTGGAAGACACCGAGATTGCGGTCCAGCGCCGTGACGTGGTCGGCTATGAGGCTTCCATGTCGCACCGCCACTATCTTGGCCCGTTGGTGCTCGACGGCGGCGTGGCGTGGCGAGAGACGCTGCCCGACCATTCCAATGTGCCGGGCGTGGTGGTCGGTGACCCTGGCTACGGCGGGCGCTCACAAGTTGAAACGGCCAACGCGAGCCTGTATTGGCCGTTCAAGGTGGCCAGCCAAGTGTTCGAGTACACGAGCAACTGGTCTATCCAGCACGCTCGCACGCGTGTGCTGCCCAGTGACTACTTCACCATCGGTAACCGCTACACCGTGCGTGGTTTTGACGGTCAATTGACGCTGGCGGCTGAGGACGGATGGTTCTGGCGCAACGAGCTGGCATGGCGCGTGGCCGGCCAAGCCGTCTATGCCGGCGTCGACATGGGCAAGGTGCATGGCCCCAGCGCGGAATTCCTGCTTGGCGACAAGTTGGTGGGCGCCGTGGTTGGTGTGCGCGGCCGCGTGCCCTCCGGGCCCTACATGGCCTTCAACTACGACGTCTCGTTTGGTTGGCCGCTGTACCAACCGGCGGGCTTCCGCAGCCAACAGCCGGCAGTGATGGCGCAGGTTGGCGTGGAGTTTTAGCGTCCAGCGTCATCGACTAGTTATCAATCAGTTGCGGTTGTCCACTGCATAGGGAGCGATAGTCGCAACAAATCGAGCAGCATATTCAAGGTGTGGAGGGCGCGCTGTTCGGCAGGCCTTATGAGGCCGGAAGCTGGCAAGACAAGCTCATTGAGTCGTGTGCAGATACGCACGATCTGATCGGGGGCAAGCTGAGTGGCCTGTAATGCTGCACGCGGGCGAGCCGATGCGGAAAAGATGTTCCACGAAACGTGGACGATGGTAGCGATCCCTATCTCTGCACCGTTTGCCATGTCAGAGCAGTTGCCATCACCTGTATGGGGTGCAATCTCAATCCTGCTTAAGGCTGCACGATGAGAAATCAAAAATTTGCCGTGTGTATTCTTGTTTCTTCCGCTCTATTGTCTGGCTGTGGCATCGGTGGCTTTTGGATGAATGGAGATCCATCCGCAGGAAAAAACATTAAGCCCTATATCGAAAAATGGGATAAGCCTGATATGACGCCGGACTCACGAGATCAGGACTCCGCTAGTTGCGGTGGCGGGAGCGGAAGCCACGCGCCGGGATTCAGTCAAGAGAAAATCAATGAAGAACGGCGGCCAAGGGAAAGGGAAAATTCCGCATATGCGCGGCGCTTCTACAACTGGGAGCGTTGCATGATTAAAAAGAGCTATCGCTTTACGGGGGAGTGCTATGACAACGAAATCTCCAGAGCCTCGCCCGCATGTGGGGCGTCTTGATCGCGCAGGCCGCGTTTCATGGAAACCCGGGGCTGGCGGGGCAACGCAATACTTCATACCCAACTATGGCACTCGACTGGGCGCATTCAACTTTTGGCCACGGCCCCAGACGAATGAGTTCGACGAAGTCCTCAATTCTAATTTAAAAATCCATGACCGATTATTCAGGCGAAAAAAGTCGCATAGGACGCATTGTTGCTTTCTTTGTCTGGATGTTCGCCTTTGTTGGCGGCTTCACCTGCTTCACGGTTTGGGCGCTATTTATGCGTAATTATGTTCAAGCGGGCGCAGCGAGGGTGGTGTCTGGAATTATTGGATTAGTCCCCCTTTTGGTAGTCACATGGGCTTGGGCACTTCGCAACCTAGATTACAAGTATCGCATCTTGCGGAGTGTAGTTATGTGGTGCGGCGCCGTGCTTGGTTTTTTCATGTTGACAGCGATCGCATTGATTCATATGAAAAATTGGATTCAGTGATCGCACCGCTGCGCGAACGGTACTCCGGATAGCGATGCCAACAGGGCTGCGCCACAGAGACTGAATAACGATGGACAGGGCTAACGAGTTTCTGAAGACCGGTGATGTTTCTAAAGAACTGTTGACCTCAGCGAATGCGCGCTAGAAAGCCAGGGGATTGATGAAGGTGCTCAAGGGTTGCTGTACTTCACTCGAGACATTCGACTGTCTCTGGGCCTTTTCCCGGTATCGACCGATCGTTTTGGAACTGCAGGAGGTCGACCCCGCCGACTCAGAGAGATAGCCTCGGGGCAAAGCTGCACAACGCAATCACGATTTCGTTCTTGCGTAGACGCGGCCGGCTGCAACAGCTACCGCGTCGCTGCCCAGCATTCTCAGGCGCGTGCGATGGGCTAACGCCCGTGACGCCCATCGATCCGATACCCAGGGAACCAAGTCACCGTAGCCGGTGCCAGCTCCTGCTCGATCGACGCCTTGTGCTTCTCGCCCGGGTAGTCATCCTCAATCAAAAACGCGATGGCAGCCGGAAACAATTCCCGCAGCCGTTGGCATGCATGCGTTTCAAAGAACCACGCTCGCGCCTCTTCGGCGTCGATTGCCAGTTTGATGACATCCAGCGCGACGGGCGCTGACTGTGCGATGCCTCGATGCGGCTCTGGGCTGTAAGGGTAGAAGGTCGGAGTCGTTGCCATGCGCCTGAGTCGGATGTCACGTTCGTGGTGAGCAATATAGCGTCGCCGCACCGCCTTCGGCATATGGGCAGGTGGGCGCTACACCGGACGCCAGGGTCTGCCAGCAGACTGCCCTATGCGGGCGCCAAGCGAACCCCCGTCCCTTCAAGAGCCCTAGTTCACCAACGTAGTAATGCTCTTCGCCGGCAGCGTCACCGTAAACGTATTCCCACTCACCCCCACCGGCGCCTGCTGCTCAAACGTGGCAGTCGCCGTCGTCCGGTACGGGGTCAGGCTGGTCACCGTGCGCCCTGCGGGGTTGATCGACGTCGTCAGGGTCACGTCCGTGGCGTTCTCGTTCACCAGCACCACCACGGCCTTGTTGTCGGCGGCGCCCGCAGGCGTGCCGAACGCAGAAACACGCACGCCCTTCTGCGGCAGCGTTGTCGTGTCGTAGCGCACGTAGCCCGGGCGGATGAAGTACGCAAAGTGCTTCAGGCCAATGCCAAAGTAGGTGGGCTTGTTGTCGGAGCCGATCAGGCCGGTGGGTTGGGCGTCGTTGGAGTTGACCAGCCACCAGTAGACGTACGCGTTGTACTGCCCCAGCGTAAAGCCGTCGTGGATCTCCTTTGCAATGGCAATCGCATCGTCAATGCTCGTCTGCCAAGACGTCTTGTTGTCAGCCTTGTTGACGGAGTCCAGGAAGTGTTCGGTCATCCAGACGTCCTTGCCCAGCCTCCGGGCTGACGCCGGATACGCGGGCACGCCGCCGTACAGGTGGCCGCCAATGATCGAGACGTTGGCGGCCGCATTGGCATCGCCCAGCAGCGTGTCCGCCGTGGCCTGAGAAAAGTAGAACGATTCCGGTGCCATCAGCTTGGTCGTGGTGCCGGCCACGGCTGCCGCGCCTTGTGCGGCAGTCCAGGCGCGCATTTCGTCGGGGCTCCAGAGGCAGGACTCGTAGGTCGCCGGGTCCCAGTCCGGTTCGTTCTGCAGGGATACGGCGTAGAGCCTCACGTTGCGCGTGGCGGCATAGCGGATGTAGCTGTTCAGGTACTTGGCGTAGTCGGCGTAGCGGGCTGGGTCCAGGCGCCCGCTGTAGAGCGGGTTGCTGCGGGTGGTGTTGACGATCTTCATGCTCGCCGGCGGCGTCCACGGCGATGCAAAGACGAGGGCGCCGCGTGCCTGGGCGGCGGCGCCGTTCTCAAGCTCGGCTGTCCACTGCGTGGTGTCGGCCGTCTGCGTTGTGGTGTTCCACTCGGCGGGCGCAATGCGCAGCCGCAGGATGGACAGCCCAAGGCTGTCGGTCAGGCTGGTGCCGAACAGTGCGTTCAGGCGGTCGTCCGCCATCTTGCTGTAGTACCAGGCCGCCGATCCGCCGAACCCCTGGATGGTCTGTTTCGCGCTGCCAAAGTTGATGGCGGCGGCCGCAGCGGCGGGCTTGATGGTGAGCGCCGTGCTGACCAGGGCCGTACGGTAGTGCGCGCTGTCCCGCGGCACGAACGTCGCCTGCAGGATCACGCTGCCGGCCGTGCTGGTGGTGGCGGCGCTCAGCGGTGCGCCATCGGCGGTGGTGTAAGACGCCGGGTCCACCGTGCCCCCGATGCCATACAGCGCGTAGGGCGTGGTGGAGACCTGCGCGGGCGTCAGCGCCGAGCCCTGCGTCACGGCAGCAGGCAAGTCCCACCGCACCGGCGGCTCGGCCTTGTTGACGGTCAGCGTGCGCACGGTGGTGGTGCTGGCGTATTTGGTCGTGTCCTGCGGCGTGAATGTCACCGACAGGGTCTGCGTGCCGACCTCCGGCTTGGTCCCGGTCGCCGGCGAATACGTGAAGGTGCCGGGCACATTGGCGGTGGCGTTCAACTGCGCGGTGCTGAGCGCCGTGCCCCATGCGATCGATGCGGGGTTGAGCCACGTGATCGTCGGGGTGGATGTTGTTGGCGCAGGCGTGGGAGCTGGAGTTGGTGCTGGCGTTGTCGGCGTCGGCGTAGTCGTCGGCGCGGGCGTTGGTGCCGGGCTGGCCCCTGGGCTCGACGTTGCCACTGGCGCAGTCGTTGCGGCAGTGGACGAGTCTGCTGGCGTGTCGCCGCCACCGCCGCAGGCCGCCAGCCCCAGGCTCAGCAAACCGATCACCATGCTCCGCGCGAGGTGTGGATGCGGGTCTTGCGGCGCGCGCGTTGTTCTCGTCGTCAACGACATGTCTGGGCTCATTTTTTTGGATGGGTTACGCGGGTAGGCACCCCCTACGAAAGTGGGGTGCGCCGTTTTGCAGACGCGGTATCCCATGTCGCCTCAGCGCGCGTCAAGGCAAGGGCGGGGCTGTTGAGAGTTCTTGAAAATCCCCATGGCTTCGCGCCATGAACAAGCCGGTCGGGCGCACCAAACCTGCGCTGCACGCAAGACGGCTTCGGCGCAATGCACTGCGGCTCGCGCTATTGCGCTTGGGGTATCGACGGATGGGGCAGGGCGTTCCAAATCGGTGCGGCCCGCACCAACTCCAAGCGACTGATGCCCGCATCCGGCAGCGCACGCCTCGCCCACGGGCAGCGCCCAGGCAATCAATCGCCCGCGGTGCAGCCCAGCAAGCCACTGGATGCTGCATGGCACAAAACTCGCATAAGCAGTGGGCGACCGGTCAGACCACGACCGCGTCTTCCTCTAACGTCAGCCCATGCACAGCATTCCATCCTCCGTCGCGCAAGCACTCCAGCAACGCATCCTGAGCGGCGATTACCCGAGTGGCAGCCGCCTGCCGCCCCAGCGTGAGTTGGCGGAAACGCTGGGCGTGAGCCGCGCATCGTTGCGCGAGGCGCTGACGGTGCTGGAGACGCTGGGGCTGGTGGACATCCTCCCCAGTCGCGGTGTGGTGGTGCGCGGCCCGCAGACCAGTCCCGAGCGCCTGCATCGCCCGTTTGCCACGCCGGCGCTGGGCACGCTGTCGCCGCGTCAGTTGATTGAACTGCGCCTCGTGCTGGAGCCCGGCTGGACGGCGCTGGCCGCCGCGCGCATGCATGCCGCCGGCCTGCGCCACCTGCAATGGCTGCAGCAGCAGTTGGCGCATGCGCTGGAGCGCAATGATCTGCTGAGCGCGGCAGAGGCGGATTTGCACTTCCACCTGCTGCTGGCGCAGTTGTCCGGCAACCCGGGGTTGATGGCGATGGCGGGCCAGTTGGAGCACGCCATCGGCCACAGCCTGCGGCTGCCCTTTGCCCGCAACGGCGCAGACGACCACCCCGCGCACGAGCACGACGCCATCGTGCAGGCCGTTGCTGCGGGCGATGGCGCCGCCAGTGCAGAGGCCATGCGCGAGCACCTGTTGTCGGCCGCGCGCCGCAGCGGTATCGACCTGAGCGCCGCGCCCGCCGCGCCCGAACCCATGCAGCACGAACCGGTTTCCTTTCGCCTCGTCTCGATTTCCTGAATTTCCTGAAGGAGTTTTTGAATGATCCGCACCCTTGCTCTGCAGTCGTCGCGCCATGTTTCGCGCCGCACGTTCTTCCACGCCGTCATGGCGCTCAGCGCGCTCGTCGCGTTGCTGCCGGGCCGTCCGGCCCATGCCGATGCGCTGGCCAACATCCAGAAAGCCGGCGTGATCCGCGTGGCCATCCCGAACGACTTCCCGCCGTTCGGCTCGCTCGGTCCGGACCTGAAGCTGCAGGGCTATGACATCGACATGGCCGGCCTCATTGCCAAGGAACTCGGCGTGAAGGCAGAGCTGGTGCCCGTCACCAGCACCAACCGCATTCCGTTCCTCACCACGGGCAAGGTGGATGTCGTCATCTCCAGCCTGGGTAAGAACGCCGAGCGCGCCAAGGTGATCGACTTCTCGCAGGCGTATGCGCCGTTCCCCAAGAGCGTGTACGGCCCGAAGGATGTGTCGATCAAGGCGCCGGCAGATCTGGCCGGCAAGACGATTGGCGTGACGCGCGGCTCGACTGAAGATCTGGCGCTGTCGGCACTGGCCCCGGCCTCGGCCACCATCAAGCGCTATGAAGACAACAACGCCACCGCACAGAGCTACCTGATCGGTCAGGTGCAACTCGTCACGCTCGGCAACATCGTCGCCAATGCGGTGAACGAGCGCACGAAGCTGCGCCAGCTCGATGTGAAGTTCCCCGTGGAAGACACGCCTTGCTATGTGGGTGTGGCCAAGGGCGAGCCCGCGTTGCTGGACAAGGTGAACGTCATCATCACCAAGCTGAAGACGGATGGCCGCCTGAACGATCTGTCGCAGCGCTGGATCAAGATGCCGCTGCCGGCAAAGATGTAAGAACCTGCCCACGATCCTACTGCGCGCCCCGATCTTGGCCCTGCGATGCTCGCCGTACCCACGTACGGCTGCGCTTCTCAGGCCAACCTCGCGCCGCTCGCTACGGATCGTGAACAGGTTCTACGCAGCTTCGTAACGCACGTACGCCGGACCTCTTCATGGCTTATCAATTCGACTTTGGCGCTGTCTTCAGTTACAGCGGCCAGCTCGCGCAGGGTGCGGCATTTACGCTCGCGCTCACGGCGGCGGGTGCGGTGGCGGGTGGTGCCATCGGCATTGCCGGGGGTGTGTGCCGCGCCTGGCGCATCGCCCCGTTCAATGCGCTGTTCAAGGTGTATGTGGAGGGCATCCGCAACACGCCGTTCCTCGTGCAGTTGATGTTCGTGTTCTTTGGCTTGCCCTCGCTGGGCGTGCAGATCAACGAATGGCAGGCGGCGTTGCTCACGGCGGTGGTCAACCTGGGCGCGTACATCACAGAGATCGTGCGTGCGGGCATTCAGGAGACACCGCGCGGCCAGCTGGAAGCCGCCAACGCGCTGGCGATGAGCCGCTGGGCCATCTTCCGGCATGTGGTGCTGCGGCCCGCGCTGCAGAAGGTGTGGCCGGCGCTCAGCAGCCAGATCGTGATCGTGATGCTGGGCACGTCGGTCGTTTCGCAGATTGCCGCGCAGGACCTGACCTTTGCCGCCAACTTCATCCAGTCGCGCAACTTCCGCGCGTTTGAAACCTACCTGGTGGTGACGGCGCTGTACTTTGCGCTGGCGCTGTTGCTGCGTCAGCTGCTGGCCTGGATCGGGCAGCGCTTTGTCGTGGGGCGCCGCGCGCCTGCGGCGTCTGCTGCACCGCTCGCTGCCACCACCACCGCAGCAGCCTCCGTTGGAGACGCAGCATGATCGCCGACATCCCTCTGTTGCCCATTCTCCTCAAGCTGGGGGAGGGGCTGCTCGCCACGCTCATGCTGTCGCTCATGGCCTTTGCGCTGGGCGGCACCGCCGGCCTGGTCGTGCTGTTTGCACGCGTGGGGCGCAACGCCACGCTGCAGCGCGTGAGCAAGGCATACATCCAGCTCTTCCAGAACACGCCGCTGCTCATGCAGATGTTCATCGTGTTCTTTGGTGCATCGATGGCGGGGTTCGAGATGTCGCCGTGGACGGCCGCCGCCATCGGCCTGACGCTGTACACCAGCGCCTATCTGGCCGAGGTGTGGCGCGGCTGTGTCGAGGCCATTCCGCGCGGGCAGTGGGAAGCGTCTTCCAGCCTGGCGATGGGCTACTTCCAGCAGATGCGGCACGTGGTGTTGCCGCAGGCGGTGCGCCTGTCGATTGCGCCCACGGTCGGGTTCTCGGTGCAGATCGTCAAGGGCACGGCGGTGGCCTCCATCATCGGGTTTGAAGATCTGTCCAAGCTGGGTTCGGTGCTGGCCAATGCCACCTTCCAGCCGTTC
Source organism: Ralstonia sp. VS2407 (assembly GCF_052950655.1). Taxonomy (NCBI): domain Bacteria; kingdom Pseudomonadati; phylum Pseudomonadota; class Betaproteobacteria; order Burkholderiales; family Burkholderiaceae; genus Ralstonia; species Ralstonia sp. VS2407. The sequence continues at coordinate 246,134 of NZ_JBRFVG010000005.1, forward strand.
CTCATCTACGGGCTGGTGGCCGTTGCGTACTTCGCGCTGTGCTGGCCGCTGTCTCTTTACGCCTCTCATCTGGAAAAGAAGCTCTATGCCGCTCGTTGATCTCTGCGCCGTACACAAGCATTACGGCAACAACCATGTGCTCAAGGGTGTGGACCTGCGCGTGGAAAGCGGCCAGGTGGTCGCCATCATCGGGCGCAGCGGCTCGGGCAAGAGCACGCTGCTGCGGTCCATCAACGGGCTGGAAGCCATCGACGACGGGCAGATCGTGGTCGACAACGCGGTGCTCAAGGGCTCGCAGGCCACGCCCGCGCAACTGCGCGCGCTGCGCCTGAACGTGGGCATGGTGTTCCAGCAGTTCAACCTGTTTCCGCACCTCACGGCGGGCGAAAACGTCGCGCTGTCGCCCGTGGTGGTCAAGGGCATGAAGAAGGCCGATGCCAACGACCTGGCCCGGCAGATGCTCGTCAAGGTGGGCCTGGCCGATAAGTTCGATGCCTACCCCGACCAGCTCAGCGGCGGCCAGCAGCAGCGCGTGGCCATTGCGCGGGCGCTGGCCATGCAGCCGAAGGTGCTGCTGTGCGACGAGATCACCTCCGCGCTGGACCCTGAGCTGGTGAACGAGGTGCTGGCCGTGGTGAAGCAGCTCGCCGCCGAAGGCATGACGCTGATCATGGTCACGCACGAGATGCGCTTCGCCCGTGACGTGGGCGATCAGCTCGTGTTCATGCACCAGGGGCTGATCCATGAAAGCGGGCCGGCCAAAGACGTGTTTGCCAGCCCCAAGACGGCAGAGCTGGCGGCGTTTATTGGCGCGGTGCAGTGAGCCGTCCTATGGCGTCTATGCCATCGCGTGCAGCCATTTTGGATTAGACATTTTCAAGGCACCTCATCTGGTGCCTTTTGTTTATTTTGGTGGTGCGCTCAACATAATGGTTAGGCGCAAAAAATCGGTCATTTGTTCAGTAAGTTTTTTCTCCATCTGTGCTTCTTATCTCTCAGCAGCAGCCGGAATTTTCTTTGCTTATGCTAGCGAAGCCCTGAAGCCGGGCCGTAGTAAATGCCGAGAAAATCTCGCTGCATTTGCTTGATGGATATTGAAATCACATTCTGGAGATAAAACATGTCGAACGTTCAGACCGCTGCCACGTCGTGGGGGACAGTGCCGTCGATCCGTGTGTACACGGCCAATGGTGGCAAGATCACCGAGCGTTGCTATGACGGCAAGGGGTGGTACACGGGCGCCTTCAGCGAGCCCGGCGATAACGTCTCCGTCACGAGCTGGCTGGTCGGCAGCGCTATCCATATCCGCGTATATGCCACCAGCGGCAGCAATACCACGGAGTGGTGCTGGGACGGCAACAGCTGGACAAAGGGCGGCTATACCCAGACCAACTGATTTACCGCAGACCTGAACATGCAGAATGCGGTGCGGTTCTGCATGCATCGGCGTAAAGCGAGTGCGTTCGCTTTGCGCCGATTTGTGTTTTGTATTTTTAATGCGCCAGGGCCAGTATTTAAAGATAATCAACTCATTAAATATGGGTCGACGCGGCGGGGGTATGGTCCACGGGCCAAACGTGCCCGAAGCAGCAAAAAAACGGGTGTCAGACACCCGGGGTGCTCTGCGATAATCGCGGCACTCCAAGCTTCCGCCTCACCCGCCCCATGGTTGTCCGCCCCCATCTGCACTGGTTCCGCATGCTTCTGGCATGGCGCGGGTCGGTGCTTCCGCAGCTTCTTCCGCGCCTGTTCCTGATCTTCTTCGTGTCATTGGTGGCCATTGCGGTGCATGCGCACCTGCTGCCCATCTCGGTCAACCTGAGCACGACGCCGTTCTCGCTCGTCGGCATTGCGCTGGCGGTGTTCCTGGGTTTTCGCAACAACGCCAGCTACGACCGCTACTGGGAGGCCCGCAAGCTCTGGGGCCAGTTGCTCAACACGGCGCGCTCGCTCACGCGTCAGGCGCTGACGCTGCCGCGCGGGGATGGCCCGAACGATGCGGCAGCCGATGCCGATGTGCGCGAGTTCGCACAGGTGCTGGGTGCGCTGCCGCACGCGCTGCGCCACCAGTTGCGCCACACCGATGCGCGCGAAGACCTCGCGGCCCGCCTGCCCGCACCGTTGCTCGAACGCGTGATGGCCGCGCGCTACCGGCCCATCGTCCTCGTGCAGTGGCTGGGTGAATGGGTGCAGCGTCGCGCGCAAGCCGGTGCGCTCGATGGGGTTGCCGTCCTGGCGTTCGACCGCAACCTCAACGAGCTGTCGAACAGCATTGGCGGGTGCGAGCGCATTGCCGGCACACCGCTGCCGTTTGCGTACTCGGTCATGATCCACCGCACGGTGTACTTCTTCTGCGCCGCGCTGCCGTTCGGGCTGGTGGAAAGCATCGGCAGCTTCACACCCGTGTTTGCGGTGTTTGTGGCGTACACCTTCATGGCGCACGAGGCCATCGCCTCGCAGCTCGAAGATCCGTTTGGCACCGAAGACAACGACCTCGCGCTCAACGCGCTGTCCCACACGATTGAAGATGCCGTGCTCGACATCCTTGGCGAGCCGAGCCCGCCGCCGCGTGAGGGTGTGCGGCGTGGGGTGATCTTCGATTGATGCCGCGGTTGCGGCGCAGTGCTTAAAGGGCCATCGCCAGCGGCTGCGCCCAATGCGCCAGCACAGGCGCATTGCCGTGCAGCGCACCGCTTACCGCATCTGCGTTGCTCGTCACCAGCGCGCCAAGCTCCACCCCGAACAGGCTCGCGCACGTTTCGTTCAGCGTGCGCACGTTGCGCAGGCCAGCCCGCCGGGCCAGCGCGTGCAGCGCTTCGGCTTCGGGCGCGTCATTGCCGCAGGTATGCGCCAACCGGTACAGCGCCCAGGCGGCGCGTTGCTCGCGCACCAGCGCATGCAGGGCTTCCCCTTCCGCAAACAGCCGCGCACGCACCTGGCGCGGACAGGTCTGCCAGCAGTGGCTGAGCAGGGCGGCGTTCCACGCCTGTGCGGGGTGTTCGAACACCAGCGTGGCCAGTGCGCGGGCCCACGGCTTGTCATGCTGGATCGCGGCCATGCGCGGGCAGCCGGCGTCGGGCACGGCGTGGAACGTGATGGCGCACGGCTGCCACACGGTGCCCGGGATCTCGCAACCGAAATGCGCGAAGGCAGGCACGACAAACGGATCGCCCGGGCGCACTTCGCGCCGGCCGTTGGCATCGCGCAGGCACGCGCTGCCCAGCTCGGCCTGCACGCGCACCGCAAACGGAAAGCGCAGGCGCGAGAGTCGGACGTGGGCGCGGCTGATGAGTGGCATGGCTGACCGATAAGGCGGCGGATGAAGCGCGACTGTCGCAGGATTCTATGTCTGCGCGCAACAGGGGCAATGTCGCCCGGGTGACAGAGTCGGGCGCGGCGCTTACAGCTCAGAAAGACCGAAGAGCCGCAGCCGCTCAAGGTCGGTCACGCGGATGGTTTGGTACGACAGCGCGATCATTCCGCCTTCGGCCAGCCGTTGCAGCGCCCGGTTCACGCGCTGGCGCGACAGCCCCGTCAGCAGTCCGATCTCTTCCTGCGATAGTTCCAGCACGGTGCTCGTGCGCGGGTACAGGGCGGGGTGGAACAACTGCGCAATCGCTTGCGCCACGCGCGCATCGGCGCTCAGCAGCCGGTCGTTCTGCACGGTGGCGATGAACTGGCCCATGCGTTCGTTGAGCTGGCGCACCACAAAGCTGGCAAACGGCAGGCTATGCGCAAGCAGCGTATTGAACACGGGTTCGGGCACCAGCAGCACGTGCGAGGCGCGAATGGCGATCACGTCGTAGCGGCGGTCTTCGCGCTTGATGACGCTGCCCTCGCCGCACCAGCCGCCCGCGGGCACGCCGGAGAACGTGCAGCCGCGCCCGTCGGAGGTGTACACGGCCAGCTTGATGAGGCCGGTGTCGACGCCGATCCAGTAGCGGGACGGTTCACCGCGGCGGGCAATGAAGGCGCCGGGCTCGAAGGCCTGCAGCAGGGTTTCTCGCGCGGCCAGGGCCTGGTGTTCAGGCGCAAGCGCGGTGAACCACGCATGGCCTTGCAGTTGCGTGGCGGGCGTCGGAGCACGGGGTGTCGTCATGGCAGGCGTGGGCACACGGTCAAGGGTGGGGGGCGCGTGGGGCTCTGCCTTCGCTTTGTAAGAAACCCGTCAGCCTTTAAGTGGCGCGGGTTTTCGGGCGGTTTGTCATCCGGGTGACAGAGTGCGGGAGCCGGCCGATGATAGCGTTGCCCAACAAAAAGCAACAGCGCCCGGCGCACGGAGACACAGCAATGCCCACGGATTTTGATAGCGGTCTGGCCCGCAACGCGGCCAACTTCGTCCCGCTCACACCCATCGAGTTTCTTGCCCGCGCGGCCGATGTATATGGCGATCGCCTCGCCATCGTGCACGGACCGGTGCGTCAGAACTGGCGCGACACCTACGTGCGTGCGCGGCGCCTGGCCAGTGCGTTGTCGCTGGCGGGCGTCGGCCGTGGCGACACGGTGGCGGCGCTCCTGCCCAACACGCCTGCCATGGTGGAGGCGCATTTTGGAGTGCCGATGGCGGGCGGCGTGCTCAACGCACTGAACATCCGCCTGGATGCCGCCAACCTGGTCTTCATGCTGCGCCATGGCGAGGCGCGTGTGCTGCTGGCCGACACCGAGTTTGCCGACGTGGCCCGCCAGATGGCGCTGGAGATTCCCGGCCTGAAGGTGATTGCCGTGAACGATGCCCTGGGCCCGCAGGCCGAGCCGTTTGGCGACACCGATTACGAAACGTTCCTCGCCTCGGGCGACCCGCACTACGCCTGGCAGATGCCGGCTGACGAGTGGGATGCAATTGCGCTCAACTACACCTCGGGCACCACGGGTGACCCGAAGGGCGTGGTCTACCACCATCGCGGCGCGACCATCAATGCGGTATCGAACATCCTGGAGTGGGATCTGCCCAAGCATCCGGTCTACTTGTGGACGCTACCGATGTTCCACTGCAACGGCTGGTGTTTCCCGTGGACGATCGCGGCACGCGCGGGCGTGAATGTCTGCCTGCGCAAGTTCGAGCCGAAGCTGGTGTTCGACCTCATGCGCGACGAGGGCGTGACGCACTACTGCGCCGCGCCCATCGTCCACACCGCGCTGGTGAACGCGCCGCCGTCGTGGCGCGAGGGCCTGCGCGGGACGGTGCGCGGCATGGTGGCCGGTGCGCCGCCCCCGGCCGCCGTGCTGGCGCAGATGGAAGCCATGGGCTTTGAGCTGACGCACGTCTACGGCCTGACCGAGGTGTACGGCCCCGCTGCCGTCTGTGCCGAGCAGGACGAATGGCGCACGCTGCCCGAGCATGACCGCGCCACGATGAAGGCGCGCCAGGGCGTGCGGTATCACCTGCAATCGCAGGTGGCGGTGCTCGATCCGGAAACCATGCAGCTGGTGCCGGCCGATGGCGAGACCATTGGCGAAATCATGTTCCGCGGCAACATCTGCATGAAGGGCTACCTCAAGAACGAGAAGGCCACGCGCGAGGCCTTTGCCGGCGGGTGGTTCCATACCGGCGACCTGGGCGTCTGCATGCCCGACGGCTACATCAAGATCAAGGACCGCAGCAAGGACATCATCATCTCCGGCGGAGAGAACATCTCCAGCGTGGAGGTGGAAGACGCGCTGTACCGCCACCCCGCCGTGCTGGCCGCCGCCGTGGTCGCCCAGCCGGATGCCAAGTGGGGCGAAACGCCCTGCGCCTTCGTTGAACTCAAGGAGGGCGCCACCGCCACCGCAGAAGACTTGATCGCGCACTGCAAGACGCTGCTTGCAGGCTTCAAGGTGCCCAAGGCGGTGTTCTTCGGGCCGCTGCCCAAGACGTCGACGGGCAAGATCCAGAAATACGAGCTGCGCCGCAAGGTGAAGTCGACTTCGGCGATTGATGTGTGACACACGCTGACGGCGTGGGCGTTGCCTGCGCTGCCCGCCTGCAGAGAAAAGCCCCTCGTCATGGCGAGGGGCTTTTTGTATCTGGCAGCCTATCTGCCGCCACCCCTCAAGGCACCGCCGCAATCGCCATCCCGCGCGGGATGTTGCCGGTGGCGGCCGACCCGCTGGCCACGGCGGTCAACTTGCCGGTGGTGCTGTCGATGCCGTACGCGCTGACGCTGTTGTCCACTGCGCTGACCACGTAGGCGAAGGTGCCGGCGGGGTTGACGAGCACGGTCACGGGTGCGGTGCCGGTGGGCGTGGTGTCGACCAGCGTGAGCGCGCCGTTGGCGGGGTTGATGCTGAAGACGCTGACGGTGTTGTCCAGCACGTTGGCCACGTACAGGAATCCGCCCGACGGTGCGATGGCGATGTAGAACGGGTTGGTGCCGGTCGCCACAGGTGAGCCCGATGCGGTGAGCGCCCCGGTGCCATCAATGCTGTACACGCTCAACGTGTTGTCTGCCGAGTTGGCCACGTAGGCAAAGGTGCCTGTGGGGTTCACAGCAATGAACTGCGGCGTGCCACCCGTGGCCACGACGCTGCCCACTTGCGTGAGCGCGCCCGTGCTGGCGTTGATGCCGAACGCCATGGCCGTGCCGGTGGCGTTGCCGCTGTCGGCGTTCACCACGTAGGCAAAGGTGCCCGCGCTGTTCAGGGTGACGGTGTACGGGTTGTTGCCCGCCGTGATGGGCGCCAGCGCCGTGAGCGCGCCCGTGCCGGTATCCACCGAGAAGGCCGACAGCGTGTTGTCTCCAAAGTTGGCGGTGTACGCAAACTTGCCGTTGGGCGTGCGCGCAATGCTGTACGGCTGAATGCCTGTGGGCGTGGCCGAGCCAACCACCGTGAGCAGGCCGGTTTCTGCATCGATGGCGAGCGTGGTGACGGTGTTGTCGTTGGCGTTGGCCACGTAGACGTACTTGCCTGCCGGGTCGATGGTGAGCGACAGCGGCCCTTGTCCCACGGGCACCGACGCGCCGATGGCCGTGGGCATGCCGGTGGTCAGGTCCAGCGTGAAGGCGGAGATCGTGCCGTCGTTCGAGTTGACCGCGTAGCCGAACAGCGGCCGCGGCGCGCAGGCCACCGCAATGGTGCTCACGTTGCTGGTGCCGACAAAACCGCTGCCGTTGGTGACGGTGCAGTTCTCGCCCGAGGGCCGTGTGCCGACCGTGGCGGCATACGGTGCGCCCTGTGCCAGCGCCGTGGCGAACTGGAAGCTGCCGTCTGCGCTGACCGTGACCGCGTCGCCGCCGTTGTTCAACAGCGTGACGGATTTGCCTGAGGCCAGGCCGGTGACGGTGCCGCCCACGAAGTAGGTTGCCGGGGCGGGTGCAGGTGCGGGCGTTGGCGTTGGCGACGGCGTGTTGTTGCTCGTCGGTGGGGTCGTAGCCGTTGCATCGTCACCGCCACCGCAGGCGGTGAGACCCAACGAAAGCGCGGCGGCCATCACCAGTGCGGCACCGTGCATGCCGCGTGTGTGCCGTGGGGCGTCGGGCGGGGCGGGCGCAGGCGTCGGTTGTGCGTTTGCGTTTGCGCGGCATCTGCGTTGCGCTTGGGCGATCAAAAGCTCGGCCATGGCTTCCCCCGGTTCTCGTTGTCGCGGTCTGTTGACGCGCGTTTCCCCGAAGGATAGAAACCCCTACCCAAACGCCGACATAGGCCAATTGACCGACAAAGCCCTCGGCTTCATGGACGGAGGCGGCGCTGTAGGTCTCGTGCATGTGATTGGCGCGATACTGGCGGCTATCGTCTGCTCTGCTTCTTGCCAGCTACTTGCCCACACGCACTGCCAGCCATGTCCAACGCCACCCCGAACCACAACGCCGTCGTGATCCGCCAGCTGTCTTCCGCCAATGCGGCCGATGTGGCGGACTACCGCGCCATTCGTCTGGCTGCGCTCAAGGATGCCCCCGATGCATTCGGCTCAACCTACGAGGCTGAGGTTGGGCTCGCGATGGAAGCCTTTGCCGAGCGGCTGGCCACCACCATCGTGCTGGGCGCCTATGCGGCAGCGGCAGGCGGAGGCGACGCGCGCATCATCGGCATGGTCGGGTTCAAGCAGCAGACGATGACCAGGCTCGCGCACAAGGGTTTTGTGTGGGGCTTTTACGTGGAGCCGGCAGCGCGCGGCCGCGGTGTGGGCGTAGCGCTGGTGGAGGGCATCGTGGCGGCGGCAACGGGGTTGGTCCAGCAGCTCACGTTGTCGGTGGTGCAGGGCAATGATGCGGCGCTGGCGCTGTACGAGCGTTGCGGGTTTGAAACCTATGGCGTGGAGCCGCGCGCGCTCAAATCGGCCACCGGCTATGCAGATGAAGTGCTGATGGTGCGCTTCCTGCACGGTTAAGCCTGTAGGCGCAGCGCCTACGCGTGGGCGCAAGCGCTGCTGTACAGCGATCGTCGTATTGGCGCCGACCTTGTTACGCCGCTGCAACATACGGCGCCTTCAGCGGCACCGGGTTGCGCAGGCTCACGTTCAGCAGGTTCCAGCTGTTGATGGTGACGATCACAAAGCTCAGCTCGGCGATCTCTTCATCGCTGAAGTGCTCGCGCAGCCGCGCGAATTCTTCGTCGCTGGCATCGCTGTGCGGGGTGTTGGTGACCAGTTCGGCCCAGCGCAGGGCGGCGCGCTCGCGCTCGGTAAAGAACGGCGCCTCGCGCCAGCCGGCCACGGCGTTCAGGTGGCGCGGGTCTTCGCCCATCTTCACCAGGTCGCTCCAGTGCATGTCGATGCAGAAGGCGCAACCGTTGATTTGCGACACACGCAGCAGCACGAGGTCGACCAGCTTTGCGCCCAGCAAGTCGCGGCGCAGGCCGTTCGACAGGTTCAGCAGGTTGTTGAACGCCTTCGGTGCGAGTTGGAAGTAGGCAATGCGAGGGGCTTGCGACATGAGCGGCTCCTGAGGGTTTGGCTTGATGAAGGAGCCGATGCCGGCGGCGGGTGGCTGCCTTGCGTCGCTCCATACCCTGAAGACGCCCCGCGCGGCCGGGTTGTGACAGCCCGGCCAAAAAATCTTCGTGTTTTTTTATGCGCCGATGCCGATGTGCGCCAGCTTGTCGGGATTGCGCACCACGTAGATGGCCACGATGCGGCCCTTCTCGATGACGAACGACTGGGCCGATTCCAACGTGCCGCCCACGTAGCGCAGCAGGCCGGGTTCGCCGTTCACGCGGGCGTGCACGTAGCGGACGTCGCCCATGGCGCGCACCAGCTCGCAGTAGATCTTGGTGATCTGGCCGGCGTCTTGAATGATGCGCATGAACGACGGCACCTTGCCGCCGCCGTCGCCCACCAGTTGCGCGTCGTCTGCCAGCAGGGCGCGGATGGCATCGCGCTGGCCTGTACGTGAGGCTTCGGCAAAGCGCTCAAGCAAATCCCGATGCGCATCGGGTGCGACATCGAAGCGCGGGCGTTCCTGCTGCACGCGGTCGGATGCGCGACGCACCATCTGCCGGCACGCGGCTTCGGTCTTGCCCAGCAGGGCGGCGATCTCCGCGTAGTCCTGCTCGAACACCTGTCGCATGAGAAACGCCGCGCGCTCTTCGGGCGACAGGCGCTCCAGTACCCACAGCAGGGCCATCGACAAGTCGCCTGCCAGTTCCACGGCGGCTTCGGGCGAGGGCGCGGCGGATTCCGGTTCGACCAGCGGCTCGGGCAGCCACCAGCCGACGTAGGCTTCGCGCTCGGTCTTGACGGCGCGCAGGCGGTCGATCGACAGGCGGGTGACGACCGTCACGAGCCACGCCTCGGCCGATTGCAGCGTGGTCTGGTCGGTCTGGTGCCAGCGCATCCAGGCGTCTTGCAGCACGTCTTCCGCATCGGCCCGGCTGCCGAGCATGCGATAGGCAATCGCAAACAGGCGGGGGCGGGCGGCGGTGAAGATCGTGTCTTCGCTGTCGGTGCGGGTAGGGCTCGGGCTGCGCTGGGTCATGGCGGAGGTGTCGTCTAGGGATGATGCTCCCTAGACGGGCGGGCGCGGTCGGTTGTGACAGGGTGCGGCGATTATGCGGCGTTCGTCACATGTTGCGTGTCGGCCGCCGTCGCCGTTGCCGTTGCCAGCCACGGCGCCAGCGCCTGCTGCAGCGTGCCCAGGTCGATCGGCTTGCCGAGCAGGCGTGCGCCGGGAATGGGCTCGCCAATCTCGGCCTCCGTGCCGTAGCCGGACATCAGCAGCACATCCACATGCGGCTGCAGGCGCAGCAGCGTGCGGGCGAGGTCCGCGCCGGATTGGCCAGGCAAGGTGAGATCGGTCAGCAGCACCTGCACAGACCGCGTGCGGGCCAGTGCGAGGGCGTCTTCAGCCGTGGCGGCAGATACGCACTGCAGGCCGAAGGTGGTGAGCACCTCCTGCAAGGCTTCGCGCGAGGCGGTGTCGTCTTCCACCAGCAGCACCGTAGGCGATTGTGAAGCGTCGCTTGCCGCCGGATGGCTCATCGATTGCGACTGCGATTGCGCGGTGCGGCTGGCGCTGAGCACGTTGCGCACCATGCGCGCCAAGTCGTCACGCCGGTAGGGCTTGCCGAGCAGCGTCACACCGGGCGGCAGCCTGCCGTCGTGCTGCACCTCGTCACGCGTGTAGCCTGAGACCAGCAGCACCGGCAGCGGCGGCACGCGTTGCGCGGCGCGTATCGACAGTTCGCCGCCCTTGATGGGGCCCGGCATGATCACGTCGGTAAAGAGCAGGTCGATGGGCGTGCCGCTGTTCATGAGTTCGAGTGCGGCCTGGCCGTTGGCTGCCGTGAGCACGCGGTAACCGAGCTGGCTCAACATGTCGACGGCGGTCAGGCGCACGTCGGTATCGTCTTCCACCACGAGAATGGTCTCGCGCCCGCCCATGGGCGTGACGATGGTGTCGTGCACCTCCACGGCATCGTCCGGGGCCGCCTCTGTGCAGCGCGGAAAGTAGAGCCGCACCGTGGTGCCCTGCCCGACCGCGCTATCGATGGCGATGTGTCCGCCGCTCTGCTTGACGAAGCCGAACACCATGCTGAGCCCCAGGCCCGTGCCGTGGCCGTCGGGCTTGGTGGTGAAGAAGGGCTCGAAGACGTGCTCGACCACTTCGGGCGGCATGCCCACGCCCGTGTCGGTGACGGAGAAGACGAGGTAGTCGCCGGGGGCAGGCTGGTCGCGCTCTTGCCCCTGCGTTTTGTCGAGTGTGATGTTCTTGGCGGAGATGGTCAGCACGCCATTGCCGCGCATGGCATCGCGCGCATTGATGGCGAGGTTCAGCAATGCATTCTCGAGCTGGTTGCGGTCCGCCTGTACGTTCCACAAGTCGTCGGCCAGATGCGTTTCCACCTTGATGGCTTCGCCCAGCGCGCGGTGCAGCATCTCGCTCATGCCTTGGACCAGCCGCGTCGGGTTGACGACTGCCGGAGACAGCTGCTGCCTGCGTGCAAAGGCGAGCAACTGCGCGGCCAGCGTGGAGCCGCGCTGTACGGCACGCGTGGCGGCGGCAATCCGATGCTGCACGCGCGCGTTGCTTGGCGCCTCGACGGAGAGCAGTTGCAGGTTGCCGGCAATCACCTGGAGCACGTTGTTGAAGTCGTGCGCCACGCCGCCGGTCAGGCTGCCGATGGCTTCCATCTTCTGGGCCTGGCGCAATTGCGCTTCCACATCGGCGCGGGCAGACAACGCATCGGCCACGCGTTGCTCCAGCGTTTCGGTCAACTGGCGCAGCGCCTGCTCGGCGGCCTGCCGTTCGCGCTCGGTCTGTACGCGCTCGGTGGTTTCCACCACGATGGCCAGCACACCCGCCGGGCGGCCAGAGTCGTCGGGCAGCGGGCTGTAGTAGAGATCCAACCACACGTCTTCGGGGCGGCCGTTGCGCAGCAGGACGAGTTCCTTGTCGCGGTACGACAGCGTCCCGCCACCGAGGCAGACATCCATGACATGGCGGTTGAAATCGGCCACTTCGGGCCAGCCCAGTTCAACGGGGCAGCCAAGAAGATAGGGATGACGCCCGCCGGCAAACTCGGCGTAGGCGTCGTTGTAGACCATGTAGCCGTGGCGGCCCCAAAGCATGACCAGCGGCACCGGGCATGCCAGCACCATTTGCACGGCGGCACGCAGGCTGGGGGGCCAATCCTGGATCGGGCCCAGCTCAGTGGAAGCCCAATCGAATGCCTGCACGCGCTGCGCCATCTCACCGCTCCAGCCGAGGCAGTCATGGTGATGCGCGAGAAACGGCATAAGGTCTCCTGTCTGACGGGCGGCACAGTGCACCCGAGTCGCGGTCATTCTAGAAAATCGGGTGCCCGGCCGGTGTCCGCATTCAGACGGCTCAAAGCGATCCTGTGCACGCAGAAAACGTGCCCGAGGTGTCCTGCACGCTTTGCGAGGGCTGTCTATCATGAGCATCCGTGCCCGCGCAGCAGCGCGCTTCGCACCAAGGTTTCCATCCACCACACGCCCACACTCCCAGGAGATTCCATGAAGTTGATCGGCATGCTTGATTCCCCGTACGTGCGTCGCACGGCCATTTCGCTCAAGTTGCTCGGGCTGCCGTTCGAGCACGCGTCGGTGTCGGTGTTCCGGCATTTCGATCAGTTCAGCGCCATCAACCCCGTGGTCAAGGCGCCCACGCTGGTGTGCGACGACGGCACCGTGCTGATCGACTCCACGCTCATCATCGATTACGCAGAAGCGCTGTCGGGCCGCAGCCTGATGCCCGCCGCGATTGCCGAGCGCCAGCATGCGCTGCGCGTGATCGGCCTGGCGCTGGCCGCGTGCGAAAAGGCGGTGCAGATCGTCTATGAACACAACCTGCGCCCGACCGAGAAGGTGCACAGGCCGTGGGTCGAGCGTGTACACAGCCAACTGCTGGCGGCGGTGGGGGCGCTGGAAGCGGAGTGGAAGGATGCGCCGTTGCCGGTGGATCAGAATGAGCTGACGCAGGCCGGCGTGACGGTGGCCGTGGCCTGGGCCTTCATCCAGCTGATGGTGCCGGACCGCGTGCCGGCAGCGGACTACCCGCGCCTGGTGGCGTACTCGGCGGCGGCGGAACAGCTGGGCGCGTTTCGCGAGTTGCCGATGGATGCGGTTTGATGGCCGCTCAGGCCGCCTGCGGCTCGATGTTGGCCTGACGGTACAGCCCGCCCACCAAGTCGGATTCGGTAACGATGCCGGCCAGCCGGCCATCCGCATCCAGCACGGGAATGTGGTGGTGGCCGGCGCTGGCAAACATCGGCACCAGATCCGACATGGGCGCGGTGGCAGCGATGGTTTGCACGCGCGTCTTCATGTGATCGGCCACGCGCGGCGGTGTGAGTGCGCCGATGCTGAACCAGCGGCGCAGCGTCTGGCGCATGTCTGCCGGCGCCAGGCCAAGCAGGTCGACGCGCGTGACGATGCCCACCACGCGCCGACTTTCGTCCACCACCGGCAATGCCTTGAAGCCATGCTGACGCAGCAGTTGCAGTGCGCGCGGGATCGACGTGCCGGCCGAGACCGTGACCACCGGCGTGGTCATGATGTCGGCGCAGGTGAGCGCGTGGAACGTGCGCGTGTAGGCCTGCAGCTGCATCTCGCGCAGCACGGCTTCGATGTCTTCGGGGTCGATGTCGAGCAGTTCGCTCTGGCGGCGCAGCGCGGCGACGATGTCGGCGCGGGTGAAGCCGGCGGCGGTGGGCGGACGTTCAGCCGCAGGCAGGCGTTGCGCGTGCGGATACCGGTGGCCGGTAGCAGCGTGGTACACCAGTGCGCCCACCAGCAGCAGCGCTGACTGGATCAGGATCGGCTCGAGTACGAAGCGATAACCCAGCGCATGCACGGCCGGCCCGCCAATCACGGCGGTGAGCGCTACCGCGCCCGAAGGCGGGTGCACGCAACGCAGCGCAAACATGCCGGCAATGGCTGCGGAGATGGCCAGCGCCGACGCAATCACCGGATCATCGACGAGCAGCCCGAACGTCACGCCCACGGTGGCCGCCACCAGGTTGCCGCCGATGATGGACCACGGCTGCGCGAGCGGACTGGCCGGCACCGCAAACAGCAGCACGGCCGAGGCGCCCATTGGCGCGACCAGCAACGGGATCAGCGTGGAGGCGCCCGGCACCATCTTCATCATCGTGCCGGTAAAGAGGATGCCGACGAGTGCGCCGACGGCGGAACGGACGCGTTCGCTCCAGCGCACCGTCACGGGGGCGGGAATGAAGCTGTGGAGCCAGCGGCGCAGGGCGGGATGCAGGGGTGAAGCGGACATGGTCGACGGGACGGCGATTGCCCGGACGAGGCTTCACCAAAGTCAAAAAACGCAGCCGGCGATTGTATCACTCTGTGACATAAAGCACTGTCAGCGCTGTCATGGCGCGGAATGCTCCAATGTAGGGCGCAGATCACGCGGATTTGTCAACGAAACGTCACGGTTATTTCATGGGACGTGCCGAGACTGCTGGGCTTTCCAGCGCTCTCTCCGGGTTGCAAGCCCGCCGCACCATGTCCTTTACTGTTCGCCCTGCGTTCTCTCGCCCGCGTCTTTGCTCCAGCCTCGTTGCGCTGCTCGGCGCCCTCGCGCTTACCGCCTGCGGTGGCGGCGAGGACACCACCTCGGCGCCGGTCGCCACCACGCAAGCCATTCCCGCGCCGCCGGCAGACCCGGGCTTTGTCGACACGGCAGCCGTGGCCACTGGCGTACCGGCGTTCGTCGACAACATCGCCACCAACCAGCGCGGCGATGCGCGCTACGCCACGCTGGGCACGAACGCCGGTGTGCGCCTGTTCACGCGCTTTCTCGATCTGTGGCAACCGCTGACGGAAATCGTCGATGCCGGCGTGAGTGCGCCGGCCAACGGGTCGTTCCCGGCGGTGGTCGCTTCCACGTGGACGGGCCTGCCCAATGACGGCACGGCCGGCGGCACGCAACTCAATCTGCCGGTCTTGAACGCAAACGTTCAATACGTGGTGAACGCCACCACCAACCGCACGCAGGCGCAGGCCGATGCGGCGTACTTTGACGACCGCCGCGGCAAGGGCTACAGCGTGACCGACGGCATGGGGCCGCTCACCACCGCGTGGCGCACGCTCGCGCAGCAGACGACGTCGATTACCACGGTACCGGCCGATGCGACCACCGTGCTTTACAACGACAGCGGCACCAACACGGGCGTGGGCACCTCGGGCGGCAATACCGCCTTCGGCAAGGTGGTCGACCTGATCAACACGGTGGGCAACAACGCCTCCACCGAGCCGTCCAAGCGCTTCTACAAATACGCACGGCCGTACCGCTGGAGCAGCAGCGTGGTCGTCGTGCCGACGCTGGTGCCGGCCGAGAGCCCGACGCCCACGACCGACGGCGGCTTCATCAGCGGCCATTCGGCCGAAGCGGTGCGCGATACCGTGGCAATGGCGTACCTGGTGCCGGAGCGCTTCCAGCAGATCCTGGCGCGCGGCATGGAACTCGGCGAGAACCGCATCCTGGCCGGCATGCATTCGCCGCTGGACGTGATGTCCGGCCGCATGATCGGCATCGCTGCGGCGGCGGCCAACCTGGCCGACCCGGCCAACGCCACGCTCAAGGCGGCGGCTTTCACGCAGGCGCACACCGCGCTGATGGCGCAGACCGGCACGGATGCCACGACCTTCCCGGCACTCGCCCAGTCCGGCACGCCCGCCACCGACCGCTTTGCCGATTACGCCACCAACCAGGCCAATTTCACGCGCCGCATGACGTTCGGCTTCACGCAGATCGGCGCGACGACGCTGGCGCCGGTGGTGCCCAAGGGCGCCGAGGTGCTGCTGGAAACGCGCTTCCCGTACCTGAGCGCCGACCAGCGCCGCGTGGTGCTGAAGACGACAGAGCTGGCGTCCGGCTACCCCGTGCTCGACGACGCCGAAGGCTGGGGTCGCCTCAACCTGTTCGCGGCGGCCGACGGCTACGGCGCGTTCAACGGCAACGTGATCGTGTCGATGGATGCAACGCAGGGCGGCTTCAACGCGGCCGATACGTGGCGCAACGCCATCTCCGGCGCGGGCAAGCTCACGCTGCAAGGTACCGGCAGGCTGCGCCTGGCGGGCGCCAACACCTACACCGGCGGCACGCAGGTGGCAGGCGGCGTGCTGGAAGCCGATTCGGCCAACGCATTCGGTACGGGCGATGTGTATGTCGGCGCCGGCACGCTGGCGGTCAACGCGCCCGCGGCGGTGGCCATTGCGGGCAAGTTCACGCAGTTGCAGGGCACCACGCTTGATCTGGCCATCGGCCCGAACGGTCAGGGCAAGCTGAGCGTGGCCGGCCTCACCACGATTGCCGGCGGCACGCTGCACGTGAAGTTCGTGAACGGCTACGCGCCCAAGGTGGGCGACACCATCGCCGTGGTGGATGGCGCCGGCAGCAACCGGCAGTTCTCGACGGTGGTGGTGGACGGCTTCAAGGCCACGGCCATTTATACGGCTGCTGGCATCCAGATCCACCTGGACGCCTGATCGTTCATCTGAGCGGTAGCAGCACGTCCGTCACGGCTTCGTGCTCGGGCACGTCGGGGTAGAAGCGCACGCGCTGGAACAGCAACGGCGCGTCGCGCAATTCCTCGCCGCTGGCCGGCAGCCAATCGGCATACAGGTACGCCACACTCTGGCCGAGCGTGTCGTCGGAGCCTGTGTGACGCAGCACGGCGTAGCGCCCGCCTGCCAGCGTCTTGGCCACCACGCCCGCAGCATTGGGTGCGACCGGCGCTGGCGTGGCGGCGCAGATATCCATGCGAAACGCCTCGGGCGGCACATCGTCCGGGTTGTCGTAGACGACGTTGTACGTGGCCGAAACGCTCGGGTGCAGCCGATGCTCGCGGCGCCAGGCGATGAACGTGCGGATGGTCTCGCCCAGGCGCGCTGGGTCGCCGCGGTGCTCGATGGCGGCGACGGCCACGGCTTCGCGCTCGACGGTCTCAACGGATTGGGTTTGCGGTTGTGAGGGCATGTGTTGGCTCCTGAGGGCGCGCAGCGCCTGTAGATCGGTGGCCCAGGACGCCCACTGCGGCGCGGCGCGAAAGGCCGATGGCGATTGCCCCACCTGCCTGCGGAACGCCCGCGCAAATGCCTCCGGCCCTTCGTACCCGCATGCCAGCGCGATGTCGGTGATGCGCGCATCGTCGCGATAGGCGAGTTGATGCGCGGCCCGCTTCAGGCGCAGCAACTGCACATAGCGCCCGACGTTCATGCCGAACAGCAACGAGAACTGGCGGTGGAAGTGGTAGCTCGAAAACGCCGCCACTTCGGCCAGCCCATCCACGTCGAGCGTGTCTTCCAGATGCGCGTCGATGTGGGCGAGCACGGCGCGAAAGCGGGCGAGGTAGCGGTCGGTGGCAGTGGTCAACATGGGGCTCCTGGGTAGCGATACGGTAGCGGTGCGCTCCTTGGCATGCCTGATCGCGATTGCTGGATGCCATAAAAAAACCGCCCCGAGAGGCGGTTTCTTTGTGCGGCAGCGTGCGTGGCCTTAGGCAAACGCCTTGGCTGGCTCGCCGCTCAAGCCGGCTGCTTCACGCAGCAGCAGCGCCTTGTCCGTCGCTTCCCAGCTGAACTCCGGCTCTTCGCGGCCGAAGTGGCCGTACGCGGCGGTCTTTTCGTAGATCGGGCGCAGCAGGTCCAGCATCTGCACGATGCCCTTCGGACGCAGGTCGAAATGCTCCTGCACGAGCTTGGCGATCTGCTCGTCCGGGATCACGCCCGTGCCTTCCGTGTACACCGTGATGTTGATCGGGCGTGCGACGCCAATCGCGTAGCTCACCTGCACCTGGCACTGGCGCGCCAGACCGGCGGCCACCACGTTCTTGGCCACGTAGCGCGCGGCATAGGCGGCCGAGCGGTCGACCTTCGACGGGTCCTTGCCCGAGAACGCGCCGCCGCCGTGCGGGGCCGCGCCACCGTACGTGTCGACGATGATCTTGCGGCCGGTCAGGCCGCAGTCGCCTTGCGGGCCGCCGATGACGAAGCGGCCGGTCGGGTTCACCAGGTACTTGGTGTCCGCCAGCATGTGCGAAGGCAGCACCGGCTTGATGATCTCTTCGATCACGGCTTCGCGGATGGCCTCTTGCGACATCTCCGGCGCGTGCTGGGTGGACAGCACCACGGTATCGACGCTGTGCGGCTTGCCATCCACATAACGCACCGTCACCTGGGACTTTGCGTCCGGGCGCAGCCAGGGCAGGCGGCCGTCGCGGCGCAGTTGCGATTGGCGCTCGACCAGGCGGTGCGCGTAGTAGATCGGGAAGGGCATCAGCTCGGGCGTTTCATCGCACGCGTAGCCGAACATCAGGCCCTGGTCGCCGGCGCCCTGGTTCAGGTAGTCGTCCGATGCACGGTCGACGCCTTGCGCGATGTCCGGCGATTGCTTGTCGTAAGCGACGAGAACGGCACAGCCCTTGTAGTCGATGCCGTATTCGGTGTTGTCGTAGCCGATGCGCTTGATGGTTTCGCGCGCAACGTGGATGTAGTCGACGTTGGCCGTCGTGGTGATTTCACCCGCGAGCACCACCAGGCCGGTGTTGCACAGCGTTTCAGCTGCGACGCGCGCATATTTGTCCTGGGTGAGGATGGCGTCCAGGATGGCGTCGGAAATCTGGTCGGCGACCTTGTCGGGATGGCCCTCGGAGACCGACTCCGAGGTGAAGAGGAAGTCGTTTGACACGGCTGTTAGCTCCAGATTGGCTATCACGTTGCCAATCCGTTAAGCCACGGCCGGCGACGCTTTAGCGGTATTTAGCAACCTTGCCGAGGTTTGTGGCCAAGCAAGGATTCGCCCCGCAAGTTGTCAGTTAACTCGGCGAATCGCGCTATTATACGCGGCACTTTTCGGGGCCGCAGCAAGGCCTGCCAAGACCCTGCTCCCCTGTCGACTGCGACCAACACATTGCAGCGTACGCACGCATGACCTTCCTCTACTGGCTGTTTTCTCGCCTGCCCCTGTCAGTGCTGCAGGCGCTGGGCGGCTGGCTGGGAGCGTTGGCCGCCAAGGTGCCCGGCCGCTATCACGACCGGCTCATCGCCAACTTCCGCCACGCCTATCCCGACGTTACGCCCGCCATGCTCAAAGAGGCCGGGCGCTCCGCCGGCCGGATGGTGTTCGAGATGCCGTACTTCTGGGTGCGCAAGAACGGGGCGGACGTCGCTCCGCACCTGTTCGACGTCTGCCGAACCATTATCGAGCGCGCACTTGCCGACGGGCGCGGCCTGATCTTCCTCACGCCGCATCTGGGCTGCTTCGAGGTGCTGCCGCAGGCTTATGCGCGCGAGCATCCGGTCACCTCGCTGTTCAAGCCACCGCGCAAGGAAAGCTTGCGCACCTGGATCGAGCACATGCGCGCGGGGCCGAACATGCAGATGGCCCCAGCAGACCCGCGCGGCGTGCGCATGCTGGTGCGCGCGCTCAAGCGCGGCGAGGCCATTGGCATCCTGCCCGACCAGACACCCACCGGCGGCGAGGGCGTATGGGCGCCGTTCTTCGGCAAGCCCGCTTATACGATGACGCTGGTGCACCGCTTGCATCGCCTGACAGGTGCGCCGGTCGTGGCCCTGTTTGCAGAGCGACTGCCGCGCGGCGCGGGCTACCGCTTGCACGTGGAAAACATCGGCGATCTGCCCGAAGACACAACGCAGGCCGCCACGCGCATCAACGCCGCCATCGAAAAGTTGATTGCCGTGGCGCCGACGCAATATCTCTGGGGCTATAACCGCTACAAGCATCCCAAGGGCGCGGACGCTCCGCCCGCTGCCTGACACTGCTGCCTTTATGGAACGTTTCTCTGCCAAACTCGGACTCGGCTTCTTGTGGCTGTTGTCCTTCCTGCCGTACGGCTTTGTCGCGCGTTTTGGCGAAGGCCTGGGCGGGCTGCTGTACCGCATTCCCAATGGCCGTCGCCGCGTGGTGCTGGCCAACTTGCGCGCGTGCTTTCCCGAGAAGTCCGACGCCGAGCGCGAAGCCATGGCGCACGACGTCTTCCGCAAGGTCTTCCGCAGCTTTGCCGAGCGCTCGTTTGCGTGGTTCGCATCGGAAAAGCGCCTGATGCGCGTGGTAAAGATCGACGACCAGGCCAACCTGCCGGCGCTGCATGGCCAGCCGCACATTCTCGTGACGCTACATCTGTCGGGCGTGGAGATTGGCGCGCTGGCGCTGACGGACTACCTGCGCAAGCACGTGGGAAACGCAGGCTGCTCGCTCTACACACACATGGCAAACCCGGCGCTTGACGCAGCCGTGAAGGCGCTGCGCAGCCGCTTTGGCGCGACCATGCTGGAGCGCAGCGAGAACATCCGCCAGATCATGCGCACCATCAAGCGAGGCGAGGCATTGCAGCTCATCTCGGATATGGATTTCGGCGAGCGCGACTCGGAGTTCGTGCCGTTCTTTGGCGTGCCGGCGCTCACGCTCAACGCCATTCCGCGCATGGCGTCGATGACGGGCGCCAAGGTCATCCCGATGTACACCGAGATACTGCCCAACTACGAGGGCTATGCGCTGCGCATCCTGCCCGCGTGGGAGAACTACCCCACCGGCGATCTGACCGCCGACACGCGCCGCATGAACGCCTTCTTTGAAGACGCGATCCGCCCGCGCATCACCGAGTATTACTGGGTGCACAAGCGCTTCAAGCACCGCCCCGAGGGCATGCCGGGCATTTATTGATGCCGGGAGCTGGCCCGGGGCAACCGCGGCCGGCTCGCTTTAGAATGGGCGTTTTCCGAACGCTCATCGCCGCATCTGTGCGGCCCGCCATGAAACTGCACTTCACCAAGATGCACGGCGCGGGCAACGACTTTGTCGTGCTCGACGGCATCCAGACCCCGATCGACTTCACGCCCGAGCAATGGGCTGCCATTGCCGACAGACACTTCGGCGTAGGGGCGGACCAGCTGCTGCTGGTCGAGCGTTCGACACGGCCCGACGTCGATTTCCGCTATCGCATCTTCAACCACGACGGCGGCGAGGTGGAGCACTGCGGCAACGGCGCACGCTGCTTCGTCAAGTTCGTCACCGACCGCGGTTTGACCGACAAGCGCACCGTGCGTGTGGAAGTCATGAACGGCATCGCCACCCTGACAATGCAGGACGACGGCCAGGTCACAGTCGACATGGGCGCGCCTGTGTTCGAGGCGGCACGCCTGCCGTTTCTGCCTGAAGGTCTGCCCACCCGCGTCGAAGGCGACGACACGCAGCACGCGCTGCAGATCAACGGCCGCACTGAATGGCTGTCCACGGTGTCGATGGGCAATCCGCACGCCGTGCAGATCGTCGACGACACGGAGGCCTTTCCCGTGCTGGAAGACGGCCCGCTGATCGAGTCGCATGCCGTGTTTCCGCGTCGCGTGAATGCGGGCTTCATGCAGATCGTCGATCGTCATTCCGTGCGTCTGCGCGTGTACGAGCGCGGCGCGGGCGAGACACTTGCTTGTGGCACCGGTGCGTGCGCGGCAGTGGTGGCCGGCATCCGCCGCGGCCTGATCGATTCGCCCGTCAAGGTGGCCACACATGGCGGCGACCTGACCATCGCGTGGGCAGGCGTCGGCCAGCCGGTCATGATGACGGGCCCCGCCACAACCGTCTTTGAAGGCACGCTGGACCTCGATGCACTCAAGCTGACCGCCGCCGCGCATTGATACGCGGATACCGCACGGCGGCCGGCGCGTACGTCAGAACAACAAGGCAACAAGGAGGTACCGTGGCATCCAGCGGCAAGAACCCGATTGACTCCTGGTATTTCGACGGCAGCAGCAAGTTCAAGATTGCCAAGTTCGATCCTGCCGCCAAGCCGTGTACCACGGGCAGTAAGGCGGGTGACCTGGCGCGGCTGGCCGAACTCTCCGCGCGCATAGAGGCACTCCAGGACATTTTCTACGCTGAGCACCGGCGCAAGCTGCTGGTCGTGCTGCAGGGCATGGACACCGCCGGCAAGGATGGCACGGTACGCACGGTGTTCCGTGCGCTCGACCCGCTCGGCCTGCGCGTGGTGGGCTTCAAGGTGCCCACGCCGCTGGAGTTGGCGCACGACTTCCTCTGGCGCATACACGCACAGGTGCCGGCCGCTGGCGAGATCGTCATCTTCAATCGCAGCCATTACGAAGATGTGCTCGTCACTCGCGTGCATGGCGATATCGATGCCGCCGAGTGCAAACGCCGCTACGCTCACATCAACGCGTTCGAGCAGATGCTGGCCGAGACCGGTACCACCCTCATCAAGTGCTTTTTGCATATCTCCAAGGACGAGCAGCGCGACCGGCTGCAGGAGCGTATCGACGATCCGCAAAAGCACTGGAAGCTCGGGATGGCGGACATTGAAGAACGCAAGCTCTGGGATGGCTACATGACCGCCTATGAAGATGCCATCAATGCCACGGCAACCCCGCACGCGCCCTGGCACATCATTCCGGCGAATTCCAAGTCGCATCGCAGCCTGATGGTGGCGGAGATTCTGCTGCAGGTGATGGAGCGGCTGAAGCCGGAGTATCCGGCGGGGAATCCGGCGTTTACGGGGTTGAAGATCGAGTAGTTGTTGGGCCTTGTTGGTCCATCCCGGCAGGGGATGAACCAAAGGCCAAACCAAAAAACAAAAACCCCGGTGAACCACTTCCACCGGGGTTTTCCAACAACACCAAAACTTTAAATCGCGCTAACGCCGTACTTATCGCGATAAGCCGCAGCCTTCTCCCGATACCCTGCCAGCGCGGGATCGCCCGCGTTATCGAGATACCCCAACAGGTCGTCGAGGTTGGCAATCGACACAACCGGCATCCCGTACTGAGCCTGCACATCTTGCACCGCAGAGCGCTCGCCGATATCCACAGCGTTGCCGCTACGCTCCATCCGATCCATCAGGATCAGCACGGCGGCCGGCGTCGCACCAGCAGCGCGAATCAGCTCAACCGACTCGCGCACCGAGGTGCCGGCGGAAATCACGTCATCGACGATCACCACGCGCCCCTGCAGCTTCGCGCCGACCAGGCTGCCGCCTTCGCCGTGGTCCTTGGCTTCCTTGCGGTTGTACGCAAAACCGACGTTGCGGCCGAGGCCCGCCAGCGCGACTGCGGTGGCCGACGCCAGCGTGATCCCCTTGTAGGCCGGCCCAAACAGCATGTCGAACTCGACACCCGAGTCCAGCAGGGTTTTCGCATAGAATTGCGCGACTTGGCCCAGCAGCGCACCGTCTGCGAACTTGCCGGCGTTGAAGAAATAGGGCGACGTCCGCCCCGCCTTGGTCACGAATTCCCCGAACGACAGCACGCCGGCTTCCACCGCAAAGCGGATGAAGGATTGGCGCAACTCGCTGTTTTGGCTCATCTTTTTTCTCTGGTCTGCAAAAAAGTCCCGCCATGTTACGCATCATTTCCGCCAACCTCAACGGCGTTCGCTCCGCTGCCAGCAAAGGCTTTTTCGAATGGATGGGCAAGCAGGACGCCGATTTCGTCTGCGTGCAGGAACTGAAATGCGCGCAAGACGACATGACGCCAGAATTCTTGGCGCCGCACGGCTACCACGGCGTGTTCCAGCATGCGGTGAAGAAAGGCTACAGCGGCGCAGGCCTGTACACGCGCCACAAGCCGGACGAAGTCATCGTCGGTTTCGATAACGGCGAATTCGACGCCGAAGGCCGCTACGTCGAAGCCCGCTACGGCAAGCTGTCGATCATCTCGGTCTACGTGCCGTCGGGCTCCAGCGGTGAAGAGCGTCAGCAGGCCAAGTTTCGCTTCATGGACCTGTTCATGGAGCACCTCAAAGACCTGCGCCACGAAAAAGGCCGCGAGGTCGTGCTGTGCGGCGACGTCAACATCGTCCACAAGGAAATCGACATCAAGAACTGGAAGGGCAACCAGAAGAACTCCGGTTGCCTGCCCGAAGAGCGCGCGTGGCTGACCAAGCTGTTCGACGAGGTCGGCTATGTGGATGTGTTCCGCACGCTTGATCAGCGTCCCGAGCAGTACACGTGGTGGAGCAACCGCGGTCAGGCGTACGCAAAGAACGTCGGGTGGCGCATCGATTACCAGATCGCCACGCCGGGCATTGCCGCCACAGCGCGCCGTACGTCGATCTTCAAGGACATCAAGTTCAGCGACCACGCGCCGCTGACGATCGATTACGACGCCAAAGTGCATTGGTAAGCGGTAAGTAAATCACTTTATTGCGCTGCCGCAGAAAATTCTCCGTCAGCCGCTACAATGCAAAACTCACGCGCCGGCACCGCTTGCCGGCGTTGTCTTTGGCCCCCAGTTTTTTAGCGAGATCACCATGGCATTCAAGGTTTTCGTCGACGGTCAGGAAGGCACCACCGGCCTTCGCCTGCTCGACTATCTGTCGCAGCGCGACGATATCGAGCTGCTGCGTATCGCCGACGACAAGCGCAAGGATTCCGCCGAGCGCGCCAAATTCCTGAATGCCGCCGATATCGCATTTCTGTGCCTGCCGGACGTCGCCTCGCGCGAGGCCGTGTCGCTCGTCAATAACCCGAACACCTGCATCATCGACGCCAGCACCGCGTTCCGCACGTCGGACGACTGGGTCTACGGCCTGCCGGAACTGGCCCAGGGCCAGCGCGAGCGCCTGCGCACCACCAAGCGGATCGCTGTGCCGGGCTGCCATGCCAGCGCCTTCGTGCTGCTGATGCGCCCGCTGGTGGATGCGGGCATCGTCCCGGCCGACTACCCGGTCACCGCGTTCTCGCTCACCGGCTACAGCGGCGGCGGCAAGCAGATGATTGCCGATTACTTGGCAGCCAATAACCCGAAGCTCGACAGCCCGCGCCCGTATGCACTGGCGCTGGCGCATAAGCACCTGCCGGAGATGCGCGTGCAGAGCCGGCTGAGCCTCGCGCCGATCTTCACGCCGGTGGTTGGCAACTTCCTCAAGGGCCTGGCCGTGACGATCGGCCTGCACCCGCAGCACCTGGCGCGCAAGGTGAGCCCGACGGACATCGCTCGCGTGCTGGCCGATTACTACCAGGGCGAGCAGTTCATCCGCGTGGCGCCGGCCGACAACGTTGCGACGCTCGACAACGGCTTCTTCGACGTGCAGGGTGCCAACGACACCAACCGTGCCGACCTGTTCGTGTTCGGCTCGGACGAGCGCATGGTCGTCACCGCGCGCCTGGACAACCTCGGCAAGGGCGCGGCCGGCGCCGCGGTGCAATGCATGAACGTGCACCTGGGTGTGGATGAGGCGACGAGCCTGCACGTGGAAGCGCCGATTCCCGCAGCCGGTGCCGAGCACGCCGTGCGCGAAGCGGCTCCGGGTTTTGCGAGCTGATCGCCAGCTGAGCTGAAACGAAAAACGCGCCTTCGGGCGCGTTTTTCTTTGGGTGTGCGGCTTACTTGGTTTGCGCGCCGGCCGGGATGTTGAACAACATGCCGCCGCCGTTGCCGCCCGCCATCACACTCGGCGTCACGCCGTTCCACTTCTCGATGGCGGCACGTTCGAGCTTCAGGCGCTCCCACGCCAGCAGACGGTCATCCAGCGACGAGGCGAGCGCATGGTTGGCCGCAGCTTCGCCTTCGGCAATCGCCACTTTCTTCTTGGCTTCGGCCTGGGCGGAGCGCACTTCGTTCTCGGTGCGGATCGCGTCCTGGATGGCCTTGGTCTTGGCGCTCACCGCATCGAGCAACGAGCGCGGCGGGCGCAGCGAGCCGACAATGCCGAACTGTTTGATCGACACGCCCAGCGGTGCAAGCCGCGCGTCCAGCTCGTTGGTCAGCCGCGCGACGAATTCTTCCTTCTTGCCGCCGTTCACGTCATCAAAGTTGTATTCGGAGCCGATGGCGACGATCACGTTGCGCGCGGTGTCGCGCAGGTAGCCGTGCGTAAACGTCTCGATGCGATCGGCGCGGAAATTGGTGTAGAACGCCGGCACTTTCTCACGATCGAGCTGGTACGAGACAGCCACGTCCACATTCACGGGCACGGCGTCCTTGGTGTTGAACGTCAACTCTTCGTTGAGCGCGCGGCCTTCGTTCACGTCTTGCGTCCAGATCACGCGCTGCACATACGTCGGGTACTGGATGATCGCCGTCTGCACGGGGTTGTAGAACACGAACCCGGTGACGACGTTTTCATGCGTGATGCCGCGATCGACGAGTCGGTTGATCTTGATGCCCGTGTAGCCGGGCGGAATGATTTGCCAGTTCAGCAGGAAAGTCCGCCCGATCGCCAGCGCCGCGACGGCGCCAAAGACGAGCGCGAGCAGTTTGACCGGCAGCTTGCTTGCCGTGACTTGAGGCATGAGGGTTCCCCTTGCTTGTTGGTTTGCTTCTGAGGTGTGGCTGGCGGGGCGGGCGCCGCTTACGCAACGGCCCGCTTGCTGGCGCAGGAATCGTCAGCGATTCCCGTCAGGGATGGCCGCGCCCGGTGGGCGGGTGGTGGCAAGCGCGCTTGCCAATGATGATGAGGCGGTGAGCTTCAATACGGCCGAGGTGGCGCATTGCAATGCCCGGATGTTGCGATGCACAAAGTATAGGCGGGCGCCCGATTTTTGCGCCCCTCCGGAAGCACTAGAGCGCGGCTTCGAATGCGCGGGCGGCGCTGGCGTTCTGGCGCCGAATCAGGCGTCGCCGGGGTTGATGCGCGCGGGGTTCCAGCCCAGCGCGTTGTACACGTGATACCGCGCGATGCCGATCCACTCGTGCAGCGCGAAATCCGTCAGCGCAAAGTTGTACGCCATCGGCAAGGGCGACGCCGCGGCCTGCAGATCGTCGGCGCGCACGGGCACCGGCGCC
This sequence comes from Ralstonia sp. VS2407, assembly GCF_052950655.1. Classification (NCBI taxonomy): domain Bacteria; kingdom Pseudomonadati; phylum Pseudomonadota; class Betaproteobacteria; order Burkholderiales; family Burkholderiaceae; genus Ralstonia; species Ralstonia sp. VS2407. Next base: position 272,784 of record NZ_JBRFVG010000005.1, read on the forward strand.
ATGCCGAAGTGGGTGAAATACAGCAGGCTGCGCCGAAGATGGATGGCCGACGAGACGAGCACCGTGCGATCCGCCGCGTATTGCGCCAGCACCGTGCGCGAGAACTGGGCGTTCTGCCACGTGTTCATGCTCTTGGGTTCCATCAGCACGTCGGCCTTATCGACGCCGAGGGCGATGAGTTCGCGGCCATAGACCGTGGCTTCCGACTCGCCGTGGTGACGGGCATCGCCGCCGCTGACCAGGATCTTGCAATCGCCGTCGGCCTTGCGGCAGGCCTGGTACAACTGCGCGGCTTCCACCATGCGCGGGTAAGAGAACAGCCCCGGCTCTACTGCATCGCCCACGCGGAACGTACCCGCGCCCAGCAGCACGATGGCGTTGCGCGCGCCCCATTGGATGTGCGGCTCGTTCTCGAACGGCTTTTCCAGCGAATCGAGCAGCCACGCCGGCACCGGCCCGCAGCCGATCGCCATCACCAGCACACCCGAGAACACCGCCAGCCCGCGCGCAGCCCGACGTCGGCCGCGTGCTGCACACACCGCTGCCACGATCACCAGCACACACAGGATGGTCAAGCTCACACGTTCCTCCAGGTTGGCGCGCTATGCGCATACGTGAGGAGGCATCGTAAAGAGGAATGAACGGTTGCGCGACCCGTCTGCTTACGGGGTTGTTGCGGCTGGCTGCGGATTGGCTGAAGGCAGCAATCGGATGTGCCTGTCACTCCGCCGCGCCAATCTTCCCGAGCAACGCACGCAACATCGACCGCTCGGCCGGGCCCAGCGCCGCAAGCATGCGCTCCTCCGTCTCGACGTGGGAGGCAACGAGCCCGTCAATCAGTTCAAAGCCTGCATCGGTGAGGGCGATCTGCAGGCCGCGCCGGTCTTCGGGATCGGTCCTGCGGACAATGAGACCGCGAGTTTCCAGCCGGTCAAGCCGATTGGTCATGGCCGAAGTCGACAACATCATGTCCTTGGCCAGGGCTGATGGCGACAGCGCTTCTTCGCGGCCATTGCGGCGCAGGGTGAGCAGCACGTCAAAGCCGGCCATGTCGAGCTCTGCCTCGGCCACGTTGGCGACGACCGCCTGCCGCAGACGTTCGCCCGCGCGCCAGATTTCACCGCAGACCGCCATCGGGCTCGGGTCGATGTCCGGACGCTCCCGACGCCACTGCGCGAGAATGCCGTCCATCGGCCCGCCTTGTGTCGGCGCTGAATTGCCTTGACCCATCGAACACCCCATCCTAGTATTTCGACATCAAACTACTTGATGTCGAATTTTAAAAATCGTACCGGGTTTGCGGGCCTCCAGCAATCGGCCTGCGTACGGCTTGCGTATTTCCAGCTCTTTTTGCAGGCAATTATTTCGACATCAAATTACGTTACGTGGAGATTTCTTATGCCGTTTAACCGTCTGGCTGCGATGTTGGCCACAGCCTTGGCGCCCATGCTGTGGGGCACCACGTATCTCGTCTTTACGCAGACGCTCCCTGTCAGCCACCCGTTGCTGGTCGGCGCGCTGCGTGCGCTGCCGGCTGGCGTGCTGCTGATGCTGCTGGGCCCTGGCCTGCCACCGCGAAACAAGCTGTTGCCGCTGCTTTTTCTCGGGCTGGCGAACATCGGCGTGTTCTTCGCGCTGTTGTTTGTGGCGGCGCAGCGCCTGCCGGGCGGCGTGGCGGCGACGATCATGTCGGCGCAACCGCTTGTGGTCGCGCTGCTCGCGTGGCCGTTGCTCGCTCGCAAGCCGCGCCCGGCGCAACTGGCGGCAGCGCTGGCGGGGTCGGTGGGTGTGGGGCTGCTGATTCTCGGCCCGGCGGCCAAGCTGGATGCAATCGGCGTGGCGGCGGCGCTGGCTGCTGCGTTCTCGATGGCGATCGGTACCGTGCTCATCGAACGCTGGGGCCGTATCGGTACGCCGCTGGCCGTTGCGGCATGGCAACTCGCGCTCGGCGGGCTGGTACTGCTGCCCGTGGCGTTGTTCGTGGAAGGTCTGCCGCCCGCGCTCACGGCGCGTAATACGATGGGCTTTGCGTACCTCATCGTCATCGGCACGGCGTTGGGCTACTGGTTGTGGGTGCGCGGCATCGGCGTGCTGGGCGCGGACGTGACGTTCCTTTCGCTGCTCAGCCCGCTGACGGCGACGGTGCTCGGTGCGCTGGTCCTGGGCGAATGGTTCAGCCCGATGCAGACGGGCGGGGCGGTGCTGATCCTGGGTGCGACGGTGGCGGGGATGGCGTTGTCGCGGCGGGCGAAGGCGGCCGCACAAACAACCAGCCCCGCGAGGCCGGCAAAGGCTGCGGGGCTGGTTGAGCGGTGAAGCTGCTCGCGGTGCTTACTGGACCGACTTCGTGACGTACGAGAAGCTCTTCAGGTAGGTAGTCGGCGCCGTGCCCTTGTACGCGTAGCTGATCTCGCACTTGACGGTACGTTGCCCATCGACATCCCACCAGCAACGTTCGTCCAGGTCATAGGCCGCCGTTCCGGTCGAGCCGCCTTGCAATTGGCTGTCGTTGGAGTTGGTCGTCGCAATCACGTGGTGGATGCGCAATGTATTGAGCGTGCCCATGGGCGTGACCAACGGTTCGTAGGCTTCTACGGTCGACGTGATGCTGGATTGTTCCTGGTAGCCGGCCACACACCCGTATTGCCATGAGGCGGACCATGTTTTGCCCACGAACAGCGGGAAGTTCACCAGCGGGCGCTTGGGGGTGTAGCGGCAGACGTTGCCGTTTTGGTAGGTGCGCGACAGGCGGTTGGCATCAAGGTCAGACGTATAGCTCTCATCGGCCGCACCATCCAGGGTCGAAGTGGTGGAGGTCACGCCTGCGGTGGTATCTACATTGACGGTGGTGCTGGCTCGCTCATGCACATCCGTCGTGCCGTTCAGGCGCGAGTTTGTCTCCGTTTGGGTGATGACGCGTCCCACTTTTGGCGTTCCTGCCGTGTACTCATGCGGCGTCACCGTCACCGTCACCTTGGCCGACTTGCTCGCGTCCTTGGCCGACGTCACGGTCACCGTGAACGTGCCGCCCGGCGGGCTCTTCAGGCCGGCGGTCCAGCTTTGCGTGCTGGCACCCTTGACGGACACCTCGGTATTGCTCGTCGCATCGCCGGACTTCCAATTGACGTCGGTGCTGCTGTCCAGACGCAGGTCCTGCCCAGACTTGACCGTCAGCGTCGCAGTTTGGCCGCTGCTTGCGCTAAACGTTTGCACCTTGGTGCCGCCAACGGTTGCGCTGACCGAAAAGCTGTTCGGGTCAGCAACACCGCCGTTGCCGCTATCGCCGCCGCCACCGCAGGCGCTTAGCGCGCATGCCAGTGCAATTCCTGTAAATCCCTTGCCCCATGCCTTCATTTTTGTACGTATCCCTGTTGCTGTGATTTTTGTGGAGATTTGTGCGCAGAAAATCTGCCGGCGCAGCGTACAAGCGGCGCGAATTTGTTTTCTTAGGATTTACTTAGTGCGGGGTGACTCCCCACTAACTGGTGGGCGTGCTGGTGATTAAGGCGATTGCGAAAGCAAAACGCGCTGCAAATCGAGGGGATATGCGCCTGAGCAGAGCATGCTGTGCGCAAGAACGGCTACCAATGTGTCTCTCGAGCGCATCGCTATGCAATCGGACGGCTTATCGAAGCTGACGCGCGGTAATACGTTGATGATTATTTACCGCCGCACCATTGGCCGCATCGGCGCCTCATCACCATTATCGACAGGCGCGGCGCCCAGATATTGCATGTTCGACCGATATTCCGGCAGCTTCGCCATCGTCATATGGCGCGCGTCGGCAAATAGCGTGAGCGTTTCGGGCAAATGGCGCGACAGCACGGCCATGCGCGTGCGTCCCGATGGATGTGTCGACAGAAACTGCTTTTGCTCCGTCCCGCCAATCGAGCCCATTTTCTGCCACAGCGTGAGCGCGGCGCGGGGGTCGTAGCCGGCGCGCGAGGCGATGTCCATGCCGACCAGGTCGGCCTCGGTTTCCTCCGCACGCGAGAAGGCCAGCAGGTGCATCTTGGCGCCTTCGCCCAGGTCGGTATCGCCCCGGTTGCCGAAGCCGAACAATTGCGAGATGACGTTGGCGCCAAGGTTGGTGATCTCGCGCTGGCCGGCGCGGGCGCGGGCGTGCTCGCGCAGCGCATGGGCGATCTCGTGACCGAGCGCCATGGCGAGTTCGTCGTCCGTCAGCTTGAACTGTTCGAGCAGCCCCGAAAACACGGCGATCTTGCCGCCGGGCATGCAGAACGCATTCACCTGCGACGAGCCGATCAGGTTGACCTCCCACTGCCAGTGCGCGGCGTCGGGGTTCCAGCGCGGCGCCTGCGGCGTGAGCCGCCTGACGATGCCGCGAATGCGGATCAAGTCGGGCACGTTGTCGGGCGCGAGCGCGCCTTCGTGGGCCGCGTTGTCGATGATCCCTTGGTATTCGGCCAGTGCGCGCTTGTCGATTTCTTCAGCGGGAATGACGAGGCGGATGTTGGGCGACGTGGTGGTCGGCGCTTCCAGCTTTACGCCGTCGGCCGGCACGGGCAGCGGGCCATCCATGGCGGTTGCCCACGCAGAGAGCGCGAGGCCGATAGCGGTCAGCAGGGAGCGTGTGGCGCGGGGCATATGGGTAAGGGGCCGAATCCGTGCGACATAATATCGGCCAACGCACCGCGCCACGCTACGTGGCAACCCGCATTCGCCTTCCCCACCGGCCCGCCGCATGACCTTCCACGATTACCTCGATATTTTCCGAAACCGCCGCATCGGCGCGATGTTGCTGCTGGGCTTTGCCTCCGGCCTGCCGCTGGCGCTCACCTCGGGCACGCTGCAGGCGTGGATGACGGTGGAAGGGCTCGATATCCGCACCATCGGACTGTTCTCGCTGGTGGGGCAGGCGTACATCTTCAAGTTCCTCTGGGCGCCGCTGATGGACCGCTTCACGCCGCCCCTCATGGGCCGCCGTCGCGGCTGGCTGGTCCTGACGCAGGCCGGGCTGGTGGCGTCGATTGCCGCCATGGCCTTCACGCCGCCGCACGCCGCGCTCTGGGCGCTGGCGGGGCTGGCCGTGCTGGTGGCGTTTTTGTCCGCGTCGCAGGACATCGTCTTCGATGCCTACAGCACCGATGTGCTGCATTCGAGCGAGCGCGGTGTCGGCGCGGCCGTGAAGGTGCTCGGCTACCGGCTGGCGATGCTGGTGTCGGGCGGCCTGGCCTTGTATCTGGCCGATCGCGTCATGGGCTGGAGCAACATGTACCTGCTGATGGCGGGGCTCATGGCGTTGGGTATCTTCACGACACTGTGGTCGCCCGAGCCAGAGGTGTCGGCGCGCCCGCCGCGCAGCCTGCAGGAAGCGGTGGTCGGGCCGCTGCGGGACTTTTTCTCGCGCCGCGGCGCGTGGGCGCTGCTGGCGCTGATCGTGCTCTACAAGCTGGGCGATGCGTTTGCGGGCAGCCTGTCGACTACCTTCCTCATCCGCGGCGTGGGCTTTTCCGCCGGCGAGGTCGGCATCGTCAACAAGACGCTCGGCCTGGCGGCCACCATCGTGGGCGCGCTGTATGGCGGCACGCTGATGGTGCGGCTGGGGCTGGTGCGCGCGCTGCTGCTCTTTGGGGTGCTGCAGGCGGTGTCGAACCTGGGCTACTGGGTGCTGGCCGTGACGCCGCAGCACCTGTGGACGATGGGGGTGGCCATCGGCATCGAGAACATCTGCGGCGGCATGGGCACGGCGGCCTTTGTGGCCTTGCTGATGGCGCTGTGTAACCGGTCGTTCTCGGCGACGCAGTATGCGTTGCTGTCAGCGCTGGCTTCCATCGGCCGCGTGTACGTCGGACCGACCTCGGGCTACCTTGTTGAAGCCTATGGCTGGCCCGCGTTCTACCTGATGACCGTGGCGTTTGCCTTCCCCGGCCTGGTCCTGCTGTGGTGGATGCGCGGCACGATTGGCCGCTATGAGGCCGAGCAGAACGAACGCGCCTTGGAAGCCCAAGCGGCCAAGGCCGCGTCAGCCTGATCGACTAACCCAAGCGGTTCGAGCGGTCGGCATCCGTAAAACCGGCCAGCGGCAGTGCCGCATCGATGCCTTTGCCCAGCGCAATGGCCTTGAACAGTTCGCCCATTTCCGCTTCCGACAGCAGCTTCTGCACGGCGTTGGCCGCCGGCAGAAACTGCATCGGGTCGGACGGATCAAGCGTCATCAGCAGCTCGCCCACTCCGGCGCTCAACAGAAAGCGCGCCTGGCTCGTATAGCCGAGCAGCTCCAGCCCGGCCTCCTGGCCCGCCTGGGCGATCCCCGAAAAATCGACGTGCGCGGTGATGTCCTGCAGGCCGGGCAGCCAGAACGGATCGTCGTGCGCGTGCTGCCGGTAGTGGCACATGAGCGTGCCGTTGGCGCGGTGCGCGTGGTAGTACTCGGCGGCCGGGAAACCGTAGTCGATCAGCAGCAGCAGACCGCGCTCAAGTGCCGCGCCGGCGCTGCGGATGAAGCCTTCGGCGGCTTCGTGCGATTCGGTGACGAGATCATCGGCGCCGGGCAGGGCAGCCAGCTTGGCAGGCACTTCCGACGGATCAACGAGCCGGTCTTCCCATTGCAGGCCGTTGTCGGCGTCGAGCGTCACGCCGCGCTGGTGCCACACGCCGCTGCGCCGCGCCCAAAGCGACACGGGCATCGCATCAAGCACTTCGTTGCCGACCATCACGCCGCTGAACGGCGCGGGCAACGTGTCATGCCACTGCGCGAGGGCGCCCAGCTCGGGGCCCAGCGCGTTCAGGCGTTCCTGCTGGCGCTGGCGAAGCTCGCCAGAGAGCTCGACGATGCCATAGCTGTCGGGCCGCGCGCCCAGCGCATCGAGTTCGGTGAGGATATCGGCGGCCAGCTTGCCGGTGCCGGCGCCAAATTCCAGCACGTGGCGCTGGCCTTCGGGCAATGTCTGCAGCACCTGCGCGATCTGGTGCGCCACGGTGCGGCCGAAGAACGGTGTCAGTTCAGGTGCGGTGATGAAGTCGCCGCCGTCTTCCACGCTGCGGCCGAATTTGGCCGCGCCGCCGCTGTAATAGCCCAGGCCGGGCGCGTAGAGCGCCAGTTCCATGTAGCGGTCGAATGGAAGCCAGCCGCCGGCGGCCGCAATGGCATCGGCGATCACGGCGAACAGGTGCGCGGACTGCGCCTGCGCCGCCTCGTTGGGAAGCGGTAGACTCACGGTTTTGCTCATCGGCGAATTGTAAACAATGGCGCAGACGCCCAACCAGTCCACTGCGGAATCGGCCGCAGAATCCGCTGCACAGCGGCGCATCGCCCTCGTCACAGGCGCAGGCCGCCGCGTTGGGCGCGTCATTGCCCTGGCGCTGGCCCGGCACGGCTGGGACGTGGCCGTGCATTGCCACCGCTCGCGTGCCGAGGCTGACGCCGTGGCCGCCGAGATCGTCGCCATGGGCCGCCGCGCCGCCGTGCTGCAGGCCGACCTGTCGGACGAAGCCGCCGCCGGGCACCTGATCGCCGATTGCATCGCTGCACTGGGTACGCCCACCTGCCTGGTCAACAACGCGTCGCTGTTCCAGTACGACGTGGCGACCAGCTTCAGCTACGCGTCGCTCGATACGCACATGCGCACCAACGTGGCGGCGCCGCTGCTGCTGTCGCGCGAGCTGCACCGGGCGCTGACTGCCGATGGCGCCCAGGGCCACGGCGTCGTCATCAATCTGCTCGACCAGAAGCTCGACAATCTGAACCCGGATTTCCTCTCGTACACGCTGTCGAAGGCGGCGCTGTCGACGGCCACGATGCAGCTGGCGCAAGCGCTGGCACCGGCGTTGCGCGTGGTGGGCGTGGCGCCGGGCATCACGATGGTGTCGGGCGACCAGTCGCAAGGCGGGTTTGCGCGCGCGCACCAGATGACGCCGCTGGGCCAGTCGTCCACGCCGGAAGACATCGCTGAGGCGGTGTGCTACCTCGCCACCGCCCGCGCCGTGACCGGCACTACGCTGTTCGTCGACGGAGGCCAGCACCTGATGCCGCTGGCCCGCGACGTGATGTTCCTCACTGAATAATTCTTCCCCCGGACGCCCCATGCTTTCCCTGCTATCCCACCCGCGCCTGTCGCACTGCCGCCGCATGTTCCTGCGCAACTACGAAGTGCAGATCAACATCGGCGTGCACGAATTCGAGAAGAAGGGCGAGCAGCGCGTCCTGATCAACATCGAGCTGTACGTGCCGCTGGAGCATTCGTCTCCCACGGAAGACAAGCTGCACGAAGTGGTGGATTACGACTTCATGCGCGAGACCGTGGCGCGCCGCATGGCCCAAGGCCATATCCATCTGCAGGAGACGCTGTGCGATGACGTGCTGACTGCGATGCTCAAGCACCCGCATGTGCTGGCTGCGCGGGTGTCGACAGAGAAGCCGGATGTGTATCCGGATTGTGAGTCGGTGGGGGTGGAGGTGTTTCGGATTAAGGATCAGGCGTAAGCGGCTGTTCTTTGTTGGTGGTTCGCCCCTTGTTTCATCCCCTGCCGGGGCTGACTCACTTTCTTTGTCTTGCCAAAGAAAGTAAGCAAAGAAAGGCGCGCCCGAGATGGCGACTTCCCCTTGAATTTATGTCGCAGAGAGGGGAAGGGAAAAACTCGCTGCGCTCAGACAGTTTCCCTTCCTCTTTCCTCTCTGCAACAAAAATTCAAGGCGCCATCTAGGGCAGGGGACGGCCACACCGTCTGTGCGCAGGGGGTGGCGGTCCAATTTTTTGATGGCGGTTCAAGCCGCCGTCGCGTATTCGCGGCGCTGGGCGTGCAACGCGCCCGCTACGTTGGCCAGCAGGTCCAGGGCCAGACGCGCTGTGATCCCGCCCTTGTCGTGGCGCGGGTTGTATTCCACCAGTTCGAATGCGGCGAAACGTGCATCGCGTGCGCAGGCCGCGAGCGCCTGGGCCATGCCGTAAGCGGTGAGGCCGTCCGTTTCGGGTGTGCCGACGCCGGGTGCGACGGCGGGGTCGAAGGCGTCGAGATCGAGTGTCACGCCAAAGGCCGCGGTGCCCGATTTGACCTGGCGGATGGCGTCGGCCATGACGGCGCGCAGGCCGTTGCGTGCCACTTCGGCGGCGTCGATGACGCGCACGCCGAGCAGATCCAGCAACGCGCGTTCGGCCGGTTCATAGCTGCGCGCGCCGATCACCACGACGTGTTCAGGCAACAGCTTTGGCGCGGCATCTCGGATTTGCGTGAGGGCCGCCGCGCCGTGGCCGAGGAGCGCCGCCAGCGGCATGCCGTGGATGGCGCCGGAATCGCTCGTCTGCGGTGTATGGCTGTCGAGGTGGGCGTCGATCCAGATCAGGCCAAGCGGACCCTTCGGCCGCAAGGCGTCTGCCACGCCGGACCACGTGCCGATGGCGCACGAGTGGTCGCCGCCGATCACCACGGGCACATGCCCCTGGTGCACGCTGTGCGCCGTCGCATCGCCAAGCGCGCGCGAGAAACCCGCAACGCCCGGGAGCGCCGCCAGGCGCGCCGAGCGGCTGTGCCCCGCGGAGGTCGCCAGTTCGATGTCGTGCACGAGCGTGGCGCGCACGTCTGGCGTCTGCAATCGCGCCAGGGCGCCGGCTTCCAGCAGCGCACGCGGGCCGTCCTTGCAGCCGTCGTCTTGCGCGCCGCAGCCGATGGCCGCGCCGATCAGATCGATGATGGTCATGTCACTCCCCTTGCGAGTTCTTCCGTCACGCCACCTTGCGGCGCGGCCACCCTGCCAGCGTCTGGCGGATGGCTTCCAGCGCCAGTGACAGTTCAGCTTCGCCAATCACCAGCGGCGGTGTCAGGCGGACCACGTTGCCGTTGGTGTCCTTGGTCAGCACGCCGCGCTCGGCCAGCGCGAAGGCGAAGTCGTGTGCGTCGATGTCGGCGTCGAGCTGCAGGCCGATCAACAAGCCGCGTCCACGCACTTGCCGCACGCCATGGCCGACCAGCGTTTTCAGCTCATTGATGAACGCTGCGCCCACGCGGGCGGCACGCTGTGGCAGTTGTTCTTCCATCAGCAAGGCAAGTGCCGCGCGTCCGATGTGCGCTGCAAGCGGGTTGCCGCCAAACGTGGAGCCATGGTCGCCCGGCTGAAACACGCCGATGACCGCCTCGCGCCCCGCGATGGCCGACACAGGGACCATGCCGCCCCCAAGCGCCTTGCCAAGCACCACCAAGTCGGCGTCAACGCCTTCATGCCAGCTGGCCAGCACATCGCCGGTACGGCCGAGGCCCGTCTGCACCTCGTCGCACACGAGCAGCACGTTGTGCTGGGTGGCCAGTTCGCGGGCGAGTTTGAGGTAGCCCGCAGGCGGTTCGACGATGCCGCCTTCGCCCTGCACAGGCTCCATCAGGATGGCGCCCGTGTTGGGGCCGATGGCGGCGCGCAGCGCATCGGCGTCGCCAAACGGGATGCGCCGGAAGCCTGCGGCGAAGGGGCCGAATCCGTAGCGATATTGATCGTGCGAGGAGAACCCGACGATCGTCGTCGTGCGGCCGTGGAAATTGTTTTCGAAGACGATGATCTCGGCCGCCTCGGGCGCCAGGCCCTTCACGTCGCGTGCCCACTTGCGCGCGGCCTTGATGGCGGTTTCGACGGCTTCGGCGCCGGTGTTCATGGGTAGCGCGCGGTCCATGCGCGTGATGCGGCAGACGTCGGCCAGGAAGGGACCCAGCTCGACGTTGTGGAATGCGCGCGACGTGAGCGTTAGCCGGCCGGCCTGCTCCGTCAGGGCCGCAACGAGTTTCGGATGCGAATGCCCGAAGCTGACGGCTGAGTACGCCGACATCATGTCGAGGTAGCGCCGGCCATCGGTATCGAAGAGCCACACGCCTTCGCCGCGTTCCAGCATGACCGGCAAGGGCGCGTAGTTGCGTGCGCCGTAACGGTCTTCCAATGCATAGCTCGGATGTTGCATTGCGGTCGTCATGATGGCCTCCTGCCTGGATCGGTCGTTCACTTGCGGCGGATTGTGCGATCTGACAGACTTGAAATCAAATCGAATGTTTTTCGTTTTTCGATCCAAAAATTTGATGAATTGAGGCGCCATGTCGCACTCGCCGCTGCGCTATCTGCATAGTTTCCTAACCGTCGCCAACGAGGGCAGCTTCGTGCGGGCCGCCGATCGCTTGGCCGTGTCGCAGCCAGCGCTGTCGTATCAGATGCGGCAGCTGGAGCAGTGGCTCGGCGTGCCGCTGTTTGAGCGCTCCGGGCGCAAGCTCGTGCTCACGCGTGCCGGCACGTCGGTGCGGGCGTGGTGCCGCGATGCGTTTGCCGGGCTGGATGAGCTGCGCGCCGCATTGCACAGCGGCGAGATGGAGCGCGTGTCGCTCAAGCTGGCGAGCGGCTCCAGTTTCGGGCGCTATGTGCTGATGCCGGCGCTGCTAACACCGTCGCCCGAATCCGATGCGCCGCTTCTCGACGACGTGCGCCTGGAACTCGCCTTTGGCAGCGACGAGGAGGTCTTCGGCCATGTCGAATCCGGTCGCGCCGATCTCGGCTTCGTCTACACGCCGCGCACCTCGCGCCTGTTTGAGCACCACGCTGTCTATACCGAGGAATTCGTGCTGGCGTGCAGCGCTGGCGCACTGCGTGAGCACGCTGCACCACGTACGCTGGCCGACTGCGCTGCGCTGCCCTTCGTCACCTACGACGAATCGGATGCGGTCTACGGGCTGTGGTTCAAGGCGCTGTTCCGGCGCATGCCCGAGACCACCGTCAGCGCACATCACGTCTCCGATCTGGAAGAGGTCAGCACGTTGGTGGAGGCCGGCATGGGCTGGTCGGTGCTGCCGCTGCACGCCATTCAGGATGCGGTGGAGCGCGGGCGCCTGCACGTCGTACGCCCGATCGTGGCGCGGCGCTGCCTGAATACCGTGTTCGCCGTGCGCCGCACATCGAGCTTTCCGAGCGAAGCGCAAGACCGCTTGCTTGTGCGGCTTGCGCAGCTTGACGCAGCGGCGCGCGTGTAGGCGCGCGGTCGCAACCTTCCCGGCTGTTCCGCAAACGCCAACATGTCGCCTTGAAATTAATTAATTCGACAATTAATATGCGCGGCATGGCAACCCGCAAACCTTCCACGCGCGGCCCAGGCCGCCCCCGTCGCCAGGATGGCGCAACGCAGGACGACCTCCGTGACCGCCTGCTCGACATCGCCGTCACCTTGTTTGCGCGCGATGGCGTCGGCCCGACCACGCTTGCCGCCATCGCGCGCGAAGCCGGGGTGACGGCGCCGATGGTGCATTACCACTTCAAGACGCGCGATCAATTGCTCGATGCGGTGGTGGAGGGGCGCATCCGCCCGTTGGTCGACCAGGTGACAGGCCCGGCGCTGGCGATCATCGCCGATGACGCGCATCTGCCCGACCTTGCGCAGACCGTGGCCGGCGTGGCGCAGCGCATGGTGGCGGTGGCGACGGCCACGCCGTGGTTTCCGACGCTGTGGATTCGCGAGATCGCCAGCGAGGGCGGCCAGCTGCGCGAGCGCGTGTTCGCTCGCATCGCGCTGGAGCGCGCTACGTTGCTGGTCGACCGCATTGCGCGCGCGCAGGCGGCCGGCGCGGTGAACGCGGCGCTGCAGCCGCCGCTGGTGATGGTGTCGTTGATCGGCCTGGCGATGCTGCCGCTGGCGACGCGCGCGCTGTGGGGGCGCCTGCCGCTGGCGGACCGTGTCAGCGACGAGGACATCGGCCGGCACGTGGCCGCGCTGCTGCTGCACGGCATCGGCCCCGTCGCGGCGCCCGAGAACGGCGCTGGCAAGAAAGCGAAGCCCAAGCCAAAGAGCAAGGCGCGCAAGTAGGCGAACAGACAGGTCAATCGAATCCCGCGGAGGGCGGTATGCGGCAAGCGTTGTGCATCGGCAGGGCAGGGTGGTTTTCGGTGGCATCGGCCGCAGCGATGGCCCTGGCAGGCTGCGCCAAACAAGACAACCACACCTACCAGGGCTATGTGGAGGGCGAGTTCGTCTACGTGGCTTCGCCCGTGGGTGGGCGGCTCGAACATCTTGGCGTGCAGCGCGGGCAGACCGTCAACGCAGGGGCGCCGCTCTTTGCGCTGGAATCGGTGGACGAGACGGCAGCTCGCCAGCAGGCAGCCGCGCAACTGCAAGGCGCTGAAGCGCAACTCGCCGATCTGAACGTCGGCAAGCGTGTGCCGGAGGTGGATGCGGTGCGCGCGCAACTGGCGCAAGCCGTGGCGGCTGACAAGCTTTCGTCGACGCAGCTGGCGCGAGACGAGGCGCAGTTCCGCGCAGGTGGCATCGCACAATCGCAACTCGACGCAAGCCGCTCGACCGCACAGTCCAACGCACAGCGCGTGCGTGAACTGACCAACCAGTTGCGCATTGCCCAGTTGCCAGCACGCAATGATCAGATTCGCGCGCAATCCGCACAGGTAGAAGCCGCACGCGCCGCAGTGGCGCAAGCGCAGTGGCGGCTCGATCAGAAAGCGCAGAAGGCTACGCAGGGCGGGCTCGTGTTCGACACGCTGTATCGCGAAGGCGAGTGGGTCGGCGCCGGCAGCCCTGTGGTGCGCATGCTGCCGCCGGCCAACGTGAAGGTGCGCTTCTTTGTGCCGCAAGGCGTGGTCGGCGCGCTTAAGCCTGGGCAAGCCGCGCGCCTGCACTGCGATGGCTGCGCGGCCGATATCAATGCCACGGTCACGTACATCGCAACGGAAGCCGAATACACGCCGCCCGTCATCTACAGCAACACGACGCGCGACAAGCTTGTCTTTATGGTGGAAGCGCGTCCCGCCGTGGCCGATGGGCCGAAGCTGCGCCCAGGCCAGCCTGTGGAGGTCACGCTGCCATGAGCGCTGCCAGCCACGACGGTCAACCGCACGCTCGCAATGGCGACTACGCCATCGACGTGCGAGGCCTGAACAAGCACTTCGGCGACAAGCACGTTGTGAAAGACCTCTCCATGCAAGTCGCGCGCGGTGAGATCTTCGGCTTTCTGGGCCCCAACGGCAGCGGCAAGACCACGTCAATCCGCATGATGTGCGGGCTGCTGACGCCCGACAGCGGCAGCGGCTCGTGCCTGGGGTACGACATCCTCAAGCAGTCGGCGCAGATCAAGCGGCGCGTCGGCTACATGACGCAGCGGTTCTCGTATTGGGATGATCTTTCCATTCGCGAGAACCTGGATTTCGTCGCGCGCCTGTACGAGATGCCCAATCGGCGAGAGGCGGTGGACAACGCGCTCGAGAACCTCGGGCTGGCATCGCGCGCCAAGCAACTCGCGGGCTCGCTGTCGGGCGGCTGGAAGCAACGCCTGGCGTTGGCTGCCTGCATGCTCCACAAGCCCGAACTGCTGCTACTCGACGAGCCCACCGCCGGTGTCGACCCGAAAGCGCGCCGCGACTTCTGGGAAGAACTGCACCGGCTGGCGGCGGAGGGCATCTCGGTGCTCGTCAGCACGCACTACATGGACGAGGCCGAGCGCTGCCACAAGCTCGCCTACATCGCGTATGGCGAGCTGCTCGCACACGGTACTGCCGATGAGGTGATCGCCGGGCAGCACCTGTCGACGTGGGCGGTCTCGGGTGGCAATGTGGTTGAGCTGGGCCGCAAGCTGGAAGGGCAGCCCGGCGTGGATCAGACCGTCGCGTTTGGTTCGGTGCTGCACGTGACCGGCGCCGATGCGCAAGCGCTGGAGGGCACGTTGCGCAAGCTCGCCGGGGAATCCGGCATGCGCGCCGATCCCATCAACACCGGCCTCGAAGACGTGTTCATCCACATGATGAAGCGCTCCTCCGACAATTACGGGGCGCAGCCATGAAGCCGGACGGCAACCGCTTTTCGTTCGTGCGCTGGTGGAGCGTGGTGCTCAAGGAGTTCCTCCAACTGCGCCGCGACCGCGTGACGTTCGCCATGATGATCGGCATTCCGATCATGCAACTGTTCCTGTTCGGCTTTGCCATCAACGCCGACCCGAAGCACCTGCTGACCGGCGTGATTGCCGCAGACCAGAGCGAGTTCACGCGCAGCTTCCTGGCAAGCATGCGCAACTCCGACTACTTCGACTTGGCAACCACGCTGCCGGACGAAACCGCGGGGCGTGAGGCGTTGGCCAAGGGGCAGCTGCAGTTTGTCGTATCGATCCCGCCGGACTTCACGCGCAAGCTCGTGCGCGGCGAGAAGCCCTCGCTGCTCGTGGAAGCCGATGCCACCGACCCCGCCGCTACTGGCCTGGCCGTGGCCTCGCTTTCGCAACTGGTGCAGGGTGTCGTCAGCAAGGATATGAAGGGCGCGTTGTCACCGCTGGCAGGTGGCGCGGGCGGCTCCGCGAGCACCGCATCGCCATTCGATGTGCGCATCCACAAGCTCTACAACCCGGAAGGCATTACGCAGTACAACATCATCCCCGGCCTGATGGGCACCATCCTCACGATGACCATGGTGATGATGACGGGCCTGGCCATGACGCGCGAGCGCGAGCGCGGCACGATGGAAAACCTGCTCGCCACCCCGGTGCATCCGCTGGAGGTGATGACGGGCAAGATCGTCCCATACATCTTCATCGGGCTGGTGCAGGTGACGATCATCCTGCTGATGGCGGTCTTCGTTTTCCACGTGCCGTTTGTCGGCAGCGTGTGGATGGTCTACGTGTCGGCGCTGCTGTTTATCGTGGCGAGCCTGACGGTGGGGATCACGCTGTCGTCGCTCGCGCAGAACCAGCTGCAGGCGACGCAACTGACGTTCTTCTATTTCCTGCCGAACATCCTGCTCTCTGGCTTCATGTTTCCGTTCGTGGGCATGCCGAAGTGGGCGCAAGTGATCGGCAACCTGCTGCCCATGACGTACTTCAACCGGCTCACGCGCGGCATCCTGCTCAAGGGCAACGGCTGGTTCGAGCTGTGGCCGAGCATTTGGCCGTTGATGGTGTTTACGGTGGTGGTGTTGGGGGTGGCGTTGCGGTTTTATCGCAAGACGTTGGATTGAGGTGGCTATGTGGACGCTGTGGATTCGACGTGCTGACGCTGGTGGTGCATTCCTTGTTTCGTCCCCTGCCGGGGCCGACTTACTTTCTTTGTCTTGCCAAAGAAAGGTAAGCAAAGAAAGGCGCGCCCGAGATGGCGACTTCCCCTTGAATTTCTGTCGCAGAGAGGGGAAGGGAAAAACTCGCTGCGCTCAGACAGTTTCCCTTCCTTTTTCCTCTCTGCAACAGAAATTCAAGGCGCCATCTAGGGCAGGGTACGGCCAAACCATCGGCGGGCGTTTGCAGGAGTGGGGGCGTGCGTTGGTGGGTGGCGAGCGGTTGCTTGGCGTTGTGATTGTTGCCGCGCTGGGTGTGGGAGGCTGTGCCGTCGGACCTGACTTCAAGACGCCGGGCGGTCCTGCGGCCGCGGCCTATTCCGCACAGCCAGTGTCGCGGGAAACCGCATCCGCGCCCGTTGTTGGCGGCGAAGCGCAGCATCTTGTCGATGCCAACGTGCCGGCCGATTGGTGGCACCTGTTCCGATCGCCCGCGCTGGATGCGTTGGTGGGCGAGGCGTTGCGGGCGAGCCCGTCCGTGGCGCAGGCGCAGGCGCGCTTGCGTCAGGCGCAGGCCGAAGCGCAGGCGCAGTTCGGTTATGCGTTGCCGTCGGTGGATGGCAACGTGTCGGCGGTGCGTCAGCAGATCAACCCGGAGGCGTTCGGATTCAACACGCCCAAGCCGGGGCCGTTCACGTTGTATTCGGCGTCGCTGTCGGTGTCGTATGCGCTGGATATTTTTGGCGGCGTGCGCCGGGCGCTGGAGGCATCGCAAGCGCAGGTCGATACGCAGCGTTATGAACTGGAAGCGGCGCGGCTGTCTCTGGCAGGCAATGTGGTGACGACGGCGGTGCGGATTGCCGCGCTGGATGCGCAGATCGCCACCACGCAGCGATTGGCCGCCGAGCAGCGCAAGCAGTTGGAGATCACGGAGCGCCGCCTCAGCCTTGGCGGCGTCGCGCAGGTCGACGCGTTCTCTCAGCGCACGCTCGTCGCGCAAACCGACGCCACGTTGCCGCCGCTCGTGCAACAGGCCGCGCAGCAGCGGCATCGTCTATCGGTATTGCTGGGCCGCGAACCCGGTGCCGGCTTGCCGGAGTTGCCGTCGCTCGACGCACTGCATTTGCCCGACCCGCTGCCGGTGTCGCTGCCATCCACAGTCGCGCAGCGCCGCCCCGACATCCGCGCTGCCGAAGCGATGTGGCACGAAGCCAGCGCCAACGTGGGCGTGGCCACGGCCAACCTGTTCCCGCGCATCACTTTGTCCGCAGGGCTAGGTTCGGAAACCACGAGCTTCCGCAACCTTCTCGGCGCCGGATCGAGCATCTGGAACCTCGGCGCAGGGCTCACGCAGCCAATCTTCCACGGCGGTACCCTGCGCGCCAAAAAGCGCGAAGCCGAAGCCGCCTACGACGCGGCCGGCGCTGCCTACAAACAAGCCGTATTGCAAGGTCTGCAAGAAGTGGCCGACGCCCTGCACGCCGTCAACAACGACGCCCAAACGCTGCAGGCCCGAGCGCTGGCAACCGACCAAGCGCAACAGACCCTGCGCGCCGCCCAAGCCCGCCACGCCGCCGGCGGCATCAGCACGCTAACGTTGCTGGACGCCCAGCGTCAGGTCGACCAGGCCACGCTGCAACAGGTGCAGAGCCAAGCCGACCGGCTGCTCGACTCCGCCGCGCTCATGCAGGCGTTGGGTGGCGGTTGGCAATAGGCAAATGACAAGCAGCGATCCAGAGTGGCGCCGCTGGCAGTAGACGGTTTGCTTTTCCTTGCCCTAGATGGCGCCTTGGATTTTTGTTGCGGGGAGGAAAAAGGAAGGAGCCTTGTCTGAGCGCAGCGAGTTTGGCTCCTTCCCCTCCCCGCGACAAAAATTCAAGGAGGGGGTCGCCATCTCGGGCGCGCCTTTCTTTGCTTACTTTCTTTGGCAAGACAAAGAAAGTGAGTCAGCCCCGGCAGGGGATGAAACCGGGGATGAACCCCAAACACAAAACAATCAAACGGCAGCCCGCAACAACCGCTGCTGATAAGCCTGCAAATGCGCAAACGCCACCCGCAGCAGCGACACATCCACGCCCAACGCCCGCCCACGGCGCAGCATGTCCCCCACGATGTGATCCGCCTCCACCCGCGCACCACTCTCCAGATCTCGCAGCATCGATGCCGTCAGCGGCGACCCAGCCTGCGTCAGCACATTGAGCCCGCGCTCCCGCGCAGCCTGCCGATTCGGATAGCCCGACGCTGCTGCGACACGCTCGCACGCGGTGAACATCGCCTCGTTCAGCGCAGCGCCCTCGTCCGTGGCGACAATCTCACCCACCGTCGCCCGCATCAGGCACGTCATCGCCGCCAGCGAAGTGAGGAAGGTGAATTTCTCCCACATGTCCTGCATGACGTTCTCGGCCAGCACGGAATCAAAGTTGGCCGTGGCAAATACATCGCGAATCGCCTCGGTGCGCTCGCGCGGCGCGTGCAGCGTGCGCTCGCCAAAGGTGATGGAGTGCACGGCGGGCCCTTGGCCGTTGCTCAGATGCAGCACCGCACCATCGGGCGCGCTCGTCGCGCTGATATGGCACAGCCCACCCAGCACGCGCGATTCACCAAAGGCGGCATCAAGCCGCTCCAGATGCGCCAGCCCGTTGAGCACCGGCAGCACCACCGTGCGCTCGCCCACCGTCGGCCGGATGGCCGTGATGGCGTCTTCCAGGTCGTAGGCCTTGCAGCTCAGCAGCACCAGGTCGGCACGGCCCCAAGCCGCGGCCTGGTCTGCGGTGAGGGTCTGCACGGGCAATTGCGCATCGCCATGCGGGCTGCGGATCACGAGACCGTGTTCGCGCAACCGCGCCGCACGCGCAGGGCGCACCAGGAAGGTCACGTCCGCGCCCGCCTGGGCGAGCCGCCCGCCGAAATAACCGCCGGTGCCACCGGCGCCAAGCACCAGAATCCGCATTGCTGTCGTCATGGGGTTCGTTTCCATCGAGCCGAAGATAGGCAAACGATTCTAGGCCTGTTCGCGCGACCCTGCAGACGGCGCCTCGCGCGCGCTAAAATGCTGATTTTCCTCACAATTTGACGCCCGTTCGGCCATTATTCAGCGCTGGCGGGGTCGATATGCCATGACGTTTTCCAATAATTTCCACCGCCTCGAAACCCGTCTGCAGTCGCAGGTTGGCCGCGCCATCGGCGACTTCAAGATGATCGAAGACGGCGACACCATCCTCGTGTGCCTGTCCGGCGGCAAGGATTCGTACACGATGCTGTCGGTGCTGATGGCGCTGCAGAAGCGCGCGCCGGTCGACTTCAAGCTGATCGCCATGAACCTCGACCAGAAGCAGCCCGGCTTTCCGGAAGAAGTGCTGCCCAACTACCTGAAAAAGCTGGGCGTGGAATATGTGATCGTCGAGGCGGACACGTATTCGATCGTCAAGGAGAAGGTGCCCGAGGGCAAGACGACGTGCTCGCTGTGCTCGCGCCTGCGCCGCGGCGTGATCTACCGCACGGCCAAGGAACTGGGTGCCAACAAGATCGCGCTGGGCCACCACCGCGACGACATCGTCAACACGTTCTTCCTGAACATGTTCTTCGGCGGCAAGATGAAGTCGATGCCCCCCAAGCTGGCCACCGACAACGGTGACCACATCGTCATCCGGCCGCTCGCCTATTGCGCGGAAAAGGACATTGCTTCCTACGCCCGCGCGATGGAATTTCCGATCATTCCGTGCAACCTCTGCGGCTCGCAGGAAAACCTGCAGCGCAAGAAGGTCAAGGAGATGCTGCTGGAGTGGGAGCGCCAGACGCCGGGCCGCATCGACAACATCTTCGCATCGCTGCAGAACGTCGTGCCGTCGCACCTGGCCGACACGGACCTGTTCGACTTCAACGGCCTGACCACGGGCCTGGCGAAGATCGGCGAAGACGCGCTGTTCGGCCAGACAGCCTACGACCAGGCGCCGCTGGTGTTTGCCGGCTCGCACGATGACCGCATCGAGTTCGTGCGATTTGAGCGCAAGCCGGGCGACAAGCCCGCCGAGCAAGCCGTGCCGGGCGAGGTGGCCGCAGGCTGAGCGTGGCCCGCTCCCCATGTGACCCTCTCCCCATGTGGCGGGCGCGCCATACCGGGCGTCCGCCATCCGCCTGACCGGCCAGCGGGCTACCCGTCTCGGTCATGGCGCGATTGCAACAATTCCACCATTTGACCGGTTCTGGGGGAGGGTGGGCCCCATGCTAGAATTTTTCCATCTGTGTCTTATACGCCGCAAAAGCGCCCCGCAGAAGGGTTTGCAGGCGGTCCGGCCATCCTGAGGGGAGGTGGCGGGCGGTGGGTTTCAGGCAGCCATTCCCGGTGCCGGCAACCCCTCGCAGGCTATCGCTTCGAGTCACTCTAGGAACCTCCTTGTGAATATCGTCATCCTGGCTGCAGGCATGGGCAAACGCATGCGCTCTGCCCTGCCGAAAGTGCTGCACCCCCTGGCCGGCAAACCGCTGCTGGCACACGTCATTGAAACCGCACGCACCATGTCGCCGACGCGGCTGGTGGTGGTGGTCGGCCACGGCGGGGATCGGGTGCGCGAGATGGTCGGCGCGCCCGACATCGCCTTCGCCACGCAAGACAAGCAGCTGGGCACCGGCCACGCCGTCATGCAGGCCGTGGACCAGCTCGACGAGAGCGTGCCCACGCTGGTGCTCTACGGCGATGTGCCGCTCACCCGTGCCGAGACGCTGAGCGCCCTGGTGGGCGCCGCCGGCAACGACCACCTGGGCGTGCTGACCGTGCATCTGGGCGACCCGACCGGCTACGGCCGCATCGTGCGCGATGCCGCCGGCCGCATCACGCGCATCGTCGAGCAGAAAGACGCCAACGAGACGCAACTGGCCATTCACGAAGTGAACACCGGCATCCTCGTGTGCCCGACGGCCAAGCTCAAGAGCTGGCTCGCCACGCTCTCCAACGACAACGCGCAGGGCGAGTACTACCTGACCGACGTCATCGAGCGCGCCGCCAGCGAAGGCGTGCCCATCACCTCCGCGCATCCGCTGGCAGAGTGGGAAACGCTGGGCGTGAACAGCAAGGTGCAGCTGGCCGAGCTTGAGCGCATTCACCAGCGCAACCTCGCGCAGCAACTGCTGGAAGACGGCGTGACGCTGATCGACCCGGCGCGCATCGACGTGCGCGGCAAGCTCACCTGCGGCCGCGACGTGGTGATCGACGTCAACTGCATCTTCGAGGGCGATGTGACGCTGGCTGACGGCGTGCGCATCGGCGCCAATGCGGTGATCCGCGATGCCGCCATCGAGGCCGGTGCCGAGATCCTGCCGTTCTGCCACATCGAGAGCGCCAAGGTTGGCGCCGACTCGCGCATCGGCCCGTACGCGCGGCTGCGCCCCGGCACCGAGCTGGCCGAAGACGTGCACATCGGCAACTTTGTCGAGGTCAAGAACAGCCAGGTCGCGGCACACAGCAAGGCCAACCACCTTG
The DNA here is from genome assembly GCF_052950655.1 of Ralstonia sp. VS2407. Taxonomy (NCBI): domain Bacteria; kingdom Pseudomonadati; phylum Pseudomonadota; class Betaproteobacteria; order Burkholderiales; family Burkholderiaceae; genus Ralstonia; species Ralstonia sp. VS2407. Next base: position 294,216 of record NZ_JBRFVG010000005.1, read on the forward strand.
CTTACGTGGGCGACGCCACGGTGGGCTCGCGCGTCAACATCGGCGCGGGCACCATCACGTGCAACTACGACGGCGCGAACAAATTCCGCACCATCATCGAAGACGACGCTTTCATCGGTTCCGACACGCAGCTCGTGGCGCCGGTGCGCGTTGGCAAGGGCGCGACGCTGGGTGCCGGCACCACGCTGACCAAGGACGCGCCCGAGGGCAAGCTGACGGTCTCGCGGGCACGGCAGGTCACCATCGACAGCTGGCAGCGCCCGGTCAAGCAAAAGAAGGCAGGCTGACAGGGTTTCTCCTGCGCCGAACAGCGGATGCCGCTTCGGCGCACGAGCATCGATACTGAATTACCGAGTGCGGCGCACATTGAGCGTGCGGCCGCGCCCCAACTGGAGAAATCAACATGTGCGGTATCGTTGGCGCGGTTTCCACGCGCAATATCGTTCCCGTCCTGATCGAAGGCCTGCGCCGCCTGGAGTATCGCGGCTACGACTCATGCGGCGTTGCCGTTCAGCGTGATGGCCAGCTACAGCGCGCGCGCACCGTTTCGCGCGTGGCCGATCTGGATGCCCAGGCACAGACGAGCCACCTGGATGGCGCCATCGGCATCGCCCACACGCGCTGGGCCACGCATGGCCGGCCGGACACCGTCAACGCGCACCCGCACTTCTCGGGCGACACCATCGCCCTCGTGCACAACGGCATCATCGAAAACTACGAATCGCTGCGCGAAGAACTCAAGGCCGTCGGCTACGGGTTTGAATCGCAGACGGATACGGAAGTCGTCGCGCACTTGATCCACCAGGCCTACACCTACCCGAGCAGCGCCACGCGCGGTGATCTGTTTGCATCGGTGCGCGCGTCGGTCAAGCGCTTGCACGGCGCCTATGCGATTGCCGTGTTTGCACGCGACAACCCCGACGTGGTGGTGGGCGCGCGCGCCGGCTCGCCGCTGGTGGTGGCGATCGGCGAGAACGAATCGTTCCTCGCATCCGACGCGCTGGCCGTGGCCGGCACCGCGAGCCGCATGGCCTACCTGGAAGAAGGCGACGTGGTGGAACTCACCCGCGACGGCTTCACCGTGGCCGATGCACACGACAAGATCGTCGAGCGTGAAGTGAAAGAAGTCGGCACCTACGCCGCCGCCGTTGAACTTGGCCCCTTCCGCCACTTCATGCAGAAGGAAATCTTCGAGCAGCCGCGCGCCCTGGGCGACACGCTGGAAGGGGTGCAAGGCTTTGCGCCTGACCTGTTCGGCCCCGAGGCGGCCCAGGTGCTGCCCAAGGTCGACAGCGTGCTGATCCTGGCTTGCGGCACGAGCTACTACTCGGGCTGCACGGCCAAGTACTGGCTTGAATCGATCGCCAAGATCCCGACGCAGGTGGAAGTCGCCAGCGAATACCGCTACCGCGAAACGGTGCCCAACCCGAACGCGCTCGTCGTCGTGATCTCGCAATCGGGCGAAACCGCCGACACGCTGGCCGCGCTGCGCCACGCCCGCGAACTGGGCCACACGCATACGCTGGCCATCTGCAACGTGGCGACCAGCGCCATGGTGCGCGAGACGCAGCTCAAGTTCCTCACGCGCGCCGGCACCGAGATCGGCGTGGCGTCGACCAAGGCATTCACCACGCAGCTGGCAGCGCTGTACATGCTGGCGCTTACGTTCGCCAAGCTGCGCGGCCATCTGAACGCCGAGCAGGAAGAGGACGCGCTGCGTCATCTGCGTCACCTGCCGTCGGCGCTGAATGCGGTGCTGGCGCTGGAGCCGCAGATCATCGCGTGGTCGGAAGAGTTTGCCCGCCGTGAAAACGCGCTGTTCCTCGGTCGCGGTCTGCATTACCCGATCGCCCTGGAAGGCGCGCTCAAGCTCAAGGAAATCTCGTACATCCACGCAGAGGCCTACCCGGCCGGCGAACTCAAGCATGGCCCGCTGGCCCTGGTGACCGAGCAGATGCCCGTCGTGACCGTGGCTCCGAACGACGCGCTGCTCGAAAAGCTCAAGTCGAACATCCAGGAAGTGCGCGCGCGCGGCGGCAAGCTGTACGTGTTTGCCGACGCCGATACGCATATCCAGTCAAGCGACGGCATCCAGGTGATCCGCATGCCGGAGCACTACGGGCAGCTCTCGCCGATCCTGCACGTGGTGCCGCTACAGTTGCTGGCGTATCACACGGCATTGGCGCGCGGCACCGACGTCGACAAGCCGCGTAACCTGGCGAAATCGGTGACTGTCGAATAAGTTTCGGCAGACGCAGAAAAAGAAAAGGCCGTCCTTCGGGACGGCCTTTTTTCGTGGTGTGCGCTTCGCCAGACAAGCATTCGCTCCACCGTTGCCGTAAGTATACCGCGGCCCCTGGGGCTTGCGGGAAGCCCCGGCGGCCGCAGTAGCATCGCCCCCCAATCTTGAAACCGACCGAAAGGAGGGCGAGACATGCGTGTGATGCCATCGACGTTTGAAGCGCAGGGCAGTGCCGTGGTGATGCCGGCCGGAGGTGTGAAATGAGCGGGCATGCCGTGGTGATTGCCGGCGGCGGACCGACGGGGCTCATGCTCGCGGCGGAGCTGGCGTTGGTCGGGATTGACGTCGCCATTGTGGAGCGCCGCGCCAACCAGGACGTGGTCGGCGTGCGTGCACTGGGGCTGCATGCGCGCTCCGTCGAAGTGCTCGACCAGCGGGGCGTGGCCGAGCGGTTTGTCTCGCAGGGCAAGACCTATCCGGTCGTGCATTTCGGCGAGAACCCGCTGGACATCAGCGACTTTCCCACCCGGCACAACTATGTGCTCGGCCTTTGGCAGCACCACACCGAGCGCATCCTGGCGGAGTGGGTGAGCGAGCTTGGCGTGCCGTTCTATCGCGAGCGCGAGGTGACCGGCTTCCTGCAGGACGACTCGGGCGTCGACGTCACGCTGTCTGATGGGCAGGTGCTGCGTGCGCAATACCTCGTTGGCTGCGATGGCGGGCGCAGCGCGGTTCGCAAGGCCGCCGGCATTGCGTTTGCAGGCTGGGACGCCACGACGAGCTGGCTGATCGCCGAGGTGCACACCACGCAGACGCCGCCCCCCTTCGGCTTCAAATACGATGCCATCGGCCGGCACGCCGTCGCGCCCATGGAAGATGGCAAGTGTGTCCGCTTCGTGCTGACGGAGCGACAACTTGGCACCGACAATGCGCCCACGCTGGCGGACCTGAGCGAGGCGTTGATCGCCGTCTATGGCACGGACTTCGGCGCGCATCGCCCGAACTGGATCTCGCGGTTTTCCGATATGGCCCGCCAGGCCGTGGCCTACCGCGACAAACGCGTGCTGCTGGCAGGCGACGCCGCGCACGTGCATCCGCCCATGGGCGGACAGGGGCTGAACATGGGCATGCAGGATGCCGTGAACCTCGGCTGGAAGCTGGCCGCGGTCATCAAACGGACAGCACCCGACAGCCTGCTCGACAGCTATCACGCGGAGCGCCATCCGGTTGCCGCGCGCACGTTGCGCAATACGCTGGCGCAGGTGGTGCTGCTTCGCCAGGACGAGCGCTCCAAGGCGCTGAGCGAGATCACCTCGGAGCTGTTTCGCATGGATGAACCGCGCAGGCACCTTGTTGGGATGGTCTCCGCGCTCGATGTGCGATACGACTTCGGTGAAGGGCATCCGCTGCTCGGTCGCCGCATGCTCGATCTCGACCTGGAGACCGCCGAGGGCCCGGTGCGCGTCTTCCACCTGTTGCACGGGGCGGGGGCGCTGCTGATCAACTTCGGCCCGGCGGATGCCATCGACATCGCGCCATGGGCCGATCGCGTGCGACGTGTCGACGCCCGCTATGCAGGAACCTGGTCGCTGCCGGTGGTTGGCACAGTGCCCGCACCTGCTGCGGTGCTGATCCGTCCTGACGGTCACGTGGCGTGGGTCGGTGACGGAACGACTGCGGGGCTGCAAGCGGCCTTGCATCGCTGGTTCGGTTCGGCGACGGCCTGAGCACCCGCCGCCAGCAGATACGGCCGGGTGGAGGGCGGCGTCTATCCAGGTGTTTGAAGCGGCCGGAGGGACCGCGGTGGCCGGTATGCTGCACGGCATCGGAATCACCGTCCCTCTGGAGTCCTGGCATGTTCAACGTCCTCAGCAAGATCGTCCTGCTCGCCGTGTATGGCCTCGCGCTGGCGAGCTATGCCACGCCACTGCCGCTGTCGGCCGACGCGATTGGCTGGCTGCGCATCGTGGCGCTGGTGTTGCTGGCTGCGCACCTGCTGGAAGTGGTGCTGTGCTTTCGCAAGGTCGCGCTGCACAACGGACCGCTGTTCGACAGCGTGCTGCTGACGTTGCTGTTCGGCTTTCTGCACTGGAAGCCCCTGGCCGACGCCGCGCGGCAAGCCCGCTGATCGCCCCTCGTCGCCGCTGATTGGTCGACTAGCCGCAACGGCAGGGCAGACCTACTCTAGTTCCAGTCGTCCCTGGATTGACAAGTTGGGACTCCTTGCTGCAACGCGGCATCGATCATGGACAGAGTGGAACGAACGGCGTTTGTCTTTGCCGGCGGCGGCAGCCTCGGCGCCATCGAGGCTGGCATGCTGCGCGAGCTGGTGGCCTCGGGCGTGGTGCCCGACATGGTGGTGGGGGCCTCGGCTGGCGCCATCAACGCGGCCTTTTTTGCGTGCCATCCGCACGCGGCCGGCACGGCGCAGCTCGAGGCGCTGTGGCGCGGTGTGCGGCGCGCCGACGTGATGCCGTGGTCCTGGCGGGCGATGTTCAGCATGCTGGGCATCCTGGGCGGACAACGGGAACACCTCGTCGATGCGTCTGGCCTGCAGCGCCTGCTGACGCGGCATTTCGCGCAGACCCTGCTGGAGGCGACCACGCTGCCGCTGCACGTCGTGGCCACCGACATGCGCACTGGCGCCGAGGTGGTGCTGTCGTCCGGCGCCATCGTGCCGGCCGTGCTGGCCAGCGCCGCCATTCCCGGCGTGTTTCCGCCGGTGCGCGTTGGTGATCGCCTGTTGATCGACGGCGGCGTCGCCAACAACACGCCAATCTCCGCGGCCATCCGGTTGGGCGCCACACGCGTCGTTGTATTGCCGGCGGGATTCGCGTGTGCCGACCGTCGTGCCCCGCGCAGCGCCATCGAGCACGCGCTGAACGCCTTGTCACTGCTGGTCGCGCGTCAGCTTGTGCAAGACCTGGAACGCTGGGCCGGGCAGGTGCCCATTACGGTCGTGCCGCCGCTGTGCCCGCTCGACGTGTCGCCCTACGACTACGCCCGCTGCGGCGAACTGATCGACCGTGCCGCTGCCGCCACGGCGGCATGGCTCGCAGCCGATGGTCTGGCAGGCACCGGCATTCCAGGCGCGCTGCGTGAGCACCATCACGACGCGACCCACGCCGCTTGCAGTGCTGAGGTTTAGCTCTACGGCGTGGTGCCCGCAGCTCACTCCTTCTCCCTATGCACCGGAAACAACGCCGACAACACCTGCCGCGCCGTCCCGCGCAGCACACCGCTGGCGTCCGGGTCGCCGTACGCCAGGGCCGTCGCAAAGTTGCGCGCCTGCTGCAGCGTGACGTGCGGAGGCAGCGGAGGCACATCGGGATCGGTCTTCACTTCCAGCACCACGGGGCGGTCTGCGTCGAGCGCTTCGTCCCAGGCGCCGGCCAGATGGTCGGGGTTGTCGACGTAGATGCCTTTCAGGCCGATCAACTCCGCAAAGCGGTGATACGGCACATCGGGGATGTCCTGTGACGCCGGGAACTTCGGGTCGCCTTCCATCACGCGTTGCTCCCAGGTGACTTCGTTCAGATCCTGATTGTTGAGCACCATGCAGATCCACTTGGGAGACTTCCACCGCTTCCAGTATTTCGACACGGTGATGAGTTCGGCCATGTTGTTCATCTGCATGGCGCCGTCGCCCACGAGTGCGATGACAGGGCGATCGGGGTACGCAAACTTGGCGGCAATCGCGTACGGCACCGCCGCGCCCATCGACGCCAGCCCGCCCGAGAGCGAGCCCATCATGCCGGGCTTGAACTTGAGATCGCGCGCATACCAGTTCGCGCAGGTGCCGGAGTCGCTGGTGACGATCACGTTGTCCGGCAGCTTGGGTGACAGCTCCCACAGCACGCGCTGCGGGTTGACGGGATAGGCCGGCTGCAGCGCGCGCTCTTCCAGCGTCTTCCACCAGCTTTCATTCCAGCGGGCAATGCGGTCGGGCCAGTAGCGATCGGTCTTGCGCTGGAGCAGCGGCAGCAGCGCACGCAGCGTCTGCGCGCTGTCGCCGACGAGGTTGACCTCCATCGGATAGCGCAGCCCCAGCATGCCGGGGTCCAGATCGATCTGCACGCCGCGCGCCTGGCCTTCCTTGGGGAGAAATTCTGCGTAGGGAAAGCCGGAGCCGACCATCAACAGCGTGTCGCAATGGTTCATCAGCTCCCAGCTCGGCTCGGTGCCCAGCAGGCCGATGGCGCCGGTCACATAGGGCAGTTCGTCGGGCAACACGGCCTTGCCGAGCAGCGCCTTGGCCACGCCCGCGCCGAGCGTTTCCGCCACGGCTGCGACTTCTGCGCTGGCCCCGAGGGCACCCGCGCCCACGAGCATCGCCACCCGGCGGCCGCTGTTGAGGATGTCCGCTGCGCGTTCCAGGTCGGCCGCTTGCGGGATCACGCTCGGCGCGCTGTAGCCGACGCCCGAGTGCACCGTGCCATGCGCACGCGGCGGCTCGGCGTAGGGCATTTCCTGCAGATCGTTTGGTAGCACCAACGCCGTCACCCGGCGCTGCCCGATGGCGATGCGCACCGCTCGATCCAACAGGTGTCGCACCTGTGCCGGCATGCTGGCCTGGTGGACAAACGCGCCGGCCACGTCGCGGAACATCGCCGCTAGATCGACCTCCTGCTGGTAATGCCCCCCGACTGCCGTGCGCGCCTGCTGCCCGGTAATCGCCAGCACCGGCATGTGGTCGAGCCGCGCGTCGTACAGCCCCGTGATGAGGTGCGTGGCACCCGGCCCGGACGTTGCCATGCACACGCCCAGCTCACCGGTGAACTTGGCGTGTGCAGAGGCCATGAAGGCGGCCATTTCTTCATGCCGCACCTGCACGAACTCGATCTTGCCGCCGGCCCGCTGCAGTGCACCGAACATGCCGTTGATGCCGTCGCCGGGGTAGCCAAAGATGCGCCGCACACCCCAGTCATACAGGCGGGCGACGAGGAAGTCGCTGACGGTGGCTTGCATGGTTTCTGTCCAGTATCAGGTGGTGGGTCGTCAGCTCGTGGTCTCGGCGAGCAGCGCTTCCTTGCGCGTGGTCATGGGCTCCTGCAGCGGCGTCAGGTCGATGTGCTGACGGACCAGCTTGGGAAAGAGTTCGGTCTCTTCTTCTTCCACGTGGTGTGAAACGTACTCGGCCAGCACCGTGAATTTGGCCGCGAACAGATCGTCGCCCGCGTGCATGCCGCTCAACTGCTTGATCAGGTCCTTCGCGGTGGCGTGCTCCACCACGGCTTCGTCGACGAGGTCCTTGAACGCTTCGCCGCCGTTGTCGCGCACGAACGGGTAGAACACCTCTTCTTCAAGCTGCGTGTGCACGGTCAACTTTTCACATGCTTCGCGCACGATTTGCTCGCAGGCCGCTTCGTCTTTCTCTTGCTGGAACGTCTTGAAGAGTTTTTTCACCTCGCGGTGATCGTCCAGCAGCATCGACAGCACAGCGCGTTGCGCCACAGGGATTTCCGCTTTGTTCATGGGGCTCTCCGGTAGGGGTTCTGGTTTAAGTACGCCGAACCGTCGAGCAAGCGGCATGCCGCACGCGCGTCTCTGCAGTCGATGCGTCGCAGGCAAGCTTCGTGCTGACACGGTTGATTGCGTGCGACAGAGGCCGCGCAATTGCGTGGCCGCCGCACATCATCCTGAACGTCAACTGATTGATGGGAGGTAACTGCTATGCAAACCACGACAACCGGCACCACGCTGGGCACCGGTACCGCCACTGGTGTAGGAACCACCGCCGGTGTACGCATGCGCATCATCGGGCGCGCCGATGCCGATTCGGCTGGCCCCGGCCCGGAACTGATGGCGGCCGATACGCTTGAGGGCAATCGCGTCGTCAACCTCAATGGGGAAGACCTCGGCAAGATCACCGACATCATGCTCGACGTGCAGCGCGGCCGGATCGCCTACGCGGTGATGTCGGTGGGCGGCTTCCTGGGCATCGGCGACAAGCTGTTTGCCGTGCCGTGGAGCGCCATGTCGCTCGACGTGGACCGCAAGTGCTTCGTGCTCGACGCCAACAAGGATCGCCTTGAGGCGGCTCCAGGCTTCGACAAGGACAGCTGGCCCACGATGGCCGATCCGACCTGGGCGCAGTCCGTGCACGAGTACTACGGTTCGCGTCCGTACTGGGAAGAGTATTGAGCGCTCAGTTGAGGCGCTCAGTTGAGGTGCTCGGGCACGCCGTTCGCTTGCGTGTCGTCAACCACGCTTGAAACAGGAGGGCGCCATGGAGAAAGGCAAGAAAGAGAAGCATCCGCACGCAGAGAAGCGTGAGGAGCTGGTGGAAAAAGCCGTGGAAGACACGTTCCCGGCCAGTGACCCGCCCGCCACGGGCGGCATCACGCGCGTTGTCGACAAGGATAAGAACGGCAGCGCACACCAGGACAAGGGCACCCACAACGGCAACCACCGGTAGTCATCAACCGGCACTGCCGCGCCCGCATCGCCTCTTTGGCATGCGGGCGTTTTTCTTCGATGCAGCGGCGTCAACGGTGCGCCAGGATGTTGATCACGTTGCCGAACGGATCGCGCACGTAAAAGCGGCGCACGCCCCACGGCTCATCCACGAGCGGGTAGACGATCTCCAGGCCCAACGAGACGGCCCTCGCATGCACGGCATCCACGTCATCCACCTCTACTGAAAGCGCCGGCACCGGCGTACCGTTTCCGCCTTCGCTGGCAATGCTGACCTGCGGCGTCATCGTGTTGGCCGCGTCGGCAAAGGTGACGATCCAGCCGTGGTCCATCACCGCTTCCAGTTCGAGCAGTTCGGCATAGAACGCGCGGGCACGTGCCGGATCGGCAGCATGCAGGTTCGGAACGATGCGTCGGACGGCCATGCGGACCTCCTTTTTACCGGTTCGGTGGCGGCATTCTAGTCATGGCTGTGACGCCGTGTTGGCATGCGCACGCGGCGCACATCACGTAAAGTGGCGGGCACTCGAACTACAGAGACACGCACGCCATGGAATTCCTGCAATCGCTGCTGGCACCCCGCCTGCAAAACGTTGAAACCTCCGCCATCCGCGAGCTGTTCAAGGTGCTCGGCAAGCCGGGCCTGATTTCATTTGCCGGCGGCTTTCCGGATGCCGCCCTGTTTGACGTGGAAGGCCTGAAGGCCGCCGCCGACAGCGCGCTCACCACCGACGCCGCCCGCGCCCTGCAATACGGCGCCACTGAGGGCTTCGAGCCGCTGCGTGAGGCCATCGTCACGTTGATGAAGTCGCGCGGCGCCACCGTCGCCAACACCGACATCCTCGTCACCACCGGTTCGCAGCAAGGGCTGGATCTGCTGGGCAAGGTGCTGATCGGCGAGGGCGATACGGTGCTGACCGAGGCGCCCACCTTCCTCGCCGCCATTCAGGCGTTCAAGCTGTACGGCGCCAAGGTGGCCGGTGTGCCGACCGACGGCGACGGCCTGGATGTCGACGCGCTGGAGCAGGTGCTGTCCACTGCGCGTCCCAAATTCCTCTACGTGATTCCCAACTTCGGCAACCCGAGCGGCGCGCTGATGAGCCTGGAGCGCCGCAAGCGCCTGCTGGACGTGGCGGTGCGCCACAACCTGCTGATCGTGGAAGACGACCCGTACGGCGATCTGTATTTCGACGCACCGCCGCCGCCGTCGCTGTACGCGCTGTCGCAGCAGACCGACGGCGCACAGGGGCGTGTGATCTACCTGGGCAGCCTGTCGAAGGTGGTGGCGCCGGGCCTGCGCGTGGGCTGGATGATCGCCTCGCAGCCGGTGCTGGGCAACGCGGTGATGGTCAAGCAGTTTGCCGATGCGCACACCTCCACGTTTGCGCAGGCCACGGCCGCCGCCTACCTGCGCAGCAATCGGCTGGACACCGTGCTGCCGCGCACCCGTGCCGCCTATGCCGAGCGTGCCCACGCCATGGCCAACGGCCTGCGTGCGCTGCTGCCTGAAACCGAACTGACCTTCAACCGCCCGCGCGGCGGCATGTTCCTGTGGTGCACCTTGCCGGGCCGTAATGCCGGTGATGTGGCCAAGGTGGCCATCGAGCGTGGTGTGGCGTTCGTGCCGGGTGCGGCGTTTTACCCGGTCGACCCGGATCGCTCGACGCTCCGCTTGTCGTACGCCACCTCGTCGCTGGCACAGGTGGAAGAGGGTGTGCGCAAGCTCGCGCACGCCATCGGCGAGTTCAAGCTGGGCTGACGCCACCGGCAGGCTGCGGTGGCACCGGCACACACCGACGCGCAGCAAGACCCCGCGCTGCTGCGCCGCCTGCTGCGCGCCAAAGACCGCATGGACGCCGCCTCGCACGAGGCGTGGCCCGTCAAGCGGCTGGCCGAGGTGAGCGGCGTCTCGGCGGCGCATTTTGCGCGCTCGTTCAAGCAGGCCTTCGGCATTCCGCCGCACCGCTACCTGCTCACGCGCCGCATCGAGCAGGCCACCACGCTGCTGCGCGACACCGACCTGCCCATCATCGAAATCGCCTACGCCACGGGCTGGGAAAGCCTCGGCACCTTCGGCCGCATCTTTCGCGACATCACCGGGCAGAGCCCGAGCGAGCTTCGCCGCCACGCCCAGGCCACCGCGCCGCACCAGCAACTCGATCGCGTGCCCGCCTGTGTGCTGAAGGCGGCGCAGCGGCCCGACCTCGTCACAGCAGTTTCGGAGAAGCGCCGCCAACTGGCGGAGGGTACAAATCCGTCACCCACCAACAACAAGGAGCGGTGATGAGCCAAGGGATCAATGTCGTCGGGCTGTATGTGGATGATCAGGACGCGGCGCTGGCGTTCTATGTCGACAAGCTCGGGTTTCGCGTGCACACCGACGTGCGCAACGGCCCGTACCGCTGGCTGACGGTGCAGCATCCGGAGCAGCCGTCGTTTCAGCTCGGCCTGTTCCAGCCCGGCCCGCCCATCCACGACGAGGCCACCGCGCAGACCTTGCGCGCCATGGTCGCCAAGGGCGCGATGCCGCCGCTGGTGCTGACCGTCGCCGATTGCCGCGCCGCCTACGCCCAATTGCGCGAGCGCGGCGTGGAATTCACGCAGGAGCCCATCGAGCGCTTTGGCAGTGTCGATGCCGGCTTTCGTGATCCGGCCGGCAACGGCTGGAAGATGATCCAGGCCGCCGGAGGTGCAAAGTGAGCGCCCGCAACGGAATCCGCCAGTTTCACCGCTGGGTGTCGATGGCGTTCACGCTCACCGTCATCGCCAACTTTGTCGCCATGGGGCTGAGCAAGGGCGCGCAGCCGCCGGCGTGGATCACCTACGCGCCGCTGCTGCCGCTGGCGCTGCTGCTGTTCACGGGGCTCTATATGTTTGCGTTGCCGTACCTGGATCGGCGAGGCGGGCGGCGCGCAAATCGGGCCAACCGCGAAGCCCCCGCCGCTGGGGCCTGAGGCCGGTACGCCGAGCTCGGAGCTCGAACCGCGAGGCATTTTGCTCGGCCCGCCGAGCTCGGAGCTCGGATCGCGAGGCTTTTTGCTCGGCTCGCCGAGCTCGGAGCTCGGATCGCGAGGCTTTTTGCTCGGCTCGCCGAGCTCGGAGCTCGGATCGCGAGGCTTTTTGCTCGGCTCGCCGAGCTCGGAGCTCGGATCGTGAGGCTTTTTGCTCGGCTCGCCGAGCTCGGAGCTCGGATCGTGAGGCTTTTTGCTCGGCTCGCCGAGCTCGGAGCTCGAACCGCGAGGCTTTTTGCTCGGCCCGCCGAGCTCGGAACCTTGAGCATGGCATCGGCGGCCCGGCGCTCAATGTGCGATCGATGTGGCCGTCGGCCCGTCTGCCTGTGCGGCTTCATGGCGCGCACTGTTGCGCCACAACACCACCGCCACCACATGGCACGCGGCGGCCGCCCACCCCAGCATGCCCGGCCCGCCATGCGCGAGCGCCAGCGCGCCAACGCTCGACCCCAGCGCAATCCCCACATACACGGCAGACGCATGCAGCGACAGCGTGATCGGCGACACATCGGGCGCGAGGCGGATCAGGCGCGTCGCCTGCGCCGGGCCGAAGCCCCAGCCGGCCATGCCCCACAGCACGACCGCGCCGATGGCGACTGCGCCGGCCACCGTGCCGTGCAGCATCTGTGCCGACAGCGAGAGCACCGAGAACGCCAGCACGATGCCCGCGCTGCTGACCGCCAGCACGCGCGCCACGCCTGCGCGGTCGGTCATGTGGCCGCCCAGGCCGGTGCCGAGCGCCGCAAAGCTGCCGACCAGGAACAGCACGATGCCCACGTGCTGCGGCGCGAAGCCCAGTCCCTGCACAAAGAACGGTGCGACGTAGGTGTAGAACGTAAAGCCGCCCGCCGCCCACAGCGTGGACACCGCCAGCGCGCCCAGCATGCCTGGGCGGCGTGCCACGGACAGGCGCTGCGCCAGCGTGGTCACGCTGTGCGGCAGCGCGCGCGGCAGGCCGAAGGCCAGGCCCGCCGTGGCCAGCGCCGACAGCACACCGCATGCGATGAACGTCGAGCGCCAGTCGCCCTGCGCCGCAATCCACGCGCCCAGCGGCACGCCGAGCGCTACTGCCACCGTGCCGCCGCCCGTGATGATGGCGAGCGCCGAGCCGCTGCGCGAAGCGGGCACCAGCGAGGTCGCCACCGCATTGGCCGTCGGCAGGAACACGCCGGCCGCCAGCGCCAGCAGCACGCGCGCCGCCATCAACTGCCCAAAGCCGTGCGCGGTGGCCGCCAGCAGGTTGCCTGCCGCAAAGATGGTCAGCGCGCCGATCAGCACGCGTCGGCGGTCGACATTGCCGAGCAGCGTCGCCATCACCGGCGAGCCCACGGCATACGTGACGGCAAACACGGTAACGAGCTGCCCCGCCGCCGGCACGCTCACGCCCAGGTCTGCGGCCAGCACCGGCAGCAGGCCGGCGATCATGAAACCTTCAGTGCCGATGGCGAACGCGCCCAGGCACAACCACCACAGCGATGCCGGCATGGTCGGCTCCTGTTAGAGAACAAACGTGGAAGGGAGGCGGAGCGCGCAGGCTCCGCAGGGTTCAGCGCGCGCCGGAGCTGGCCGTCTGGCCGAACAGCACGCCGCGCTCGTCGTCGGAGATGTCTTCGCGGCGGCGGGAGTAGGCACGCTCCACCCCGGCATAGGCGCGCTGCGTGGCCGGCCGTGCGCCAACGGCTTCGAACCACCGTTGCAGATGCGGGAAGTCGTTCAGGTCCTGACCATGCCCGGCGTGCGGGACGATCCACGGATAGGCCGCGATGTCGGCGATCGTATAGTCGTCGCCGGCAATGTAGGGGCGATCGGCCAGGCGGCGGTCGAGCACGCCGTACAGGCGGTTGGTCTCTTTGGTGTAGCGGTCGATGGCGTAGGGCACGCGCTCGGGCGCATAGACGTTGAAGTGGCCGATCTGCCCGGCCATCGGGCCCAGACCGCCCACCTGCCAGAACAGCCACTTGAGCACTTCCATGCGGCCGTGCAGGTCGGTGGGCATCAATTGGCCGGTCTTCTCGGCCAGGTAGAGCAGCATGGCGCCCGATTCGAACAGCACCACCGGCTCGGTCCCCTCGGCCGGGTCGTGATCGACCATGGCCGGGATCTTGTTGTTGGGCGAGATAGCCAGGAACTCGGGCTTGAACTGGTCACCCCGGCTGATATCGACGGGGATGACGCGATGCGGCAAGCCGGTTTCGGCAAAGAACAGCGCCATCTTCAGGCCGTTGGGCGTGGCGCAGTAGTAGAGGTCGATCATGGCGGGGCCCTCGTGTTCTGTCATGTTGGTTGACAGAGTAGGCGCGCGAGTGGCCTTTTGTAATGTCCAGAAACTGGAATTTTCAGGTGACCACTTAGGGGTTGTGTGCCGCTTCGGGGTCCGCCGTTTCGCAGGAGCGTGCGTACCATTCCCACGCCGCCGTGCCGCACAGCACACCCGTCGCCAGTGCGGAGACTGCGAGCGCGGGCAGTTCGCCTGCGGGCAGCCAGGCGCCGCCCAGCACCACCAGGCCAACCACATGCGCCGGGCGCAGCCGCCCGAAGATCGCCCACTTGAATAGCAGGTTGCCCAGCAGGTACAGCGCCGCGCTGCCCAGCACCGCCAGCGTTGTCCCTTCATGGGCGTGGCCCACCGGATGCGCCAGCACGAACTCGTCGGCCACGGCCCCGACGATGATGCCGGCCACCAGCACCACGTGGATGTAGGTGTAGGCCAGGCGTGCCAGCCGGCCCGGATCCGCCGAATGCGACATGGTGTGCGCGCCGCGCTCGGCAATCGTGTCGAAGTACAGCCACCACATCGCCAGGCTGCCGATGAACGACATCGCCATCGCCGCGATGTTTTCGGCAGTCCAGTCGAGCCCGGCGAACGTGGAGCCCGTGACCAACACCGATTCGCCCAGCGCGATGATGATGAACAGCGAGCAGCGCTCGGCCATGTGACCGCCTTCCACGTTCCAGTCGTTGGTGGTGGAGCGGCCCAGGCCCGGCGTGTAGAAGCCCATCGAGGGGCCGAGCCATTCGATGGCCAGGGCGACGATCCAGCACGCCCAGCGCACGGAACCGTCCGACAGGCCGCCCGCCAGCCACAGCACGGCAGAGATGCCGAGCCACGTGGCGATGCGCTGGAAGTTGCGTCGCATGGGCAATGACTCGCCGCGCACGGCCCAGAGGAAGAACACCGTGCGCCCGAACTGCATGAACACATAGGCCAGCGCAAACGCCAGTCCGCGCGAGCCGAACGCCTGCGGCAGCGATGCCGAGAGCAGCAGCCCGCCCGTCATCAGCGCGAGCATCAGCATGCGGATGGCGAGCTTGTCCGGATCGAGCCAGTTCGTCACCCATGAGGTGAAGATCCACACCCACCACACCGCCAGCATCAGCAGCAGCGCCTGTGCGCCGCCTTGCAGCGTGAAGTTGCCGATCAGCAGGTGCGAGAGCTGCGTCACCGCAAACACGAACACGAGATCGAAGAACAGCTCGATGTTGGTGACGCGGTGGTGGCCGTGGGCCCCGTCGGATGTGATTGGCGAGGGGCGGAGGTAACTGCGGGGCATCGGGTGTCCTGGGTGCGGCCTGTGGAGCGATCAGGCCGACTGCATGCCGAGCGTGAGCGTGCCAGCGCCCACCATCACCGCGCCGCCCGTGTAGCCGAAGCGACGCTGCGCAGCCACGCTGGTCAGGCGCTTGGCGAGCAGCTTGGCGGCCAGCGCGTACATTGATGCGTTGGCGGCGGCCAGGATGACGAAGGTCGGCAGCAGGATCACGCTCTGCGAGAGGAAGGTCTGCTCGGCCGACATGAACTGCGGCACGAAGGCGACGAAGAAGACGATGCTCTTGGGGTTCAGCGCGGTGACCGTCCAGGCCGACAGGAAGCGGCGGCGCGCAGATTTCTGCTGCACGGGGATGGTGGCCTCGGGCGCATCGTCACGCAGGCGGCGCGCGCTGAGGATGGACTTGATGCCCAGATAGACGAGGTACGAACCGCCGATGAGCTTGAGCGCCGTGAAGGCTGCGGCCGATGCGGCCAGCAGTGCGCCCGCACCGGCAAGGGAAACCGCCATGGCCGTTGTGTCGCCAGCGGCCACGCCGGCCACGGTGCTCCACGCCGAACGGCCGCGGTTGGCCAGGGAATCACCAATCACCAACAGGATCGTCGGGCCGGGGATGAGCAGGATGATGATGCTGGCGCCGATGAAGGCCAGCCAGGTTTGGAGGGTCATGGGGTGGCTCGCTGGGTTGTTGGGGGGGAGGGGACACAGTTATCCATGAAAAAAAATGGGGAGTCAAATGGAGGGGTGTTTTTTTGTTTTTTGGTTTTGGTGTTTGTGGTGTATCCCTTGTTTCATCCCCTGCCGGGGCTGACTCACTTTCTTTGGTCTTGCCCAAAGAAAGTAAGCAAAGAAATGCGCGCCCGAGATGGCGAAAGATTCCTTCAATTTCCGTAACCGTGCGGAGGCGGGGAAAACTCGCTGCGCTCAGACAGTTCCCCGCCTTTTTTCCGCCCGCTTACGAAAATTGAAGGCGCCATCAAGGGCAGGAACGGCCAAACACTCGGTATGCCGGTGCAAACGAAAAAGCGAGCCTTGGTGGCTCGCTTTGTGTTCGACGGTTTGCTTTTCCTTGCCCTAGATGGCGCCTTGGATTTTTGTTGCGGGGAGGAAAAAGGAAGGAGCCTTGTCTGAGCGCAGCGAGTTTGGCTCCTTCCCCTCCCCGCAACACAAATCCAAGGGGAAGTCGCCATCTCGGGCGCGCCTTTCTTTTGCTTACTTTTCTTTGGCAAGACAAAGAAAAGTGAGTCGGTCCCGGCAGGGAACGAAAAGGGGGTGGACCACCACGTCCAAAACAGCCCAAACAAAAAACCTAACTGTGCCTCCGCGCCGCCAACCCCACCCCACTCACCAACAAAACCGCCGCAGCCACCTCCAACCCATGCGGCAACCGAGCCTCATAAACAAATCCATACAACAACGCAAACACCGTCTCAAACACAATCAACTGCCCCGACAGTGTCAACGGCAACTTGCGGCTGGCCGCATTCCACAGGCTGTTGCCCAACACAGACGCCCCCAGCGCCACGCCCATATTCACCAGCCAGAACATCCCCCACGCCGATGCGGGCTGCGCAGACGCCGTGGCCATGCCGGGCAGCAAAAACGCCGGCACGGCCAGTGCAAGTGACAGCGCCCCGGTCGCGACGCCCGTCAACAGCGACCACTCCCGGCTCGTGAACTGCGGCCGCGCACGCAGGTACCGCGCATTGCACACCGCGTACACCGTCCAGCACGCCAGCGCGCCCGCTGCCATCAAGAGCCCGATGAAATAGGTTCTGCCGCCGGCATCCGAATGCACATCGGGCGCATCCAGGTAAATGCACACCACGCCCGCAACCGCCATCAGCAACGGCAAGGCCAGCTGACGCAACGGCAAGCTGCCGCGTTCGGCCGAGCCCGCGAGCGTGACCGTCACCGGCAACAACCCGACGATGAGCGAGACCGGCGCTACGCCCGCGCGCTGCACGCCCCCCGCCACGCACAGGTAGTAGAGAATGTTGCCCGGCAGCGATGACAGCAGCAGCGCCGCCCAGTCGCGCCGAGTCGTCTTGCGCCATAGCGTGCGCCACACCGGCAGCGCCAACGCGAGCGAGAGCACGCCGTACAGCACATACCGCGCGGCCGACAGCGCCAGCGGGGAAAACTGCGGCAGCATCTTCGGCGCGACGAAGATGATGCCCCACAGCGCGCCGGCCGCAACGCCGTAGCCGATGCCCGTGAGGTGGTCGCGCCGCGCGTCGTGCTGACCGTGATGAAGCTGCGTTGCAGTGGAGGTGTCGCCAACAGCCATGGAACGTCTGCCCGAAAAGATCAATCGAACCGGCACTTTGCGCGTGCGCGCGCCGCGCGTCTTGGTGAAGACGGCTGCGCTTTGGCAAAAAAGGAAATGGCGGGCTAGCGCCGCACCGCTGCGGGCGTGATGCCGTGGGCCGCCTTGAGGTGGCGCGTGAGGGCGCTTTGGTCGTAGTAGCCAGTGCGCGCGGCAATCTCGGCGATCGGCAGGGTGCTGGTTTCCAGCAGCGTCAATGCATGCCGCAGCCGCACCTGCGCTAAATGCGCATGCAGCGTGGTGCCGTAAGCGGCGCGGAACAGCGTGGCGAGGCGACGCGCGCTCACGCCTGCCTCTGCGGCCAGCGCATCGACGGTGAGCGGCTCGGCGTAGCGGTGCTCGATGGCGTGCCATGCGCGCTCGGCACGCGCATCGGGGCGTGCGCGGATCTGCGTGGATTGATTGGCCGGATGCGCGGCCAGCGTCGCCAGCGCGAGCGACGACCACGCATTGGCCAGCACGGCATCGACGATAGGCGCGTCCTGCAGCCACGTCGTCAGCGCGCGCAGGCCGGGCGTAAGCGGAAAGAACACGCGATCGGCCAAGCCGCCCAGGCTGGGGGCGTCCACGGTTTGGCCGGGGATGTCGAAGACGATGAAGCGATTGGCGCCGGTGGCTTCAAACGCATGCGTGGCGCCCGCCGGGATGAGCGCGGCGTGGTGCGTGTCGACGCGGCCGCCGCGGCCGTCGACGTCCATCTCGAGGATGCCGCGTGCGGGCATCACGACCTGCATGAAGTCGTGCGAGTGCGGGGGCGCGGCCAGGCCGTAAGTGCGGAAGTCCAACATGGTGCCGCCGAGAATAGCACCGGCATCCGCCCAAAAAAATACCCGGCCACAGATCGTCTGCGCCGGGTCTCGGAACTTTCACGGAAAGAGTATCCGTGAGAAGAGGAACAGCCGCATCGTGCGCTGTCTGCATGACAGCGGCATGTCAGCTGCGCCTGCGCCCTCATTCCTCCTGGATCGTCACCTTGTTCGGATAGAACGCCAGATAGCCCGCCACTTCACGCGCGACGGGCTTGGGTTGTTCGTACGTCCAGACGGCGTTTTCAGCGCGCACGTCGCCAGCCACGATCGTGTAGTACGACGCATCGCCTTTGTACGGGCAATGGGTGTGATGCTGCGTGCGCTCCAGCAGGTTCATCTGCACATCGTCGCGCGGGATGTACTGCACGGGCGGGTACGACGCCTCGCGCAGCGTGCGCGCCAAATGCGTGCTGGCGATGGTGAAGCCGTTGAGGGTCACCGTCACGCGGCGCGGGTTCGACTCGACGGTGATGGGGTGATTCGGATCGATTTCGGGCATGCGGCACTCCTGCAGTTGGGCGAGGGAAGACGCTTTCACTGTAGCAAGCGCCGCGCGCGCCTTCCCGCCTCCCGCCACATCCCAGGCTTACCAGTGCGTTTCCGATTCCGGCGTGGACGAGACGCGATGGATCGCCAGGTCGGCACCCATGAATTCGGCCTCGCGGTCCAATCGCAGCCCCACGACTTTGCGCAGGGTGCCGTACACCACCGTGCCGCCGATCAGCGCAATCACAATGCCGCCCGCCGTGCCCGCCACCTGCGCCCAGAACGACACGCCGCCCAGCCCGCCCAGCGCCTTCAGGCCGAAGATGCCGGCCGCGATGCCGCCCCATGCGCCACACAGACCATGCAGCGGCCACACGCCGAGCACGTCGTCGATGCGCCAGACGTTCTGCACGCGCGTGAACATCCAGACAAACAGCACGCCCGCAATGCCGCCAACAGCCAGCGCGCCCAGCGGGTGCATCACATCGGAGCCGGCGCACACGGCCACCAGGCCGGCCAGCGGCCCGTTGTACGAGAAGCCCGGATCGTTCTTGCCCATCCACCACGCGGTGAGCGTGCCGCCCACCATGGCCATCAGCGAGTTGATGGCGACCAGGCCGCTCATCTTGTCCAGCGTCTGGGCGCTCATCACGTTGAAGCCGAACCAGCCCACCGCCAGCACCCAGGCACCGGCGGCCAGGAACGGGATGTTTGACGGCGGATGCGCGGCGATGCGGCCGTCGTCCTTGTAGCGGCCGTGGCGGGCGCCGAGCAGCAGCACCGCCGGCAGCGCGATCCAGCCGCCCACGGCATGCACGACCACCGAACCGGCAAAGTCGTGGAACTCCGCGCCCGTCACGCTCTGCAGCCAGTGCTGGATGCCGAAGCGCTCGTTCCAGGCGATGCCTTCAAAGAACGGGTAGACGAAGCCCACCAGCACGAAGGTCGCCGCCAGTTGGGGCTCAAAGCGCGAGCGCTCGGCAATCCCGCCCGAGATGATGGCCGGGATGGCCGCCGCGAAGGTCAGCAGGAAGAAGAACTTCACCAGTTCGTAGCCGTTCTGCTGGGCCAGCACGTCGGCGCCGGTAAAGAAGTTGACGCCGTACGCGACCGAATAGCCGATGAAGAAGTACGCGATGGTCGACACGGCAAAGTCGACCAGGATTTTGACCAGTGCATTGACCTGGTTCTTCTTACGGACAGTGCCCAGCTCAAGGAACGCGAAGCCGGCATGCATGGCCAGCACCATGATCGCGCCCAGCAGAATGAAGAGCGCGTCGCCCCCGGTTTTGATGGAGTTCATTGCGGTTGTCGTGCGGGTTGAGGGTCAGCGCCATCCGGGTGCAGTGCATGCCCACAAATGACGCAAAAGGCGCCGACTGATGCAATTCTTGTTCCAACGGTGTGCAAAAAGGTGACATGGCGCACCACGGCCGTGCGCGCGAGGTGGGGGTCGGGCTGCGCGTTGAGATTAGCCCGAAATCGGTGCGCGATTGCCTTGAATTGGTGCGGGCGGTGTGGCAAATGCGCCGTCGTGGTGCGTTCTGCCGTGGGGAGGGTTACGGCTTGGCGCCGGCGACGCTAAAGGATGCCGCTACGGCATTCCACAGCGGCTCGTACCGCAAGCGCACGGTGCTGGCCTGTTCGGGCGATGTGGCGGGAGACTGCATGTGCAGCATCAGCAGCGCGCCGTCGGTCGGCACCATGAAGACGCGGCCGACCAGCGTATTGCCCGTGGCGCGCGGGATATGCGGGCCGGGTGATTCGCCGATGTAGCTGGCCCACACGCCTGGGCGCCCGCCGAACGATTGCGTGCCCCACCCGAGCAGCTTGCACGGGCCGGCCACGGCTTGCTTGACGGCGTCGCGCATCCAGCGCGGTTCGCGGTTGTCCGGCACGGCTTCAAGATCGCCCTCGGTGGGGCGCACGATCATTTCAAGGCGCGACAGCCCCGAGCCGCCCTGATTGGCCCACGCGCCGATCGCCACCCGCGCGGGGTCGGGCTTGCGCGGCGCTGTCGGGGGCACGCGCTCCCAGGAAAACGGCAGCCTGAGGCTCAGGCTCGCGCCGCGCGCATTCGGCCAGTCAGACAACGTTACGGCTTGGGTGAAGCGGCTGCTCAACTCATCGGCGGGGCGGTCGTCGTAGACCACCGCCAACAGCGTCTGCAGCGTGGCGCGGTCTTGGCTGCCCTGTGCGCGCTCAACAACGCGTCCGGCCAGGGCGTGGGCGGTCTGGGCCGTCTGGGTGGCAACGCCCACGCTCGGTTGGTGAATGTCCAGCGCACGCTCGATCAGCAGCTGGCGCTCGTCGTCGGATAGCGGAATGCCGGCGATCAGGCGGCGCGTGCGGGCCAGCGCCTGCGGGAACGCGTTGTCGAACTGCGTACGGGCGCGGATCAGCTCTTCACGCTGACCGGGAAAGCGCTGGATGGCGCGGTCCAGCGCCTGCGATTGCACGGTCAGGAAACCAAGCACGCTGATCAGCCCCGGGATGGCGCCGGGCGTGTAGTCCCACGCCAGGGCGTGACCGGACCACGCCAGCAAGGCGGTCAGACACCAGCGCATCGTTGCGCGGCTTGGCATTGGAAGTTCCCCCTGTGGCCGGACCCGTTTCCGACCAAAATCCGACTCTAACGATTTGTGTCGATTGTGTGCAAGCTGGGTGTTGCACCAAGATTGGACCGCTCCAGCCGCCCGCAATTTGCGCAAAACGGTCCGGATGCCGGCGTGCTGATTTAAGGGGATGGCGCGCAGGCCATCATCAAGCCCCGGGGGCGCAGAAGAGCAGAAAGGTCCTCGCCCGTGCCCCCGGTTGACGTGTGCGTCAACCCCGAAAATACTGTCTGTTCGACCCGCCGACCGGCACGCTTCGCCTTGTGCGTCGTACAACACATCCAACGCCGGCGCCCCACTTATCGAAGGTGGAGACATGACCGATCTTTCCGCTGCCCGCGCGGCCGATCCCACGCCTGCCAGCGAAGCTGCGCCGGTGCGCAACAAGGTGCGCTTCGTGACGGCTGCGTCGTTGTTCGATGGGCATGACGCGTCGATCAACATCATGCGGCGCATCCTGCAGTCGATGGGCTGCGAGGTGATCCACCTCGGGCACAACCGCTCGGTGGATGAGGTGGTCAATGCCGCGCTGCAGGAAGACGTGCAGGGCATTGCCGTATCCAGCTACCAGGGCGGCCACGTCGAATACTTCAAGTACATGATCGACGCGCTGCGCGCACGCGGCGGCCAGCACATCCAGGTGTTCGGCGGCGGTGGCGGGGTGATCGTGCCGGCGGAGATCCGCGAGCTGCAGGACTACGGCGTCGCGCGCATCTACAGCCCAGAAGACGGCCAGCGCATGGGTCTGGCCGGCATGATTGCCGACATGGTGCAGCGCTGCGATATCGATCTCTCCGTCTACGCGCCGGCTACGCTGGAGCCCGTTGCCAACGGCGATCGCCGCGCTCTGGCGCAACTGATCACCGCGCTGGAATCGGGCCGCGTCGATCCGGCGTTGCGCGAGGCCGTCCACGCGGCTGCGATGGCCGCGCCGACGCCTGTGCTTGGCATCACGGGCACGGGCGGTGCGGGCAAGTCGTCGCTCACCGACGAGCTGATCCGCCGCTTCCGGCTCGACCAGCAGGACGCGCTGCGCATTGCGGTCATCTCGATCGATCCGTCGCGGCGCAAGTCGGGCGGCGCCTTGCTGGGCGATCGCATTCGCATGAACGCGATCAACCATCCGAACATCTTCGTGCGCTCGCTGGCCACGCGCGAGGCGAGCCGTGAGATTTCCGACGCGCTGCCCGACGTGATTGCCGCTTGCCGCGCGGCCGGGTTCGATTTCATCATTGTCGAGACCTCCGGCATCGGGCAGGGCGACGCAGCCATCGTGCCGCATGTCGATCTGTCGCTGTATGTGATGACGCCCGAGTTTGGCGCCGCCAGCCAGTTGGAGAAGATCGACATGCTGGACTTTGCCGATCTGGTGGCGATCAACAAGTTCGACCGCAAGGGCGCGCAGGATGCATGGCGCGACGTCGCCAAGCAGGTGCAGCGCAACCGCGAGCAATGGCACGCCCGGCCTGAAGACATGCCGGTGTTCGGCACGCAGGCCTCGCATTTCAATGACGACGGCGTGACGGCGCTGTATCACGCGCTGGCCGATCGGCTGACCGAGCGCGGCATGGCGCTGGCCGAACGCACGTTGCCGCGTCCAGCCGGCAAATGCTCCACCAGCCACGATGCCATCGTGCCGCCCGCGCGCGTGCGCTACCTGGCGGAGCTGGCCGATACGGTGCGCGGCTACCACCGCCGAGTTGATGCGCAAAGCCGCCTCGCGCGGGAACGTCAGCAATTGCAGGCCAGCCACCGCATGCTGGAGCAGGCCGGTGCCACGGTGCAGACGCTGTCCGCGCTCGACAAGCAGGCGGCCGAGCGCGACGCACAACTCGGCGCTGCCGAGCGCAAGCTGCTCGCCATGTGGCCCGACCTGCGCCGTGCGTATTCCGGCGACGAATACGTCGTGAAGATTCGCGACAAGGAAATCCGCACGCAGCTCACGCACACCACGCTTTCGGGCACCACGATCCGCAAGGTCGTACTGCCGCCGTATGAAGATGACGGCGAAGTGCTGCGCTGGCTGATGCGCGAAAACGTGCCGGGCAGCTTCCCGTACACCGCCGGTGTGTTCGCCTTCAAGCGCGAGAACGAAGACCCGACGCGCATGTTCGCGGGCGAGGGCGATGCCTTCCGCACCAACCGGCGCTTCAAGCTCGTCTCCGAAGGCATGGACGCCAAGCGGCTTTCCACAGCGTTTGACTCCGTCACGCTCTACGGAGAAGACCCGGCGCTGCGTCCAGACATTTACGGCAAGGTCGGCAACTCTGGCGTCTCCATCGCCACGCTCGACGACATGGAAGTGCTGTACGACGGCTTTGACCTGACCAGCCCTGCCACGTCGGTTTCCATGACGATCAACGGGCCTGCGCCGACGATCCTGGCGATGTTCATGAACACCGCCATCGACCAGAACCTGGCCCGGTTCCGCGCCGACAACGGGCGAGAGCCGACGCAAGACGAAGAGGCGAAGATCCGCGCGTGGGTGCTGCAGAACGTGCGCGGCACGGTGCAGGCCGACATCCTCAAGGAAGACCAGGGGCAGAACACCTGCATCTTCTCGACCGAGTTTTCGCTCAAGGTGATGGGCGATATCCAGGAATATTTCGTGCACCACCAGGTGCGCAATTTCTATTCGGTGTCGATCTCGGGTTACCACATTGCCGAGGCGGGCGCGAACCCGATCTCGCAGCTCGCCTTCACGCTCGCCAACGGTTTCACGTATGTGGAGGCGTACCTCGCGCGCGGCATGCATATCGATGACTTTGCGCCGAACCTGTCGTTCTTCTTCTCCAATGGCATGGACCCGGAGTACAGCGTGCTCGGCCGCGTCGCGCGTCGCATCTGGGCGGTGACGCTGCGAGACAAGTACGGCGCAAACGAGCGCAGCCAGAAGCTCAAGTACCACGTGCAAACATCAGGCCGGTCATTGCACGCGCAGGAAATCGCCTTCAACGACATTCGCACGACGCTGCAGGCGCTGATCGCCATCTACGACAACTGCAACAGCCTGCACACGAATGCATACGACGAGGCCATCACCACACCGACGGCCGAGTCGGTGCGGCGCGCGCTGGCCATCCAGCTCATCATCAACCGCGAGTGGGGCCTGGCCAAGTGCGAGAACCCGAACCAGGGCAGCTTCATCATCGATGAGCTGACGGACCTCGTGGAAGAAGCGGTGCTGCAGGAGTTCGAACGCATTGCCGAGCGCGGCGGCGTGCTGGGTGCCATGGAAACCGGCTATCAGCGCGGCAAGATCCAGGAGGAGTCGATGCTGTATGAGCAGCGCAAGCACGATGGCTCGCTGCCGATCATCGGTGTGAATACGTTCCGCAATCCCGACGCCGAGAGCGTAGTGCCGCCGCACATAGAACTGGCGCGTTCCAGCGAGGAGGAGAAGCAGAGCCAACTCGCGCGGCTGCAGGATTTTCACGCGCGGCATGCGGGGGAAGCTCCGGCCATGCTGCAGCGCCTGCAGCGGGCGGTGATTGAAGATCAGAACGTGTTTGCGGTGCTGATGGACGCGGTGCAGGTCTGCTCGCTCGGGCAGATTACGCATGCGTTGTTTGAGGTGGGGGGGGAGTATCGGCGGAATATGTAGGGGTTCTTTTTTGGTTGTTTTTGCCTTGGTGGTGCATCCCTTGTTTCATCCCCTGCCGGGGCTGACTCACTTTCTTTGGTCTTGCCCAAAGAAAGTAAGCAAAGAAATGCGCGCCCGAGATGGCGAAAGATTCCTTCAATTTTCGTAACCGTGCGGAGGCGGGGAAAACTCGCTGCGCTCAAACAGTTCCCCGCCCGCTTACAAAAATTGAAGGCGCCATCAAGGGCAGGAAAGTCAAAGGACAAAACCCAAACCACGGGGGCGCCAGCCCCAACGACAAAGGCCCACTCGCGATGGGTTGGCCTTTTCTTTTGACGTTGAGCCCTTGATGGCGCCTTGAATTTTTGTGAGCGGGCGGATCAAGGAAGGAGGCTGTCTGAGCGCAGCGAGTTTGCCTCCTTCCCCGCACGGTCACACAAATTCAAGGGGATGTCGCCATCTCGGGCGCGCCTTTCTTTTGCTTACTTTTCTTTGGCAAGACAAAGAAAAGTGAGTCGTGCCCGGCAGGGTACGAAACAGGGATGGACCACCCGCCGTTCCGCCAGTAACAAGACATCATCCACCACTATCCAGAAACAAAACCTACCGCTGCATCACAGCCAGTGCCACCAAGATGCCCACCGGCGGCAACACGCACCAGAACGACAGCGTCGCAAACGCCAGCGCGCCCAACACCGCCCCGATGGCAAAGCCGGCAAGCGGCGGCACCATCTTGCGCAACCGCGTGCGCGCAACATCCTTCTGCGTACCGCCGGGCGACAGCAGCTCCACCACGTCGATCACGATCTGCGTGGTGTTGCCCGTCATGATCGTCGTGGGGGCTTGTTCCGACAGCACGATGCGCGCCTTGGCGTTCTGCACGCCCATCGCCGCGACGCCGATTAGCCCGACAACGATGGTGGCCGGCGCATCGGCCGATTGAATCGGCAGCGCCAGCAGCCCCGCCGCCATGAAGGCCAGCAGCAGAACGGCCTGCGCAAGTAGCAGCGGCCGCAGTGGCGCCACGCCGCGCCGCGTGAGCGCCGTCACGGCAAGTTTGGTCGCCGCCACGGCCACCACGAACATCGGCAGCGCCAGCAGCTTGGCGAGCACGCCTTGGCCGGAGCCCGCCAGCTCCAGGCCGATCATCACGAAGTTGCCCGTAACGTGCGCGGTGAACAGTCCAAACAACGCTGCAAAGCCGACCACATCCACATAGCCCGCGACGAACGCCAGCAGCGTTCCCTGGGCGATCAGGAAACGCGCTGACGCCGGTGTGGCCGTTGCAGACGACGGCGCTTCAGAAGGCAAAGCACGAACACCCGAAGGCGCCCCAGAAGCCGCGGAAGTCGGTGGTCGGCACATTGGCCGTGCGCGCTTTCTGGTGGGCGTGGCCGTGCACCGAACACGAACCGACGCACTGATGCACCTGCTGCTGCATGGGCGCAGCCGGCCGCCAGTGCCCCGGCACGCGCGCCACGGGCGACCACTCCGGCAGTACCGGAATCGGCGGCGGGCCGAATTCGGCAAACTCCGCTGCGCCGTAGACGATGCGGCCGCCCACCACCGTCAGCACCGATTCGATGGTCTTGATATCGGCCTCGGGCACGCTGAAGAAATCCGCCGACAACGCTGCCAGATCGGCGAGTTGCCCGACCTTGATCTGCCCCTTGTTGCCCTGGTCTGCGGAGAACCACGCGCTGCCGTGTGTGTACAGTTCGAGCGCCACTTCGCGCGGCAGCCCTTCCGGATACAGCGCCATGCCGCCCACGGTACGACCGCTCGCCAGCCAGTACAGCGACGTCCACGGGTTGTAGCTCGACACGCGCGTGGCATCGGTGCCGGCGCCCACCGGCACGCCTTCGGCCAGCATGCGCTTGATGGGTGGCGTCTGCTCGGCAGCGGCCGCGCCGTAGCGGTCGACAAAGTATTCGCCCTGGAAGGCCATGCGGTCCTGGATGGCGATGCCGCCGCCGAGTGCGCGCACGCGCTCGATGTTCTTCGGCGAAATGGTCTCGGCATGGTCGAAGAACCACGGCAGGCCGTTGAAGGGAATGTCGCGGTTCACGCGCTCGAACACGTCGAGCATGCGCGAGATCGATTCGTCGTAGGTGGCGTGCAGCCGGAAAGGCCAGCGCTGCGCGACGAGGTGGCGCACCACGGTTTCCAGCTCCTGCTCCATCGTCTCGGGCAGGTCGGGGCGCGGTTGCAGGAAGTCTTCGAAGTCGGCCGCGGAGAAGACCAGCATTTCGCCCGCGCCGTTGTGGCGGAAGAAATCATCGCCTTGGCGGTATTGCACGCTGCCGGTCCAGTTCTTGAAGTCGGCCAGCTCCTCTTTCGGCTTCTGCGTGAAGAGGTTGTAGGCGATGCGGATGGTGAGCTGGTTCTGCGCCGACAGCTCGCGGATGACTTCGTAGTCTTCCGGGTAGTTTTGGAAGCCGCCGCCTGCATCGATGGCGCTTGTCACGCCCAGGCGGTTCAGCTCGCGCATGAACTGACGCGTGGAGTTGACCTGGTATTCCGGCGGCAGCTTCGGCCCCTTGGCGAGCGTCGCGTAGAGGATCATCGCGTTGGGTTTGGCGATCAACATGCCGGTGGGCTCGCCGGAGGCGTCGCGCTGGATCTCGCCGCCCGGCGGGTTCGGCGTGTCCTTGGTGTAGCCGACCTGGCGCAGCGCCGCGCGGTTGAGCAGCGCGCGGTCGTACAAATGCAGCACGAACACGGGCGTATCGGGCGCGGCCTGGTTCAGCTCTTCGAGGGTGGGCATGCGGCGCTCGGCAAACTGGAATTCCGTCCAGCCGCCCACCACGCGCACCCATTGCGGCGATGGCGTGCGCGCGGCCTGCTCCTTGAGCATGCGCATCGCGTCGGCCAGGGAGGGCACGCCTTCCCAGCGCAGCTCCAGGTTGTAGTTCAGCCCGCCCCGGATCAGGTGCAGGTGCGAATCGTTCAGGCCGGGAATGACGGTGCGCCCGCGCAGGTCGATGACCTGGGTGGAGGCGCCGCGCTGGGCCATCACGGTGGCATCGTCGCCCACGGCAACGAAGCGGCCGTCACGCACGGCAACGGCGCTGGCGGAGGGGCGTTCGCGGTCGACCGTGTGGATGCGGCCGTTGTGCAGGATGAGGTCGGCGGTCATTGCGTCAGTATTTGGGAAAGATCGAAAAGCGTCCGGGCCCGGCAATCAGGACGGTGGTGAAGATGATCAGCAGCATCCATCCGAACTGTCCATCGGCAAGCGACCAGTCAGGATGCACTACCAGCATGGCCACCAGCAACGTGGCGATGATGGGCAGGCACGCCAGGCGCGTGAGCACGCCAAGCGCAATCAGCAGCGGACACAGCGTTTCTGACAGGATGGCGAGCAGCAGCGTGGGCGCGGCGCCCATGTGGAACGGGTCTTCAATGCGCGTGAGTTCCTGGCTGTAGTGCAGCACCTTGGGCAGCCCATGCACGGTAATCAGCAGGGCGCTGCCGGTCAGGCGCAGGAACAGCAGGCCAACATGCAGGGCGGTATCGGCAGGGGCCGCAGCGTGCGAGGGGTCGAGCGACAGGCGTGTCATGGCGTCAGCTTGGATTGCGCGGCTTGGTGCTGCCGGGCTCACCGCTGGCAGCAAGGTTTGTCGGCGGTGCCTCGGGTGCCGCCTGGGCCGGCGCGCCCGTGATCTTCGGCACGCACTCGTGGCGGAACCACGCCATGGTGATCGGCTCGCCGGCCAGCAGGCGCTGCGCGGCCGGCACGATCTGTTCGCCGATCAGCATGCCCAACAGCCCGACCAGTGCGATCGCCGGTGGCGCCGGTGAGCGGACGTGCAACAACGCATAGATGACGCCGACCAGCATGCCGACGCCGATGGAGATGAGATAGGGCTTCACGAGGAGGGCTCCAGGATGCCAAGGGCGGCGCGCGCAAACGGCGCCGCCCGTGCCGATCAGGTGCTGAGGAAGGCCAGCAGGTCCGCGTTGACCTTGTCCGCCTCGGTCACGCACATGCCGTGCGGGCCGCCCGGATAGACCTTCAGCGTCCCGTTCTTCACCAGCTCCACGCCCAGCCTGGCCGAATTGTCGATCGGCACGATCTGGTCGTCGTCGCCATGCAGAAACAGCACCGGCACGTCGATCTTCTTCAGGTCTTCGGTGTAGTCGACTTCGGAGAATTCCTTGATGCACAGGTACTGGCCGTGAATGCCGCCGGTCATGCCCTGCGCCCAGAAAGCATCGATGGTGCCCTGCGAGACCTTCGCACCCGGCCGGTTGAAGCCGAAGAACGGCGTGGCGAGATCGCGGTAGAACTGCGAGCGGTTCTCCGCCACACCCTTGCGGATGCCGTCGAACACGTCCATCGGCAAGCCCTTCGGGTTGGCGGCCGTCTTGAGCATGATGGGCGGCACCGCGCCGATCAGCACGGCGCGGGCGACGCGCTTGGTGCCATGGCGGCCGATGTAGTGCGCGACTTCGCCGCCGCCGGTGGAATGGCCGACCAGCGTGGCGCCCTGGATGTCGAGTGCATCGAGCAGCGCTGCGAGGTCGTCGGCATAGGTGTCCATGTCGTTGCCCTGCGACGGCTGGTCGGAACGGCCATGGCCGCGCCGGTCATGCGCGATGACACGAAAGCCCTTTTGCACGAGGAACAGCATCTGCGCGTCCCACGCGTCGGCATTGAGCGGCCAGCCGTGCGAGAAGACGACGGGCTTGCCGCTGCCCCAGTCCTTGTAAAAGATGCGCGTACCGTCTTGGGTGGTAATCGTTTGCATGGGAATGAGAGAGAGGGTGGTGGCTGGTTGAATGGACGACGGGGCGACGCATGCGGTTGCACATGCGTCGCCCGGCCGGAGCAGCGTCTTGTTTTAGGGTCGGCAGCGCGATCAGTTGGCAGCCACGGCAGCCAGCGCCTCGTGCGGCGTCGCGGTGCGTTGCGGGGCCTTGTGCACCATCGTGTAGGCGTAGTCGACGCCCATGCCGTAGGCGCCGGAGTGTTCCTTCACCAGCTTCATGACGGCGTCATACGTGTCGCGGTGGGCCCAGTCACGCTGCCATTCCAGCAGCACCTGTTGCCACGTCACGGGCACCACGCCGGCCTGGACCATGCGCTGCATGGCGTAGTCGTGCGCCTCCTTTGAGGTGCCGCCCGAGGCGTCGGCAACCATGTAGATCTCGTAGTCGGCATCGTGCATGGCCGACAGCGCGAAGGTGCAGTTGCACACCTCCGTCCACAGGCCCGAGACGACCACCTTCTTGCGGCCGTTCTTTGCCAGGGCATCGCGCACCTTCTGGTCGTCCCAGGAGTTCATCGAGGTGCGTTCGAGCAGTGGCTGATCCGGAAACACGTCGAGCAGCTCCGGGTAGGTATAGCCGGAGAAGCTTTGCGACTCGACGGTCGTAATGGTGGTGGGGATGTTGAAGATCTTCGCGGCCTTGGCAAGGCCAACGGTGTTGTTCTTCAGGACCTGGCGATCGATCGACTGCACGCCGAAGGCCATTTGCGGCTGGTGGTCGATGAAGATCAGTTGACAGTTCTGGGGGGTGAGGACTTCCAGCTTGGGATTCATGGCCGTATCCAGTTTCCGATAGGAGATGCGAGGGGGGGATGCTGCAGACCTGGCGCCGCATCGGCGCGGCGCGATCAACGGCCCATCCATCATAGGAAGTTGCGTTCCGGGCGCAACGCCCCAATCGGCGAGTGCAGTTTTTGCGATTGCCGAACAATCGTCGCGACTTCCCGAAACATTCCGTCGGTACCCTGGACACGCGCGCCGGTCGTGGGATTCGACGCGCGTGGCCGTTAGCGGACCCAGCCGCGCTCGAGCAAAGGTGCGTCCCAGGCAGGCTCGCCGGCGTGGTGGCTGGCAAGGCAATCGATCAGTGCGCACACCTTGACTGCCTGGCGCTGCGTTGCCGGATACACGGCCGAGAAGTGCAGCGGTGTGAGGTCGTAGTCGGCCAGCACCGGCACGAGGCGGCCGGCGACCAGATCGTCGCTGATGACGAGGGTGGGCAGGCAGGCGATGCCGGCGCTGGTCAGCGCGTAGTCGCGCAGCAGATGCACGGAGTTGGAGCGCACCTGCTCGGGCAGGTCCATCGCGGGGAGGGTTTCGCCGTTGCGCGAGAACTCCCAGCGCTTGCGCGTCGGGTAGCCGGAGTACAGCGCCAGCGAATGCTGCAGCAGGTCGGCCGGCTGCTGCGGCAGGCCGTACTCTTCAATGTACGCAGGCGTGGCGCAGAACATGCGCCGCAGCATGAACAGGCGCCGCTCGATCAGCGAATCATTGATGGGCGGGAAAATCTGGAACGCCACGTCGAAGCCTTCGGCAATCGGGTCGACCACGCTGTCGTCCACCACCACGTCGAGCTGGATATCGGGGTACTGCGCACCGAACCTCGCCAGCGGCTCGGCGAAATGGCTGAGCGCGTATCCGGGCAGCATGCGGATGCGCAATTTGCCGGCGGGCGTGGCGCGCAGGCCGCGCATCTGGTCGGTGAGGTCCGTCAGCATGCAGACGGCTTCGGCGCATTGCTTGTAGTAGGTCTCGCCCACTTCGGACAAGCGCACGTGCCGCGTGCTGCGGTGAAACAGCGGCGCTTCAATAAAGCGCTCCAGTTGCTGCACGCGGTTGGTGACCACCGAATTGGTCACGCCCAATTGGCGGGCGGCTTCGGCAAAGCTGCGCGTTTCTGCCACGCGCACGAAGGCTTCGATACTGAGAAAACGGTCCATTTGCAGCGTCCTGGCGCCTGAGTTGAAAGGGTGGCGCGACGCCGGCCATCATACGGCGATCCGGTGGAATGTGACGGGAGCGTTGGCCAGGCTTTTCTGCGCATCGCCGCGTCGTTTATCCTTTGCAATCTGTTTCATTTCCATCTCTCATTCCAATACCAAGCGAGGATCAGTTCATGGCAATTCAAGTCGTCGGCATCGTCGGTGCCGGAACAATGGGCAACGGCATTGCGCAAGCGTGCGCCGTCGTCGGGCTGGATGTGGTGATGGTGGACATCAGCGATGCCGCCGTGCAGAAAGGCATTGCCACCGTGGCCGGCAGCCTCGACCGCCTCATCAAGAAAGAAAAACTGACCGAAGCCGACAAGGCCGCAGCGCTCGCCCGCATTCAGGGCTCCACGTCGTACGACGACCTCAAGCGCGCCGACCTCGTCATCGAGGCCGCCACCGAGAACTTCGACCTGAAGGTGAAGATCCTCAAGCAGCTCGAGGCTGCCGCAGCGCCGCACGCAATCGTGGCGTCGAACACGTCGTCGATCTCGATCACCAAGCTGGCCGCCGTGCTGCAAGACGCGAGCCGCTTCATCGGCATGCACTTCTTCAACCCGGTGCCGATGATGGCGTTGGTGGAAGTCATCCGCGGCCTGCAGACGAGCGATGCCACGCATGCGGCGGTGGAAGCGCTGGCCAAGCAACTGGGCAAGACGCCGATCACGGTCAAGAACAGCCCGGGCTTTGTCGTCAACCGCATCCTGTGCCCGATGATCAACGAGGCGTTCTGCGTGCTGGGCGAGGGCCTGGCCTCGCCGGAGGAAATCGACGAAGGCATGAAGCTCGGCTGCAACCACCCGATCGGGCCGCTGGCGCTGGCCGACATGATCGGCCTGGACACCATGCTCGCCGTGATGGAAGTGCTGTATACCGAGTTTGCCGACCCGAAATACCGCCCCGCCATGCTGATGCGCGAAATGGTGGCCGCCGGCTACCTGGGCCGCAAGACCGGCCGCGGCGTGTACGACTATCGGAAGTAAGCCTCTGACGTTTGCGCTGTCCGCCAACTGTCAGGCCGGATTCGCGCAAAGTGTCTGGAAGTGTGCATGGAGACGGTGTGGTGGTGCGTTGATGATGACGCATCGCCACACCGTTTTTTTCTTCTCCAACACTTCGGACGCCACCATGTCGCGCTACGCCTTCCGCCTGCTCAACGTCTTTGCCGAATCCACGTTCGGCGGCAACCAGCTCGCCGTCTTCGAAGACGGACGGGGCCTGGACGACGCCACCATGCAGGCCATCGGACGCCAGTTCAACCTGTCCGAGATCACGTTCATTTTTCCCGACGACACGGATGGCGCCACGGCGCGTTTCCGCATCTTCACGCCCGATTACGAGATGCCGTTTGCCGGCCACCCGTCGCTGGGCACCGCGCAAGTGGTGCGCGAGCTGTATGGCCCGGGCAATGAACTGACGCTGCGTTGCCAGTCGGGCATCGTGTCATTGACGGCGCAGGACGAGGGGTGGTCGCTGGTGCCTCCGCGCTCCGGCGCGCTGAATACGCGCGAAGCCGATCCGGCCATCGCCCAGATGCTCGGGTTGGACGCCGATGCGCTGGCGGGGCCGCCGCTGTGGGTTGATGCAGGGATCGAGCAACTAATGGTGCCGGTCAAGACGCGCGCGCATGTGGAGCGCGCCCGGCCCGATCCGTCCGCCTTCGATGCGTGGCCGCGCAGCCGCAACGACGGGCGCAACGCGTACGTCTTCACCATGCCGGCGCCTGGTAGCAACGATCCGGTGGTCTCGCGTTTCTTCTTCGAATACGGCACCGGCCTGTGGGAAGACCCGGGCACCGGCTCGGCGTGTGCCAACCTGGGCGGCTGGCTGCGGTCGACCGGCCATGCGTTGCCGGCCAGCTACCGCATCGAGCAGGGCGCTGCAGTGGGGCGACCCTGCCACCTCACGCTGCGTGTGGATGCCGACGGCACGATCCACGTGGGTGGCCGCGTGATCGAAATCGGCCGCGGCACGTTGACGATTTAATCCGCGGCGCCCAACTGCTTGCAGAAGAACGTCGTCCCGCAGAGCGCGCCGTCGGGCATCAGCGCGTAGTTGGGTACCACACCCACGCGCTGCCAGCCGGCGCGTGCGTACAGCCGTTCGGCATCGCCGCCCGTCACCGTGTCGAGCACGAGCACCGTCTTGCCTTCGGCGCGCGCTTCGTCTTCGATGGCCGCCATCAACCGCTGCGCCAGGCCTTGCCGACGGGCGCGGCGGTGTACGAGCATCTTGGCGACGTCGGCGCGGTGCGGCTGGTTTTCCGGCTGCGCCAACACCAACTGCACGGTGCCGAGGATGGCGCCGGCCGCATCTTCGGCAATCAGCAGCGCGCGCTCGCCCTTCGCCACGCCGTCGGCCACCCCGCGCCAGAATGCCCGCGCCTTGTCTTGCGACAGCGGCGCCATGAAGCTGACGGACGCGCCGCCCTCCACGCAATCGATCAGCACATCGGCCAGCGCATCCACACACGCGCTTGCCTCGTTGGCGCCCACGCGCCGAATGGTCAGGGTATCGATCATCAGGGCCTCCAGTGGGCAGCGGATACGGTTGTGAGTGCGACGAGGTAGCGGGCCGGCCGCCGCGTGGGGTTGTGATAGACGATCGGACAGTCCAGCCGCATGGTCAGGCAATCGCCGGCATTGAGGCGCCAGTGCGCGTCGCCCACGGTCATTTCCATCGTGCCTTCGATGATCCACACCTGCTGGTGGATCTCGGCATCGCGCGCGCCGGTGTCGTAGGCGACGCGCTGGCCGGGCGGAAAGTGCACCTCGACGAGCTGCAGCGGCGAACGCGCTGCCGGCGACAGGTTGCGCCGCACGTAGCCGGACGCGGGGTCGGTCCACTCCGGCTGCTCCGCCGCGCGTGATACCGGCGAAGGCTCGACGGCGGGCGCTGCACTGTCTTCGAACAGCGAGGCAAGCGTCACGCCCAGCGCGGAACTGAGCCGATCGAGCACCGCTGCGGTCGGGCTGCTCTGGCCGCGTTCGATCAGGGAGATGGCCGAACGGCTGACCTGGCTGCGTTCTGCCAGCGCCTCGAGCGAGAGGCCCTGGGCGTCGCGCAGTTCGCGCAGGCGCTGGGCGATACGTTGGTGGATGTCCATGTGATCCAGTTTAATAGAAATTTTATCTAGAAAACTGGAATATGCGGCACGACCCTAGTGACCCCGCTCTGGGTCGTGCGTTGCCCAGACGGCGGGAGCCATCGCGGTGGCGAGAGCGAGGAGAACGCCCCAGCCGCGTTCATCGGCCTGCTCGAAGGACGCAACTTCGGCAAGCTCGTGGTGCGGGTGGCCGAGGCCTGATTACGCGCTCGGCCGCTATTACCGGGGCTATTGGATGGCTGTGTCCCGCCGCTGCAGGGCAGGCGGCAGCCACGATGCGTCGAGTGCCGCTTCCTTGGGCCAGGTCAGTTGCATGCGCAGCAGGAACGGGCCGGTGGGCGGTGGCAGCCAATTGTTGCGCATGCCCTTGGGCGGAGCCCGCTGGATCAAAATGTCGAGCGAGCCATCGCGGTTCAGGCGCGGGCGATCTGCTTCGCTCAGCACGCTGCGCAGGCCCCGGCGTTCGGACGCCTGGCGGGGCTGCCCGACAGTCGACAGGGCGGCGACAGCCCAGCCGGCATTTTCGGGCGGGAGCTGGTTGCGCTCGAAATGCAGTACGTAGCGGTGCGTGCTGTCCAGCGCCATGCCGTTGGCGTCGGTCGTGGCGGTGGCGATGAGCATGTCCTGCGGCAGGTCGGTGCCGCCACCGTTCCACGCCACGATGGCACGCTGGGCGTAATCCAGCCCGTAGGCGCCGACCATGCGCGGGATGAACCAGCCGTTCTGCGTGACGGGCGGCTGCTTGACGGCGAGCGCCAGCGTCTCGCGTGCGGCTGCCACGCCGGCGTCCATCACCTTCAGGTTGGCGGCGCTTACAGCTTTGGCGTCGAACGGCGCACCGGGCACGATGCCCAGATCACGCAACGATTGCAGCATCGTCGAATCGGCCGCGTGCGGCGGATTGTCCTTGAGCAGCTCGGCAAAGCGCGTGAAGTAACTGTTGGCGTCCAGCGCGGTGACGCGGCGGCGCGCGGCATCCAGGCTGACGTCGAGGTCGGTGGCCTTGTCCGCGTTCACCTTTGCCCCGGCTTCGGCCTCGCGCGGGGTGGTCTTGCCGAAGACCTCCAGCGGGGTGATGCGGTAGCGGTCCTGTATGCGGCGTGCGGCGCTCAGGTCGCGCGGTCCGGCCACCGGCGTCCGTGCCACCACCCAGACGAGGCTGGTCGGCGCGGCAATCTGCTTGACGCCCGTGGGCAGCGTGCCGTCCCAACCCGGCGGCGTGATGGCGTAGTGCGCGGCACGCGCCCCGGTGGTGCGGTTGCCGAGCGATTCGAACACGTCGTTCCACCCGTCGTGCAGTGCCACCCAGACGTGCCGGCGCCCGGCGTCGGGCAGGCTCAGGACGACCGGGCCGTTCCGCAAATCAATGAAGGCGCTGCTGGCGAGTACGTCCACGCGGGCGCGCACGCCGGTGGGCAGGGCTTCGTCTTCCAGCGTGCGCTGGTGCATGAACGTGCCGGCAGGCGCCAGCGCAGACGTCGTCTGCAGCAGCGCGTCGGTCATCATCAACGGAAACGCGTAGACATAGGCCGAGCGCACGAGCGCTTCGTTCGGTTGCGGCAGACGTTGTTCGATCGGTGCCGTGGTCGCGGCGTTTTGGGTGGAGCAGCCGGTCAGGCCCAGGGTAAGCGCCGAGGCCGCCACGCTCAGCGCCACAGCGGCCAGCTTGGTAAGCGGGCGCGCGGGCGCAGGGCAGTGCGTCATCTTGTTCTCCTTTTGTCGTCGGTGCGCGCAACAGGAAAGCAGACGCCTGTCGAACATCCCCCCAAGGATGCTTGCGCATACGGTTGCGCGGTGGCCGATCCCGCAGCCCCACGCATATCGTGTCTTGAATCTTTGGAATGTAGAAGCGCCGCCAGCGCAAGTCAATTCAAGTGCGGTGGGGCACGCACGCATGGCTGGGCGCAGGCGGTTTCTAGAGGCGCAGGTGCAGCGCGAGGCGCAACTTTGCCGCGTCGTATTCGGCCTTCAGGCGCGCCACGATGTCGGCGGCGGGCGGCAGATCGGCGATCTGCCCGACACCCTGGCCCGCGCCCCAGATGTCTTTCCAGGCTTTGGCGCGCGAGCTGCCGTCGCCAAAGTTCATCTTCGATTTGTCGGCCTCCGGCAGGGCGGCCGGGTCCAGGCCCGCCAGTTCAATGCTCTCGCGGATGTAGTTGCCGTGCACGCCGGTAAAAAGGTTGGTGTAGACGATGTCCGATGCGGCGGCGCGCAGGATCGCTTGCTTGTAGCTTTCGGCCGCGTGGGCCTCCTGGCTGGCGATGAAGCGCGTGCCGATATAGGCGAGGTCGGCGCCCATGGCCTGCGCGGCCAGGATGGCATCGCCCGTGGCAATGGCGCCCGACAGCGCGATCGGTCCGTCGAAGATGCGCCGCACCTCGCCCACCAGCGCAAAGGGCGACAGCGTGCCGGCATGCCCGCCCGCACCCGCGGCCACCAGGATCAGCCCGTCGACGCCGGCTTCCAGCGCCTTTTCGGCATGGCGCAGGTTGATCACGTCGTGCAGGACGATGCCGCCATAGCTATGCACGGCATCCAGGATCTCCTTGACCGGCGCGCGCAACGAGGTGATGAAGATCGGCACCTTGTGCTTGACGCACGTGGCCACGTCCTGCTCCAGCCGCGCGTTTGAGTGGTGCACGATCTGATTGACGGCGATCGGTCCGACCACCTCGTGCGGATGCGCCGTGCGGTATGCCGCCAGTTCCTCGTTCATCTGCGTGAGCCAGTCGTCCAGCACTTCGGCCGGGCGCGCATTGAGCGCCGGAAACGCCCCGACGATGCCGGCCTTGCATTGCGCCAGCACCAGTTCCGGATAGCTGACGATGAACATCGGCGAACCGATCACGGGCAGCGTCAGGTGCTGCAGCGCGGGCGGCAGGTGCTTGGCGGCGGGCATGGCGTCTCCTGGTCTGGCAAACCGGCACAACAGGGCAGGGCATGTCGTTCGATTATAGGAACGATCCGGCACCCCGCCGTGCACGGTCATCCACCGGGCTCAGACGTGGGCGTGCTGCGTCAGCAGTTCAATGAAGGCGCGGTTGAAGGCGGGCAGGTCATCGGGTTTGCGGCTGCTGACCCAGTTGCGGTCGGCCACCACTTCGCGGTCCACCCACATGCCGCCGGCATTGCGAATATCGTCCTGCAGCGTCGGCCAGCTCGTCAGCGTGCGCCCGCGCACCAAGCCCGCAGACACCAACAGCCACGGCCCGTGGCAGATCACGGCGATCGGCTTTTGCGCGCGCTCGAACGCTTTCACGAAGGCCTGTGCGGCCGGCACGACGCGCAACGCATCAGCGTTGAAGACGCCGCCCGGCAGCACTAGGCCATCGAAGTCGTCGGCCTTGGCCTGGTCCAGCGTCAGGTCCACCTTGAAGGTATCGCCCTTGTCGGCGTGGTGCAGGCCGGTCACGCTGGGGCCTTTCGGCGCGACGATGCTGACGTTGGCACCGGCGTCTTCCAGCGCCTGCTTGGGGCTGGCCAGCTCGGCCTGCTCGAACAAATCGTCGACGAGGATGGCGATGCGCAAGTCTTGCAATGGGGTCATGGCGAACTCCTTATCAGGGGAAAGCGAAAGAAGGGAACGGCAGTGGACGGTGCCGCAACGCGCGTGCCCGCTCTGCGCTAGCATGCGGAGCATTCGCCACGCATTGCTTCCCCCACGACTGATCACCGGAGACTTGCATGACCACGCCGCTTTCCATCGATGCCGCCACCGCTGCTGCAGACGCCGCGCTGTTTCCCGGCTTTCGTCCGTTCCGCCAAATGGTCAACGGGGTGGAGATCGCGGGGGTGATCGGCGGCAGCGGTCCGCCGCTGCTGTTGCTGCATGGTCATCCGCAAAGCCATGTGATCTGGCACAAGGTCGCGCATGAATTGGCGCGCGATTACACCGTCGTTGCGACCGATCTGCGCGGCTACGGCGCTTCGTCCAAGCCGGCCGGCAGCGCCCGGCACGCGGAATACAGCAAGCGCACCATGGCGCAGGACCAGGTGGAGGTCATGCGCGCACTCGGCTTCGGCCGCTTCCGGCTGTGCGCGCATGACCGCGGGGCGCGCGTGGCGCATCGCCTGTGTGTGGATCACCCCTTGCACGTCGAGCGCGCCATGCTGCTCGACATCGCCCCCACGCTGGCGATGTACGAGGACACTGACATGGCGTTTGCTACTGCTTACTGGCATTGGTTCTTCCTGATCCAGCCCGCGCCGTTTCCCGAGACGCTCATCAACGCCACGCCCGATTTCTACATCGGCAAGCTGATGGGCCTGCGCCACGCGGGGCTCGAACCGTTCGCCCCGGAAGCAATGGCGACCTACGCCGCTGCCATGCGCGAGCCCGCCTGCGTGCACGCCATGTGCGAGGACTACCGCGCCGCCGCCACCATCGACCTCGAACATGATCGCGCCGACCGCGACGCCGGTAAGCGCGTGAGCGTGCCGCTGCGCGTGCTGTGGGGCGAGCACGGCGTGATCCAACGCTGCTTCAAGCCGTTGGAGCTGTGGAGTGCCGTGGCGGACGAAGTGAGCGGCGGCACGGTGCCATGCGGCCACTACGTGCCGGAAGAGGCACCGGAGGCGTTGCTCAAGGAGATGCGGGCGTACTTTGCCTGAGGCGCATGGGGCGGCTGCCTAGGCCTCCGCCCATTCGCGCAGCAGGTTGTGATACGTCCCCGTCAGGGCGATGACGGACGGGTCGTCCTGACCCAGCAACCCCATCAGCCGCTGCAGTTCCGTATCCATCTGGAACAGCAGCGTGCGATGCGCGTCGCTGCGCACCATGCTCTGCAGCCAGAAGAACGAGCAGACGCGTGCGCCGCGTGTAACGGGCGTGACGCGGTGCAGGCTGCTGCTGGGGTAGAGCACCATGTCGCCCGCCGCAAGCCTGACGCGGTGTTCACCGAAGGTGTCGTCGATGACGAGTTCGCCACCGTCGTAGTCTTCAGGCTCGGTCAGGAACAGCGTGCAGGAGAGGTCGCTGCGGATGCGGAAATCGGTGCCACGCAGGTGGCGCACGGCGTTGTCGACGTGGTTGCCGAAGGTCTGCCCGCCCGCGTAGCGATTGAACAGCGGCGGGAACAACTTAAGCGGCAACGCGGCGGAGAAGAACAACGTATTGGCCGAAAGTGCATCCTGAATCAAGCTGCCGACCTCGCGCGCAGCGGGCGAGCCCTCGGGCAGCTGCATGTTCTGCTTCACCTGGCCCGACTGCGCGCCGGCCGTGACCTTGCCGTCCACCCACTCGGCAGCGTCTATGGTGGCGCGGCACTGCGCGACCTGTTCCTTGGTGAGGACGGCGGGAATCTTCAGCAACATGGCGATGGGATGGTCAGCACGCGGGCCAGCGCACGCAAACGCGCATCGGGGTGGCCGGCAAGAAAGTCATGCGCCTTCGCGAGGAAGGCCGGTGTGGCTGTGTGCGGTACGGCTTGCATCCAGGTGCGGGCCTCGTCGGGGCGGTCCGCGATTGCCAGCAGGCGTGCAGCGTTGAACTGGCCGCGGAAATCGCCGCCCTCTGCGGCGCGCAGGTAGCAGCGCAAGGCCATCGCGGTGTCGGCCTCGACTTCCCAGCCGTCTTCATAGAAGCCGCCCAGCACATTGACCGACTTGGCGTGTCCTTGTGCGGCTGCAGCCTGGAAGAGTGCGAATGCGCGAGCGCGGTCCGCCGGGATGCCGCGGCCGAGTTGCAGGCTTGTCGCGTAGTTGTACTGGCCCCAATCGAGACCGGCATCGGCGGCGCGGGCGTACCAATGTGTGGCGGTTCTGTCGCAGGCGGGCGCGCCCCAGCCGTGCTCATAGCAGCGGCCCAGCATGTTGGCGGCCATCGCGTGGCCCGATAGCGCGGCCGTCTTGAACCAGAACAGCGCTTCGGCCGGATTGGGTTCGACGCCGCGGCCATCGAGCAGCCATTGACCGAAGATGGCCTGCGCTTCGGTGTGCCCGCGCCGGGCGGCAGCCGCCAGCCAGCGCACGGCGCGCTCAGCGGGGCCGGTCAGCACGGCGTGGATCGCATCGACCACCGCCGCATCGGCAGCGGTGGCTGCAGCGTCAGGCGGCATCAGTAGCGGATGCCCAGCGTCAGGATGGCCGTGCGGCCCGGCGCCAGCGATGCGTAGTGCGATGCATACGCCTGGTTGAAGTACACCTTGTCGAACACGTTCTGCACGTTCAACTGCAGGGTGGTGTGCTTGTCGATGAGGTACGCGGCCATGGCATCAAAGCGCCAGTACGCCGGCACCCACTTCGGGTTGGCAGGGTTGGCGCTGCCCCACACCTTCGAGACGTAGTACGCGCCGCCGCCCACCGTGAACTTCGGCATCGGCTGATACGTCGTCCACAGGCTGAAGCTGTTCTTCGGCGTGTTGGGGAAGGCTGTACCGTTGGTGCCGCCAAAGGCTGCGCCCGCGCCGCCGTTGTTGCGCAGTTCGCTCTTCAGATACGTGTACCCGCCGAACACCTGCCAGCGGTTGGTCAGCGCGCCCGACCAGCCCAACTCGAAGCCATCGACGCGCTTGTTGCCGGCCATGGCGGCGGTGCCGTCCTGCTGCACGATGCGGGCGTTGGTCGTCTCGATGCGGAAGATCGCAGCTGTCAGCGCAAGCTTGCTGTCGAGCACGTTCCACTTGGTGCCGAGTTCGTAGGCGCGGTTCTTTTCCGGAGCAAGCACGTCGCCGCGATTGCCCGAGCGGTCCGGCGTGAGTGCGCTGGTATCGGCGCCCTGGCCCGCCACCGAGCCCGACGGTGTCGACGATGTGCCGTACGCCACATAGATGCTGCCGTTCTGCGCAGGCTTGAAAACGAGGCCGAGCTGGTAGTTCAGCAGGTTGTCGTCACGCGAGAAGGTCGAACGCACGCCCTGCGCATTGGCTGACGTGGTGGCCGATGCCGAATAGCGGTCAAAGCGCAGGCCGCCGTTGACCTGCAACCGCGGCGACAGCTCGATCGTGTCAAACACGTAGGCCGACTGGGTGCGCACCGTCGTCTCTGCCGGATTGTTGTTGAGCCGGATGCTGCCCGCCCACGGGTCGTTCGGGTTTGGATTGAACAGATCCGTGCAGTTGTAGCCGCCCGCTGCGCCGACGCCGTTGGGGCAGCGATTGCTGCCGGTGGCCACGGCGTAGGTGTCGTTGCGGCTGCGCTCGCGCGAGAACTCCAGACCCGCCGCGTAGCTGTGCTTGAGGCCGCCGATGTCGAACTTGCCGGTCGCTTCCGTTTGGTTGGCGACGGTATTAGCCACCGAGTATCGCGAATTGGTGCGGCGCCAGACCATGCCGTAGTAGATGTTGCCCTGGCTGTCGTCGGGCTGCGTCCAGATGGTGTCCTGGCTGGTGCGGGCAATGCGCGTGGTGTTGCGCAGCTTCAACGCGGTCGACACATCGTGCTCCAGCGTGAAGGTGCCCATGTCAGCGCGGTCGCGGCGGAAGTCGCGCGACAGGCCGTAGTAGACGTTGCGATCGACATTCACGGGTGCGCCGTCGCCGGGGGCGAACAGCTGCGGGCGGCCGTCGGTGCGGCGGTTGAACGTGCCGTTGTTGTACGGAATGCCGGTGTCCGGCGTGTCGTTCGATTGCAGGTGGTAGTACGACAGCGTGGCGCGCGTGGGCGTGCCCAGCCCAAAGGCGATGGACGGCGCGATGCCCCAGCGGCTGAAGCTCGTCACGTCGCGGCCGGCAACGGCGGCATCGTGCGCCATCGCGTTCAGGCGGAACGCGGCGTGCTCGCCGATCTGGTAGTTGCCGTCGGCCGTGGCGCGTTTGTAGGCCGCGTTGCCGACCGACAGCGTGCCCTCGGTGAAGTGCTCAAGCTTCGGCGTTTTTGTGACGATGTTGACCGCCCCGCCGGCCGCGCCGCGCCCCTCATACGCGCCCGACGGCCCCTTGATGACTTCCACCGATTCCACGTTGAACATCTCGCGCGATTGCGCCCCGATGTCGCGCAGCCCGTCGAGGAAGGTGCTGGCCTGCGCGTCGTAGCCGCGGATGAACGGGCGATCGCCGACGGGGTTGCCGCCTTCGCCGGCGCCAAACGCGATGCCCGGGACCGTGCGCAGCGCCTCGGTAAGCGTGACGGAGCCGGTGCCCTGCAACACCTCTGCGGGGATCACCGTGACCGACTTGGGCGTATCGAGCAGCGGCGCAGTGAATTTGCCCCCCGAGGCCGCATCGGTCTTGAAGCCGCTGCTGCCGGTCACGGTCTGCTCGGACAGGGTGGCGGACACGGCGTCTTTCTTCGTGTCAGCCAGCGCCGGTGCTGAAGCTACCGCGAAGCTCATCGCGCCGGTCAGGTAGCCCACCACCGAATGTTCGGTGCGCTTGCGTTCGATCTGTGCTGCGGACATGACGTGGTGACACTCCCCTGAAAGTTTTCGTCACATGCTTGTTGTAAATGAGAATTGTTATTGTTTGCATGTGAACGAGTCAACGCGCCAGCTGGCGAATTGCTTACGGCCGCAGTGGGATCGTCATATAAATCATGGGGTTACGACCATCCGGCGGCGCTGTAGAAAATTGTTGAGCGCTACGGCATCCGAACGCTTCCATTTTTTCAATCAAATGATTTAGTATTGCCGGGCAGGTTGTTCAACCGAATCCCTTTTCAAGGCGAGCATGGACCCGGAACTCCTCATCGAGCGGCGCGGCCAAGCGCT
Organism: Ralstonia sp. VS2407; assembly: GCF_052950655.1. NCBI lineage: Bacteria > Pseudomonadati > Pseudomonadota > Betaproteobacteria > Burkholderiales > Burkholderiaceae > Ralstonia > Ralstonia sp. VS2407. The sequence continues at coordinate 337,769 of NZ_JBRFVG010000005.1, forward strand.
GTGGTTGACCATTCGGCGCGAAGACCGCCGCAACGCGATCAACGCACCCGTGCTCGAAGCGCTGACGGCCGCGCTGGCCAACGCCGGCCGTGACGCCTCCGTGCGCGCCGTGGTGCTGACCGGCACCGGCACGCGTGCCTTCTGTGCCGGCGCCGATCTGCAAACCGGCCAATCCTTTCGCTTCGACTATTCCCAGCCGCATCAGGCCCTGGCGGATCTGTTTCGCCAGGCGCGCCGCTGCACCGTGCCGCTCATCGCCCGCGTGAACGGTGCGTGCATGGCGGGCGGCATGGGCTTGCTGGCGATGTGCGATCTGGCGGTGGCCAGCCGCAGCGCCACGTTCGGATTGCCGGAGGTCAAGGTCGGCGTGTTTCCCGCCCAGGTGTTGGCGGTGCTGCAGCATCAGTTGCCGCGCCGCGTGCTGAACGAGCTGTGCCTGACCGGCGAGCCGATCAGCGCAGACCGCGCGCTCGCCGCCGGCCTCGTCAACGAAGTTGCCGAGCCCGAAGCGCTTGACGAAGCAGTCGATGCGCTGCTTGCGCGGCTGCTCGACAAATCGCCGTCGGCCATCCGGCGCGGGCTGTACACGCTCAAGCAGGTGGAATCGCTCAGCTTCGAGCAGGCCATGGCGTTCACTGAAAGCCAGATCGGCCTGTTCGCCCTGACCGAAGATGCGCAGGAAGGCCAAGCCGCCTTTCGCGAAAAGCGCGCCCCCAACTGGACGGGGCGCTGACATGCGCAAGGACACCGTTTCCATCGGCGGAGCCAGCGGTTTCTGGGGCGACAGCGTGACCGGGCCGCTGCAACTGGTGGCCTCGGGCCGCCTCGACTTTCTCGTCTTCGATTACCTGGCCGAGCTGACCATGTCGCTGCTGGCCAGCGCGCACATGAAAAACCCCGAGCAGGGTTACGCCACCGACTTTGTGAGCGTGGCGATGCGCGCGGTGCTCAAGGATGCGCTGGCGCAGAACATCCGCATCATCGCCAACGCGGGCGGCGTGAATCCGCGCGGATGCGCGGCCGCGCTGCAGGCGTTGGCCGCTGAGCTGGGCGTGAACGTGCGCATAGCCGTTGTGGAGGGCGACGATGTCACGCCGTTGCTGGCCGCGCTGCGCGACGAAGGTGTGCGCGAGCTGCAAAGCGGCCGCCCCTTACCCGACAAGGTGGTGAGCGCCAATGCGTACCTCGGCGCGTTGCCGATCAAGGCAGCGCTGGATGCGGGCGCGCAGGTGGTCATCACCGGGCGATGCGTCGACAGCGCCGTCACGCTCGGCGCGTTGATGCATCACTTCGGCTGGGCTATCGACGACTACGATCGGCTCGCCGCCGGCAGCCTCGCCGGGCACATCCTTGAATGCGGCTGCCAGGGGGCGGGCGGACTGCACACCGATTGGGAAGCCGTGCCCGACTGGGCGCACAGCGGCTACCCGATCGTCGAATGCGGGGCCGACGGCAGCTTCATCGTTACCAAGCCCGACGGCACGGGCGGGCTGGTGACGCCTGCGACGGTGGGCGAACAGCTGCTCTACGAAATCGGTGACCCGGCGCGCTACGTGCTGCCCGATGTGGTGTGCGACTTCACGCAGGTGACGATGACGCAGGTGGCCGAGCATCGCGTCGAAGTGCGCGGCGCACGCGGCCTCGCGCCCACGCCCGACTACAAGGTGAGCGCAACGTATGCCGACGGCTATCGCGCGACAGGTCAGCTCACCGTCGTCGGCATCGACGCCGATCGCAAGGCGCATCGCACGGCCGAGGCGATTCTGGAGCGCACGCGCGGCCTGTTCCGCCAGCTTGGCCTGCCGGACTACAGCGCAACGCATATCGAGACGCTCGGTTCGGCGTATCTGTTCGGGCCGCATCAGCCGAACGTGCCGCGATTTGAATCGGTGATGTGGCTGGCGGTGACGCATCCAAACAAGCAGGCGTTGGAACTGTTCGCGCGCGAAATCGCCCCGGCCGGCACGTCGTGGGCACCGGGCACGACAGGCGCAGGTGGGCGGCCAAGCGTGGTGCCTGCCATCAAGCAATACGCTTTTCTGATCGACAAGGCGCGCGTGCAGGCGCGCGTGACGCTGCTGGGTGGCGACAGCATCGACATCGCCGTGCCGACGGGTGGCGCCGCGCTTGAACCGTCCGCTGCGGCGCAGGCCTCCGTTGCATTGCCCCCTGGCCCAACGCGCGAAGTGCCCCTCATCGACCTCGCCTACGCGCGCAGCGGCGACAAGGGCGACACGTCCAATATCGGCGTCATCGCGCGTCGGCCTGAAGACCTGCCGCTGCTGCGCGCGCAATTGACGGAAGACGCCGTCGCCGCGTACCTTGCCCACGTCGTGAAGGGGCGTGTAACGCGCTACGACCTGCCCGGCATCCACGCCCTCAATTTTGTGTGCGAGCAGGCGCTGGGCGGTGGCGGCATGGCGTCGCTGCGCAACGACCCGCTCGGCAAGGGCATGGCGCAGGTGCTGCTGACGATGCCGGTGCGTGTGCCGGTCGACCATTCTTGATTGACGAGGCGATCATGCTCTCAGGTCTGCTGCCGTCTGCCCGCTTCGACGCCGATCACGAAACGTTTCGTGAGACCGTTCGTCGCTTTGTCGACAAGGCCGTGATGCCAAACATCGACGCGTGGGAAGAGGCCGAGACGTTTCCGCGTGCGCTGTACCGCGAGGCGGCCGATCTCGGTTTGCTCGGCATCGGTTTCCCCGAGGAATACGGCGGCACGCCGGGCGACCTGTTTCTTGAACTGGCGATGATCGAAGAGCTGACGCGGGCGGCCAGCGGTGGCCTGCTCGCTTCGCTGTTCAGCCACACGATCGGCGCGCCGCCCATTGTTGCCGGGGGATCGGCCGAGCTGAAGGCGCGCGTGTTGGCGGCGATTCTGTCGGGCGAGAAGATCAGCGCGCTTGCCATCACCGAGCCTTCGGGAGGCTCGGACGTCGCCAACCTCAGCACACGCGCGGTGCGCGACGGCGATCACTACATCGTCAACGGCAGCAAGACCTTCATCACCTCCGGCATGCGGGCGGATTACATCACCGTGGCGGTGCGCACAGGCGGTGCGGGCGCGGGCGGCATCTCCGTGCTGCTGGTGGAGGGCGATACGCCGGGCCTGTCCCGCACGCCGCTCAAGAAGATGGGCTGGTGGTGCTCCGACACCGCACAACTGCACTTCGACAACTGCCGCGTGCCGGCCGGCAACCTGCTCGGCGCGGAAAACCGCGGTTTCGAGCTGGTCATGCGCAATTTCAACCACGAACGCCTGGCGCTGGCAATGCAGGCCTACGGCCTCGCGCGCACATGTCTGACCGAAGCCGTGGAATGGGCCACCCAGCGAGAGACCTTCGGCAAGCGCCTGGTGCAGCATCAAGTCGTGCGGCAGAAACTGGTGGCGATGGCCACGCGCATCGAAGCCACGCGCGCCTTGCTTGAAGACCTGATGCGGCGCATGCAAGCCGGCGATGCGCCGGTCGCGCAGCTGTGCATGCTGAAGAACTTCGCCACGCAGAGCCTGCAGTTCTGCGCCGACACGGCCGTGCAACTGCTTGGCGGCATGGGCTTCATGCGTGGCACCAGGTCGGAGCGCATCTATCGTGAAGTGAAGGTCTACATGATCGGCGGCGGCGCGGAGGAAGTCCTCAACGACCTTGCCGCGCGCCAGCTCGGCTGGGTCTAAGGGCCTAAGGACCCAAAGCGCATTCAGCATTCAGGGAGAGAACCATGTATCGCTCAGTCTTTCGACCGGGGCTGTTCCAGGGGCAGGTGGCCGTGGTGACGGGCGGCGGCAGCGGCATTGGCCGGTGCACGGCGCATGAGTTGGCGTCGCTGGGTGCGGCGGTCGCCTTGGTGGGGCGCAATGCCGAGAAGCTTGCCGCCGTGCGCACGGAGATTGTCGAAGCCGGCGGCACCGCGCACACCTACGTTTGCAACATCCGCGACGAGGCTGCCGCGCAAGGCACCGTCGCGCAAATCTACGGCGAACACGGCCGCATCGACGCGCTCGTCAACAACGCGGGCGGACAGTTTCCGGCGCCGCTCAAGGATATTTCCGCCAAGGGCTGGGAAGCCGTTGTGCAGACGAACCTGACCGGCGGCTTCCTGATGGCGCGCGAGTGCCTGAACCAGGCGATGCAGCAGCGCGGCGGTGCCATCGTCAACATCGTGGCCGACATGTGGGGCGGCATGCCGAACATGGGCCACTCCGGCGCAGCGCGTGCGGGCATGGTCAACTTTACGGAGACGGCCGCGTTCGAGTGGGCGCAGTACGGCGTGCGCGTGAACGCGGTGGCGCCGGGCTACGTGGCGTCGTCGGGCATGGATGCGTATCCGCCGTGGATGGCCGAGACCATCCGCAGCATGCCTTCGACCGTGCCGCTTGGGCGCTTTGCCACCGAGGCGGAAGTGTCGTCGGCGATCGTGTATCTGCTCTCGGAAGCCGCGGCGTTCATCACCGGCACGACGTTGCGCGTGGACGGCGGCCGGCCGAACGTGCGGCCAGGCGCACCCATGCCGGCACCGCGTCATGGCGCTGAGCCGTTCAACGGCTTCCACCTGGCCGTGACGCCCAAGGTGCTGCAAGGCGAGGAGGACCGCAATGCCAGCGCTTGAATCGCGCATCGTGCCGCAGAGCGACGCGTATCGGCAGAACCATGCTGCCCTCACGGAGCGCGTCGGCCAGTTGCGCACGCTGGAGAACCGCACGCGCGACAAGTCCGAAGCCTCGCGCGCGCGCTTCGAGCAACGCGGGCAACTGCTACCGCGCGACCGGCTTGGCCGCCTGCTCGACGCCGGTGCGCCGTTTCTGGAGCTGTCTACGCTGGCGGGTTTTTGCCTCGATCACGCCGACCCGGCGCGCTCCATTCCTGGCGGCGGCTTCATCGCGGGTATCGGCTGGGTGAGCGGCGTGCGCGCGATGATCATCGTCGATGACGCGGGCATCGATGCAGGCGCCGTGCAGCCGATGGGCATCGAGAAGTTCCAGCGCGCGCAAGCCATTGCGCTGGAGCAGAAGCTGCCGTTCATCCATCTCGTCGAATCGGCCGGCGCCAACCTGCTGACGTATCGCGTGGAGACCTTCATCCACGGCGGCAGCGGTTTCTACTGGCTCGCGCGGCTGTCGGCGGCGGGCATTCCGGTGATCAGCGTGGTGCATGGGTCGAGCACGGCGGGCGGCGCGTACATGCCGGGCCTGTCGGACTACGTGGTGATGGTGCGCGACAGGGCGCGCGCGTTCCTCGCTGGTCCGCCGTTGTTGAAAGCGGCCACAGGCGAGATCGCCACCGAAGAGGAACTGGGCGGTGCCGAGATGCACGCCACCACCTCGGGCCTTGCCGAATACCTGGCTGAAGACGATGCGGATGCGCTGCGCATCGCGCGCGAACTTGTGGCTGCGCTCGACTGGAACCGCGATGTGCCGGCAGTGGATCGGCGCTACGTGCCGCCGCGCTTTGATGCGGAGGAATTGCTCGGCATAGCGCTGAGCGATCACCGCAAGCCGCTGGACATGCGCGAGGTCATTGCCCGCATTGCCGATGGATCGGACTTCCTGGAGTTCAAGCTCGACTACGGCCCAGGCACCGTCACCGGGCACGCGGCCATCTGCGGCATGCGCGTTGGCGTCATCACGAACAACGGGCCGCTGGACCCGGCGGGCGCCACCAAGGTGGTGCACTTCATTCAGGCGTGCTGCCAGTCCGATACGCCGCTGCTGTACCTGCAAAACACCACCGGCTTCATCGTCGGCAAGGCGTCGGAGCAGGCCGGCATGATCAAGCACGGCTCGAAGATGATCCAGGCCATGGCTAACGCTACCGTGCCGCGCATCACGGTGCATTGCGGTGCGTCGTTCGGGGCGGGCAACTACGGCATGTCGGGGCGCGGTTTCTTTCCGGATTTCTGCTTCAGTTGGCCCAACGCCAAGACGGCCGTGATGGGCGCCGAGCAGGCCGCCGGCACCATGGCGACCGTCATGGCCGCCAGCATGCAACGCAAGACGCAGACCGTCGACCACGACGCCATCGAAGCGATGCGCGCCAAGGTGATCGACACGTTCGAGCGGCAGTCCGACGCGTTCACCGTCTCGGGCCGCCTGCTGGACGACGGCGTGATCGACCCGCGCGACACGCGCAAGGTGCTCGCCTGCGTGCTGTCCGTCTGCGACGAGGCGCGCAGGCGAACGCTGCATCCGATCCAGTTTGGCGTTGCGCGCCCGTAGCGCCATCCCGAAATCCATACACGAACTGCCGAGCACAACAGGACAACGGAGCGAGACACCATGCACTTCACCCACGAACATCAGGAACTGCAGCGCAACCTGAAACGCTTCATCGACAGCGACATCAACCCGTACGTGGATGAATGGGAAGCGGCGGAGATGTTTCCCGCCAAGCAGCTCTTCAAGAAGATGGGCGAGCTGGGCTTTCTCGGCATCGCCAAGCCGTCCGAGTTTGGCGGCCTGGGCCTCGACTATTCATATGCAATGGCGATGGCCGAGACGCTGGGGCACATCCACTGCGGCGGCGTGCCGATGGCGATTGGCGTGCAGACCGACATGGCGACGCCCGCGCTTGCACGCTTCGGTTCGGACGAACTGCGCGCACAGTTCCTGGCGCCCGCGATCAGCGGCGATGCGGTGGCCTGCGTGGGCGTGTCGGAGCCGAGTGCGGGCTCCGATGTGGCGAGCATCAAGACCACCGCGCGCAAGGACGGCGACGACTACATCATCAACGGCAGCAAGATGTGGATCACCAACAGCTTGCAGGCCGACTGGATGTGCCTGCTGGCCAATACGTCCGATGACGCGGCCCACCGCAACAAATCGCTCATCATCGTGCCGATGAACACGAAGGGCGTGTCGGTCGGCAAGAAGATCCGCAAGATCGGCATGAATTCGTCGGACACGGGCCTCATCTACTTTGACGACGTGCGCGTGCCCCAGCGCTACCGCATCGGCGAGGAAGGCAAGGGCTTCACGTACCAGATGCTGCAGTTCCAGGAGGAGCGCCTGTGGGCCGCGGCAAGCAGCCTGGCGACGATGACGATGTGTATCGACACCACCGCCGAGTACGCGCGCGAACGCAAGCTCTTCGGCGCCAGCCTGCTCGACAACCAGTGGGTGCACTTCAAGCTGGCCGAGCTGAAGACGGAGGTGGAAGCGCTGCGCGCGCTCACGTATCGCGCCTGCGACTTGTACATCCACGGGCAGGACGTAACGGAGCTGGCGTCGATGGCCAAGCTCAAGGCCGGGCGGCTCGCGCGCATCGTGCCCGATGCCTGCCTGCAGTTCTGGGGCGGCATGGGCTTCACGTGGGACAACCCGGTCTCGCGCTATTACCGCGACGGGCGCCTGGGCTCGATTGGCGGCGGCGCGGACGAGGTGATGCTCGGCATCATCTGCAAATACATGAACACGCTGCCCGGCAAGAAGAGCTGAACGATGGCCGCCCCGCATGCTGCCTTCCGCTCGGTCCTCATCGCCAACCGAGGCGAGATCGCTTTGCGCATCATGCGCACGGCGCGTCGCCTTGGCATGCGCACCGTTGCCGTGTATTCCGACGCTGACCGCGATGCGCCGCATTGCCGCGCGGCCGATCTGGCGTTGCCGATTGGCGCATCGCAACCGCAGGCGTCGTACCTGAACATTGCGGCGTTGCTGGAGGCGGCGCGCAAGTCGGGTGCGCAGGCGGTCCATCCGGCCTACGGCTTCCTCGCGGAGAGCGACGCCTTTGCCAACGCGTGCGCAGACGCGGGCCTCGTCTTCATCGGCCCACCCGCAGATGCCATCCGCGCGATGGGCAACAAGGCCGGTGCCAAGCGCCTCATGGAAGCCGCCGGCGTGCCCTGCGTGCCGGGCTACCAGGGCGAAGATCAATCCGCCGAGCGCATGGCGGAGGAAGCCGCACGGATCGGCTATCCGGTGATGATTAAGGCGGCGGCCGGTGGCGGTGGGCGCGGCATGCGGCGCGTCGAGCGGGCGGACGAGTTTGCGGCGGCGCTGCAGTCTGCGCGTTCCGAAGCGGAGAACGCGTTTGGCTCGGGCGAGTTGATCCTCGAAAAAGCCATCGTCGAGCCGCGCCATATCGAGATTCAGCTGTTTGCCGATACGCATGGCAACGTGGTTTACCTCGGCGAGCGCGATTGCTCCGTGCAGCGTCGGCATCAGAAGCTGATCGAAGAATCGCCGTCACCCGCGGTGTCGCCCGAGTTGCGCGCGCGCATGGGTGCGGTGTCGGTGGCGGCGGCACGCGCCATCGGCTACGTGGGCGCGGGCACGCTGGAATTCCTGCTCGCCCCGGACGGCGCGTTCTACTTCATGGAGATGAACACGCGGCTGCAGGTCGAGCATGCCGTGACCGAAGCGATCGTCGGCGTCGACCTGGTCGAGTGGCAGTTGCGCGTGTCGCTGGGCGAGCCGTTGCCGCTGGCGCAAGACGCCATCGATGCACGCCGTGCACAAGGCGGCCACGCCATCGAAGTGCGGTTGTGCGCAGAAGACCCGCAGCAGAATTTCCTGCCGCAGAGCGGCACCGTCGCCCGCTGGCGTGCGCCGCAGGATGTCCGCACGGACCATGCATTGGCCGATGGGCTCGTCGTTTCGCCGTACTACGACTCGATGCTCGCCAAGATCGTCGCGCATGGCACCGACCGCGCTGACGCATGCCGGCGTCTTGCGCACGCCTTGGACGATTGCCTGCTGCTTGGCTTGCCAACCAACCGGGCGTTTCTGCGCGATTGCGTGGCGCATCCGGCGTTCCTTGGCGGCGATGTGTCCACCGCGTTCATCGAGCGGCATTTCCAGGCCCCGATGCGCCAGTCTGCCGTACCCGATGCAGCGGTCTGCCAGGCGGCCGCCGTGCTGCTCACGCACTTGCGCGAAGGCGCCGCACGCCGCTACCCCGCAGAACTACGCGGCTGGGCCAGCAGCCGCACATACCCGAGGCTGTGCCGTTTCACGCTCGACGGTGAAGCCATCGACATGCGCCTGCGTGCGCTCGGTGCGCAGCAATGGGAACTGACCTGGGACGGCGGTGCCGCGCAGGCTGCGCTTGTGTCTGAGGGCGACGGTCACCTCACGCTCGCGCTGGGTGACACATGCCACGCGGTGGACTACGCCCTCACCCCGGCTGCGTGCCACTTCGTGCTGAATGGCATCGAACACACCGCCGTCGACACCACCTACGCCAAGGCGGAGCGCAGCGGCGCACAAGCGGGCAGCGGCCGCATCAGCGCACCGATGAACGGTCGCGTCGTTGCCGTGCATGTGGCCGAAGGGGAGGCCGTCTGCGCCGGTCAGGTGCTGCTGGTGGTGGAGGCGATGAAGATGGAGCACAGCATTGCCGCGCCGCTCGCAGGCGAGGTGAGGGGGCTGTTCACCCAGGTCGGGGCGCAGGTTGCGCCCGGCGGGTTGCTGATGGAGATTGCCGCGGCCTGACGGCTGCGTTGCCGTTCCTGTTCATCGTTTCGTCGTGCAATTCGTGCGGTCAATGCGGTCAATGCGGTCAATGCAGTCAATGCAGTCCACAGGAGACGTCCCATGTCCGAAGCCACGCCAGACACCACGCTTGAAGCCAACCTGCTGAACCGGGTGACGCTGGGCGATACGTTGCATCGCAGTGCACGCAAGTTCGGCGCGAAAGTCGCGCTGGTCGATGGCCCGCGTCGCATGACGCATGCCGAGCTCAACGCAGACAGCAATCGCTATGCGCACGCGCTGCTTGCAAGCGGCCTCATGCCTGGCGACAAGGTGGCGATGCTCTGCGGCAACTCGGCGCAGTTTCTGGTGGCCGCGTACGGCATTCTCAAGGCGGGGCTGGTGTGGGTGCCGATCAACGCGATGCTCGGACCGGATGACGTGCGCTACATCCTCGAACATGCCGAGGCGCGGCACGTGGTGATCGACGCGGCGCTGTACCCGGCGCTGCGCGACACGCTGAATGCACTGGGGCTCCCGGCGCACCAATGCTTCGGTGAACCTGTGACAGGCGGGCCGCAAACCGTGGAGCAAGCGCTGCAAGGCCACGCCGATACGCTGCCCGCCGTCGTGATCGACGACCGCGATCTCGCGCTCATCATGTACACCAGCGGCACGACCGGGCGGCCAAAGGGGGCCATGCATTCGCACCGCTCGGTGCATGCCGCGCTGATGTCCAACGTTGCCAGCCTGAATCTGAACGAGACCGACGTGTTCTCGTGCCTGCTGCCGATGTTCCACTGCGCGCAGTTTGCGACGGCCGCATCCGCGATGATGGTGGGCGCCACGCTCGTCATCCAGCGCGGCTTTGATCCGGCGGCGCTGCTCGACGCGATTGCCGGCGAGCGCATCACGCAACTGTTCGGCCTGCCGCTCATGTACGCCGCGCTGCTGCACCATCCGCTGCGTGCGCAGCGGGATCTCTCCAGCCTGCGCCTGTGCCTGTATGCGATGGCGCCGATGGCCAAACCGCTGCTCGAACGCCTGATTGCCGAGGTGTGCCCCAACTTTGCCCTCGGCTCCGGGCAGACGGAGATTTTTCCGATGACGATGTACTTCGCGCCCGACCAGCAACTGCAACGCACCGGAAACTACTGGGGCCAGCCCTGCATGGTGAACGAAGCGGCGGTGATGGACGATCAAGGCAATCTGCTCGGCCCGAACCAGTTGGGCGAGATCGTGCACCGCGGCCCCAACGTCATGCTCGGCTACTACAAGGACCCGCAGGCCACCGCCAACGCACGCCGCTTCGGCTGGCACCACACAGGCGACCTCGGCATGTGGGATGCCGACGGCCAGCTTCAGTTCAAGGACCGCATCAAGGACATGATCAAGACCGGTGGTGAGAACGTGCCTTCGGTCAAGGTGGAAGAAGTGTTGCTGCGGCACCCGGCCGTGGCGAACGCCGCAGTGGTCGGCTTGCCGCACGCGCACTGGGTGGAAGCGGTGGCGGCGTTTGTCTGCCTCAAGCCCGATGCCCAGGCCGACGCCGCCGCGCTGCAGGCGCATTGTCGGGCGCATCTCGGCAGCTTTGAGGTGCCCAAGCACATCGCCGTGGTCGACAAGCTGCCCATGACGGCGACGGGCAAGATCCAGAAGCATGTGCTGCGCAGCGCCAATCAGACGCTGTTCCAGAGCGATGCGCGCTAAGTAGGGCTAAGCCGTCGGCTGAGGCGGCGTACGCAGGATGAACAGCACCGCCTGATCGGCGAGCGTGTCAATGCTGATGCCCGCGCCAGCCTGATACCACTGCGCCGTCCAGTTGAGCGCACCGAACATCAGCAGGCGATCGACAGGCGTCGGGTGCGCCCATTCGCCCGAAGCGCGCAGGCGGTCGATCACGCGCGTCCAGATGTCTTCGTAGCGATCCTTGAGCGCGATGATGCGTTCTTGCGCCTGCGCGTCGAGCGAGCGCCATTCGTACAGCATCACCGGAATGAAATCCTGGTGGGGCGCAAGGATCGTGTAGAGATGCGCGCGCACGAGTTGGCGCATCGCCTCGCGCGGCGGCAGATCGTCGATATCGATGGCTTCGATGTCCGCCAGCGCCACGGTCAGGCCGTGTTCGATCACCGCCTGCAGGATGTCCTGCTTGGTCTTGAAGTGGTAGAACCAGCTGCCTGCATGCACGCCCGTGGCGGCGGCAATGTCGCGCACCGTGGTGTTGCCGTAGCCCTTCTCGCGGAACAGCCGGGCCGATTGCTCGATCAACGCGCGGCGCAAGCCCTCGTTGGCATCCTGCGCAGGACGGCCGCGCTTGCGGCGCGGCGCTTCCGCTTCAGTGGCGGCTTCAGTGGCGGATTCGGGCGGACTGGATGTGGCGGGTTTCGGCATGCCCAGGCGAAGAGAAGAGGCGTCGCTGCATTGTAGCGGGGCACAGCCACCGCGCAGCACGTCAATCGCGGTTCAGGATGCGGCCATGTTCGACGGTGGCGGCGCCTGCCTTGACCAGCGCTGCGATCGCGGCATCCACCAACGTTTCCATTGATTGGCTTGCGAAGAAGCGCGCCTGCAGGCGCGGCATCAGCGTGGTCTGCGTGAACCACGCAAACAGCGCGTCGTGCGACAGCGCCTGCTGCTCCAGCAACTTGAACTTCACCAGCACGCGGATGGCGTGCAGCGCGTTGCGTTCAGGGTCTGCCCGCAGATACGCAAGCCGGCCCAGCGATGCATCAATCGCGGCGTTGACGCTGGTAAACGGCCGGCCGTGCCCGGGAATCACCACGCGCGCGTCGAGCTGCGCGATGCGCTCAAGAATGGCCTGCTGCTCGGCAAAGCCGCTCTCGCCTTCAAGCTCGGGAAAGATCACGCCAAAGCCGCGTTCCCACAGTGCGTCGGCGGAGATCAACACACGCGTGTCGGGATTGAACAGGATGATCGCGTGCGGGTCGTGCCCGGGTGCGCTGATCACCTGCCAGTCGAAACCGCCCAGGCGCAGCGTCATGCCGTCAGCGAGGCCCGCGTCGGCATCGCTGTTGGGCAACGTGAAGCGCGCGCACTCCTGGCCTGTGGGGCCGTAGCTGAGGGCGTCGATGTCCCAGCGCCGCACGTCGTCGATCTGCGCGGCGGGCACGCGCGTGTGGCTGCCGTAGATGGTCTGCAGCGCCGCATTGCCGCCGCAGTGATCCGAGTGCAGGTGCGTATTCAGCAGGCGGCGCAGGGGCCGTCCCTGCAGCGCGTGCTTCACCAGCGCAACGGTTTGCGGGGCGTGCGTGAGATAGCCCGAATCCACCAGCGCGCAGCCGCCATGCGCTTCGTCGTCGAAGAAAAGGATGTTGTTGGACGACAGCCAACCGCGCTCGAACACGCGCATCGAATCAGGCAGGGTGATGATGTCGTGTTCGGCCATGGTGATGGGCGCTTAGGCGCTGGGCGCGTCGTTGAGCCAGGCGCAGGCGCGCTCGGGCAAGGTTTTCCACACGGCCAGGCGAGCCGCGTCGTTCATGGTCGACCACGCGGCAATCTCGTCGATCGTGCGCATGCAGCCGATGCACAGGCCGCGCGCGTCGTCCATCTTGCAGACGCTGATGCACGGCGACGACACCGGCTGTGCGCGCTCCGCCTGCTGGCGGCTGTTGCGCAACTTGCCGAGCGACAGCTTCAGTTGCGCGCGGGTGCAGGCGTCCATGCTTGGGCGATCAGTCGCGCTGGGCGATGTCGGCCACGGGCGCGCCGGTCATCGCTTCCAGTTCGGCAGGCGTGAGGTTGAACACGGCATGCGGGTGGCCGGCCGCGGCCCACACGCTGTCGTACTGGAACAGGTCTTGGTCGAGCAGCATCACGGGCTTGACCGCATGGCCGACCGGACATACGCCGCCGATGGCGTAACCGGTTTTCTCGCGTACGAACTTCGCATCGGCCTTGGCCAGTGCGCCCACGTGCGCGGAAACCTTTGCCTCGTCGACACGATTGGTGCCGCTGGCGATCACCAGCACCGGCACGTCGTCTTCAGCACGACGGAAGATGATCGACTTGGCAATCTCCGCCACCGAGCAGCCGAGGCCGGCAGCCGCTTCGGCAGACGTTTTTCCGGTGGCCGGCAGCATCACGATGGCTTTTTCGTAGCCGAGCGTGCGGAGGTGGTCGGCCACGCGTTGAGCGGATTCAGGCAGCGGCGCGTTCGTATCGGTAGCGGTCATCGTCGTTGTGCTTGGTGGGGTTTCAGATGCAGGCCTGGGCGATCTGGTCCTGCAGCTTGAGTAGCAGCGCGCGGCCTGCACGTGACGCCGTGGGGCGGCCGATGGCTTGCGAGATGAAGTCGCCCGCCAGCACCACCTTGTCCAGGTCGATGCCGGTGCGGATGCCCAGGCCGTGCAGCAGGTACAGCACATCTTCCGTGGCGACGTTGCCGGTCGCGCCCTTGGCATACGGGCAGCCGCCCAGCCCTGCCACCGATGCGTGGAAGATGGCGATGCCGACTTCCAGGCTGGCGAGGATGTTGGCCAGTGCCTGGCCGTACGTGTCGTGGAAATGACCCGAGAGGCGGTCGATCGGAAAGGTCGCCGCGGCGGCTTCCATCACGGTTTTCACCTGCCCGGCCGTGCCCACGCCGATGGTGTCGGCAATGTCGATCTCGTCGCAGCCCAGATCGGCCATGCGCTTGATGACATCCACCACCGACGACACCGGCACCTCGCCCTGATACGGGCAGCCCAGCGAACACGAGATCGACCCGCGCACGCGAATGCCCGCATCCTTGGCCGCCTTGGCCACCGGCACAAAGCGTTCGATCGACTCCGCAATCGAGCAATTGATGTTCTTCTGCGCAAAGGCCTCGCTGGCGGCGCTGAAGATCACGATCTCATCCGCGCCCGCTGCGGCCGCGCCTTCGAAGCCCTTCATGTTGGGCGTGAGCACGGAGTACAGCGTGCCGGGCCGGCGCTGGATGCGGGCCATCACGTCGGCGCCGTCGGCCATTGCCGGCACCCACTTGGGCGACACGAACGACGCGGCTTCCACATTCACGAAGCCCGCCTCGGACAGCCGGTTCACCAGTTCGACCTTGGTGTCGGTGGAAACCGGCGCCTTTTCGTTCTGAAGACCATCGCGCGGGCCGACCTCGATCACTTTCACAAATTTCGGGAGTGCCATCTCAATAACCTCGTTGCAGATCGACGATGCCGGCAATCGGCTCGCCCGCTTCCAGCGCGCGGATCTTGCGCGCGATCTGGGCAATGCTGACCTCGCGCAGCGTCAACGCCGAAATGTGCGGCGTGATGTGGATGCGCGGTTCGGTCCAGAAAGGGTGGTCGGCCGGCAGCGGCTCGGTGCGGAACACGTCGAGCGCGGCGCCTGCAACATGCCCGCTGCGCACGGCGGCCAGCAGGTCGTCTTCCACCAGATGCTTGCCGCGTGCCACGTTGACGACGAACGCGCCCGGCGCGAGTTGAGCCAGCAGTTTCGCGTCGATCACGTTTTCGGTGTCGGCCGTCAGCGGCAGCACGTTCACCAGCACGCGCGTGCCCGCCAGGAAGCCCGGCAGTGCGTCGCTACCGGCCCGGCAATCGACGCCGTCGACGAGCTTGGCGGAGCGGCTCCAGCCGCGCACCGGAAAGCCGAAGCCTGCCAGCGTCTTGGCGATGTGCGTGCCCAGCACGCCCAGGCCGAGCACACCGACGACGAACTCGTCGCGGTTGAATGGCTTGAGGAAGCGCCACATCTTGGCTTGCTGCTGACGCTCGTATTCATCGAGCCGGCGGAAGAAGCGCAGCACGGCGTGCGTGACGTACTCGCCCATCTGCGCGGCCATGCCGGCGTCGTCCAGCCGGACGATCGGCAGGCCTTCGGGAATCGCATCGGGCGATTGCGCGCGCAGGCCCAGGATCGCATCGACGCCCGCACCGAGGTTGAACACCGCGCGCAAATCCGTGCGGCCGCGCAGCATATCGGCGGGCGGCTGCCAGACCACGGCGTAGTCAGCATCTTGCGCGGCGCCTTGCTCCCATACCGACAGCCGCGCCTCTGGCAGCGCATGCGCAAAACCGTCGAGCCAGGGTTGGGGCTTGCCGTCGGGCGTGTAGATCTGGATGTGCATGTGGGGCGACTTCAGTGCGGGTAGTTGACGTATACGTCAAGCAGTGTAGCAGGGGCCGCCAAGGCGCGTGGCGGCCCCGTTGAGCGTCATTCGGGTGTCATTCCGATGTCACTCCGCCGGCTTGAACGCCAGCAACTGCACACCCTCCGTCACCTGATCGCCCACGCCATACAGCACCGATTCGACAACGCCGTCGGCGGGTGCGGTGAGCGTGTGCTCCATCTTCATGGCTTCCATGACGACGAGCGGCGCGCCCTTGGTGACGGTCTGCCCCGGCGCGGCCAGCACGGCGATGACCTTACCAGGCATCGGCGCGGTCAGCTTGCCGCCTTCGTCGTCGGCTTCGCCAGCATGGGCGAGCGGGTCGTGACGCTCGAGCGTCCAGTGCGCGCCGCCGGTGAAGACGTGGAACGTGTCGCCGTCGAGATGCACCTGGCCGGTCGCCTTGTGCGAGCCCAGCGTGACGGTGAAGGTGTCGGCGTGGCGCTGCGAAGTGAAGGGCGCTTCATGGCCGTTTGCTTTCAGCCGCGAGCCGTCGCGGCCGTAGACGAGCGTGGCGTCGACGGCCTGGTCACCGTGCGAGAAGCGCAGCGTGCGCTCAGCCGCGCCGTTCAGGCGCCAGCCGCTGCCGCGCGCCCACGGCGAATGCGGATCGCGCGTGTCGGTGCGCAGGCTTCGCGCCTCGCGGGCGAGCAGCGCAGCCACAGCCAGGGCGATGGCGTCTTGCGGCACGTCCGGCGCTGCCGGGAACAGCGTGTCGTGATTGCGTGCGATCAGGCCGGTATCCAGATCGGCGGTCGCAAACGGCTTCGATGCGACAAGGCGGCGCAGGAAGGCCACGTTGGACGACAGCCCCACCAGGTGGAAGCTGCCCAGCGCCTGCAGCATGCGCGCGAGCGCCTCTTCGCGATCACGGCCCCAGACGATGAGCTTGGCGATCATCGGGTCGTAGTAAGGGCTGATGGCGTCGCCTTCTCGCACGCCAGCGTCGATGCGCACGGCGGCGGGTTCGCCATTGGCCTGCGCGCCCACGGTAAATTCCACCGCAGCCGGCGTGCGCAGCACCTTCAGCGTGCCGATGGAGGGCAGGAAATCGCGGTCGGGGTTTTCTGCGTAGATGCGTGCTTCGAGCGCGTGACCGTGAATGTGCAGTTCGTCCTGCGTGCGCGGCAGCGGCTCGCCGGAGGCGACGCGCAATTGCCATTCGACGAGGTCTTCACCCGTGATCATTTCAGTGACCGGATGCTCGACCTGCAGGCGCGTGTTCATCTCCATGAAGTAGAACGTGCCGTCTTCATCGACGATGAACTCGACCGTGCCGGCACCCACGTAGCCCACGGCGCGTGCGGCCGCCACGGCGGCTTCGCCCATCGCGCGGCGGCGGTCCAGCGTCATGCCGGGGGCGGGGGCTTCTTCCAGCACCTTCTGGTGGCGGCGCTGCACGGAGCAGTCGCGCTCGAACAGGTAGACGGCGCCGCCGAAGCTGTCTGCGAAGACCTGGATTTCGATGTGGCGCGGCCGCGTGAGGTACTTCTCGATCAGCACGCGGTCGTCGCCAAAGCTCGATGAGGCCTCACGCTTGACCGAGGCCAGCGAGGCTTCGAACGCATCGCCCGATTCCACCACGCGCATGCCCTTGCCACCGCCGCCGGCGCTCGCCTTGATGAGCACGGGATAGCCGATGCGATCAGCCTGCGTGCGCAGGAATGCGGCGTCCTGGTTGTCACCGTGGTAGCCGGGGACGAGTGGCACACCGGCTTTTTCCATCAGCGCCTTGGCCGCGCTCTTGCTGCCCATCGCTTCGATGGCTGAGGCCGGCGGCCCGACGAAGATGATGCCGGCGTCTGCGCAGGCCTTGGCGAAGGCTTCGTTCTCCGAGAGGAAGCCGTAGCCGGGGTGGACGGCTTGCGCGCCCGTGGCGCGCGCGGCTTCGAGGATGCGATCGGCGCGCAGGTAGCTGTCGCGGGCGGCGGGCTCACCGATGTGGATGGCTTCGTCGCAGGCCGAGACGTGGCGGGCGTTGGCGTCGGCATCGGAGTAGACCGCGACCGTGCGGATGCCGAGCTTGCGGCAGGTGGCGGCGACCCGGCAGGCGATTTCGCCTCGGTTGGCGATGAGGAGCTTGGTGATCATGGTGTTGTTACGTCTCCTGGTTTTGGTTTTGCACTTGTGGTGCATCCTTTGTTTCATCCCCTGCCGGGGCGGGCGGTTGTGGTCCATCCCTGTTTCGTACCCTGCCGGGCACGACTCACTTTTCTTTGTCTTGCCAAAGAAAAGTAAGCAAAAGAAAGGCGCGCCCGAGATGGCGACACCCTCCTTGAATTTTCGTAACCGGGCGGAGACGGGAAAAACTCGCTGCGCTCAAACAGTTTCCCGTCTTGTTTCCGCCCGCTTACGAAAATTCAAGGCGCCATCTAGGGCAGGAACTTCAACGGCCAAACCGTTGGTGTGCATGCTCTGTCAGGCCCGTGTTTGTTGCTGTATTGCCGTTTGCTTCGCTCCGCGTCTTGCCGCGTATTCACTACTGCGTTTGTGCTCCGATGGTGTGGCCGTTGGAGCCCTAGATGGCGCCTTGAATTTCTGTTGCAGAGAGGAAAAAGAGGGGAGGCCTGTCTGAGCGAAGCGAGTTTGCCTCCCCTCCCTCTCTGCGACATAAATTCAAGGAATCTTTCGCCATCTTGGGCGCGCCTTTCTTTGCTTACTTTCTTTGGCAAGACAAAGAAAGTGAGTCGGCCCCGGCAGGGGACGAAAGGGAGGCAGACCACCAACACAAAAACAAAAACCACCTCCCATCAAAAGCATCAGTCCGCCGGCGTAATGTCGATATGACAATGCGAAGACTGCGCCCCCGCATGCGATTCATGGTGCATGTGATCCCGCACCTCCACCCGCATCCCCAACCGCGCCAGCAGCTTGCGGTCAGCATCCGCCTCGGGGTTATCCGTCGTCAGCAGTTTCTCGCCATAGAAGATCGAGTTGGCCCCCGCCATGAAGCACAGCGCCTGCAGCGCGTCGTCCATCGCCTCACGGCCAGCGGAGAGCCGCACCATCGCCTTGGGCATCGTGATGCGCGCCACGGCAATCGTGCGCACGAAATCAAACGGATCCAGTTCTTCGTTGCCCGCCAGCGGCGTACCTTCGACCTTCACGAGATTGTTGATGGGCACCGAGTCCGGATACGGCTCCATGTTCGCCAGCTCGGCGATCAGGCCCGCACGCTCGTGCACCGATTCCCCCAGGCCGACGATGCCGCCGCAGCACACGTTGATACCGGCATCACGCACATGCTCTAGCGTGTCGAGCCGGTCCTGGTACGTGCGCGTGGTGATGATCTCGCCGTAGAACTCGGGCGCGGTGTCGAGGTTGTGGTTGTAGTAATCCAGGCCCGCTTCCTTCAACTGCGCGGCCTGTTCCTGCTTGAGCATGCCGAGCGTCACGCACGTTTCCAGCCCCATCGCTTTCACGCCGCGCACCATGTCGGCCACGGCGTCGAGCTGATGCGGCTTCGGGTTGCGCCACGCGGCGCCCATGCAGAAGCGGCTTGCGCCGTTTTGCTTGGCGCGCGATGCGGCTTCCAGCACTTCGTCGATCGGCATCAGTTTTTCAGCCTCGACACCGGTGTCGTAGCGCGCCGATTGCGGGCAATACGAGCAGTCCTCCGGGCAGCCGCCGGTCTTGATGGACAGCAGTGTCGAGAGCTGCACCGCATTCGCATCAAAGTTGGCGCGGTGCACCTGCTGCGCCTGGAACAGCAGGTCGTTGAACGGCAGCGCGAACAGCGCTTCGATGGCTTCGCGGCTCCAGCGCGCGTCGGGCGCCTGGCCCGGTGTGACGGGCGCCTTGGCGGCGTTCGGAACGAAGTTGAGCGGAGTGGATTGCATGAGGACTTCCTTCAAGTGATGCGTGGTGTCGTTGTTATGCGGATCAGGCCGGCAGCAGCCAGTTCGGCTTGCGCTTGCCCAGGAAACTCTGCACGCCTTCGCGGCCTTCTTCCGAGGCGCGAATGGCGGCGATGCGTTCAGCGGTGTCGGCCAGCAGTGCGTCATTGACCGCAGCGCCAGACACCTCGCGCACGAGCCGCTTGCTCTCGCGCACGGCGTTCGGGCTGTTGGCGACGAGCGCGGCCGTGATGTCGGCCACCTTGGCGTCGAGGGCGTCTGCGCTCACCACCTCATGCACGAGGCCGAGGCGATGCGCCTCGGCGGCGGAGAAACGCTCGGCGGTGATGAAGTAGCGGCGCGATGCCTGCTCGCCCAGCGCGCGGATCACGTATGGGCTGATGGTGGCCGGGATCAGCCCGAGCTTCGCTTCCGACAGGCAGAAGTTGGCCGTGTCGACGGCGACGACGATGTCGCACGCGGCAACCAGGCCGACGCCGCCGGCATACGTGTCGCCCTGCACGCGCGCGATCACGGGCTTGGGGCAGGTGTAGATGGCGCGCAGCATTTCGGCCAGGCGCAGGGCGTCGGCGCGGTTCTCGTCATCGGAGTAGCCGGCCATCTTCTTCATCCAGTTCAGGTCGGCGCCCGCGCAGAACGCAGGGCCGTTGCCCGACAGGACGATGGCGCGCACGCTCGGCTCATTGGCCAGCGCGCGGAACGCACCGGTCAGCTCGGCGATGACCGTTTCGTTGAAGGCGTTGCGCACGTCGGGCCGGTTCAGCGTGAGCGTGGCGACGGCGCCTTGCTGGGCGAAGGCGAGGGTCTCGAAAGCGTTCATTCGGGGTCCTTGTTGGTGTCGGACTTGGGGTCGTCTGCGCCGGAGGCTTCAGCGTTGCTGCCCGGCGCCGCCGCTTGCACCGGACCTGCCGGCAGACCGAGTTCGCGCAGGAAGGCATCCACCTGCGGCAGCCAGATGGCAAGCCCCGCATGGCTTGCAAACATGCCGTGCGAGTCGCTCTTGAAGTTGCCGAAATCCACCAGCCGGCCTTTGCCGCCGGCACTGGTGTAGGCGGCGAACATCCTGTCGGGCATCGGCTTGGGCCAGTAGCTGTCGTTGTCGCCGTAGAACCAGAGCGAGGGGTAGCGTGACTGGCGGCCGTACGTCTCGAATGCGCGCACGAGGTTGCCTTCCCAGTCGGCACAGGTGTCGTTGCGCAGGCCGCCGGCAAAGTTCACCAGCCCGCGTACGCCGGGGTACGCGATGGTGCCAAAGGCCAGCGTCGTCAGGCCGCCATGCGACTGGCCCATGACAACGATGCGGTTGCGGTCGACGTACGGCTGCGCGGTCATGTAGTCGAGCGCGGCCACCACGTCTTCGGCCTGGATGATGCCGTTGGCTTCCACATTGCAGCCGCTGCCGATATACGCGCCGCCGGATTTGGAAAACCCCTGCCGCATCGGGATGGCCACCACGTAGCCGCGCGCCACCAGCGCCGCTGCCTGCTCGCTGTAACGGGCGCGCGCCTGGAATGCCGCCTTGCCGCGCGCCTTGCCGTGGTTGAGCACGATGAGCGGGAAGGGGCCATCGCCGGCCGGTTTGTAAATGGTCGTCTCCAGCTTGAGCGTGAAGATGCCCGCAGACTTGGGCACCTCCACGATGGTCTCGCTGATGCCGGCCGGCGCGGTCTCGCTTGCATGCGCAGCCGCAAGTAGCAGCGCGCAGCCAACGGCTGCCCAGGCGCTGCGCCACGTTCGCGCGGTGTTGCTGTTCACTGCAAATGTCCTGTTCGGTTGGCGGGCATGCTTACATGCGGAACACGCCGAAGTTCATGTCGCCGATCGGCGCGTTCAGGCTGGCCGACAACCCAAGGCCCAGCACGCTGCGCGTGTCGGCGGGGTCGATCACGCCGTCGTCCCACAGGCGTGCGCTGGCGTAGTACGGATGGCCCTGGCGCTCATATTGGTCGCGGATCGGCGCCTTGAACGCGGCTTCTTCATCCGCGCTCCACTGGCCGCCCTTGGCTTCGATGCCGTCGCGGCGCACGGTGGCGAGCACGCTGGCGGCCTGTTCGCCGCCCATCACCGAGATGCGCGCGTTTGGCCACATCCACAGGAAGCGCGGCGAATACGCACGTCCGCACATGCCGTAGTTGCCCGCGCCAAACGAGCCGCCGATGATGACCGTGAACTTCGGCACCTGCGCCGTTGCCACCGCCGTCACCATCTTCGCGCCGTTCTTGGCGATGCCTTCGTTCTCATACTTGCGGCCGACCATGAAGCCCGTGATGTTCTGCAGGAACACCAGCGGGATCTTGCGCTGGCAGCACAGCTCGATGAAGTGCGCGCCCTTGAGCGCGGCCTCCGAAAACAGGATGCCGTTGTTGGCGATGATGCCGACCGGGTAACCCCAGATGCGCGCAAAGCCGCAGACCAGCGTCGTGCCGTAGCGCGCCTTGAATTCGTCAAAGGCGGAATCGTCGACGATGCGGGCGATGACTTCACGCACGTCGAACGGCTTGCGCGTATCGGTCGGGATCACGCCGTAGAGTTCTTCGGCGGCGTAACGCGGTTCGACCGGCGCATGAATCTGCACTTGATCCGGCTTGCGGCGGTTCAGGTGCGCGACGATGCTGCGCGCTTGTGCCAGCGCGTGCGAGTCGTTGTTGGCGAAGTAATCCGCCACGCCGGACAGCCGCGTGTGCACATCGGCGCCGCCGAGGTCTTCCGCGCTCACCACTTCACCGGTGGCCGCCTTCACCAGCGGCGGGCCCGCCAGGAAGATCGTGCCCTGTTCCTTGACGATGATCGATTCGTCGCTCATGGCCGGCACATACGCGCCGCCGGCTGTGCACGAACCCATCACCACCGCGATCTGCGGAATGCCCTTGGCTGACAGGTTGGCCTGGTTGTAGAAGATGCGGCCGAAGTGGTCCCGGTCGGGAAACACGTCGTCCTGATTCGGCAGGTTGGCGCCGCCCGAATCGACGAGGTACACGCAGGGCAGATGGTTCTGCTCGGCGATCTCCTGCGCGCGCAGATGCTTCTTCACCGTCATGGGGTAATACGTGCCGCCCTTGACCGTGGCGTCGTTGCAGACGATCACGCATTCCTGCCCAGAGATGCGGCCGATGCCGGTGATGATGCCGGCGCCCGGTGCGGCGTCGTCGTACATGCCGTACGCCGCCATCTGAGAGAACTCCAGGAACGGCGTGCCGGGGTCGAGCAGTTGCTGCACGCGGTCGCGCGGCAGCAGCTTGCCGCGGGCGAGGTGCTTGGCGCGGGCGTCTTCACCGCCGCCCTGGGCGATGCGCGCCACCTTGTCGCGCAAGTCGGCGACGAGCGCGCGCATGGCATCGGCGTTGGCCTTGAAGTCTTCGGCGCGGGGGTTCAGCTTGGTCTCTAGCGTCGGCATGGCAGCAGTGCAAGAAGGTCGGTGCGGTTCAGTCAGGGAAGGTGCCGTCAACGTACAGCCAACGGCCTTCGGCGGATTCAGCGCCGCTGGCGTCCAGGCGGACGAAGCGGCTCGTTTCATGCAGGCGATGCGCGCGGCCGCCCACCTTGTAGCGCGCGACGAATTCCACCGTCGCATGCGTGGCGTCTTGCGGCGTGTGGCGCTTGACGTCCAGGCCGAGCCAGCGCGTGGCGGTGGCATCTGCCTCGCTCGTCTCCAGGTCGGCAGGGCAGGTGGACGGATGCCACGTGCGGCGCAGGTACGCCGTGTCGCCCAGCACATAAGCGCTGTAGCGCGAGCGCATGAGTTGCTCGGCCGTGGCCGGCGCGGCGTCGCCCGCATGGAAGGGGCCGCAGCAGCGCGCATAGGCGCCGTTGCCGCAGGGGCAGGCGTCGGCCGGCCCGATGAGCTTGGGTTGTGCGGTAGGCATCAGGCCAGCAGCTCCGGCAGTTCGCGCATGTCGGTAAACGTGCGGGTGGCTCCCGCGGCGATCAGCGGGCCCGGCGCATTGCGGCCGGCGTATGCCAGCACCGTCATGCCGGCAGCGTGCCCGGCGGTGACGCCCGTGGGGCTGTCCTCAATGACCAGACAGCGTGCCGGGGATACCCCCAGGCTGCTCGCGGCCAGCAGGTACATGTCGGGCGCGGGCTTACTGCGCGCGACTTCGGTGGCCGAAAAGATGCGCACGTCCGTGGGCTGGAAGTGCTCGATCAATCCGGTGCGGTTGAGCTGCAATTCAACCTTCGTGCGATCGGCGCCCGAGGCCACGGCCATCGGCAGGCCCAGCCTGGACAGCACATCGATGGCGTGCGCGATATGCGGCACGGCTTCCACCTCGGCTTCGAGCAGCGCGTTGCGGCGCGCGTGGAAGGTGGACAGCCAGTTCGGCGGCAGCGGCGCGCCGCGCATTTCGGCAATCGCATCCAGTTCTTCGCGAATGGCCTTGCCGAGGAAGCGCTTGATGGAATCTTCCGGGCTGATGCTGATGCCAAGCTCAGTCAGCATCTCCCAGATCAGGCGGTTGACGAGGGGTTCGCTGTCGACCAACACGCCGTCGCAATCGAAGAGGATCGCGTCAAAGCGCGGGTGGTTCGAAACGGGGGAGGTCACTGCAGTCATGCGTTCTTAGTAAAGGGTTCGTCGGCGGCGGCTGGTACATCCGCCGCTTTCGTGAAGGTCGTTTATATGCGTCCGTCGCGCAGCAGCGCTTCAATCTGGTCAAAGCGGTCGAAGCCCCAGAATGCTTCGCCGTCGACGATCACGTAGGGCGAGCCGAACACGCCGCGCGACATGGCCAGGTCGATCTCGGCCTTGAGCTGATCCTTGATCTGCTGGCTGCTTGCGCCGGCATTGAGCGCGGCACCGTCGATGCCCATGGCGTCGGCAATCTTCATCACCTCCGCTGGTTCACCAATGTTGATGTCGTCGACAAACAGCGCGCGGTAAAGCGCACGCGCAAAGTCGATGGCACGGTCCCCGCCGTGGTGGTCGTGTACCCACAGCGTGGCGCGCGCCGCGTATTGCGTGGGCAGTGGGAAGTGCGTCGGCTTGCGGTATTCAATGCCGTTGAAGCGTGCCGTGCGCTCGAAATCGCGCCATGCATAATCGCCCTTGAGCGGCACCTGGGGCAGCGGGGAGCCGCCGGTCGTTTTGAACACGACGCCCAGCAGGATCGGATGCCATGCCGTCGCCCGGTTGTACCGCTGGGCGAGTTCTTCCACGCGCGTGCTGGCGAAGTAGCCGTACGGCGATGAGAAGTCGAAGTAGAAATCGATGGCCCCGTTCATGATGTGCTCCCCTGTTGTGCTGCGCCTTCCCCGAAAATGCCTACGCCAGTGCGCGGGCGATCAAGATCTTCTGGATATCGCTCGTGCCTTCGTAGATCTGGCACACGCGCACGTCGCGGTAGATGCGCTCTACCGGAAAGTCGCTGACGTAGCCGTAGCCGCCGAAGACCTGGATGGCATCGGAGCAGACGCGCTCGGCCATCTCGCTGGCATTGAGCTTGGCCATGGCGGCCTCTTTCAGGCACGGCAGCCCGGCATCTTTCAGGCTGGCGGCATGCCAGACCATCTGTCGTGCTACGTCCACGCGTGTGGCCATCTCGGCCAGGCGGAACTGCACCGCCTGGTGCGCGAACAGCGGCTGACCGAAGCTTTCGCGCTCCTTGGCATACGCCAGCGCGGCTTCAAAGGCCGCACGCGCCATGCCAACGCTCTGCGCGGCAATGCCGATGCGTCCGCCTTCCAGCCCGGACAGCGCCATCTTGTAGCCCGCGCCTTCTTCGCCCAGCAGGCAATCGGCGGGGATGCGGCAATCTTCAAACACGATCTGTGCCGTGTCTGACGAGTGCTGGCCGAGCTTGTCCTCCAGCCGCGCGACGATGTAGCCCGGTGTGTTGGTCGGCATCAGGAATGCGCTGATGCCGCGCTTGCCTGCGGCCTTGTCGGTCACGGCCATGACGATCGCCACGTCGGCATGCTTGCCGCTGGTGATGAACTGCTTGACGCCGTTCAGGACCCAGTGGTCGCCATCGCGCACGGCCGTGGTGCGCAGCGCCGATGCGTCGGAGCCGACATGCGGCTCGGTCAGGCAGAACGCGCCGAGCATCTCGCCGCGCGCCAGCGGCACGAGCCACTGCTGCTTCTGCGCGTCGTTCGCAAACGCCATCAGCATGCTGCACACGGGGCAGTTGTTCACGCTGATGACGGTGGAGGTGCCGCCGTCGCCGGCAGCAATTTCTTCCAGGATCAACGCCAGCGACAGGTAGTCGAGTCCCGCGCCCCCGAGTTCTTCCGGCACGGCCACGCCATAGGCGCCCAGTTCGCCCAGTTGGCGGTGCACGTCTTTCGGGAACGTCGCATCGCGGTCCCATGCGGCCGCGTGCGGGGTGATCGCCTCGCGCACGAAGGTGCGGATGGCGTCGCGAATCATCTCTTGCTCTTGGGTCAGCAGCATCGTTCCGGCCTCACCATTCAATGACGCTGCCGTCGTAGTTGCGGAACCCGCCGTTGTCGGCACGCGTGGCGCCGGCAATCACGCGGCGGATACCGGCCACGCTTTCCTGCGCCGTGATGGCCGCACCCGCGCCGCCCATGTCGGTCTGTACCCAGCCGGGGTGGAAGGTCAGGCACGTGGCGTTCTTGGCGTTGATCGACACCCCGCGCAGCACCGCGTTCACCGCCGCCTTGCTGGCGCGATACAGCCAGCCGCCGTTGCCTGTCATGTCGCCAATGCTGCCCATGCGGCTGGAGATGACGGCGAGCACGCCGCCAGGTTCGTCCGCACCATTGCGTCCGGCTTCCACCATCGGCAGCACCGCAGGCAGCACGCCCATCGGCGCCCACACGTTGGTGTGCATCACGGCATCGAAATCTGCCTGGCTGACGGGCGTGGCGCCCTGCGTGCGCGGGCCGTAGATGCCCGCCACGTAGATCGCCACGTCCAGCGCTTCGCCGTCGAGCTTCCACGCCAGGCCGGCGACGGCGTTGGCGTCGGTCAGGTCCAGCACGTGGGTCTCGGCGCCCAGAGCCTGCAGCGCCTGGGCGGCCTCTTGCGTGCGCACGGTGGCAATCACGCGCCAGCCATCCGCACGGTATTGCTTGACCGTTTCCAGGCCGATGCCGCGCGACGCGCCCAGGATGAGCGCGGTGCGCGTGCGGCGCGACGTTGCGTTCGTCATGCGCGTGCCTTAGTAGAGTTCGATGCCGACAGCCGTGGCTTCACCGCCGCCGATGCACAGGCTTGCCACGCCGCGCTTGCCGCCGCGGTGTCGCAGCGCGCCCAGCAGCGTCGCGATCAAGCGTGCGCCCGATGCGCCGATCGGATGGCCCAGCGCGCACGCGCCGCCGTTCACGTTCACTTTTTCGTGCGGGATGCGCAGGTCGTGCATGGCGGCCATCGGCACCACGGCAAACGCCTCGTTGATCTCGAACAGGTCAACGTTGCCTGAGTTCCAGGCGAGCTTCTTGAACAGCTTGTCGATGGCCGTGACCGGCGCCGTGGTGAACCAGCTCGGCTCTTGCGCGTGCGTGGTGTGGCCCAGCATCACCGCCAGCGGCGTGATGCCGAGTTGCTTGGCAGTCGACTCGCGCATCATCACCAGCGCAGCTGCGCCATCGTTGATCGACGAAGACGACGCGGCCGTCACCGTGCCGTCTTTCTTGAAGGCGGGCTTGAGCGAGGGGATCTTGTCGACCTTGATGCGGCGCGGGCCTTCATCGGTGTCGATGACGGTGTCGCCGGCTTTGCTCGACACCGTGACGGGCGTGATCTCCCAACGGAATGCGCCGGATTCGGTGGCCTCCTGCGCGCGGCGCACGGATGTCATCGCGAAGTGGTCCTGGGCCTCGCGCGTGAAGCCGTATTTCTCGGCGCAGTCCTCGCCGAAGGTGCCCATCGCGCGGCCCTTGTCATAAGCGTCTTCCAGGCCGTCGAGCATCATGTGGTCATAGATCATGCCATGGCCGATTCGGTAGCCACCGCGGCCTTTCGGGATCAGGTACGGCGCATTCGTCATGCTTTCCATGCCGCCCGCAACCACAACGTCCAGCGACCCTGCGAGCAGCGCGTCGTACGCATTCATGGCGGCGCGCATGCCCGAACCACACATCTTGTTGACGGTGGTGCAGCCGACTGACAGCGGCAGGCCCGCGCCCAGTGCGGCCTGACGTGCCGGCGCTTGCCCCTGCCCCGCAGGCAGGACGCAGCCCATGATGACTTCTTCAATCTGTTCCGGTTTCAAGCCCGCACGCTCGACTGCCGCGCGGATGGCAGCGGCGCCGAGTTGTGGGGCAGTGAGGCTGGCGAGTTCGCCCTGGAAGGCGCCCATCGGGGTACGGGCGGCGGAGGCGATGACGATGCGGTCGGACATTGCTGCAATCTCCTGGAACTGTGCTTTGGACATGGTTCTGCACTTGTGGTGCAGGGTTTATGTGTCTCTCGCTGGTGGGCGGGCCTTGTTGGTCCATCTCCGTTTCGTGCCCTGCCGGGCCCGACTCACTTTCTTTGTCTTGCCAAAGAAAGTAAGCAAAGAAAGGCGCGCCCAAGATGGCGACCCCCTCCTTGAATTTGTGTAACCGGGCGGAGACGGGAAAAACTCGCTGCGCTCAGACAGTTTCCCCTCTTGTTTCCGCCCGCTTACAAAAATTCAAGGCGCCATCTAGGGCAGGAACGTCAACGGCCGAACCGTTGGTGTGCGGGCCCTAGTGGCTCTTGTTTGTTGCTGTGTTGCTCGCTTTGCTTTGCGTTGTGCTGTTGGTTCCCGCCGCACTTGTGGTCGATGGTTTGGCCGTTGACTTTGTTGCCCTAGATGGCGCCTTGAATTTCTGTTGCAGGGAGGAAACAGGAAGGGAAACTGTCTGAGCGAAGCGAGTTTTTCCCTTCCCCTCCCTGCGACATAAATTCAAGGAATCCTTCGCCATCTCGGGCGCGCCTTTCTTTGCATACTTTCTTTGGCAGGACAAAGAAAGTGAGTCAGCCCCGGCAGGGGATGAAACAAGGGATGAACCACCAACATCAAATCCAGCCCTCAAAAAAGCAAAAACTTAAAACCCCACCGGACTAGGCGTACTCCCTTCCTTCCCATAATTCAGCCAAGCCTCACCAAGCTGAGCATGAAGTTCCTCATTGGAGCTCGCCGCCATCCCCAGGTTGCGCAACATCCCGTCCTTCACGCCATAAATCCAACCGTGAACGGTCAGCGGCTGCCCGCGATCCCAAGCGTCCTGCACGATCGTCGTCAGGCACACGTTATTCACCTGGTGGATCACGTTCAGCTCACACAGCCGGTCATGCTGATCCTGCTCGCGGACCACCGTGCCGAGATACGTTTCGTGTTGCTCGGCCACGTCACGCACGTGACGAATCCAGTTGTCGGCCAGTCCGAAACGTTGCTTTGTCAGGGCGGCCTTCACACCGGAGCAGCCGTAGTGGCCCACCACCGTGATGTGGCGGATCTTCAGCACTTCCACCGCAAACTGCAGCACCGACAGGCAGTT
The DNA here is from genome assembly GCF_052950655.1 of Ralstonia sp. VS2407. Classification (NCBI taxonomy): domain Bacteria; kingdom Pseudomonadati; phylum Pseudomonadota; class Betaproteobacteria; order Burkholderiales; family Burkholderiaceae; genus Ralstonia; species Ralstonia sp. VS2407. The sequence goes on from NZ_JBRFVG010000005.1 coordinate 366,603, forward strand.
CAGGTCCGAGTGCACCACCACGTTGGCGATGTTGCGGTGGACGAACACCTCGCCCGGCGGCAGACCGATGATCTGGTTGGCAGGCACGCGCGAATCCGAGCAGCCGATCCAGAGGTATTCCGGGTTCTGCTGGTTGGCCAGATTGGAGAAGAAAGCCGGGTCTTCAGCGTGGACGCGCTCGACCCACTTCCGGTTGTTCTCGAACAGCTCTTTGATGCGATGTGGCATGGTTTCCCGTCGTGTTAAAGGGTTAAGCGGCGGCGCGCTGCTGCAGCGTCGTGTTGTCTTGGGCTGCGTTGTCGGGCGCGCTCGCGCCGTAGCGATTGACGAAGCGTTCGGCTGCGTCATACGCGTAGAAATCGTGCATCTGCCCGGAGAGCAGGCGCTCCTTGTACCCCTGCCACATGGAGGCTTCGAAAAAGTCTGCGTGGTGCTTGAGGAAGGCTTCGCGCACGCGCGGGTCGCCAAGCAGGAACGTGCGATACGTCTCCGGAAAAATGTCGTGCGGGCCGACGCTGTACCAGACCTCGCCGGACATTTCTTCTTCTTCGGTCCGCGGCTGGGGAACGGTGCGGATGTTGCAGTCGGTGAGGTATTCGATCTCGTCGTAGTCGTAGAAGACCACGCGGCCGTGGCGCGTCACGCCAAAGTTCTTGTACAGCATGTCGCCGGGGAAGATGTTCGCGGCGATGAGTTCCTTGATGGCATTGCCGTATTCGATGATGCCGTGCTCGACCTGCGCATCGGTGCCTTCGTGCAGCCAGATGTTCAGCGGTGTCATGCGGCGCTCGATGTAGACATGGCGGATGACGATCTCCTCACCGCCGTCATCGCTGCGCTGGTATTCGACCATCGACGGCGCGTGCTTCTCCAGCTCCTTGATGAGGTCCTCATCAAAGCGCGAGAGCGGGAAGGCCACGTCGGAATACTCCAGCGTATCGGCCATGCGCCCCACGCGGTCGTGGCGCTTCACAAGCTGGTACTTGCTCTTGATCAGCTCGCGCGTGGTTTCCTTGGGCGGCGGGAAGTAATCTTTGATGACCTTGAATACGTACGGGTACGAGGGCAGCGTGAACACCAGCATCACCAGGCCCCGGATGCCGGGCGCGATGATGAACTTGTCCGATGAATGCTGCAGGTGGTGCAGGAAGTCGCGATAGAACAGGTTCTTGCCCTGCTTCTGCAAGCCGAGCGAGGTATAGATTTCGGCGCGCGGCTTGCGCGGCATCAGGTCACGCAGGAAGGTCACGTAGGCAGACGGAATCTCCATGTCCACCATGAAATACGAGTGCGTGAACGAGAACAGGATGAGCAACTGTTCTTGCCGCAGCAGCACTGTGTCGAGCGAGAGCTGGCCCGCGGCATTGCGCAGGATTGGCACGGCCAGCGGGAACGTCTTGTCGCCGTTGATCACGCGCCCGATGATGTACGCCGCCTTGTTGCGGAAGAACAGCGACGACAGCACATGGATCTGGAAATTCGGTGCGATGCGGAAGTCGCCGAAATGCTCGCCCACCGCGCGCACGATGTAGCCGATGTCGCGCTCCAGATCTTCAAACGGCGCGTTGAGCTGGAAGTTGTGCACGATACGCTCGAAGCAGGCGCCCAGGCCATCGCGCGTGCCGGGGTAATAGGCGCGGTACGTCGGCTTGGTGGGCGACTCTTCGTTCTCGATGTATTCCGTCGAGATGGCCGGGCGCACGAAGATGAAATCGTTGTTGAAGTACGAGCGATGCAGGATGCGCGTACACACCGAGTTGAAGAAAGTCTCGGCGCACTCGGGCTGGTGATGGTTGGTCAACAGGCCGATGAAATGCAGCTTGATCTGGCGCCAGATCTCGTCGTCGATGTTCTCGGCGTCGTATTCGTCTTCGAGGATGACCGACGCTTCGCGCACGCGTTCGTCGTAGTAGGCGATGCGGTCGCGCTGCAGTTGCTGCAGGCCCGCCCAGTCCCCGGTCTCGAACGCAGTCTTGGCCTGTACGCTCACCTCGCGGAACAAGCGATAGTGCTTGTCGAAGCCGTCGAGCATCGTACGGGCGACGTCAAAGGCGATCTGCGACGAGAGGAGCTTTGGGAAATGGGACATGGCGTGTGCGCGGGGAGGGGCAGGGAAGCGGCGAAACCAGCAAACCAGGCAGACCTAGATTGTAGGGTCTTCGGTGCCGTGTTCGCGTCCTGAAACCGTTGCGCCTCCTTATCCGTTTGGCTGATGGCCCCGTGCCGCCAGCCCGCCTGATCCCGCCCGTTACATCGTCTCTGCGTACAGCTCCCGGCCGATCAGCATGCGGCGGATTTCCGACGTGCCGGCGCCAATTTCGTACAGCTTGGCGTCGCGCCACAGGCGGCCGACCGGGAATTCGTTGATGTAGCCGTTGCCGCCCAGGATCTGGATGGCTTCGCCGGCCATCCACGTGGCCTTCTCGGCGGTGTAGAGGATCACGCCGGCGCAGTCCTTGCGCACCTGGCGCACGTGGTCGCGCCCCAAAGAGTCGAGGTTCTTGCCGACCGTGTACAGATAGGCGCGGCAGGCCTGCAGCGTGGTGTACATGTCGGCCATCTTGCCCTGGATGAGCTGGAACTCGCCAATGCTCTGGCCGAACTGCTTGCGATCGTGGATGTACGGCGTGACTACGTCCATGCAGGCCTGCATGATGCCGATCGGGCCACCGGAGAGCACCGCGCGCTCGTAATCCAGGCCGCTCATCAGCACCTTGGTACCGCCGTTTTCCTGGCCGAGGATGTTCTCCACCGGCACTTCCACGTCCTCGAACACCAGCTCGCCCGTGTGCGAGCCGCGCATGCCGAGCTTGTCCAGCTTCTGCGCAACAGAGAAACCCTTCATGCCCTTCTCGACGATGAACGCCGTCATGCCGCGCGCGCCCAGTTCGGGCTCGGTCTTGGCGTAGACGACCAGCACGTCGCAGTCGGGGCCATTGGTGATCCACATCTTGGTGCCATTGAGCACGTAGCGGTCGCCTTTCAGTTCCGCGCGCAGCTTCATGCTGACAACATCCGACCCGGCATTCGGCTCGCTCATCGCCAGCGCCCCCACCCATTCACCGGAAACTAGCTTGGGCAGGTACTTGGCCTTCTGGGCCGCCGTGCCGTTGCGGTGGATCTGGTTTACGCACAGGTTCGAGTGCGCGCCATACGACAGGCCGACCGACGCTGAGGCGCGGCTGATTTCTTCCATGGCGATCATGTGCGCCAGGTAGCCCATGTTGGCACCGCCGTACTCCTCTGCCACCGTGATGCCGAGCACGCCCAACTCGCCCATCTTGCGCCACGCGTCCATCGGGAACTGGTCGGTGCGGTCGATTTCGCCGGCACGCGGTGCCAGCTCGCCCTGCGCCCAATCGCGCACGGCCGAACGCAGCATCTCGATGTCTTCGCCCAAGTCGAATTTCAGGCCGGGCAGATCAATCATGGTGGTCTCCTTGGGCGCGGCGGGGGCCGCTGGTGTCTCTGAGTAAGGGGTCTGGCCTAGTGCGGTGTACGCCGCTTGTGGCGGTCGCGCCGGGGCAGGAAGGGTGCTTCAAGGTGTTGCGTATTGTATTGACGTTTACGTAAACGTCAATGACCGGTCGTTACGTAGATTTGCGGAATCAGGCGGCCTTGCGTCGCTTGGGCGGCTTGCCCGTGCCGCCCTGCGCATCTTCCAGCAAGCGGCGGCACTGGCGCTCGTGCTGGTCGATCTCGGCCAGTTGGGCGTTCAGATCTTCCAATTGCTGCGTGAGCACCGCGCGGTGCTGCGCCAGCGACGCCAGGAAGCGTTCCAGCTGCGGCACCGTATCGCGCGGCGACTCGTACAGATCTAGGATCTCCTTGATCTCGCCCAGCGACAGGCCGAGCCGCTTGCCGCGCAGGGTCAGCTTCAGGCGCGTGCGCTCGCCGGCCGAATACACCCGGCGACGCCCGCCCGGGCCCTGGCGATCCGGCGCCAGCAGTCCCTGGTCTTCATAGAAGCGAATGGCGCGCGGCGTGATGTCGAACTCGCGGGCAAGGTCGGTAATGGTGAAGCTTGCGTCGGCAAGCGCGCCGGCATCGCCCGATTCAAGATCGGCGGCGAGCGCAGCGGCGGCAGACGGAGTGGAGGCAGACATACGGCGAGGAACGGAGTAACGGCAGAGGTGTGATGGCGCATGCACGCCGGGCGGCGACATTAAGTTTTCGCTTAAGATGGATGACCGGCGGCGAATTGACGTTTACGTTAGCGTCAATAGCGCCAAACCGCAATCGCAAAGACCGCCCCGGAGCACCCAAGGGCGGCGACCGAGACCCCATCCACATGAACGCGCTCGAACACCAACTCGACTATCCCTTTGGCGACACGCTTCCCGAAGGCGGCACGCGGTTTGAAGTCGCCCCCGGCGTCTACTGGCTGCGCATGCCGCTGCCGTTTGCGCTCGATCACATCAACCTGTGGCTGCTGCGTGATCGCCAGGACGGGCAGGACGGCTGGACAATCATCGATTGCGGCATCAACCACGAAGCGATTCGCGGGTACTGGGAAACGATCTTCGCGAACCACCTCGACGGCCTGCCGGTGCTGCGCGTGCTGGTCACGCACTGCCACCCGGACCACGTCGGCCTGTCGAACTGGCTGTGCGAGGGCGGCGATCAAAAACGCTGGAATGTGCGCCTGTGGATGAGCCTGGGCGACTACGCCTTCGCGCGCATGCTGGTGGGCGGCACCGGCGCGTCGAGCGCCGGCGGCGAATTTGCCGCGCGTCATTTCGAGCGCCACGGTTTGACGGACCCGACCTCCATCGAAGGCATCCGCAACCGCAAGGATTACTACAGCACGCTCGTGCCGGGCGTACCCAGCCAGTACCGCCGCCTGATGGACGGCAACGTCGTCGCCATCGGTACGCACACATGGCGTGTCATCACAGGCTTCGGCCATGCGCCCGAGCACGTCGCGCTCTACAGCGAAGACGCCAACGTGCTGATTTCCGGCGACATGGTCCTGCCGCGCATTTCCACCAACGTGAGCGTGTTCGATCTGGAACCCGAGGCGGATTCGCTCACGCTGTATCTGGATTCGCTGGGCAAATACGAGCCGCTGCCGCCGGATGTGCTGATCCTCCCGTCGCACGGGCGGCCGTTCCGCGGGTTGCATACGCGCATCCAGCAACTGCGCGACCACCATGCGGATCGCCTGGCCGAAACGCTGGCTGCGTGCAAGGCCGCGCCGCAATCGGCACGCGACATCGTCAACGTCATCTTCAAGCGTCAGTTTGACGTGCACCAGATGACCTTCGCGATGGGCGAGGCGCTTGCCCACCTGCATGCGTTGTGGCATCAAGGCGAACTGGTGCGCGAAACCGGCGCTGACGGTATCGTTCGATTCCACGTAGCAGCATAAACTCAACAACCCGTGCCCTTCACCGGAGCCGACCATGGCTGACCAGCATGACGTTCTCGACGACAGCGCCGTCGTCCTGCCGTTTCCCGCGCAAACGCCGACTGCGCCCTATTACGCCGTGATCTTCGCTTCCACCCGCACCGACGGCGACAACGGCTACGGCGCGATGGCCGACCGCATGGTGGAACTGGCGCGCAGCATGCCGGGCTTTCTCGGCATTGAATCCGTGCGTGATGAACTGGCCGGCGACCAGGGGCGGCCGGGCATCACCGTGTCGTACTGGTCGTCGCTGGAGGCCATTCGCGAGTGGAAGAACCAGAGTGAGCACCTTGCCGCGCAGAAGTTGGGGCGTGACCAATGGTATGCGTCGTACCACCTGCGCATTGCCAAGGTGGAGTACGACTATGGGTTTGTGCGATAACGTGTCGCTGCGGCCAACGAAAAACCCGCCAACTGGCGGGTTCTTTTTTGGCTGCGGCCGGATGATTCAACCCTAACGCAGGGTCTTCGCAAATTGCCCCAGGTATCGCACACCCTCGATTGCGCGGCTGCCGTACCACGACACCATCTCGCCATCGACGAGATAAACCGGCTTGCCGATCTGCTTTTCCAGCGCGTCGACATGCTCTTCGGTAAAGCTGTAAGGCTCGGTGGAGAGCAGCACGCAGTCGATGTTGCGCACCACCTCATCGCTCCAGCGGAACGTCGGGTAGCGCGTGTCGGGCCGGTTGGGACGGGCGCAATCACCGCTTTTGTCGGTGCCACATTGCACGGGCGCCGGGTCGTCGGGCCATGTATGGCAGTTGACGAGCTTGAGCATGCGCGAGATGTACGTATCGCGCGACACCGTCATCCACGGGTCTTGCCAGATGGCATACAGCACGCGGTGCGGCAGGAAGTGGCGGCTGCGCAGCGCCTCCAGCTCCTGCGTGAGCGCATCTGACAATGTCTGCGCCTGCGCTTCGCGGCGAAAGATACCGCCCAGCAGCTGGTATAGCGCGAGGTTGTCTTCCGGCGAACAAGGATGCGTGACGATGATGTGTGGGATGAACTCGCGCAGCTTGTCGACGGTCGGGCGTGTGTTCTCGTCAATGTTGACGATCACGTGTGTGGGGGCCAGCTCGCGCAGCTTGTCGAGTTTGACGGTCTTGGTGCCGCCCACCTTCGGTACGTTGCGCACCGCTTCGCGTGGGTGGATGCAGAAGCCGGTGCGGGCGACGAGCTGATCGCCCAGATCGAGCGAGAACAGCAGATCGGTAATCGAAGGGACCAGGCTGGCGATACGCGGTGTGGTGTCGACGGGCGCGTGCGCGATGCCAGCCGCATCGGTGTAAGTCATGACGAAATCTCGGGGTTGCGGGGTTTGCGCCCGGCGCGCGCAAACGCAAAGTCATAGAGCACGCGCGGCAGCACGTGCAGCAGCTTGGCGACGATGCCCATCTGCCATGGCAGCACCGTGAAGCGCACGCCGCGATGGATCGCATTCACGGCTTTCTGTGCAAAGCGGTCCACCGGCATCAGGAAGGGCATCGGATACGGATTGTGTTCGGTCATCGGCGTCTGGATGTAGCCGGGGGCGATCGTCACCACGCGCAGGCCAAGCGGGCGGAACTCCACGCGCAGGCTCTCCATCAGCTTGATCACCGCCGATTTGGACGCGCTGTACGCGGCAGCACCCGGCAGCCCGCGCACGCCGGCAACGCTGGCAATGCCGACCAGCGTCCCGCCAGGCTGCCCAGGCTTGGCGCGTGCCAGCATCGGCGTGACGAACGGCTGGAACGTGTTGAGCACGCCCATCCAGTTGGTGTCCATCACGGCGGCAAAGGCTTTCAGGTCGCCGGGTTCGCGCAAGTCCGTGCCGACCGAAATGCCGGCGTTGGCGATCACGACATCGGGCAGCCCCACTGTGGCGATAAAGGCGTTGGCCACGTCGCGCATTGAATTGGCGCTGCGCACGTCGGCCGCGTAGCAATGGCAGCGGCCCTGGAGACCGGCGGGCAGCGTCTGCACAAACGCATGGAGCGCGTCGACCCGCCGTGCGACCAGCCCGATCTTGGCGCCCTGCGCTGCGTACTGCCGTGCCAGTGCCTGCCCGATCCCGCTGGAAGCGCCCGTGATGAAGACGATCTCGCTCATGTCGATGTCCTGTTGGTGTGAAGATGTGAAGAAGGCCGACGCACAAAAAACGCCCGCACAGGGGCGGGCGTCGATGGCGGTGTCACGCCCGGGCAGAGGCCCGGAAACGCGGCAACCCGTCACATCTTGCGGTTGCGCACCTGGTCGACGAGATAGTCGAGCGTTTGGGCCGCGCCCACGTTGCTGCCTGCATCTGCCGGCGAGGTGGTGTACTTGCCCTGCACGACCACGGTCGGCACGCCTTCGATCTTGTACTGATCGGCCAGTTGCGCAGCGCGTTTGGTATTGGCGTTCACACTGAACGAGTTGTAGGTGTCGCGGAATTGCTTCTCATCGACGCCGTTGGCGGCCATGAACTTGGCGATGTCGTCCAGCTCGGACATCGAGCGGTAGTTTTTGTGCAGCTGGTCGAACACGCGGTCATGCAGCGTCTTGCCGCTGGCGTCCTTGGCGTCGAGCTTGCCCAGCGCTTCCAGCGTGTAATAGATGCGGGTATGCGGCTCCAGCTTGGCATTGAAAGCCACGGGCACGCGCTTGATCACCACGTCCTTGCCTTGCTTGGCGACCCACGCCGTCCAGGTGTTTTCAAAGTCGTAGCAGTGCGGGCAGCCGTACCAGAAGAACTCCGTCACTTCGATCTTGCCTGCGGGCACGGGCTGCGGCGTTTGCAGCACTTTGTATTCCTTGCCGGCGGTCGGCGCGGCGTTGGCCGGTGCGGTCATCAGGAGGCCGGCGCCGATAGCGAGGGCGATCAGGAAAGCAGCGAGTTTTTTCATGGTGAATGGACGACGGATTAGACGACGAACTGGACAAAGCAACGGAAAAACCAGCGAATTCGCATGCGGAACCGCTCGACGCGGCTGTCAGCGTAACTGAATCTCAGGTCTCTGACCGATCACAGCCCGCGGGGTTCAAAGCGGGCTGCACAGACTTCACGTTACTGGCGGGCGAAGCGGATGACCGACGATTCCACGCCCGTCGATTGCAGGCGGCTGCGCACGGCGGTCATCTCGTCGAGCGAGTTGAACGGCCCCAGGCGCACGCGATACATCGTGGCGCCGTTCACCTCGCGCTGCGTCACCTTGGCTTCAAAGCCTTGCATGGCCAGGTTGCCCTTCTGGCGCTCGGCGTCTTCGGCGGATTTGTAAGCGCCAACTTGCAGGAAATAGCCGGTCTTGGCGGCATCCTGGCGAGCAATCTCTGCAATCGGGTCCGTCACCGGCTTTTCGTTGGAGGCAGTGACCGGCGGCTTGGGCGGCTTGGCGCCCGGTGCGCTTGCCACCTGCGGGGTCGAGCCCGGCTGGGCCGGGTGAATGGTGATGCCCGGCGGCGGATTGTTCTGCTCGGCGGTCTGATCGACCGGCTTGGCCGGCACGCGGCTCCACAGCGGCGCGTTCGGGTCCGCCGCCTGCGGGGCGCTGGCCTGCGGCGCGGGTTGCACCGGCGCCGGAAGCGTGTTGACCACGTTGCCCGCTTCGCTCGGCTTGGGTTGCGCGCCGCCACGCGACACGAACGGTACCGGGGCCTTGGTGATGTACACCGCCACCACCACGGCGATCGCCAAACCGACGATCAAGCCCAGCACCAGACCCAGAAACGTGCCGCCCCGTTGCGAGCGGGCACGGGAAGATTGCGTATTGCGTGCCATGTCGATCCTTCTAGAAGCGCCCGATTATAAGAGCGCCGTGTGATGCCAAATCGTGCGCGTTTACATCTTTTGCGGCGCGGACACGCCGATCACCGCCAACCCGTTGCGCAGCACCTGACGCGTGGCGGCCAGGAGCGCCAGACGGGCACGCTTGACGGCCTCGTCATCGACCAGCACGCGATCGGCGTTGTAGAACGCGTGGAAATCGCCTGCCAGGTCGCGCAGGTAGAAGGCTACGGCGTGCGGGGCCAGCTCACGTGCGGCGTCGGCCAACATGTCGGGGAATACGGCCAGGCGTTGCACCAGGGCTGTCGCCTGCGGGCTGACGTCCGGCCCCGTCACCGCAGCCAGATCAGCGTTGGTGAGCGAGGCAGGATCAACGCCGGCGCGTTCGAACACCGAGCAGATGCGCGCGTGGGCGTATTGCACGTAGTACACCGGGTTCTCATCGCTCTGCTTGAGCGCGAGGTCCACGTCGAAGACGAATTCGGTATCGGCCTTGCGCGACAGCAGGAAGAAGCGCACGGCGTCGCGGCCACGCGTGAAGCGCGCGGGCCAGTTCGGCTCACCGGCGTCCACGCAGGCGCGGATGGTGTCGACGCCGGCTTCCGATTCAGCGTCACCGTTGGACCATTCGATCAGGTCGCGCACGGTCACGTACGAGCCGGCGCGCTTGGAAATCTTGACCTCGGCGCCGTCCTTCATCACCGTGACCATCTTGTGCAGGACGTAATCGGGGTAGCCCTTCGGGATGCCGATGTTCAGGCCCTGCAGGCCGGCGCGCACGCGGGCGATGGTGCCGTGGTGGTCGCTGCCCTGGACGTTGATGACCTGCGTGAAGCCGCGGCCCCACTTGGTCGTGTGGTACGCAACGTCGGGCACGAAGTAGGTGTAGGCGCCGTCGGACTTGCGCATGACGCGGTCCTTGTCGTCGCCATCGTCGGTCGTGCGCAGCCACAGCGCGCCTTCCTGCTCGTACGTCTTGCCGGCAGCGACGAGTGCGTCCACCGTCTGCTGAACCTTGCCTTCGGTGTAGAGCGACGATTCCAGGTAGTAACGGTCGAACTTCACGCCGAACGCTTGCAGGTCGATGTCCTGCTCGTTGCGCAGATACGTGACGGCAAAGCGGCGGATGGCTTCGATGTTCTCCACATCGCGCTCGCCCGTCACGGGTTCGCCATCGGAGGCGCGTACGGTCTTGCCGGCGAGGTAATCGGCGGCGATGTCGGCAATGTAGTCGCCGTTGTAGGCGGCCTCGGGCCAGTTGGCGTCGCCCGGTTTGAAGCCGCGCGCGCGGGCCTGGACGGAGACGGCCAGGTTCTGGATCTGCACGCCGGCGTCGTTGTAATAGAACTCGCGGTGGACCTTGTGGCCCTGCCAGTCGAGCAGGCTCGCCAGCGCATCGCCCAGCGCGGCCTGGCGGCCGTGGCCGACGTGCAGCGGGCCCGTCGGGTTGGCCGAGACGAATTCCACCAGCACCGGTGCGCCGTCATGCGTGTTGGCGGCGCCGTAGCGGTCGCCTTCGGCAAACACGGCGGCAATCACGTCGGCACGCGCAGCGGCCGACAGGCGCAGGTTGATAAAGCCGGGGCCGGCGATTTCCACGGCCGAGACCAGGCGCTGGCCGCGGGCATCGGCGCGGATGGCGTCGGCGATCTTGCCGGCCAACTCGCGCGGATTGGTGCCCAGCGGCTTGGCGAGCTGCAGCGCGACGTTGCAGGCGATGTCGCCATGCGCGGCCTGCTTGGGGCGCTCCAGGACGATCTCCGGTCGGGCTTGGCCTTCGGGCAGCAGGGAGCCGACGGCGTCGGACAACAATTGGGCGATCGTCTGTTTGTGGGAGGGCAGCATAAAGAAACCATGACGCCGGCAGTGCTGAAATGGATTGAAATCCAGTTCCGGCGCCGCCAGTTGCGTTGTTCGGGGAAAAGTACGAAATTTTATCAGGTGAGCCGCGGTCTCAGAGGTATCCGCCCCCAGTCATGGCAATCTGCGGCTCCCCCACCCAACCAAGGGAAACAAGAAATCATGATCACCTTTACTTCGCACGCTTCGCAAAAATTCTCGATGCAGAAGGATCTCGCCATGGTGCTGCTCGGCGTGATCGGCAAGACGCTGGGCGAGCGCGGTGTCATCACGCCCGAAGAAATGCCCCACGCCATCGATCGCCTCAAGCGCGCCATCAAGGATGACACGCACCAGGCACATATCAAGGTGGCCGAACTGTCAGCGACGGACCTGGACGAAAACGGCGAAGAAGAGCCGCCGCACCTCGGCCAGCGCGCCTATCCGTTGCTTCACATGCTGGAAGAATCGCTGGTCGAGAAGTCCAGCGTGCTCTGGGGCGTCTGAGCTTCGGCGCAGGCCAAAAAAATGCCCGGCCGCCAAACGGGGCGGTCCGGGCATCCGGCCACAGCGGGCCGGGAGCGGGGGAGGGGGCTGGCGCGTTGGCCGGTATCTCGTCTTACTGCATTCGCGTTATTGGTCGTGAAGCATGTCGGACAGTTCGTCCGCGTGTTCTTCCTCAACGGCCAGAATCTGTTCCAGCACGCGCCGCGTGGTGGGGTCTCGGTCCCCGATGTAGCGGATCATCTCCAGGTAGCTGTCGATCGCGATCCGCTCGGCCACCAGGTTTTCCTTGATCATGTCGACCAGGCCATCGGCTTCCACGTATTCAGAATGGCTTCGCGTGGACAGGCCTTCCGGATTGAAGTTGGGCTCGCCGCCCAGTTGCACGATGCGCGTGGCGATGCTGTCGGCGTGCGCCTGTTCCTCGTTGGCGTGCACGAGAAATTCCGCGGCGATCGGTTCTGCATTGATGCCCTTGGCCATGAAGTGGTGGCGCCGGTAGCGCAGCACGCAGATCAGTTCCGTGGCCAGCGCCTCGTTCAGCAGCCGCAGCACGGTTTCCCGATCGGCTTTGTAGTCTTCGGTCACCGCGCCTTCCTCGATGTGCTTGCGGGCACGTTCGCGCAAGGTCTTGATGTCGGTGAGGAAGCCGCTTTCCGAGGGGGCGGCGACGTTGGTCCGGCTCATGGGTTTGCTCCTGCGGGGTGATTGGCGAGGTGGGTTTATTCGTTGGCGTCGCGCCGGCTGCTGCCGCCGGCCAGCGCCACGACCAGCCCGATCGCCGCGCCAATCGCCACGGCGACACCCACTGACTTGAACGGCGCCGCAGTAATGGTTTCTTCGGTGCGATCGAGTGCCCAGTCCATGCGTTCGCGGGCTTGATGGGCCCGGTCGTTGGCGGCTTGGCGCAGTTGGTCCGCGCGCGCATGCAGCGTCCGGCGGGCCCGGCTGGCCTCGGCACTGCCTTCGTCGGTCAGTGTATGGATGGCATTTTCAAGGGAGCGCAGCAGGCTTTGCACGTCTTCCACGGCGGGGCGAGCGGCGTACCGGGCGTGGTCCACGGCGTCGCTGGCGCTGTTCATGGCGCGGTGGGCCCGATCATTGACGTCATCGATTCGGCTGCGGACGCGTTGGCTGGCAAACAGTGACATGGTGAAGTTCCTCATCGTGGCGCCGCGGGAGACACACCGGCGGCGCGGTTGGTTCGGGTGCAATTTCGGCGCTTGCGAAAGCGGGCCGCATGTCAATGGCTTAGCAAGACACGGGCCGCGCCTGCGCCTGGGCTGTCTGCGCTAATCGACGGCCTTGAAGACCGTGACGCCCAACACCAGAAACAGCACGAACAGCACCACGAAGATGAAGAACAGGACCTTGGCGATACTCGCCGCGCCTGCGGCAATGCCGGTAAAGCCCAGCACGCCGGCCACCAGGGAAATGATGGCGAAGATGAGTGCCCATTTCAGCATGTTGTCGTCTCCGATTCGGATGGATGGGATGCAGGGCAGCGGCACATTGCGTGAGGCCGGCGCCCTGTGGCGTACTCCCACGCACATCGCGTGCCTGACCGGGGTGCGCCCGAAGTGTCGCCCAGGGCGCCCACGCGGTATCATCCGAATTGCCAAAAAAACACAAACGCAACGCGCGCCGCGTCGGGCGGTTTGACGCGTTTCCTATGGGTCTGCATGCCATGCGGTCATCCTTGCGCTCCACTCTGCTGCTCGCCGGCGGCATTCTGCTGACGCTCGGGGTGCTGATTGCCTCAGAGACGGGCAACATCCGCCTGAGCCAGGGCTATCGGCAGGTGATTCAGTCGCAGCAGGCTGAAACCGCCATCAACGAACTGCTTGCCGAACTGGTGAACGCCGAGGCTGGGCAGCGCGGTTTCCTGCTCACGGGCAAGGACGAATACCTCGATCCGTACAACAAGGCCATTCCGCATATTCATGCGTTGATGGCAGAAATCCGCGATCACTACGCCAACGATCCGGATGCGCTCAAGCTGTTCTCGGAGACAGCGCTCCAGGTGAGCCGCAAGCTCACCGAGATGGAACTCACGCTGATCTACGGCAAGCGTGACCTTGAAGTGGCGCTCGATCTCGTGCGCACCGATTTCGGCAAGGCCTCGATGGAAGCGGTGCGGCAGGGTCTGGACCGGCTCCGCCAGCGCGAAATTGCCACCGTGGCCCGCAGCCTTGAGCACGCCGAGCGCGATCTGGCGCTGTCGCGTTACGGCATTGCGCTCATCACGGCGGTCAACATCATCCTGCTGGTAGTGCTGGGCTTGCAGCACGCCAAGCGCCTCGCCCTGACGGAGCGCGAGCGCGACATGGCTGAAGAGGAAAGCCAGAAACTCGACCGCATGGTGCGCGAGCGCACACGGCAACTGTCCGATCTGGCCGCGCACTTGCAGCGCGTAACGGAAGACGAGAAGACGCGGCTCGCCCGCGAGCTGCACGACGAACTGGGCGCCATCCTCACCGCCACCAAGATGGACCTGCACTGGCTGCGCTCACGCATTCACGCCAGCGAGCCCGCGGTGAGCGAAAAGATCACGCGTGTGATGGCCCATGTGGATCAGGGCATCCAGATCAAGCGCCGCCTGATCGAAGACCTGCGCCCGACGATTCTGCTCAACCTGGGTTTGGTAGAGGCGCTCTCGCAATTGACGGAGGACGTCGGTACGCGCAACGGCTGGCATACGGAGGTGAGCCTGCCCGACGACATGCCCAAGCTGACCGACGATGCGGCCATCGCGCTGTATCGCATCGTGCAGGAATCGCTCACCAACGCGTCGAAATACGCGCATGCGACCACGGTGTCGGTGGCGCTCGACGTGGACGATGAGGGCGTGCGCTTGCGCGTGCGCGACAACGGCCGTGGCTTTCCCGCCGACATCGAGCGGCGCCGCATGGTCGGCCATCACGGCTTGCTGGGGATGGAGCAGCGCGCCATTGCGCTGGGCGGCACGCTCGTCATCGATTCAATGCCTGGCGGTGGTGTGACGATCATCGTTGAGCTGCCCCCCACCGATGCCGTGTTCGACCGAGGGGCAGCCAACGAACCGTCTGGCATGCAGGCGCTGACTGGCGGTATTGCGCCCGCGCCGGGCCACGGTGGCGCGACGGTGTAAGACGCCCAGCGCGATGCAAACGCCCAAACAAAAAGCCCCATCACGGGGCTTTTTGTTTTTGATGCCGGTGTAGCTGACGGCGTTACATCTTTTGCTTGGCGTTGTCGGCCGAGTTCTCCAGCTTCTGACCACCGGTCTGGATGTCCTTGCCGGCACCGGCCATGGTGTTGCAGCCGGCCAGGAACACACACGTCAGTGCAAGTGCGGCACACAAGGTCTTCATCGAACGCTCCTTGGGGGGGTGAGAAATGGCGTTGAGCGCGCGCCACGACAGCCGACGCGGCGGGCACGAAGAATCTCAGGGATGAAAATGCTGCGCGGGCTGCTGACGGGGGCGGCCGACACCGGCACGCTCTTCGATCACTTCGAACACCTTGTCGAGTTCGAGCGATTTGTCGAAGAAATAGTTGGCGCCGGCTTCAAAGCACCGCTGCCGATAGGTCGGCACTTGCGCGTGATTGGTGTAGACGATGCGCACGCTGGGCGACGCTTGATCGCGCAGCGTTTGGAGGACCTTGAAGCCATTGCCCTGCCGCAATTGCAGGTCAACGATCACGACGTCATAGTGGCCCTGCCCGAGAAGGCCCAGTGCCAAGTCTTCGGTGTCTGCCCACTCGACCGTTGCCACGAAGGCGGAGGCCTTGAGGTATTCCAGCACCATGCCGCGAAGCACCGGGGAGTCCTCGATCAGGAGGACGCGCAGGCCACGGGTGGAGAGGGTGACGGCTTGATCCAGCATGGGTTGATGTTAGCCAGCGGGTTGCCGAGGTGGTATCAGGCGTTGTCCTACATGCCAGTTGGGTTTGCGGCGCGCAGAGGGGTTTTGGCGCCCAATCGGGTGCTACTCGACCAAGCCGTTCTTGATGGCGTAATACGTCAGATCGGCATTGGATTTCATGCCCATCTTTTCCAGAATCCGCGTGCGGTACGTGCTGACCGTCTTGACGCTCAGGAATAGCTCTTCGGCGATGATCGACACCGATTGCCCGCGCGCCAGCTTGCAGAAGATCTGGAATTCACGCTTGGACAGCGTCTGGTGCAGCGGCTGGTCGGTCGGCTTTTCCAGGCCGCCAATCAGTAGCTCCGCCACGGTGGGGCTCACATAGCGACGACCTTGCGACACGGTGCGAATGGCCTTGACCAGCTCATCCGGTGCGCTTTCCTTGGTCAGATAGCCCGATGCGCCTGCGCGGATCAGGTTGATGGCGTACTGGTCTTCCGGGAAGGTCGACAGGATCAGCACCGGTAGATCAGGGTGGCGCTGGCGCGCCAGCTTGAGGGTGTCGATGCCGTTGCGATCGGGCATGGAAATGTCGAGCACCACGACGTCGAAGGCGCCGGTGCGGAGTTGCTCCATCACCTCTTCCCCGCTGGCCGCTTCCCCCGCGACTTCGATGTCCCGCTCTTCGGACAGGAACTGCCGAAGGCCGGCACGGACGATCTCGTGGTCGTCCGCAATCAGGACGCGAATCATGCTGCTCCTTATGAGCGCGCTGGGCGGGCTCCCCGGCTCTGCGCGCTGCGCTTGTTGGTTCGATACGACAGCAATTGTATCGGACTGTTGCGCCGAAACGGGGCCCCTCTTATTGGCGCGGTCGGGGGGAGTTGTCAGCGTTTCCATAAAAACCCTCAGGAATGTGCATGAATCGCAACATATCAGTGCCTGCCATTGAGCAATCCGCGTGCCTGATCCCGTGCGCCCAAAGAAAACGGGGCGGAAGAGTTCCGCCCCGGCGTCGCCAGGATGCGTCGGGCGATGCCCGGCTTTCCTGTGTAGTGACGTGTTACTTGGTCTGGGTAGTGGCCGTAGCGTTCGCGCCAGCGTCGGCGCTCACGCCGGCGGCGGTGTCAGCCTTTGCGGCCTTACCCGACTTTTCTGCCGATTTTTCCGTCTTGCTGACCGACTTGCCGACCTTGTCTGCGGTCTTGTCGACGCCGGCTTGCGTCTTGGCCTTGTGCTCGTGCGCGGCCTTGGCGCCGTGCTCGGCCTTGGTGTTCAGTTGGCTCTTGGCGGACTCGGTGTCCAGCTTGGCGCCGCCGTCCGACTTCACATCGGCCTTCAGGCCTGCGCCCGTGTTGACTTGCGCCGGGGCCACGGCAGCCGTGCCGTTGGTTTGCAGCGATGCGCCGGCCGACGGGGTTTGAGCGTTGGCGTAAGCCGAAGCAGCAGCGATGGCGATGGCGGACAGGGAGATCAGCAGCTTGTTCATGGAAGAGACTCCTTTCGTTCTGAACGGCCACGCGAAGGATTCGTCGCGGCATCACTCTGTGTGTGTTGAGTGAATGGGTTCAGTCTATGGAGCCCTTCCGGTTACGACTGTTAGGGGGTGTAAGCCTTTGTAATGTAAGGCGCACCCCTCTTGAAGCGTCGACAAAGCCAATGCCGGCAAGGGTTTGCAGGCGTAAGACACAGTGCGGATCGCGCCATGTCTTAAACGTCTTGTCACAGAATCAGAGATTCGGCGCGAGGGCGCGCTCCACAAACGCGCGATCTTCGCCGCTGCGGGCGATCATGTCGTCCACCTGATCCTGGCCGATCTTGCCCAGCGTGAAGTACGTGCTGTCCGGGTGCGACAGATAGAAGCCTGATACCGATGCGGCGGGTGTCATCGCCAGCGCTTCGGTCAGGTTCATGCCGATCTCCTGCGCGTCGAGCACGCGGAACATGTCGCGCTTGACGGTGTGCTCCGGGCAGGCCGGGTAGCCAGGGGCGGGGCGGATGCCCTTGTACTCCTCGCGGATGAGTGCCTCGTTGTCGAGCGTTTCGTCCGGCGCGTAGCCCCACAGGTCGCGCCGCACGCGGGCGTGCAGGCATTCTGCAAACGCCTCGGCAAAGCGATCGGCCAGGGCCTTGAGCATGATCGCGCTGTAGTCGTCGTTGTCGGCTTCGAACTGCTTCTCGCGCTTTTCCACCCCGATGCCGCCGGTGACGGCAAACAGGCCGATGTAGTCGGCAATGCCGGTGCTCTTGGGCGCGATGAAATCGGCCAGGCAGCGGTTCGGGCGCATCACGCCGTCGATGATCGGGCGCTCGCTCTGCTGGCGGATGTTGCGCCAGGTGAGCGCGACTTCCGAGCGCGATTCGTCGGTGTAGATCTCGATGTCGTCGTCGTTGACGGTGTTGGCGGGCAGCAGCGCGATCACGCCGTTGGCCGTGAGCCAGCGCCCAGCAATGAGGCGCGCGAGCATGCTCTTGCCGTCGGAGAACACCTTGCGGGCCGATTCGCCGACGATCTCGTCGTTGAGAATGTCCGGGTATTTGCCGGCCAGGTCCCACGTCTGGAAGAACGGGCCCCAGTCGATGTACTGCGCGAGTTCGTTCAGGTCGTAGTTGCGGAACACGCGGCGGCCGATGAACTTGGGCTTGGGCGGCGTGTAGTGGCTCCAGTCGATCTTGGTCTTGTTGGCGCGCGCGGCGGCCAGCGACACCATCGGCGTGGCCTTCTTGTTGGCGTGCTGGGTGCGGATGCGGTCGTAGTCGGCGTGCAGCTCTTCGACGTAGCGCGCGGCGCCTTCGTCGGACAGCAGGCTCGATGCCACGCTCACCGAGCGTGAAGCGTCCGGCACGTAGACCACCGGCCCTTCGTAATTCGGGGCGATCTTCACGGCGGTGTGCACGCGGCTCGTCGTCGCGCCGCCGATCAGCAGCGGGATCTTCTTCACGCGGAAATACTCGTCGCGCTGCATTTCCGAGGCCACGTAGGCCATCTCTTCCAGCGAAGGCGTAATCAGGCCCGACAGCCCGATGATGTCCGCGCCTTCCACCTTCGCCTTTGCCAGGATGTCGTTGCACGGGACCATCACGCCCATGTTCACGACCTCGAAGTTGTTGCACTGGAGCACGACGGTGACGATGTTCTTGCCGATATCGTGCACATCGCCCTTGACCGTGGCGATGACGATCTTGCCGCGCGAGCGCACGTCGCCGCCCGCCGCCGCAATCTGACGCTTTTCTTCTTCGATGAACGGAATCAGGTGCGCCACCGCCTGCTTCATCACGCGGGCGGATTTGACCACCTGCGGCAGGAACATCTTCCCGGCGCCGAAGAGGTCGCCCACGATGTTCATGCCGTCCATCAGCGGGCCTTCGATGACCTGGATCGGACGTCCGCCGGCGGCAAAGATCTTCTGACGGACTTCTTCGGTGTCTTCGACCACGTAGTCGGTGATGCCATGCACGAGCGCGTGCGCCAGGCGTTTTTCCACCGGCTCCTGGCGCCAGGCCAGATTCTCTTCGCGGCGGGTAGCCCCGCCCTTGTAGCGGTCTGCGATTTCCAGCAGGCGGTCGGTCGCATCCGGGCGGCGGTTCAGCACCACGTCTTCCACGCGGTCGCGCAGCTCGGGGTCGAGGTTCTCGTACACGCCGAGCTGCCCAGCGTTGACGATGCCCATGTCCATGCCCGCCTGAATCGCGTAGTACAGGAACACAGTGTGGATCGCCTCGCGCACCACGTCGTTGCCGCGGAACGAGAACGACACGTTCGACACGCCGCCGCTCACCTTCGCGTACGGCAGGTTCTGCTTGATCCAGCGCGTGGCTTCGATGAAGTCCACGGCGTAGTTGTTGTGTTCTTCGATGCCGGTGGCCACCGCAAAGATGTTCGGGTCGAAGATGATGTCTTCCGGGTCAAAGCCGACCTTGTTGACCAGGAAGTCGTAGCTGCGCTTGCAGATCTCGGTCTTGCGCGCGTATGTGTCAGCCTGGCCTTGCTCGTCAAACGCCATCACCACGGCGGCCGCACCGTAGCGCTTGATGAGCTTGGCGTGGTGCGCGAACTGTTCTTCGCCTTCCTTGAGCGAGATCGAATTGACGATCGCCTTGCCCTGTACGCACTTCAGCCCCGCCTCGATCACCTCCCACTTGGACGAGTCGATCATGATCGGCACGCGCGCGATGTCGGGCTCCGAGGCGATCAGATTCAGGAAGCGCACCATCGCCGCCTTGGAATCGAGCATCGCCTCGTCCATGTTGATGTCGATGACCTGCGCGCCGTTTTCGACCTGCTGGCGCGCCACGGCCAGCGCCTCGTCGAACTGGCTGTTCAGGATCATGCGCGCGAACGCCTTGGACCCGGTGACATTGGTGCGCTCGCCGACGTTGACGAAGAGCGTGCTCTCGCCGATGTTGAATGGCTCGAGGCCGGAGAGGCGCATGGGATGGTCGGTCATGATGGTGCGGGGTTCGGTCAGGCGGGGGCGTGTTCGCCCAGCTTCAACAGGTTGCCGTGCGGGTCGATCACGTAGAGCTCTTTCATGCCCCACGGACGCACCGCCGGCGGCGCGAGCTCCAGCCCGCGCGCGGTGAATTCTTCAAACAGGGCCTGCGTGCTGGGCACACGCAGGTAGCACGAGGTGTGCTCGGCAATGCGGCGGTCGTCGCACAGCCAGAAATGGATTTCGGCGCCATCGCGGCTGACGATCAGGTAGTCGTCTGCAATCAGCTCCTGCGTGAAGCCAAGCCGCTCCGTATAGAAGCGGGCTGACTCCGCCAGGTCCAGCGAGGCCAGCACGGGGATCGTGCTGTCGATGCGTGCGTTCATGTCAGGCGGCTTCAAGATACTGGCCCGGCCATGCGCGCGGCTTGCGGTTGGCCACGCGCTCGGCAATCGCCTTGATGTGCTCGGGCGTCGTGCCGCAGCAACCGCCCACCAGGTTCACCAGGCCGGCCGAGGCAAATTCGTCAACCAGGTTGGACGTGACGTCAGGCGTTTCATCGAAGCCTGTGTCGCTCATCGGGTTGGGCAGGCCGGCATTCGGGTAGCACGAGACGGCCGTGTCGCAGATCTTCGCCAGCTCGGCAATGTACGGACGCATCAGCGCAGCACCCAGCGCGCAGTTCAGGCCGAAGGTGATCGGCTTGGCGTGGCGCAGGCTGTTCCAGAAGGCCTCGACGGTCTGGCCCGAGAGAATGCGGCCCGAGGCGTCGGTCACCGTGCCGGAGATCATCACGGGCACGCGCTCGCCGGTGTCTTCAAAGAGCTGATCGATGGCAAACAGCGCCGCCTTGGCGTTGAGCGTGTCGAAGATGGTTTCGACCAGGAACACGTCCGCGCCGCCTTCGAGCAGCGCCTTGCCCTGCTCGTAATACGCGTCGCGCAGTTGGTCGAAGCTGACGTTGCGGGCGCCCGGGTCGTTCACGTCGGGCGAGATGCTGGCGGTCTTGGGCGTCGGCCCAAAGGCGCCGGCCACAAAGCGGGGTTTGTCCGGCGTGCTGTATTTGTCGCAGGCTTCACGTGCTAGGCGGGCAGCCACCACGTTCATCTCGTAGGCCAGGTCCGCCATCTTGTAGTCTTCCTGCGCGATGGTCGTCGCACCGAAGGTGTTCGTTTCGATCAGGTCCGCGCCGGCTGCCAGGTACTGCTCGTGGATTTCACGGATGACGTCGGGGCGCGTGAGCAGCAGCAGCTCGTTGTTGCCCTTCACGTCGATCGGGTGGTTGGCAAAGCGCTCGCCGCGGTATTGCGCCTCGGTCAGCTTGTAGCGCTGGATCATGGTGCCCATCGCGCCGTCCAGGATCAGGATGCGCTCGCGCAGCAGCGCGGGCAGGTTGGCGGCACGGGTGTAGGGCAGGGGCGCGGTCATGGGGAGGGACTCCGAGGTGCTGCGGCCGGCCAAATATTCAGAATTTGCGGCCAAAGGTGAATTTTACCAGTCGCATCAATGACTTGCCGCTGTTGTGGGCAATCGCGCTCCTATAATCCATGTCAGCCCATTTGCCCGCCCTGCCGCCCGCCATGCAATTGCTCGATCCCGCAGACGCCCACGTCTTCCTGGAGCGCACGCCCGCCGCGCTTTTTGTCGACTGCCGCAGTGAAATGGAACACCTGTTCGTGGGTCATCCAGCCGGCGCCCATCACGTTGCATGGAACGACGGCCCGCATTGGGAAGTGAACCCCGAGTTCGTGCCAACCGTGCGCAAACTGACGGGCCACGGCGTGGAGCGCCCCGTCGTGCTGATCTGCCGCAGCGGCAATCGCTCAGCCGCTGCGGCGCACGCACTGGAAGAAGCGGGTTTCCGTGATGTCTATGTCGTGCGCCACGGCTTCGAGGGGGACCTGGACAGCACGCGCCATCGCAACACGCTTAATGGCTGGCGTCATGCCGGCCTGCCGTGGGAGCAATGCTAGAAAGACGCTATCGATCCGATAGTCGATCGACACACACGAAAAAAACGCCCGGCAGCGCCATGCTCCGGGCGTTTTTTTGTCGATCCGTCTGGCGGGCGGCTTGCCCGCGCGGTACCTCAGTGCATCGTCACCGGCTGCGTCATCACCGTGTCGAATTTGCCGAGAAAATCGTCGACTTCTTCAACGGTAGGCTCGCTGGCGATCAGCTTTTTCACATCCTCGCGGAAATGCTCGGCCAACTCACCGCCGAGGAAAATTTCACGTTTGAGGTTCTTGTCGACGATCTCGTAGCCACCCGCTGCCAGCATGGCGTGTTGGCCGTCTACACCGAACTCAACAACACAGTAGTTGTCGCTGTTGTAGATCATCTGCATGGTGCACCTCCGAGGCGTCAATCGTCTTGCTGTTGTGGGGACTGCTCTACTGCTGCACTGGGTAGATGGGGCCCACCATCATGACTTCAAGGGCCGATCAACTCCCGCCTCATGCCCGTTTCTTCCATGTACCCCTTGGGCTTCATGATCGGTCACAAAGTTCGCGAATGCGAGGCGAAATGTGTGACGTGCGTTGTGTTCGCGTAACAAGACCTTTCCGTTCCTGCATCGAAAGAAGCAAGCCGTCTTCCGCCATTCGGCGGGTAGACGACGGGCCGTGTGCGGGGCGCCTGCAACTATCGGCAAGGCAAGCAAGCCTTATGGCGTGTCGCATTGGCTCCCGCATCCTGCGTGCCCGAAGAACTCATCCAGATCGGCGAGAAAGGCCTCCTCCTGTTCGATAGGGGCCAAGTGCGCAGCGTCGGAGATCACTTTCAAACGGGCGTCGGGAATGTGCGAGGCGATCTCGCGCGCCGCTTCCACTGGCGCACCGGTGTCCTGCTCGCCTGTTATGACCAATGTTGGGCAAGCGATGCGCGCCAGGGAACTGCGTGTGTCGAGCGCCTTGATGGCCAGGCATGTACCGACATAGCCGTGGGGTGGCGTGGCGCGCAGCAAGCTGCGGATGCGTTCAACAATGTCGGGATGGGCTTCACGAAACGGCGTGGTCAGCCAGCGCTGTATCGTGGCTTCGACTATGCCGCTCATGCCGTGTGCTTCGACCTGGCCGATGCGCTCGTCCCACATGGCATGCGCCGACACCGGCGTGTAGGAAACGGTGTCACATAGCGTGAGCGACAGCAGCCGATGTGGGTGCCGCACGCCCAGGACCTGCCCAACCATGCCGCCCATCGACAGGCCAACGAAATGCGCCTGTTCAATCGACAGTGCATCGAGCAGCCCGGCTACATCGTCCGCCAACTGGAACAGCGTGTAGGCGCCGTGCGGGGCGCTGGTCTTGCCGTGGCCGCGTGCGTCGTAGCGCAGCACGCGATGGCGGCTGGCCAAGCGTTGGGCGATGCTGTCCCACAACTGGTGGTCCACGCCCAGCGCGTGGGCAAGCACGACCCACGGGCCATCTGTGCCGTCGGTGCGGTAGTGGATGTCGATGCCGTTGGCGTGCACCGTGCCGGCGTTGGAGAGGGCGTTGGCGTTCATATCAGCCTCCTTCCTGGGACTGGTAGACCAGATCGAATTGCATGCCGTTGGGCTCGGTCTGGCGCAGGCGGACCGGCAGCCAGCCGTGGTCGGCAGACAGCCAGATCTCTACACGCCGTTTGTCCTCTGCGCGGCGCGGCAGCCGTATGAAGTGCTGCGCACGAATCGTGCCGTTCGGGGTGTCGATGGTGTCCTCGCCGACGTGCTGGACGCGGGCCACCTCTACGCTGTCGGTATCGGCGATCGGGAATTCCAGCGTGAGGCCCGGGCTGGCGATGCGCTCAGGGCCACCGCGCGCCAGTCCGGTCAACTGAAGGAAGACGCTGAAGCGGTCTTGCGTGCCCTCGGGCAGCGGCAGCACGGCGGGCGTGCGGGTGAAAGTGACCGTGGGTGCGCCCTGCGCGCCAGATGCCGGCGTGGGGTCGGCTGCGTAGTGGAACGTTGTGAGGTCGGGTTGTCGGCGCCCGCGCACTTCTTCGTAGCGCGCGGGGGTCAGGCCATACGGGCCGACGGTGCCCGCGCTGCGAAACGCGAGTTTGCCAAAGAAGAGTGGCAACGGAATTTCCACGGCAAGCGTGTAAGTTTTTCCATCGGTGGCCCAGCGGATCACACCATCTTCGTTGCGCACGCCGTTGACGTAAGTGGCGTACCGCAGCGTAGCCGAGGGCGGCAGCGAGAAGGCGTCCCCGGGCGGTGCGGGTGGCCCGCCCGGGCCTTCGCCGCTGAGATCGGTGACCACGCCGGTATCGCCCGAGGCTTGAGCGCCAGCGCTGGTGAACTCGGATGGGTCCATGCTTGCCAGATCGGGCGCGGACGGCATGGGTGTCGGCGCCGGAGCGGGTGCTGCCTGGGGGTGCGGACGGCTCGGAGCGGGGCGGGGC
>NZ_JBRFVG010000006.1:0-314937 GCF_052950655.1 Ralstonia sp. VS2407
TCTGTCCAAGACCTGATTGACCGCCTCGACCTTGAATTCTTCGGTGTATCTCTGCGCACTCATCGCAACTCCTGTCTAACCTCTAGTTTGAGGCTCACAGGTGTCTACTGGCAGCGGGGCGATTCAGCTCAAACACTCGCGTGCCGAGGTTAGAGGGTCGACTGCCGAGCTAAAACTGTCGAATGCCGCCCTCAGAGGGCGGAGCGCCGCTGTCCAAGGTCCGATACATCGGAGCTTTGAGAGGCGAGCGCCGAGCTCGGAGCTCGGAAGATGGGGTTCAGAGCTCGACACGCCGAGCTCGGAGCTCGGAAGATGGAGTTCAGAACTCGACACGCCGAGCTCGGAGCTCGGAAGATGGAGTTCAGAACTCGACGCGCCGAGCTCAGAGCTCGGAAGATGGAGTTCAGAGCTCGACACGCCGAGCTCAGAGCTCGGAAGATGGAGTTCAGAACTCGACACGCCGAGCTCGGAGCTCGGAACGTGGAGTTCAGAACCCGGTGCGCCGTTAGATGCCCCGCTTAGCTCACCTGTTGGCTGCGTTGATAAATCGTCGCCAGCTCCGTGCGGTTTCGCGCACCCAGCCGCGCGAGCAGTTGGCGCATGTGGGTTTTGACGGTTTCGACGCTGATATGCAGTCGTTCCGCAATCTCAGAGTTCGAGCGGCCGCAAACCACCTCTTGAAGAATGTCGTGTTGGCGGCGCGTAAGGGGCCTGGGCTCCGCATGGGCGAGCAATGTGTCGGCGCCCACGCCGCCGGCCGGCACGGGTGGTTGCAATGCGCCGCTCAGCATCTGCTGCACGTCTTTCAGCGCCATCGGCTGCAACGTGGTCTGCGATGGCAGCCAGGTGGAGTCGTTCAGTAGCGAGCTGTCCAGAAATATGACGGCCAGCGGTGCGGGCGCCGCGTCCCAACGCGCAACCATGGCGGTCGATGGAAGGCTGGTGCGGTATAAGTCCGGCAGGCTGGTCGACGATAGTAGTGGCGCTGGCATGCGGGTTCCCTCAGAAAAGCACGATGCAACTTCGGTTAAGGCCGCGGGGGTGCCGGTTCAAAGCCGACAGACAGTCCTCCGCAGGCGCAATATCGCAAAATCGGGCGGCCGGCAACCATAGCTATGGATAGCGATGGTCAGTGCGGGGCGGGTGCGTTACGCGGGGTGGGCCAAATCCTGCTTTGACCAGAAATCAGCAGCGCTTGGCACCACTGAAGTGCACGGGCTATAGCCCAGCGCCGTTATGCCGATAGTCCTATTTGTATTGGTGCTGACACGCGTGACCAGATCACCACACCGAATTCCCAGACTCAGCACCCGGTAGTAGGCCGGCCAAGCCATTGATGGATCTTTCCACTGCAGAATTGCGCGCCCTGCTCGATATCACGGGGCGTCTTCATGAGCCCGCGAGCGGCAGCCTTGTCGAACGCCCCGAGCTGATCCAAAAGCTCGGGTCGCTGCTGCATGTCGATCTCATGGCGCAGTTGTTCTGGTGGCCGGGCGGTGCGCATCACCCACATTCCAGCGCCTTGTGGGGCCGGGACCAGGGCATGCGCGCGGAGTACCGACACTATTTCCATGCGCTCGATCCGATCGCGGAGCTGCTCCAAGACAGCTTTGAACCCGTGGTGATCGAGCGGAAGATTTCCCGCGCGGAATGGGGCCGCTCGGAGTACTTCACCGACTATCTCTGTCGGCATCAGGCGTATCCGGGCGTCAGCCTGCGCCTGCCCTACGCCAACGGGATGTTGCTGGACTATCGATTCAGCACCAGTGACCCAAAAAAGCGTTTCGGCGAGCGAGAGATCTTGCTGCTCAGCCTCCTGAAGCCGCATCTGCTGAATGCCCAGCAGCTTCGCGTGATTCAGGAGTCGGAGGAAGTCGGCGCCGATACCGAGATGCACACGCCCACGTTTGAGCTGAACGGCACGTCGCCACCCCAGCCGAACGCAAAGGCCCGCGCCATCCTGGCCGGCGTCAGCAGTGAGGAGCGTGATGCGCTCTATGTCGAATTGGCTGCAGTCGCCAACGGATCGCGCGACGCGCAGTGGAACGGCTTCGAGTTTTGCGTGGAGCGGCCGGGTGAGGACAGCTGCGCCGCGCCGGTGTATCGGGTTCACCTGATCGCGCGGGTGGTGGGGTCGTCTGCGTGGTTCCAGCAGCGGTTTGGCGTGACTGCGCGCGAAGGCGAGGTCTGCCACCTGATGCTCAAGGGCATGTCAGACAAGCAGATCGCCCTGGCCCTGAACATCAGTTACTGGACGGTGCGCACCCACGTCGGGCACATCATGAGAAAGGTGGGCGTGGATTCACGCAGTGCCATCGGCCTTGCCGCCATCACAGTCGGCGGACTACCGAAATAATGTATGTGCGCGTGCACATGTGTGCTGCGCGGGCAACGGTTTGGTTGCCGGAAATTCAAACATCCTCAAATCTGTTTTTTAAAAAGACGTTGGTTTGGTGACGCTGCGCCGCAGCAGAGCAGCAGAGCAGCAGAGCAGCAGAGCAGCAGAGCATCAAAGCCTCAGACAATGGGCAACCGCTTGGTCGATTTCACCTGACGAAGCGAGATGTTCGAGCGGATGCCAAACACACCCGGCAGTTTTCTCAAGACCTTTTCAACGAAGCGGCTGTAGTCGTCCAGATCGGTGGCGACCACCTGGAGCAGGTAGTCGGCTTCGCCCGTGGTGTTGTCGCAGGCCAGGATGTTGGGGCTGGCCAGGATGAGCCGTTCAAACTCCGCCGTCACCTCTTCGGTGTGTTGGGTGCACATGATCTGCACGTAGGCCATCACGCCCATCCCAAGCTTGCGACGGTCGAGCGCCGCGTGATAGCCCTCGATCAGGCCCGCATCATCCAGGCGCTTGAGCCGCCGCCAGCATGACGCTTCACTCAACGAAAAGCGCTCCGCCAGCTTGGCATTGGAGACGCGTCCGTCCTGCTGGAGCTGATCCAAAAGGCCCAGATCGATGGTGTCGAGTGCTTCCATGAAATCTCCTTTCCACGGCGTGTCGGAATTGGAAAGGGCGCTTCGAAAGACTCCAGAAACGCCCTCAAATTAGAAAGGTACTTTCGGCTGCTGGGGCTTATATTGCAACGCTTATCCGCCAAGCGTTGCAATCATGAAAGCCATTGTCTACGAAGCCTTCGGCGCCGTGCCGAAGCACATGAACGTTCCCGACCCGACTCCGGCATCGGATGGCGTGGTCGTGCAGGTCATGGCCAGCGGCGTCTGCCGCAGCGACTGGCACGGCTGGATGGGCCACGACACGGATATCGAGCTGCCGCACGTGCCGGGTCACGAGCTGGCCGGCGTGGTTGCGGCGGTGGGCGCGGATGTAACGCGCTGGAAGGTCGGTGACCGTGTAACGGTGCCGTTCGTGGCCGGCTGTGGTCACTGCCCCGAATGCCACGCGGGGCATCAACAGGTGTGCGAACAACAGTTTCAGCCTGGCTTTACGCACTGGGGCTCGTTTGCTGAATACGTCGGCATTGGCTATGCCGACCTGAACCTCGTGCGCTTGCCTGATGACCTGGACTTCACCACGGCGGCCAGCCTCGGTTGCCGCTTCGTGACGGCGTTTCGTGCGGTTGTCGACCAGGGCAAGACCTCGGCCGGCCAATGGGTTGCGGTGCACGGGTGCGGCGGCGTGGGCCTGTCGGCCATCATGATCGCCAACGCCATCGGCGCAAATGTCGTGGCCATCGACATTTCTGACAGCGCGTTGGAGTTGGCGCGCGCGCTCGGTGCCGTCGCCACGGTCAATGCATCGCGTGAGTCTGACGTGGTTGAGGCCGTGCGCGGCATCACGCAAGGCGGCGCGCATGTGTCGCTCGATGCGCTGGGCCACCCCGCCACCTGCTTCAACTCGATCAGCAATCTGCGCCGGCGCGGCAAGCATGTGCAGGTTGGCCTGATGCTGGGCGATCACACGACACCCGCTGTGCCCATGAGCAAGGTCATCGCGCATGAGCTGGAGATTCTGGGCAGCCACGGCATGCAGGCCCATCGCTATGGCCCCATGCTCGACATGATCCGCACGGGCAAGCTGCAGCCTGGGCGAATGGTGCGCAGGGAGATCAGCCTCAGCGCATCGATCGAGGCATTGACCAACATGAACAGGTTTGAAGCCGCCGGGGTGACGGTGATCACGGATTTCTCATCCTGATCCTTTGACCCTTGGCGCCTGTCACTGCTGCCCCTGGGCGGTGCCGAGCGGATCACATGGGCTGCCGCTCAATGGTCGAGGGTCGGCCGCCACCGCCGCCGCATCGCTAGTCATAGGGATGGATGAACACACTGTGATCGCTATCCTGTGGCGAAACACAACAGCGGGGTAGGCGTGTTGATCGACCCCGCACCGTCGGGGCTTGCCATGAAATTTGCCGTACTCACCACCAACCCATCCAGTTTCACCTACATAGCAGCATGCCTGTCTTCGCAGGGCGTAACCTGCGTGCGGTTCGACGACGCATTGGCCCTGATGCGCATCGGACATACCGAGGCGTTTCAGGTGGTGATGATTGATGCGCAGCAGTTCGGCTCTGCCGCCCGGCTGTTGCTCTCCGGGCGCGGGCGCAATGCCAATCTGTGCCGGCCCACCTTGGTGTTTGGCGACTTTGCGAGCCGCCACGAAATACTCGACGCTTTCGATGCCGGCATCGACGATGTCATTTCCGGCCACTTCACTGCCGAGGAGTTGTGCGCGCGCGTGCAGCGCATCCTGCGCGGGGCCGGCAAGTCGACGCAGGTCGCCATCGATACACAACTGGCGGCCGGGCCCTACCGTCTATGCCGGCTGACCCGCACCGCCACATTGCACGGCGTACCGATCCGCCTGACCGCACGTGAATTTGCCACGGCGTGGCTGTTGTTCTCTTCGTCCGGGTCGTTTTTGTCACGCCAGCAGATCGCCTCTGCCGTATGGGGCACAGACGCCAGCATTGCAGAGCGCTCGATCGAGCAGCACATCTACAAGCTGCGCAAGAAGCTCGGCTTCGGCCAGGCGACTGGCGTTGAGCTCAAGACGGTGTATTCGCGCGGCTATCAGTTGGCCGTGCAGCCCGCAGCCGAGCAGTCGGAGGGCATCGACCCGAACGCGAAGCTGGCAGCTTGATGTGTGTGTGCCGGTTCTTACGGGGCCCTCTGATGGTCTTCGGTTGTGCCCTTTACCCCCCCAGCACAGCAATGGCGTTGAAGCGAGCTGACTGGGTGTCGTTGACCCAGTTAGCGGGCAAGCCGTTGGCCACGACCGGCTAGCTCGTACTCTATTGCGGCGTTATGTGTCGGAAACCAGGTGACGTCGTCATGCCGGTCACGATGCAGATCGCTTTACTGGTGATGGAGGTTGCGCAAATCCTGTTGGAGCACACGCTCAGGCGTGTGGAGGCCGGTCTCGAGCTCTATGTGAGGCGTCCCGACCGATAGGCGATCGCTTGCCTAACCCAAGCTCAGCAGCGGCCAACGGCCCTATTGCTTCGACAGTTCCTGGCTGGCACGCGACACAAGGTGCGCCATCTGTGCCACGGCTTGTGGTGGTGCCGTATCCAGATAAGCCATCGTGCGCTGGATCATGGAGACGCGCTTGTGCTCAATCGACGTGCTCAATCGCGCTGTCTTTGTCGGCGCCGAGGGCACGGTCGCATTCGGGTCCGCGCGAGCCAAGATGACGCGTTCTTTGAGGTGTCGGTTCGTTCTGTCTTGTAGTGTCTCGTCGCGCTTGTTCACGGGTGTGGTCGACTGATCCGGATGGCTTGCCAAGTAGCGTTTGACCGAACTGCCGGCATGGCTGTGCTTCATCATGCGGGCGTCGATCAGCGGTGCCCCGTCCAACACGAGCAACGCACCCAGCTCTTCTGTGGTCTTAGCGCGCGACACCAACGGTACCGGGTCTGTGCCGTCTCGTAACGCGTCATGCAGCGCCGAAAAATCGCCTTCTCGCGCGTGCATCTTCAATGCAAGCGACATTGAGAAGATTCGGCAGTCAAAAGCGGATTTCTGCAAGTCCACAGGGATGAACGCACACTTTGCGTGCTCACCGGCTTCCGTGCTGATGTTGTCAGCGTACTGGTCGTACTCGGTTTCGTCCTTTTCCTTGCGTAAGGGATCGACCACGATCACGGTCGTTCCTTGCGCATCCTTTCGGATATCAGCCGCCCTGGTGTGCGGGCCGTCGTTGACGATGGCCCTGTATCGCCCGTGTGGTGCAGATTCGATAAACGCGCCGAAGTTGTGTGAATTCGTTAGCGGCGGCAGGTCGTCTTCGTGGTCGTCATCTACCCCGATTTCAGCTGTTTCCATATGTAGGGCAACCAGGTTCAGCCCCGGATTGCGCGCGTTCTCTGCCGCCATCAGCAGCGGTGCCAGTGCCCATTCCACCTTCTTGATCGGGAACTTGGAGACTTCCAGATCGAGATTTCTGTCCAGCGCCTGCTGCAGCATGGTCAGTGGCCTTTGCAGAGTGCTGCGGATCTTCGCCCTAGCGTGCTCAAGGGCAGCCTGTTGATGCGGCGTCAGGTTGGGGCCGCTTGCGGTCTGAAGCGTTTGTCCCATGCCGTGCCGGTCGACGGCAGGCTGCTTGCCGGCCGCGCGAACCTCGCCTGCGGTCTCGCCGTACCAAGAGTGCCCCAGCAAGGGGTGCTCGATGCCCATTCTTTCGAGGGTCGGACGATTGTCGAGCAGGGGCGCGTTGGGCTCGGTTGAAGTCGAAGCGCCCGCGTCATGGCGGCCCGGTGCCGCAACGCTGCCGAGTTGAACGTGCCGAAATGCCGGCCTGCCGGAGGCTTCTGCGGTATTGAGCCGTTGCCTGCGCGGCGGTGGCATATCGGGGGCATCAGCAGGCGCTCTCCGCACACGATCCGGTGAACCGGTCGTGGGTGCTCCAGAGGTGCTGGGCGCACTGCTGGTTGGCACCGTCGTACTGCGGGAGGAAGTGACGTTATTGACGTTCATGCTGGCTGAGGCGTTGTGGGGTTGACCGCACCGCAAAAGATTGACGTGAGAGGCAACGCGAGGAATGTCGCTGCCGCTTCAGCATAGGGCTGCGCAGCAACGCCGTGCACGCGCGCCCGAACGCGTGGTGCTTGAGCCGAAAGAACGCAGACAGTGACGCACGTCACCACTTTGAACACGACCATAGGACGCCGAGATCGGCGCTGATCCCGCTGCACCCGCCGCACCCGCTGCAGTTTGAGTTCCAACCACTTCGCATGCCGAGCCATGTTTTCGGCCAGGCAGCCGCTCCTGACGTTTTCCACTCTTACGCTGGGTTCACAGGCCTCCGCTTGCAATACGGGGCGCCAATTCGTGCCCGCTCGGCCAGCCTTGTTGTGCTGAGTCGGCGGGCTGTTGAAGGGAAACGCGATCCATACGAGGCATGACGGCATGCGTGATCCGTACTTGATCGCGAAATACCGGCTTTGCCACAGGTCGCAACGACACGTTCAAGTGTTCAAGTGGGAGCAGGTATGTCCGTTCATATGTCTTCATCCAACACTGCCAGCCGCGAGGCGAAGCACGCAAGCCGGAGCGATATGGCCGACGCGGCCGTGGATACCGCAACGACCATCGCGGGCATGGGCGGTTTGCCGGGCCAGCAAGGCCCATCCGACCAGACGCAGTTGAGCCTTTACCAAGGCATCAGCGCTAAGCTGACTGCGTCGCTCGCTTCTCAAAACAACGATGACGATGACGACGATGACGACGACGTCACGCAGAACAGCGGCAACCGGCATGCAGTGACGCAGCCCAATGCGGCGCCCCAGCAGGGCAATGCAGCGTCTTCACAGCAGGCCGGGTCGCCGCAGTCCACCGTGACGTGGAACGGCGGCACGCTTAGCCAATCGGAAGTGCAGATCGTGTCGGTGCTGGATCGGCACAAAGACCAATGCCCGATCAGCTGGGATGGCCTGCAGGACAAGATCAACGACCCCGCGACGCCGCCTGACCTGAAAGCGGCGCTGCAGGGCTTGGCACAAGACCAGCGCCTGTTCACCGCCATCGGCTCGCAAGGTGACGGACGTTGCGGCGGCAAGATCAAGGCCAATGACCTGGATGCCTTTACTGCGGAACACGCGCAGGTGAGCGCGTTCAACGAGCAACAGGCCAAGAGCTTCGAGCAGAACTACATCCCGTCGGACGGCAATGCGAATGGTCAGCCTTCCGTCATGTCGGAAAGCGATGCGCTGCGCGAGCTTTACAAGTATTCCGACAACCTCACGAAGAATCTGGGCAAAGACGAGTTCCAGCAGATCGTTGATGGCGACGCCAAGACCGGCAAGACGCCGCCGCAGGTCATTGCAGCGGCGCAGTACTTCCTCGACCATCAAGACGCCTGGAACCGGCTGACGGGCGGGGGCGAGGTCAAGAAGGCAGACTTCCTGCAAGCTGCGTCCTCATCCATGAGCCTGACGCAAGCCGAGCTGAACACGCTCAAGACGATGAACGGCAACCAGGCAGCGTTCTTTGGCGACGGCGATCTCACGCGAGACAAGCTGTCGAGCATGGCGAACGACAAGCAGCTCGACCCGAATGTCCGGCAGGGAGCGAAGAATCTGCTGCAAGACCCGGTGCTGTTCAGCCTGATGAACAACGCCATCACGGGTTACAAGACGCACCACGGCTTCTTCGATTTCGGCGGCGGCCATACGGTGGATTCCGGAAATATCGCCGGCCGCGATTTCCAGAAGTTCTACGGCAACCTGTCGCAGGCCAACCAGACCGTGCAGAAGCCGCAGACCCACACGCCCAAGACCGACGCAGACAAGAACGCCGTGGCCTGCATGTTGATGGGCACGGCCGACCAGCCCGAGATCAAGTCGCCCAAGCACAACGGCGGTTTCCTGATGCACGCCATCGATACCGCGCTCAAGGTGGAAGGCAAGCTGCTTGACTGGGCATCCATGGCGGTGGGCGCGCTGAGCTTCATTCCCGGCATTGGTGAGCTTGCGGACGCTGCATCCACGGCGCTGGAAGCCGAGTCCCAAGGCTGCAACGTCCTGCATGCAATGGTCAGCGGCGGCAACGTGAAGAAGGCGCTGGAAGAGGCGGGCCTCAACCTGGCGGCCGCCGCCATCGGCAACATCGGCGGCCCGGAAGTTCGGCTGGCAATGAAGGAAGGCATCACCAAGATCGTTGCCGAGAAGGCCATCAACGCGGGTATCAATATGGGCGTTTCAGAAGCGCAGGACCACGCCGAGAACTATCTGGCCGGCCTGAAGGCGCGCCTGGAAGATCCGTCGCAGTCGCCGGCTGGGCAGGATGATTCGCAAGAGGTTGTCGAGGACGGCGCGACGGTGGATGCGTCCGCTTCACAGCCGACTATGCAGCCACCAGTGCAACCCAAGCAGCCCGAAGACGAGGCCGAAGAAGACAGCGTCGTGTAAGCCTGCGTGCAGCCGGGGGGCCGCCGCGGTTTGTTGGCGGCCCCCGTGTGTGCTGTTACTTCAGCAAATCGACGGCGTCGAACGCGTAACCGGGGCTGAGAAAGCCTTCTCCGGCATTCCCGCTGACGACGTTGATCTTGAGTTCATTCAGGCCCGCCACAAAGGCCGACGCTGGAATGTCGAACGCAAAGGTGGCGTTGTTGCCGCGATAGGAGCCGGCTGTAAGGCTGCGCGTGGCCGGTTCCACTGCGGGTTGCGGCGCGGGCGCGCTCCACTGGTTGACCGTGATGCTGGGGCGGGCGTGGGCAAAGGCCGTGGTGATGCCGATGCGCAGCCGGTGATCGGCAATGTCGCGCTGGCTGAGGTTGAAGCGCACAACCAGCGTGCCGTTGACGGCTTTCCACTGGTAGGCGGGGAAATCGTTGGCGGGGGTGGAGCGGCCGACGATGTATTCGGGGCCGGTCCACGGTTGCATCCGCACGTCGGAGGGATGCATCACCGTGACCTTGTCGCCGTTGCGGAACTCGCGCGGGGTGCCGTCCCAGGTGCCGATGCGCCACAGCGCGGCATCGTGTTGCGGGTCGTGGTCGACACCGCCGCATGCACAAGGCGTCGTGCGGGCGGGCTGCACATCGACGTTGAAGCGTTTCACTTCCAGCTCGTTGCGGTACAGCGTCGCCTGATACTGGCCTGGCAGCATGCCGCGCACATGGAAGTGGCCGTCTTTTGCAGCGACATCGCCCCAGTACTGCGCATGCGCGTTGCTGAGCGCCAGGGTGTACGGCGCGTCTTCAGTCAATCCGGTAAAGCGGCCTTCGAGTGCGCCGCGATCGTTCTCGGGCACGTAGCCGGGCAGGCCCATGTCTTTGAACCAGTGGGTGTCGACTTCACTGGGCGGTTCGCCATCGGTAAAGGCCAGAACGTAGCTGTTGAGAATACCCATGCGGTAGGGCTCGGTCTGGTTCTCACCGTAGTTGACGATATAGGTCAGCTCCTGGTCTTCAGCACCCTGGTCGAGGAGGCTGCGGTAGAACGGCCCGCCCGACCCGCCCTCGTTGTTGTCGCGCACCATCCACATGCCCGCGCCTGGGCCCGTGGCGCCAAAGTACTGCCAGTCTTTCAGGCGCATGTTGGAGTAATGCTTGGAGCGCGTTTGGCCGTCGGCCAACCCAAAGACGTCATGGGCTTCCACACCGCGCACGGCGGTGGTGATGTCTGCGCATGGCGGCCCATCGGGCAGGCGCGCGTGCGGCACCCGAACGACAAAGCGCACGAGATTGGGCTTGGGCTCGGCGGTGAAATACGTCGCCATGTAGATGTTGGGTTGCCCACGGCGCGCCATGTAGACGTGGGTCAATGCCCCCGCGCTGACGGTGATCTTGATGGCGTCATTGCCCACGCGCGCCGCGTCTACATTGACGCGCTCATCCCCGTCATACAGGCCAGAAAAACCGGAGTTCACCTGGCTGCCCTTGCGCGGGTCTTGATACTGCACGCCATGCCAGAGCATTGAGACGATGTCGCCCTTGCCCCGGTCACCGCCGTTGGCGCCTCGCGTTCGGATCTTGAATACCAGTCCGGCGCCCGTGTCGACGGTGTAGGCGTTGGCATCGGCGCTGACGCCGAATTGGCCGGCCGGCACGGGGTGCCAGCCAGTGCGTGCACCGTGATCCGCGTCGATGGCTGCGTCATTGCCGACCCGGCAGGGGGCCGCGCGATTGTGCAGAGGCTCGGCGCCGGCAATCTGCAGACAGACCAGCGGCAGCGCAAGGGCGAGCGCGCGGAGCTGTTTCAGGCCACGGCGTTTGGCCCAGTGGGTATCGAGCACAGATCGTGTTGTGGGCATGGGCATATCGGGCAGCTACGGCCTTTGCGCAACGACGGCGTTCGGGCACAGGCGGAGCGGCGGGAAGAGAGGAGGGATATTGACTCCCTGAAAAGAAAAAAGCCCCGAGGTGGTCAATCCCCGGGGCTTCCCGACCACTTTCGTCACGTAGGCGCGTGAACTATGGCTACGGGCAAGTCTACTCACGTGGCCCTGGACCAGCACGCGTTGCTGAGAATTATTGAGGAAGCGGTGCACTGCCGCCGGTGGCAGTGAATGCGACTCCGACATCGGCCAGTGATAGCCCATGGGCATGATCGTTGCGCCGCCGCAGAAGGGCGCGGTTGGCCAAATGCCACGCCGGTATCGCGCCCATTTCCTTTCTCCAACCCAACCCACAGCGAGGACATGCAATGCATTGGATCGATCCTGAGAGTCTTCCGGAAGTCCGCGGCACGGTACGCAACTTCCTTCTGAACCCGGAAGGGGACGTCGATGGCTTTGTGCTGGGTGGTCGCACTCCTCGGCAAGTTCACGTGCCGCCCCATCTGTCGCGACACCTTGCCCGGTATGTTGCGCTGGGCGACAAGATCCGCATACGCGGGGTGAAGCCCAGAGGCGCCGACATGATCGCGGCGATCTCGCTCACCACTGAGAGCGGCAAGGTCATCCTCGATGAAGGTCCGCCCGCCAAGGGGGACAAGCCCCCCAAACGCGCCGGTGCGCATCGGCCGATGGAGGCCGCGGGCGAGGTCAAGCTCTCTCTGTTCGGGCCGAAGGGTGAGCTGCGCGGCGCGTTGCTCGATGACGGCACCTCGTTGCGTATGCCGCCCCATGCTGCGACGGAACTGGCTTCCTACCTCACACCCGGCGCGCATGTTCATGCGTGGGGGCACGGCTTGAAAAACAAGTTCGGCAAGACGCTCGAAGTCGACGAAATTGCAGAACTCGTGGAATGACCCGCATGCCCGCGCCCACCTCCTTTCGATGGGTGGGCCTCGATGGCTTCATGGCGCTGGAGGGCGCGTCGTGTGATGGCGGCCCGCTAAGAGCGCAAAGCATTGCGCCCGAACACTCAAAAATCCTCATCGTTTTGGAGATTGCGTTGACGCGCATTCGCACACTGACCTACGGTTGCGCCACTACAAAAAACAGTCGGGTCAATCAATATGTCCAAAAAGTCGGTGGAGTACGCAAACGTTAGCGAGTTACCCAATCCTGTACGTCGCGCGTTGACACTGGGGCTGGGGTTGTTCCCCATGCTGCCGCTGCTGCCGGGGTGCGGCGGCGGTGTCGATGACGCCTCTGCGCAGGGGCTGGGTCCGACGCAGGAAAAGACCGGAGGAGGCCAGGCCACGACCGCCCCGGCACCTGCGACGCCCGCGCCTGAGGCTGTGCCGGCTTCAGAGAGCGGCGTCTTCCGCCACCCGGGGCTGCTGGTCACCGAAGACGATGCCACCCGCATCCGCGCGCTCATCAAGGCTGGCCAGGAGCCGTGGACGGGCTGGTGGAACAAGCTGTGCGCCGAGCCCAACGCCTCCTTGACCGCCAAGCCGAATCCGCAGCCCGCGGTCTACCGGGCCGACAGTACCAAGTACGCTTTGTACGGCGACATCTGGCACGCCTGGACCCTGGTACTGCGCTGGAAGCTGTCCGACCCGCAGGACAACCGCTATGCCGACAAGGCCGTGGAGTTCCTGGATGCCTGGGCGAACACGCTTAAGGAGGTTGGAACGGTGCCGCCCGGCTCGACCGCCCATGATGACCACACCTTCATCATCCTGGCCGGCATCCAAGGCCACCAGTTGGCGCAGATCGGCGAGATCCTGCGTACCTACTCCGGCTGGGCGCCGGCGAGCCTGAAGCGCTTTCAGGACATGCTGCTCAACGTCTTTGCGGGCATCTCGCAAAACCGTCTCAACAACGCAGCGCTGGGGTCTCACGCCAACTGGGACATGGCATCGCTGTGCGGTGCGCTGTCGATCGGCGTGTTCTGCGACCGGCCCGACCTCTATCGCCTGGCCGTTGACTACTACGCCGGCAACAACCGCGGCACGCTGAAGATGTTTGGCAATGGCTCCATCGTGCATAGCGTGTATTTCATGCACCCCGGCCATTTCGGGCAATGGGAGGAGAGCGGCCGCGACCAGGGGCACTCGACACTGGGCATGTCGCTGGGCGGCGACCTGCTGGAGATGGCGTGGAACCAGGGCGACGATCTCTACGGGATGCACAACAATCGCTTCCTCGCAGCAGCCGAATACGTGGCGCGCTCCAACCTGCTGGACGAGAACGGCAAGACCTATCCCATGCCCTATGCGCGTGAACAGGATCCGTCGCAGCCGCACACGAACCTGTGGACGCAGGTGAACCAGTCGTTCCAGCACGGCCGCAACGCCTGGGAGCCGATCTACAACCACTACGTGAACCGCATGGGGCTGGCGGCGCCCAACGTCTCGCGCATCGTGAAGTTGGTCGAGCCGAAGTACGGCGGCAGCAGCGACGACGTCATGTGGCCGACGCTGATCCATCGTCGCGTGGACTATGCGGGCCCGATGAAGCCGCCGTCTGGCCTCACGGCCAACCTGCGCGGCAACCGCGTCGTGCTGTCGTGGTGGGGCAGCGTCGGGGCAACCGCGTATGCGGTCAAGCGCGCAAGCCAGGCCAACGGCCCCTTCAACCTGTTAGGCACCGTTTCGGCGAGCGAGCTGCTTACCTACACCGATATCCCGCCCAACGGCGTCTGGTTCTACCAGATCACCGCCCAGGGCGCCGGTGCCTCGGGCGCCGGCTCCAACGTGGCCCGCATCGCCGTTCCTGGCGAGCTCCGCCTGTCGCTGCCGCTGAACGATCCGAACGGCACCGGCACGGTCGGCGCGCTACTCACCCCCGCTGGCACCACGACCTTGGTGCAGGGCACGCTGCTGGACGGCGCGACCTGGGGTGACGGGCGTGTCAGCGACAAGGCCATCGCGTTCGATGGCCAGAAGGCCGGCCTGCAATTGCCGTCCGGGGTGTTCAGTGACCTCGACGACTTCAGCCTGTCTTTCTGGGCCTACGCGAACGGGTTGCACTGGGACACCTGCATGTTTTTCTCAGGGCAGGATGGATTCAGCTCCATGTTCATCGCCCCACAGTCTGGCAGTAGCGGCGTGCTGCGCTTCGGGATCTTCGGCGCAGGAGCCAACGACGCGCAGGTTGTGGCAGCGCCGTGGGCCATGCCGATTCGGCGCTGGGTCCATGTGGCCGTCACGCTGCAGGGCAACACCTGCCGCCTCTACGTTGACGGTACCGAGGTGGGCAAGACCGACGACATGCTGCTGT
This sequence comes from Ralstonia sp. VS2407, assembly GCF_052950655.1. Classification (NCBI taxonomy): domain Bacteria; kingdom Pseudomonadati; phylum Pseudomonadota; class Betaproteobacteria; order Burkholderiales; family Burkholderiaceae; genus Ralstonia; species Ralstonia sp. VS2407. The sequence continues at coordinate 14,527 of NZ_JBRFVG010000006.1, forward strand.
CGCCGCGGCAGGTGGGCGATCAGGTCACCTTCCTGGGGCGGAACTGGGCGCATCCATCGTTCAACGGGCGCATTCAGGGCTTGCGCGTGCAGGCGGGCGCATTGAGTGCCGCGGAGGTTGCGGCGCTGGCCAAGTGAGGTGACGCGACATTGCTCGACGCCGGTGGCGAACACCGCCGAGGTAAGTCGCAGGGGGAGCGCCTAGGCAGGTGCCCCCGCTTCACCCGATATTCCACTGCGGCGCAATCGCCAGCAGTTGCCGTCGGAGGTTCTCGATCTCGTTGGCAAAGCCTTCGGCCAGCGCGCTTTCCACAGTGGGCGTGCCGGGTGCGGGGCTTACCTCGGCGCGGTCGGCCGCGCGTGGCCGAGCCAAGCGCGCCACCGTGCCGAACCGCAGTGCCCGCGACATGCCGATCAGCGTGTCGCGGATGCGCCGCGCACCCACGCCGGGCAGTGCGCCGCCGCTGGGTTGGCCCATCGTCCCGTGGGTCGCGTTGAGCAGTTCGAGCGTGCTGATGCAGATGCGCAGGCTGCGCTGGATGTTCTCCAGGCGCTCGACGGGCACGTCAATCTCTTTGGACACCGACGGCATGAGCGAGCGCAGTTGCACGAGCAGCGTGTTGAGCTTGCCGAGCTGCTCGCTGCGCTCGCCCGGGGCTTCACTGGTGTGGCCGAGGTTGGCATACGCCCCGGCGCATTCGCGTAGCGCATCGGCCAGCCGGTAGCGCCACGAATACGTGGCATACAGCGGCAGCGCAAACGAGAACAGCAGCGCAATCGCAATCCCCACCAGCACGTTGAGCGTGCGCCAGGCGCCGTCGAGCAGGTTGTTGTCGCCATGCCCCACCACGATGACGAGCGTGATGGCGGCGAGCAGCGCGATATAGCCGCCCTTGCCGATGGCGTGATACGCGCAGATGCCGCACGCGATGGCCGTGAGCGCGTACGTAAGCGGCAGGTGCCCGAGCCACGTCTGCTGAACGATGATCAGTAGGCCCGCCACGGCGCCGATGAGGGTGCCCCACGCACGCTCTGCCGCGCGCTTGCGGATGTTGCCGTGGTGTTGCAGGCCGGCAATGACGATCAGCAGCGAGATGGTGGCCCACTCGCCATGCGGCCAGCCAAAGCCCGACGTGACAGCAATGGAGAGCAGCACGCCGAGGCCGACGCGCGTTGCGTGGATGTACCGGGCATGCCGATAGCGCCGGTGCGGGTCGCGCACAAGGCGGAGCAGGGAAAGCAAGGGGGCAGGGAGTTTCACGGTGCGGGGCGCACGAAGGGAAATCGACATAAGCAAGATCGTTGCAGATTCTGGGGCGCGCCGTACATAGGGCGGGCGCCATGTTGGTGCCGATGCCTTGATGTGGTGCGCGCCTGGTGCAAGTGGCGCGTCATGGCTTCGGGTTTCCCCTAGGTATTGCACAAAGCTTGCCATGGGCGGGTGAGCATTTTTGCGTATTGCGTAAGGGGTTTCGCTTCAGCGCACGCCGCTTCGTGTCGATTACGATGCATAGCCCGATAGGCAACGCTCCGGGCGACCGGGGATGTTGCCGACTCACCTCGAACAAAATCCAGTCCTATGACGACGCAGGCGCTATCGCCCTGGCTGAGGTTGTTGAGCGCTGCCGAGCGCTTCGACCGTGGGCCGTATTTCATTGCCATTCGGCGCGGGCTGGCGCTCTCTTTGCCGCTCATCATGGTGGGCGCGCTGGCGCTGCTGTTGCGCAATCCGCCCACCGCCGGCATGCGGCAGGTGTTGATGGAGGCCTTTGGCGCGCGGCTGGATGCGTTTTGCGACAGCGTGCTGGCGGGCACGGTCGGCATCGGTTCGTTGGTTGCGTTGTTCGGGTTTGCCGATGTGTTGGCGCAGTTGTACAACCAGCGCGGTGGGCATCGCGTGGTCAACCCGACGGTGGCGGCCGTGGTGGTGGTGTCGTGCTTCTTTACGCTCATTGCGCCGGATGCGGATGCGTCTTTGATGGCATCGCTCTCGCTGGGGCAGGGGCTGTTTGGCGCATTGCTGGTTGCGTCGTTGGGCGGCAGCCTGTTTCTGAAGCTGTGCGGCATCCGCCGTTTGCGCATTCCGTCTCACCATTTGAGCAACGATCTGCTGGTGGGCGATGTGCTGTCGGTCATGCCGGCCGGCATGCTGACGATCCTGACGTTTGCCCTGCTCAAAGCCGGCATGGCCTGGGCGGGCTGGCCGCAGCTCACGGCGGCATTGGGCGCGCTGCTGGCGACGCCGTATTCGGAAGTGGCCAACAGCCTGCTGTTTGGCTTGGGCTACGAAACCGTGGCGCAGATCCTCTGGCTGTTCGGCATTCATGGGCCGAACGCGCTGTATGCGGTGCACCAGCACATCCTGGAGCCGGCCACGCAGGCCAATGCCGTGGCGGTTGCCAGTGGAGGCCAGCCGCAGTTCATCTTTACCTATCACTTCTTCGCGGTGTTCGCGCGCATGGGGGGCTCGGGCGGCACGCTCAGCCTGATCCTGGCACTGCTGATGTCCAGGCGCACGCTGCGCGGCCGCAAGATGGCGATGGTCGTCATGCTGCCGGCGCTGTTCAACGTGAACGAACCCTTGCTGTTCGGGTTGCCGCTTGTGCTCAACCCGGTCTATGCGATTCCGTTTCTGCTCACGCCGCTGGTGCAGATCCTGATTGCCTATGCGGCCACCATTGCGGACCTGATGCCCAAGACCGGCTACCCCGTGGCGTGGACCACCCCGGCGCTGTTCAGCGGCTACGCGGCCACCGGCTCGGTGTGGGGCGCGGTGGTGCAGCTCATCGGCCTGGCGGTGGGCGCGGTCATTTACCTGCCGTTTGTGCGCATGGCGGATGTGCTGTCCGCACGGCGCAGTCAGGATGTGCTTGCGTCTTTGCTGCGGATTGTCGAGTCGCCCGAAGTGAGCCTGAAGTGCCGGCGCTGTCTGGACCTGCCCGGCGACGAAGGCCGCATGGCGGTGGCGCTGGCCAGCGACCTGGAAGCCGCCATCAAGAAGGAAGGCCAGATCTTTCTGGAGTTTCAGCCGCAGGTGGATTGCACCACCGGGCGCGTGTTTGGGGCCGAGGCGCTGCTGCGGTGGCAGCATCCGGTGCTGGGGCGCGTGGCCCCGCCGATCGTCGTGGCGCTGGCCGATGACATCGGCCAGATCGACCAACTCGGCCTACGCATCCTGTCGCTCGCATGCCGCCAGCGCGCTGCCTGGCGCGATATCTTGCCGGACGATTTCGTGGTCGCCGTGAATCTGTCGCCACGGCAGTTGCTGAACTGCAGGTTGTACCGGAACGTGCTCGACATCCTGCAGCGCGAAGGGTTGTCGGCCACGCAGCTTGAACTGGAGATCACCGAATCGACGATGCTGCTGCCGGACATCAACGCCATCGGCAACCTGAAGCAGCTGCGCGAGGCCGGTGTGAAAGTCGCGCTCGATGATTTCGGGATGGGCCATACGTCGCTGCACTACCTGCGCGAACTGCCGCTGGACACCGTGAAGATCGACCGCTCTCTGGCCGACGTGAGCGCGGGCAGCGTCAACGAGCACATCGTGCGCAGCATTGCCAGCCTGAGCCGTACGCTGAACCTGTCGACGGTGGTGGAAGGTGTGGAGACTGAACAGCAGCTCAAGCGCCTGTCAGCCCTCGGGTGCGATCGGTTTCAGGGGTATTTCTTCAGCCGACCGCTGGCGCCGAGCGTGTGTCAGCAGTTTGTGCTGGATGCCAATCTGCGGGCGTTGGCGCCTGTGCTTTGAGGGCGCGTGTGTGGCTTAGCGGTACTTGCCGACAAAGCTTTCGCAGCGACGGACGCGGTCAACCCTCGCGGCCCATCGGTACAAGCCTTCCACCAGGCTCTTGCCGACCGTGACCGGCTGACCGTTGATCTGCCCGAGCACTTCCGATTGGTTCTGGTAGGGCTTCTCAAACAGCAGCTTCATCTCGCTGCCGCCGCCGAGTGCCAGGTAGACGGCTTCGCGAGGCTCGAACTGCAGTGCGAACGAATTACTGCGCACGCTGTTGCGCTCGATGGAATCAACAAAGTTGGCGATGAGCGTGGCGTCTTCGGTGCTGTATTCGCAGCCGGTGTCTTTCAGTTGCGCCTCGTCCACGGCCTTGAGCGATGCCACGGCCGGGTCCAGCATATACAGCGTGATCGCACGCGCCTTACGCATCCGCGCGCTCAGGCCTTCCGCTTCCCAATAGCTTTGTTCGACCTTGGCGATGGGCTCGGCTTTTGGGGTGGGCTCCGGGGCGGGCGCTTCGGCTTGCGGGGCTTCCGGCATGGGCGCTTCCGCTTGAGGTGTGCCCGCTTGAATGACTTCAGCCTGGAGCGCTTCGCTTTGCGGCGCGTCCGTCAGGGGCGCTGCCATTGAGATTTGTCCGAAGGCCGCCTGGCTCATGCTGCAAGCGCAGGCCAAGACCAGCGAGAGGATCTTTTTCGACAACTCCTACCCCTTTGAAACGTACGTTGTTGTTGTGTGGCGTGGTGAATGCTAAGCCGATCTGCGCGTGCGCTTTCGCCCCGCAAATCACACGTCATGCCATTGATGGAAGGTGGCAGCTTGCCCGTGGTACACACCGTCGCTGTCGACGAGATTCCACACGGTGCCGCCCTCGATCCAGAACCGCCTGCCGGAGCGCGAGATGCGCACGCCGCGATACCCCGTGGCGAACCCACGGGTGCGGACCGCTTCGAGCAACTGCGCGCGTTCTTCGCGGTTCGGCTGCTCGGCCGAAAAACGCGAGCGCAACGCTGTGATGCCGTTCCAATCGTATTCAAAGCAGCGCTGCGCGGCGCGGTTTGCATAGATGAAGCGCGGGTCGGCATCGGTGTTGTGTGCCAGCACGCAGAACGGCGCGTCTTTGTAAAGCCACCGGGCCGCATCAGCGCGCGCGATGGTGCTGTCGAACAGCGGCGCGCCAACCAGCCGTTGGTGGCTGTCGGCCAGCAGGTTGAAGAACTGCGGGTCCAGGCTTAGGGATACCGTCATCGCGTTGTATTGGTCGTCTTCAAAAAGGGCGGCCCAGGATTCTAGCAACCGCGCGCTACAGCGCCCGACCCAGGAACAGCGTGCCTGGCACCGGGTTGAACGTGGCCGGTGGTGCGGGCGTGAAGCCCAGCGACAGGTAGAGCTGCTGGGCGGCCTTGAACTCGGGCAGCACGTCCAGGCACATGCGGGCATAGCCAGCGGCGCGGGCGTCTTGTAGTAGATGCTGGACGAGGCGGCGGCCGAGCTGTTCGCCGCGTGCGGCGGGGCGGACGTACACGCGCTTCATCTCGCACGTGGTTGCATCCACCTCCCGGAACGCGGCGCAGCCGACCACGGCGTCGGCTTTCCATGCCAGCAGCAATTGACCGCGCGGTGCGGCGTATTTGCCGGGCAGGTCGGCAAACTCGGCTTTGTAGTCCTGGAAATCCAGGCTGACGCTCGGGCTGGCAACGTATTCACGGAAGATGGCCTGCACGGCGGCCATGTCGTCAGGAAACTGCGCGGGGCGGATCTCTGTCATGGGCTTCACGTCCTTCTGGTTGTGTGAGCGGCCAGCAATAAAAAACCCGCCTCTGGGGCGGGTTCTGTTGGCTGGCCGGCCACGCGGTGCATGGCGCCATGTTGCCATCGGTGTGCGCAGCGGCACAAGCCGCGCGTGATTCAGCCGACCAGGTGGCCGTTACTTCCGATCATGGTTACGTCCACGTAATCCAGCCCGGCGTGGTTGTTGCGGTCGTAATGGACCCGCACGCCGCCAAAGTCGCGTGTGCCGAAGCCTTCCAGCGCCTGAATTAAGCCTTCGCGCGTGGGGTTGCTGCCGCAGGCGCGCAGGCCCTCCACGATGACGCGGGCGGTGAGAAAGCCCTCTACCGCTTCGTAGGTCTGGTTGTTGTGGTCGCCGAACTTGTCATTGGCCTCGCGAAACGCGCGCACCAGCGGCTGGGTCCGCACGTTGGGGCCCGGCATGACCTGCGTGACAGCCACGCCATGGGCCAGCGTGCCTGCCTTCTCGAACACGGTCTTGGGCGTGGTAACAGACAGGATCCACGGCTGCGGCAATGGCACGGGGCCGTGCTTGGCCTGATAGCGCATCAGCATGTCGGCCACGGAGGCGGGCGACGTAAACAGCAGCGTGGTCTGCGGGTTGGCGGCGGCAATCTTGTCGACCACCATGTCGATGTCGTCGCCCTTGGCGTTGTGCGGAATGAGCGCAACGATCTGCGCACCGAACTTGCTGGCGGCGGCTTTGGCAGCGTCGGCATTGCCGGAGCCGAAGGGGTTGTCCTGGTAGACCACGGCCACGCGCTTGAGCCCGATGGTGGTGGCGTGCTGCACCATCTTCGTGACTTCGTCGGCGTAGCTGGCGCGCGTGTGGAACAGCGGTGCGCTGGCTTTGCGCGCGGCGGTGGCGCCTGTCATGGCGCCCACCATAGGCAGGCGGTATTGCTCCAGCAGCGGCAATGCGGCGATGGTGTTGCCGGTGCCGCCCATGCACACCAGCCCGAACACGCCGTCCTGCATGAGCGTCTTGACGTTGGCCACGGCCTTGTCGGGCAGGTAGTTGTCTTCGAGCCGCTTGACGACCAGCTTGCGGCCGGCCACGCCGCCCTGGGCGTTGACTTGCTCGAAGCCGGCCAGCAGGCCATTGGTGTAGTTCTTGTACAGCCCGCCCCACACGCTGTCGAACCCCACCGTCTGCCCAAAGACGATCTTGTCTGCAAACACGCCGGCCTCCGCCGCGCGTGCCATGGGCGACAGCATCATTGCGCCGCCCAGTGCTACTGAACTCCGTACGAATTGCCTCCGGTCCATACCTGTCTCCGCCCCTTGTTTTATTGGTGGTGTGGCAGGAGTGTCGAAAAGGTGAGGGCCGGCCGAAATGGCGGATAACCCTGAGGCGAGAATTGTTGAGATATCGGGACGAGCCTCTAAACGCAGTGGTGCCGTGCGTTAATGGGCCGCGACGGGGGCACGGCCGCACGGCAGCACAAACGCTGCGCCGTCGCGCCCGGCCAACTCGAAGTACACGCTGCCAGGCGGCAGCAGGTCGATGATGCGGAACGCGCCCCCGGCGTTGAAGACGATGGTGTGCGACACCAGCGACACCGTCACCGATCCATCTGCATGGCGCGCATTGGCGGGGTCGGTGAGGGCGGGCAATGACCAGCCGCCCAAGCCCGCGCGTGCCATGGCCGCGAGGATGTCGGCATGGGCGTCTTGGGCGCAGCCGGGTGGTGGGTCGATCTTGCCGAGTTCTTTGCGCAAGCGGTGCAGGCGCTGCCGCGTTTCGAGTGTCCGCAAGGCTTTGACGCGGGCTGGCGCGGCGGGTTGGCGTGCAGCGGCGGGTTTGGGCAATTGCGTGAGGCCAGGGCCCGGCGCCCGGGGGATGCAGGCGGGCGAAGGTGCAACGCGCGTCGGGCGCCCTGCGTGCGGCCCGTCATGCGGGCTGTCATGCCGCTTTGGGATACCGTTCGCGCTGCTGATCTTCGACATCGGGAGTGGGTTGCACTGAGTGGTGGCCAGAGGTTGACGGCCATGCACGTAGTGTTGCGCATGACCGTCGGACCCGGCATGGCCGCTTGTAGCAACCCGTCGGGAGCGCAGCATCTTAGGTAACTGGCCCTGTGGCGTCACCCTTCAGCCGGGCGATACGGCGGTGAGCTTTCGTATTTGTGAACAGGTCTTCGGCGGCAAAACGCCAATCGAGCCGGGTTCCGGTTGAATCCTCAATTTTCCTCACTGATATACCAATGAATATGCATTGATATATCGTGAATCGAGGGTGCGGTTTGCCCAGGTGGCACCGACACGCTGCCCTTCCGGTGCCGAACACCAAGACAGGAGTGAGACATCGATGAACATGCAAACCAAGGTCGGGTTGATCCTGGCCGCATCCTTGTTGGCTGCCGGCGCTGTGGGCTCCGCCGGTGCGCAGACGTTGGCCACGGGAGACAGCCGCACTGTCACGCAGCCGACGTATCCGGGTATCTGCACGACGATCAACGCGCGGTATTCAAGCGCGCTGCGCACGTCGCCGCCATCGTCTTCGGCTGACGACACCAGCGTCATTCAGCAGGCACTGACCAACTGCAAAGGCACCGGCAAGAGCGTGGTGCTGGCCGCTTCCGGCTCGAATGACGCGTTTTACACGGGCAGCCTGTCTATCAGCGGAGCGGGGCTCGTCATCAATTCCGGCGTGACGCTGTTCGGCAACGACAGCTACAGCGGCAACGCCAACCTGCTGTCGTTTACGGGCACCAACGCATCGCTCATGGGTCCTGGCACGGTGGATGGCCGTGGCGACATCATCACCGGCACGCCGCGCCTGGTGCAGGCGAGCAACATCACGAACTTCACCGTCTACAACGTCACGCTGGCACAGGCCGCGCACCCGAACCTGTATGTGGAAGCCGGCAACGGCTTTACCGCGTGGGGTGTGTCCATCCGCACGCCGGCCACGCGCAAGAACGCAGACGGCATCGACATCGACAGCCTGACCAACGCCACCGTCACGCGATCCGATATCGAGGCCGGAGACGATGGCATTGCCGTCAAGACCAACTCGGGCGACATTTCCAACGTGACGGTGTCGAACACGCGGCTGCACGGCACGCATGGCCTGTCGGTGGGCAGCATCGACCAGAACACCGTGTCGAACATCCTGTTCACGAACAACTACGTGTACGGCAATGACCTGAGCGGCACGCAGTCCACCAACAACAACGGCATCAACGTGAAGACGGGGCCGTGCTCCCTCACGGTCAAGCAGGTGAGCTATGTCAACACCTGCATGACCGGCGTGAAGCATCTGATCGTGATGGACACGAACTACAACGCGTGCACGACCGGCGGCAGCCCGTCGCTGTCGAACATCGTGGTCAACGGTGCGTACTCCACGCAATCGGTGTCGGGTGCGTACACGAAGATCGACGGCCGCAACGCGAGCTTCCCGGTCAACGCGTACCTGGCCAACGTCAGCCTGGATGCCACGGCGCAAAGCGGTGACCAGTACGCCAATGTCGGCCTGTACAAGTCGAACGATGTGCCGTCGGGCACCGGCGTGACTACGTCGAGCTTCACGATGTCGGGCAGCGTGCCGAGCTGTTCGTTCTGATCGGCCGCACGTACCTTGCCATGCAGTGGCGTCTTACGGTCCTGCATGGCGCGGGCGCCTTCAATGCGAATCCAGACTGAACCCCTGCGCGACCGGCGCGCCTGGCATCTGAGCGCCGTTGCGGTCGGTGCGGCCGTCGTCGGCTTGTCGATTGGCGTAATGACGACGCGGCTGCCTGAATCGGAAAATGCCGCAGCGGTTGAGCCGCACGCATCTGGCGCCGATCTCATATCGCCCGCGCCTAACCGCATGCCGATCACAACGTCAGCCAGAGGGGGCGATGCTCCTGCGCTCACCATCACAGCGCAGCAGACACTGGTCGTGGACACCGCTTTGCTGAACGTGTTCAACACGTTCCTTCTCAAGCACGACGATGATCGCGCTGAACAGTTGAAGGCCTATCTCAGCAGCAAACTTCCACCCACTGCGTCGGCAGAGGCCGTCCGGTTGGCCGAACGCTATCAGGCGTACATGCACGCGCATGACGAGCTGCTGACAGCCCAGCACCTGAGCAGCGACATGCAGGCCGCCACTGTAGATATCGAACGTATCGCCGTCTGGCGCGAACAGCGCGACCGCCTGCGGCAACGCCTGCTGGGCGATCGGGTGGTGCAGGCCTGGTATCAGAACGACGACGCGCAACTCGACCAGGTGCTGCAGGAGTGGCGGCAGCGGATGGCCGATGCGCAGGGCGTCAACTTGCAGGGTGAGCGGTACCCGGTGCCGCATTGGAGCGATCCTACGCAGGAGGCGAGGCACCAGGAGTACATGGTGGGGGTGTTGCGTGGGATGGTGACGCGTTATGCGATGCGGTGGGGCGGCCAGGAAGCAAAGAGGACGTTGCAGAAGTAAGCACCTCCGCTGGTCACTCGCACTTCGCTCCACGCCAACTCGGTCCGGCGCGGCTGTCAGCCTTGCCGATCCCCCATATTGCTCGCCGCCAGCCGCCTGAGTTCTGCCCGTGCCGCTGCCAATCGGGAGTGCAGCACCGTGTTCTCGATCAGCAACAGCAACAGCACAAAGCTCGCGCCCAATAGCCCGAACACGCGGCCGGCATAGAAGCCGAGGTCATAGCGCCCGCCGTTGAATACGGCGCTGAGCGCGACATCGCAGATCCACACGCACAGCACCACCATCAGCCAGATATCGAGCGTCAGGTGCGGGCGGCTGCGCCAGAGCACGACCAGCGCGACCACGCAAAAGCACCATGTGCCGCCGGCCACGATCCACATGGTCGGCGTGTAGCGGTTGGCGGCCATGATGGTGGGCAGCAGGTGTTCGCCGGCGGTGGCCAGCGCCACGCAGGCGGCCGCTGCGCCCAGCACGGCCGCCATCGTGCCCAGCGCCGTCTGTCGCGTGAGCGTATGAGCCGGGAAGCGGTCGGGCTCCTGCTCTTCGCGCGCCTTCAGCACGGCGTAAGCGATGACAAACAGTGGAAAGCCCGCGTGCCAGAACATGTAGATCCACGCGGTGCTCTGCGGCCCCGCGCCGAGCAGGCCGCCGGACGCGAACAGCCCCGGAAACGATAGCAAGTGCCCCACCGCAGTGGCCGCTGTGAACAGGTAGCCACTGGCGAGGGCCAGCATGGCGCGCGACCGCGTGATGGCGAACTGCCCAAAGAGCAGCGCGGCGGTAATCAGGTCATTGAGGATGAGGGCCGATTCGTAAAGCGGCACGAACGAGGGAAGATGCGCCAGTTGCACCTTGGCGAACGGCACGGCCGACACCAAAACCACCAGCGACAGCAACGCCACCGCCTGCGCCATCCAGTACGTCCGGCGTCCTGGAGAGAGGCTCAGCAACAAGCCCCGCTGCATGTCCAGCGTTTCCGACATCACGTTGGCCCCCTTTTTCGCTGACTGTGTCACTCGTTCGCTTGTGGTGTGACTTGCGGTGCGAGTGCGATGTGATTGTTGCCAGGCGGCCGTCTTCAATGGTGCGCCCCCGCGCATTTTTGGGGGGGCGGCGGCGCCCGACCTCTTATAGACGCGTGATAGTCAGCCGCCCGCCCAATGTCAAAGCGGCGAAGGGGTAGGCCTTTCAGGTCTGGCGTCGCCGAGGGCCAGCCGGCCCCTACTGGCAACGCCTGAGTGCGACGCGGGCGCTGCAGGGATAGACTGGTGCCCACCCCAGGGCACCTGCCTGCAAAGGAGCGCGCATGCAACCTCACCCCACCACCAACGCCGACGCCGACGCACCCGTCCTGCGCGATGACCGCGACGGTGTCGTCACCCTGCGGCTGAATCGACCCCTGCAGTTCAATGCGTTATCCGAAGCCATGCTGGATGCGCTGCAGCGCGTGTTGGACGACATTGCGCAAGACGCGACGGTGCGCTGCGTGGTGCTCGGCGGCGAAGGCAAGGCCTTCTGCGCCGGACACGACTTGCGGGAAATGCGCGGCACGGCCGAGCTCGCGTACTACCAGGCGTTGTTTGCGCGATGCAGCGTGGTGATGCAGGCGATTCAGGCGCTGCCGGTGCCGGTCATCGCCCGCGTGCATGGCGTGGCGACTGCGGCGGGCTGCCAGTTGGTTGGCAGTTGTGACTTGGCCATTGCCTCCGATGCGGCGCGGTTTGCGGTGTCGGGCATCAACGTCGGCCTGTTCTGCTCGACGCCTGCGGTGGCGTTGTCGCGCAACGTGCTTGCGAAGCGCGCATTCGACATGCTCGTGACGGGCCGCTTTATCGATGCCGCCACGGCCGCCGACTGGGGCCTCATCAACGAGGCCGTGCCGGCTGAGGAGCTGGATGCTGCCGTGGCTCGCAAGGTGGCGGACATCGTTTCGAAGAGCCCCACCGCCATCCGCTACGGCAAGGCGATGTTCTACCGGCAACGCCAGATACCGCTTGCCGATGCCTACGCTTACGCAGGCGATGTCATGGCCCGCAACATGATGGAAGAAGACGCCGGCGAGGGCATCGACGCCTTCCTGGAAAAACGCCCCGCCCGTTGGCGCTCGTAAGCGCCGTGCGGGCGGGTTGTCTCCCGCCGCGCCGTCACGCCGGCTTCTGCGGCTTTTGATTTGCCAGCAGCTTCTGGATGGCGGCTTCCGTTTCAGCGTAGCGGCCTTCGCCAAAGTGCTGGTAGACGATGCGACCGTCGGCATCGATCAGGTACAGCGCGGGCCAGAACTGGTTGTGGAAGGCCGACCACGTGGCGTAGCTGTTGTCTTGCGCGACGGGGTAGCGCACGTCCAGGCGCTTGAGCGCTTCCTGCACGTTGGCGGTCGATTTTTCGAACGCGTATTCCGGTGTGTGCACGCCCACCACGACCAGGCCCTGATCCTTGTATTTGTCATACCACTGCTTCACGTGCGGCAGCGTGTTGAGGCAGTTGATGCAGGAGTACGTCCAGAAATCCACCAGCACGACCTTGCCGCGCAGGTCTTTCATGGACAGCGGTTGTGAATTCAGCCACTGGTTGATGCCCGTGAATTCGGGGGCGGCGGCGCCGGTGGCCGCGGTCTGGCTGAAGGCGGGCGCGCCAGTCCCGACAAAGTAGACGGCGCCGATGGCGAGTGCCGCGAGGGCGGCGCGGAACGTTGTGCGCATGATGTGGAATCCGTGAATGGTTGAGAGCGAAGGCCCGCGGCCATTGGTGGCATGCGGCGTGCGGCGGGCCATGCGGTGCGTCAGACCAGGTTCAGCTCGACGTGGATGTTGCCGCGCGTGGCCTTCGAATACGGGCAGAGTTGGTGGGCCGCTTCCACCACGGCTTGGGCGACTTCGCGGTCCAGGCCCGGCAGGCTTACGTTCAGCCGTGCCTGCAGGAAGAAGGCGTCGTCGGTGGTGCCCAGGTCGACTTCGGTGTTCAAGGCCAGATCGGCCGGCAGCTTGATCTTCATCTGGCTGGCCGCACGGCCCATCGCGCCGATAAAGCATGCCGACCAGCCTGCGGCAAACAGTTGCTCGGGGTTCGTGCCGCGGCCGTTGCTGCCCGGGGGCGAGAGCTTCAGGTTCAGGCGGTCGTCATCGCTGTGCGCCTGGCCGTCGCGGCCGCCAGTGACGTTGACCTTGGCGGTGTACAGAACGTTTTCGATGCGGGTCATGGTGATCTCCTTTTTCGTGAAGGGGGAAGACGAGGGTTGCATTTGCGTCCCTGCGTCAGCGGCTTGGTGTTCGCTGGTTGCCGGGGCCACGAGACGTATTAAAGAAGGCCGACGTATCCCTGACGTAGCGCGGAAGGGCCGTTTTGTCTGGGTACGTATCTGCGTCGCGGCTGGATACAAACGCGTACAAAACGGCGGCGCGCGGTCAGCCGAAGGTGAAGGCGTAGGCATGCGCCCCGGCATCGAGAAAGCGGATCTCGAACGTGTGCTCGCCCACCGTGCCGGCTTGCCGGACGACCTGGTAGAGGCGCGTTTGCGTGACGGCGCCATTGCCGTTTGCATCGGTGTCGGCACCGTGACTGGCGCCGGGGGGCTTGCCGTCGATCGTGACGGTGAAGCGCACCGCACGGCCATCGGCGGCGGGCCCGAGCACGAGGTGCAGGTCCCGCGCGTGGAATCGGTAGACGATGCTGCCGCCAGCGCGGTCCAGCGTGGCCTGCTCGGCGTCGATGGTCCATTGCCCCGACAAGCCCCAATCGTTCAGGCCGAGCTTGCCGACGCGGTATGCGTGCGACGTGCCGACCTGCGCGCCGCCGGGCGATGCAAAACGCGCGGCTTGCGCGTAGCCGACATACGTTTCCGGTGAGCGGATGTTGTCCAGGTCTGGTGCGGCTTGCGCGCCGGGCGCATCGGGCACGACAACGCCGCCCGCCACCTGCTGGTTGCCTGCCTCGGCCAGCAGCGCCTGGATGACGCGCTCAGAGGCGGCGTAATCACCCTCGCCAAACTGGTGGTGCCGGATGTTGCCCTGGGCATCGACAAAGTACGCGGCGGGCCAGTAGCTGTTGTGGAAGGCATTCCAGATGCGGTAGTTGCTGTCGATGGCGACCGGAAAATTGACGCGGAAGCCGCTGACGGCGCGGGCGACGTTCTCGGGCGACTTCTCGAACGCGAACTCCGGCGCGTGCACGCCGACCACGGTCAGGCCCTGGTCCTTGTACTTGTCGGCCCACGCGCGCAGGTATGGCAGCGTGCGGATGCAGTTGATGCACGAGTACGTCCAGAAATAGACCAGCGTGACCTTGCCGCGCAGTTGGTCGGCCGTGAGCGGCGCGGAGTTGAGCCACTGCACCGCGCCGTCGAACGAGGCCAGGCGGCCTTCCATGGGCAAGCCGCTGGGTTTCGCCACTGGCGCGGCGTTGGCTTCGGACACCACGTTGAGGCTGGCCTGCGGTGTCGGCCGAGTCACGCCCAACCCGTTGACCAGTGCCTGTTCAAGCTGCGTGGTGCCGCCGGAAGACAGGCGCGCCAGCAGGCCCGTAGCGGCGCCCAGCCCGATGAGGGCCACGCCGCCCAGCACGCCTGTGCCCATGATGCGACGCGCCCACTCGCCCAGGCCCATGGAGCGCTTCATGGCCGTGAACACGCGGCCGCCCAGCCCCAATGCTGCTGCCAACGACGTGGCCGCACCCGCGGCATAGGCCGCCAGCGCCAGCGCGCTGGACACGCTCGCGCCATTGAGCGCCACGCCGGTCAACACCAAACCGAGGATCGGGCCCGCGCACGGCGCCCACAGCATCCCCGTGGCGACGCCCAGCAGCAGCGAGCCCGCCACCGAAGGTTCTGCTGATGCCCCGCCCGTGGATGCTTGCCCCGCCAGCCGGTTGCCCAGCGCCACCGCCGGCCGGGCGATCAGATCGGCCAGCCTGGGCCACAGCAGCGACAGCCCGAACACGGCCAGCAGCGCGAGCGCCGCAAAGCGGCCGACTTCATTGGCCCGCACCGCCCACGCGCCGCCGGCCGAGAGCAGCGTCGCAAAGCCGGCAAAGGTGAGGGCCATGCCGGCGAGCATCGGCAGTTTGCCGCGCACAAACGGCTGGTTGGTACGGCTCAGCACAAACGGCAGAACGGGCAGGATGCACGGGCTCAGGATGGTCAGCGCGCCGCCCAGGTAGGCGAGTATCAGCAGGCTCATGGTCGACATTCCTTGGCAAGGGATCGGGATGGCCTCCATCAGACACCGCGCGCGTAGCTGGCTTGTATCGCCGCAGGGGCGACTTTGTATCGGACTGTACAAACGCATCCGCCAGATGCATTGCGATACAACACGGGCTCGCGACGTCACTCGGAGAGGCGCAAAATGGCGCCTTCCTTCCACCTTCCATCGTGCCGAGGTCACCCCCATGGACGCCCACGTCGACCACATCCTGATCGTCGATGATGACCGCGAGATTCGCGAACTCGTTTCGACCTATCTCACCAAGAACGGCCTGCGGGTGACCGCCTCCCCCGACGGGCGCCACATGCGTGCGTTCCTGGAAGCCAACACCGTCGACCTGATCGTGCTCGACCTGATGCTGCCCGGCGACGACGGCCTGGTGCTGTGCCGCGAACTGCGCGCCGGCAAGCACAAGGCCACGCCCGTGCTGATGCTGACCGCGCGCGACGACGAGACCGATCGCATCATCGGCCTGGAAATGGGCGCCGACGATTACCTGGCCAAGCCGTTTGCCGCGCGCGAGTTGCTCGCCCGCATCAAGGCCGTGCTGCGCCGCACGCGCATGCTGCCGCCCAACCTGCAGATCTCCGAAGCTGGGCAGATGTTGGCCTTTGGCGATTGGCACCTCGATACGACCGCGCGCCACCTGATCGACGCCGACGGCACCATCGTTGCGCTGAGCGGCGCGGAATACCGGCTGCTGCGCGTGTTTGTCGACCACCCGATGCGCGTGTTCAACCGCGATCAACTGCTCAACCTCACGCAGGGCCGCGAGGCCGAGATGTTCGAGCGATCCGTCGACCTGCTGGTCAGCCGCCTGCGCCAGCGCCTGAACGACGACGCGCGCGATCCGGCGTACATCAAGACCGTGCGCAGCGAGGGCTATGTCTTTGCCAAGCCGGTGGAGATCAAGGAGGCCCGCCAATGACCGCAACCATGAGCGCGCGTGCCTGGGCATGGCCGCGCACGCTGGGCTCGCGCCTCTTTGTGATCCTGCTGGCGGGTTTGGTGGTGGCGTATGTGCTGTCGTTTGCCGTGCTGTTTTCCGAGCGCTACATGAGCGCGCGCGAGGTGATGCTCGGCACATTGGAAACCGATGTGTCCACAGCAATCGCCATCCTCGATCGCCTGCCCGCGGAAGAGCGCCCGCAGTGGCTGCCGCGCCTGAACCGCGGCAACTATCAGTACATCCTCGGCCCCGGCCTGCCCGGTGTTCCAGAGATGACGCAGCGTGGCAAGGACATCGCCGCGCGCATCAGCGAGGCCAGCGGCGGCCGCTTTCCCGTGACGGTGGAGTCGATACCGGGCGACGGCAAGCAACTGCAGGCACACCTCACGCTCAGCGACGGCAGCACGCTCACCATTGACGTGCATCCACGCATGACGCCCATTGCGCAGTGGCTGCCGTATGTGCTGGTGGTGCAATTGCTGTTGTTGATCGTGTGCTGCTGGTTTGCGGTGCGCCTGTCGATCCGCCCGCTGGTGGCATTGGCCGACGCCGCCGACGCACTCAACCCCAACGCCCAGACGCCCCCGCTGGACGAGAACGGCCCGACCGAACTGGCCCGCGCCGCGCACGCGTTCAACGCCATGCGCCAGCGCATTGCCCGCTTTGTCGAAGAGCGCGTGCAGATTCTGGCCGCCATTTCGCATGACTTGCAGACGCCCATCACGCGCATGAAGCTGCGCGCCGAACTGGCCGAAGACTCCGAAGAAAAGCGCAAGCTTTTGAACGATCTGGCCGAGATTGAAACGCTCGTGCGCGAGGGCCTGGCCTATGCGCGCAGCGCGCATGGCGATGGTGAAAAGCCCTCGCGCATCGACGTCGGATCGTTTGTCGAAAGCCTGGTGTACGACTACCAGGACACCGGCAAGCCCGTCACGCTGGAGCAGCACGCTACCGGTGCGATCGTCACGCGCCCGCACGCATTGCGCCGCGTGTTGATCAACCTGACCGACAACGCGATCAAGTTTGGTGGCGCGGCCGAAGTGAGTGTGCGCCGCGACGGCGATGCCGTGATGATCGAAGTGCGCGACCGCGGGCCCGGTATTCCGGAAGACAAGCTCGATGCGGTGCTGCAGCCGTTTGTGCGGCTGGAGAATTCGCGCAGCCGCGAGACGGGCGGCACGGGGCTGGGCCTGGCGATCGCGCAGCAGTTGGCTGTGGCTGCAGGCGGCGGGCTCACGTTGCGCAATCGCGAAGGCGGTGGTCTGGTGGCGGAAGTCAGGCTCGGCCAGGCGGCCGCGCCAGGGCAGCGCGAGCAAGCGTAGCCTGCGCTTGGGCGCCGGCTTCGCGTTCGCTGTGTTCTGTGCATGTATGCGGCGTGGTAGTCGGCGGATGCTACGCCCTCACGTTTGCGCGAGAAACGTCGCGATGTGATCGGCAATCGCACCGGGCGCATCTTCAAAGCTGTAATGCCCAACGCCGGGCAACCGATGCACCGGCGCGTCCGGAAACAGTTCACTGAACAGCGGCAGGAAATGCTCTGCATGCAACGTGCGATCTGCCATGCCCCAAATCGCCATGGCGGGTTTCGTGGCGATGGCACGGCGCGCTGCAGCGTCCGGCACTTCAAAGCGATGGGCGCCGGTCGCAAAGCCTTTGGCCCAACCGATGGCGCCAGCGCAGTCCGCCGGCGTTGCAAAGCGCGCGCCGTACGCCTGCAACCACGCATCGTTGATGAGCCCGTGGTCTTCAAAGCCGTTGAGCTTCAAGGTGCTGAGGATGTTGAAGCCGAGTTCACCCAGTACGGCTTCAAGACGCTCCTCCGATTCGGCCCGCATGATCCACTGAAACCATGGCGACACTGCCGCGTTGGCGGCCAGGCGTTCACCCAACGTCGCCTGCCCGAACGGCGTTGGCCCGTTGACGCTGACGATGCGCCGAATGCGATCCGGATGCCGTGACGCGAGCCCCATCCCGACTGGCCCGCCAAAGTCGTGCATGACGAGCGTGATGCCGCGCAAGTCCAGCGCGAGCACGAAGCGCTCAAGGTTGTCGATGTGGTCTTGCAACCAGTAGCTGCGAGATGGCGGTGTTTCGCTCCTGCCAAAGCCCATGTGGTCGAGCGCCACCACGCGGTGGGCGCCGCGCAGTGCCGCGATCAGGTGCCGGAAGAGGAAACCCCATGTGGGCTCGCCATGCAGACACAGCACGACTTCGCCATCGGCGGGGCCCTCGTCCACGAAATGCATCGAGAAGCCCGGTGCATCGGTAAAGCGGGGGGTATAGGGGTACATCCCATCGAACGTATCAACGCGCATGTCGTGCTTCCTCCTTGCCTTAAGTGGGTGCAATATGAAACCGTTGCGTTATAGCAGTCGAGGTTTTATATTGCAACCACATTGAATATGAGGACGCGCACAGCAAGCGCGATACAGATGGTCAAACGTACGAGCCACGCGGAGTCTCTTTGCGGCGTCGCCAGGCCGCTGGATGCCATTGGCGACTGGTGGTCGCTGCTGATCGTTCGGGATGCGTTCGATGGCCTGCGCCGTTTTGGCGAGTTTCAGCGCAGCCTGGGGCTGTCGAAGAACATCCTGGCGGTGCGTCTGCGCAACCTCGTGGCGCACGACATTCTCGAAACTGTGCCTGCGTCCGACGGCAGCGCGTATCAGGACTACGTGCTCACCGAGAAAGGACGCGCGCTGTTTCCATTGCTCGTGGCGCTGCGGCAGTGGGGTGAAGCGTTCTGCTTTGCGCCGGATGAGGCGCACGTTGTCCTGGTCGACAAGGCAACGGGGAAGCCGGTGCCCCGTCTTGAACTCCGTGCGCAGGACGGGCGCGCGCTGGCACCGGACGATACGGCGGTCGTCCACCCCGCAGCCGTCAAGCAGGCGAGGCGCCAGCGGGTGAAGACGGGCTGAGCGCTAGCGCTCAGAGGCGAGCCGCCATCTCATTCGGCACGCAGCCGTTCGAGCAAGCGTCGCGCATCGGACGGCGCTTCGACTTTTTTATCGTTATCGAAGTAGCAATAGACGTCGCGGCCGCTGCGCCGCAGTTTGGCGGGCGCGCCAACGCGATGTGCGTCGACCGGCTCGCTCCCCGCAGCCCATTGGCGGATGCGGTCGGCCCAACGGTCCAGCGCCGCATCGGCATAGGCGCCGCTGTAGAGCGCATCGGCGCCGTGCAGGCGCAGGTAGACGAAATCGCTCGTCACGTCTTCAAGGTACGGCCAGTCCGCAATGGCATGTGAGACCACCAGCGCAGCGTGATGCCTGCGCAGGAGCGCGGCAAACTCCGGTGTGCAGAAGCTGTCGTGGCGCACTTCCACCGCATGGCGCAGGCGCTGCTGCCCGCGCGTGGCAAACCAGGGTGCCTTGACGCGCCCATCGTGCTGTCGGGCCAGCGCGCGGGCGGCTGCCGTGTCGCGCGGCAACAGTGACAGGAAGCGCTCGAACCGGTCCGGATCGAACCGGTAGCTGGGCGGAAACTGCCACAGGAACGGTCCGAGCTTGCGCCGCAGCGCCAGCACTCCAGACGCGAAGAAATTGGCCAGCGCCGGCACCGCCGTCTCGTCACGGAAGCGCAGCATGTGGGTCAGGTAGCGCGGCCCCTTGACGGCAAAAACAAAGCTGTCGGGCGCGGTGTCGTGCCAGGCCTGCCAGCTTGTGATCGATTGCAGCGAGTAGTGCGAGCCGTTGATCTCGATGGTGTCGAACTGGCGCGATGCATATTCCAGCTCGTGGCGCTGTGCCAGGTCTTCCGGGTAGAACACGCCGCGCCACCCTGCGTAGCGCCACCCTGAAATGCCGATGTGCACGGTCATTGCTGTGCCCCGCGCGGGCGATGTCTTTCACCAGCCGCGGCGGTCATTCGGTCAGGGAGGTGCGGCGGCCTTTGCGCGCCATGCGCGTCACTGATGCGGCGCATTCACCTGCGCTTGCACGTACACGAGACCGGTCTGCGGCGCCCGCAGGCCCAGCGGCTCGTCGGTCAGATCGCGGGCAAGCGAATAGGCTGTGATCACGGCCAGCGTAACGCCCACGATGGCCAGCATTTCCCGAGTGTTCATACGCGTCTCCTCCTTCGCTCGTTGCGTTCCCGGTGTCCGTTTTGCTCGCCCTTTCTTGTCGAGGTTGGGCGGCGCTGCAGCTTGGACGCAAAGTTTGGGCCTGAGGAAGGCGAATGGCGCAGCGGTGCGGGTTTAAGTGAAGTTAGCGTGCGCGCAATGAAGACGGAGGCACACCCAACAGGCGCTGGAAACTGCGCCGCATGCGCTCGGTATCGCCAAAACCGCATTCGGTGGCCACGCGCTGCATGGAGACGGCACCGCTTTCCAGCGCGGCGCGTGCAGCCTCCACGCGCAATTTTTCCACGGCCTTTGCAGGCGTGAGACCGGTTTCAACCTGAAACGCGCGTGCGAAATGGCGCGGGCTCATGCAGGCGTGCTCGGCCAGATCGCCCACGCGATGCGGTGCGCCCAGGTTGCGCCGCACGTGGTCGAGCAGCGGCTTGAAGCGGCCGCGAGCCGAATCCATCTCATTCAGCGCTGAAAACTGCGACTGCCCGCCGGGCCGGCGGTAGTACACGACCAACTGCCGCGCCACCGCGCGTGCCAGGCGCTCGCCAAGGTCTTCGGCGATGAGGGCAAGCGCCAGGTCGATGCCCGCGCTGATGCCGGCGCTGGTCCAGATCGGGCCGTCGTTCACGTAGATGTGGTCGGGCTCGAGCTGCACCTGCGGAAACGTGCGCGCGAACTGCTCGCTGCGGCTCCAGTGGGTCGTGGCGCGACGGCCGTTCAGCAAGCCCGTGGCGGCCAGCAACAGGCTGCCCGAACACACGCTGGCGACGCGCGCGCCGCGGGCTGCGCAGCGCTGCACAAAGCGGCGCGTGCGCGCATCGGCCATGGCTGCATCCACGCCGTCGCCGCCGGCAATGAGCAGCGTGTCGACCTGGCTGGCCGGGGGCAGGGCGTCGGCATCCCAGCGGGCACCGGACGAACTACGAACAAGGCCGGCCTGCGCGGCAATCGTGTGCAGCGCGTAGTGGTCGTCACGATACCGGCTGGCGACTTCAAATGCCGCCACCGGCCCGGCGGCGTCGAGCAGTTGGAAGTCCGGAAAGATCAGCACAGCGATGCGGTGGGCCATGGCAGAAAAAGTGGGAGACTGGTCATTGCTGCCAACACGATAGAGCGCGATCCTGTGAAGCGTCAACCACCACCGCATCACGCTCAGGAGAGCCGAACCATGACGAATTCCCCGTTCATCGTTGTCTTTGCGCTGTACAACCGCGTCACGCAGCTGGATTTCACCGGCCCGCATGAAGTGTTCTGGCGGCTGCCGGGCGCGCAATGCGTGGTGGCTTCCGCTGCCGGTGGCGAGATCCATGCCGATGGCGGTCTCACGATCTCGAACGTGCAGCGGCTGGCGGATATTCCGCATGCCGACTTGATCTGCGTGCCCGGCGGTTTTGGCGTGATCGAAGCCATGGAAGATGCCGAGTTCGTGCGCCAGGTGCGGCGACTGGCCGACGGCGCGCGCTATGTCACCTCCGTCTGCACTGGCTCGCTGGTGCTGGGTGCGGCAGGGTTGCTGCAGGGCAAGCGCGCGGCCTGCCACTGGGCCTGGCGCAACCTGCTGCCGGCGTTTGGCGCCACCGTAGATGAAGTCCGTGTGGTGCGCGACGGCAATCTCATCACCGGCGGCGGCGTGACGGCCGGCATCGACATGGCGCTGACCGTCATGGCCGACATTGCCGGCGCCGAGCATGCGCAGGCCGTGCAGCTCGGTATCGAATACGCCCCGGCGCCGCCGTTCGATTGCGGCCGCCCCGAGCGCGCAGCACCGGAGATTCTCGAAGCGGTGACCTCGCGGCTCGATCGTTTGCGGGCCGATCGCCACGACGCCGTGCAGCGGGCGGCGCAGCGCCTCTGAGCGTCGGCGCCGGCGGGCGGCCGGATTACGGCGACAATGGCGTCTTTCGACGTATCCACGCCCCAAGCGGGGCGCCGCCTCCTGCATGAACATTCCGTCTTCCCAGCCCAACGCCCGTGGCCCGATCGGCATCGTTGCTGCCCTGCATGAAGAGATCAACGAGCTGCTGACGTGGCTGACAGATGCACAGTGCGTCCACATCGGCAGCCGCGATTTCTGGACGGGCTGGCTCGACGGCCACGCGGTGGTTGTGGTGCTGTCGCGCGTCGGCAAGGTCGCGGCGGCGTCAACCACGGCGGTGCTGATCACGCAGTTCAACGTACGCGCGGTGGTTTTTGCCGGCGTGGCCGGCGCATTGGCGCCGGGCGTGGCCGTGGGCGACGTCGTGGTGTCAGAAGAACTGCTGCAGCACGATGTTGATGCGTCGCCGCTGTTCCCGCGCTGGGAGATTCCGCTGACCGGCATGGCGCGTTTCCCCGCTGACACGTCGCTCGCCAACGGATTGCTGGAAAGCGCCGGCGCGGTGCTGGCGGATCCGCATGCGTTGCTCGGCCCCGATGTCATGCGCGCGTTCGGGATTGCGGCGCCGCAGGTGCATCGCGGCCTCATCGTCAGCGGAGACCGCTTTGTCTGCACCTCGGCAGAAAGCGCGGTGCTGCGTACGGCATTGCCGGATGCCCTGGCCGTCGAGATGGAAGGCGCCGCCGTGGCGCAGGTGTGCCACGAGTGGGGCGTGCCGTTTGCCGCGATCCGGACGATTTCAGACCGCGCCGATGACGCCGCCAGCGTCGACTTCGCGCAGTTCATCGCACAGGTGGATTCACGCTACAGCGTGGCCATCCTGCGTAAATGGCTGTCGACCACCGCCGCGGCCTGAACGGTTTATTGCCCCTTCGTGGCCAGATACTTGTCGAGTGCGTTGGCGCGCTCGCTCAGGCGGAAGACTTCGTTCTCGAGACGCTGCAGATCGTCGCGCTTGTCCTTGTCGTAGATGGCGGTCTCAAGGGCCGCAGTTTTGGTGTGGAAGTCCTGCCACGCCTGTTCGGAACTCACCAGAGTGTCTTTCGCCTTGCCGTTCAATGTGCCGAGCAGCGTCTTGTACGTACGGTCTAGGCGCTCATCCTGCGCGGCCCTTTCTGCAGCGAGGCATGCGCCGATTGCGTCCGGATTGTCCGGAGCCTTGTCGACGCAGGCATAGAGCCTGGTGGAAATGCCCTGTGGCGCACGGCGCTTGATGCCGTTGGCCAGGCTTTCGGCTGCAAACGCGCCAGCGCTGTGGGCCAGCAGCGCAACGGTAACGGGAATGGCCAGCGTCTTCAGTGTCGTCAGCGTGTTCAAGAAGTGACTCCTGATCGCGTGTCTGCGATGCGTGAAGGGCCGTCCAGTCTATCGGCTGTCCAACGCACCCGCGATCAGCCAGGCAGGTGAGGCCGCAGGTTGCGCAGGGCGTTTTCCACGTAGGCCGCTTTCTCGCCGACGGGCGCCACGTAGTGCAACGCCTCTGCTGCGGCCTCCACGCCTTCCGTGCGTGCAATCACCCACGCCGCCAGGTACGGCGAAGCAAAGCAGCCGCCGGCCGTCGCCACATTGCCGTTGGCGTAGAACGGCTGGTTCAGCACTTGCACGCCGGCTTCCTGCACCCAGGGCTTGGTGGTCAAGTCAGTGCAGGCCGGCACGCCGCCGAGCAGCCCCAGCTCGGCCAGCACCAACGTGCCCGAGCACTGTGCGCCGATCAACTGGCGTGACGGATCGAGCGCCAGCCGCGCCATCAACGCTGGATCAGCCACCACATCGCGCGTGCGGATGCCGCTGCCGACGAGCACGGCATCTGCGGAGCGGGCCTCTTCCAGCATCGATTGTGCGTGCATTGTCACGCCGTTCATTGATGTGACTTCGGTGTGCGGGCAACACAGGCTCACCCGCCAGTCCGGTTTCTTGATGCGATGAAGCACGCCAAAAGCGATGAGCGAATCCAGCTCGTTGAACCCGTCGAAGGTCAGGATGGCGATGTGCATGATCGGTGTGCTGCCGCGTTGGGATAGATCGCATGCTAGGGGCATGGGGCAATACAATCAAAAAATTGTCCTTAGTACACCAGAGATGACCCAGGCTCGCTATCAGCCGCTCGTCGACGAGCTGGCTACGCAGATCCGCAGCGGCCGTTTGCCCCCTGGCACACGCCTGCCCACGCACCGGCAACTGGCGCAGCGGCACGGCGTTGCGCTGGTCACGGCCACGCGCGTGTATGTCGAGCTTGAAGCGATGGGCCTGGTGAGCGGCGAAGTGGGGCGCGGCACCTTCGTGCGCGAGAACACGCTGCCGCGCGGCCTCGGTATCGACCAGCAGGCCGTGGCCGCCGGCGTGGTGGATCTGAACTTCAACTATCCGTCGCTGCCCGGACAGGCCCGGCTGTTGAGCCGCGCGTTGCGCAAACTGGCCGCCGGGGGCGATCTGGATGCGTTGTTGCGCTATGCACCGCATGGCGGCCGCACGCATGAACGCGCCTGCGTTGCGCGCCACCTAGCACGGCGCGGTTTGCCTGTCGCGCCGGACAACGTACTCGTGGTCGACGGTGCGCAGCACGGTCTGGCCGTGACTGCGATGGCGCTGCTCAAGCCTGGCGATGTGGTGGCGGTGGACGCGCTGACGTATCCCGGGTTCAAGGTCATCGCCGAGATGCTGCATCTGGAACTGGCGCCGCTGCCGGCCGCCGGGCAAGGGTTGGACCCGGATGCATTGGAGCGGCTGTGCGCACGCCGCCGTGTACGCGCCGTCTACGTCATGCCGACGCTGCACAACCCGCTCGGCTGGGTGAGCGGCATCGGCTGGCGGCGCCAACTGGCAGCCATCGTGCGCCGCCACGGCCTGCTCGCCGTGGAGGACGCGGCCTATGCCTTTCTGGAAGACAACCCGCCGGTGCCGCTGGCTGCGCTGGCGCCGGAATCAACCATCTACATCTCGGGTCTATCGAAGAGCGTTGCCACCGGCCTGCGTTTCGGCTTCGTTGCCGCGCCGGCGGTGTGGGTGCCGCAACTGGAACGTGCCATCCGCGCCACGACGTGGAACACCCCGGCCATTGTCACCAGCCTCGCATGCGCATGGCTGGACGACGGCACGGTCGAGCGCCTGGAGGCCGAGAAACGGTGCGATGCCGCAGCGCGTCAGGCGATTGCCCGCAAGGCGCTGGCCGGGCTGACGCTGGTCACACATCCGGTGTCGTACTTTGTCTGGCTTGCACTGCCGCCTGAGGTGCGCGCCGACCGCGTCGCCGTGGCGCTACAGCAGGACGGCATCTCCGTGTCGACCGCAGAGCCGTTTGCGACATCGAAGCAGGTACCGCATGCGCTGCGTCTGGCGCTGGGCTCCGTCGCGCTCGACCGGCTTGATGCCGCATTGCAGACCGTGAGGCGGCGCGTGGAAGCGGAGATGGATCGATAACGAAAACCGTGCCAAACCTCGTGCGCTTGCCTACACTCTCGTCGCAACGAAACAGCCCGATTTGCCCACAGGAGACCTCATGAAGAACTGGCTTGCGACGATCGCAGGATGGACGCTCTGCGCATGCGTGGCGTTCAGCAGCACCGCCCATGCAGCCGATGCCCCTGCTGATGGGGCGACGCTGACCGTCAACATCGGCACGGAGCACCGCACGCTGTCGCGCGATGCATTGCTGCACGATCCGCACCTGACCAGCGTGACCGTGGAAGACCAGAACCTGAAGGCCCGTCTGACCTTCAAGGCGATCCCGGTGACGGCGCTGTTCCGCGGGCAGACGGTCAGCCCGGATGCCAGCGCCACTACCGCTGCCAGCGACGGCTACGTTTCGCACCTGCCGATGCGCCTGCTGCTGGGCGATCGCGCCGACGGGCCCCGCGCCTGGCTGGCCGTCGAAGACCCTGCCGCACCGTGGCCGACGCTCAAGGGACAGGACATCGGCCCGTTCCGGCTGATCTGGACGGCGCCCGCGGCCAAGGCGTCGGTCGTGAACGAAAGCCTGTGGACTTACAGCATCGTGCGCATCGATGTGGCGGCGCTGCCGGGCGAGCGCTTCGCGGCCATCCGGCCCGCCGCGGGGCTGCCCGCAGATGGGGCCGTCATGCGCGGTTTCGCCACGTTCCAGCGCGTCTGCTTCTCGTGCCACACGCTCAATCGTGCCGGCGACGCCAACCTTGGCCCCGACCTTAACGTGCCGTACAGCCCCGTGGAATACCTCGGCGACGAGAAGCTGCGCCACCTGATCCGCGATCCGCAATCGCTGCGCTGGTGGCCTAACGCACGCATGTCCGCCATCGACGAGAAGACGCTGTCCGATGCGCAGCTCAACGATCTGCTGGCGTACTTTCACCACATGACCAAGCGCAAAGCGGCAGCGCAATGACGGGCGCTTAGCGCCGCTATTCGGTCGCCCAGTCGACCAGCGTGGCGATGGTGTTCATGTTGCGCGCCGTCCCCGTCTTGGCGGCGGGGATCTTCAGTTTGGAATCGGCCATGCCGTCGCCGTAGTGCACGTAGATTTCGCGGGTGCCCAGGGCCATCTCTTCCGCCCTGTGGCCCGTGGCAGCGGCGAGCGCATCGGCGGGTGGCGGCATGTCCAGGAAGATCGCGACCGTTCGGTTGGGCGCCGCCGTCTTGAACGGATTGCCTTCCAGCACCGCCGCCAGCTCGGCACCTGTGCGCACGAGCACGCCCACGGGTTTGCCGGCGTAATCCTCCAGGCAGCGTTCCAGCTTCGCCTTGATGGTCGCCTCTGCCAGCCGGCTCTGAAAGACCACGTTGCCGCTCGCAATGTAGGTGCGTACGCCGCTCAGGCCGATCGATTCGCACATCGCGCGCAGTTCGGCCATGGGTAGTTTGCCGGTGCCGCCTACGTTCACGGCGCGCAGGAAGGCGATATAGCTGGGCATGGGTTCTCCTGTGTTCTTGTTCCTCTGTCTTATCAACGGCTTACGGGCGCCCTCGAACTGGCAACATTCTGTTACGAGATTGACGAATGTGTTTAACCCGCCCCGTTGCGTGACTTGTATTCTGCGCCCCGAACACATCGAGCCCGGATCGGCCCCCTCAGTACTGGTTTGAGTGCCGCATCCTGCATTTGCGCATAAGGAGAACACCATGTTGAAGAAGATTGCACCTGCCCTGATTGTGGCAACGCTCGCCGGCCTGACGGCCTTGCCCGCAGCGGCGGATGACCTGCGCAATGCCCTGGGCGGCGCGCTGGGTGGCGCTGGCGGCGCGGCCGTTGGCGGCGCGCTCGGCGGGCAGACCGGCTCGGTCATCGGCGGGGCGATCGGCGGCGGCGCGGGCGGCGCTTTGACGGCCAACGGCCGCGAGCGCAAGGGCGCCATCGTGGGTGGCGCAGTGGGCGGCGGCGTGGGTGCGGCTGCAGGCAATGCTATGGGGGGCCGCACGGGCGGCATCGTTGGAGCGGGCCTGGGTGGCGGCGCCGGTGCGGCACTGGGCGGCAACGTGCAGCGCAATTCGTATTCCGACCGCGACGACCGCGGCCGCGGCTACCGTCGCCACGGCAAGCACCATCACCACCATTGATCTGATGCGCCGGGGCGCTCGCCACTGAGCGCACCGGCCGCTTTCTTGCTTTCCTTCCGGCGACCGCGCTGTCCGCGTGCGTTGCCAGGCGCCGGCAAAACCTGTCGCCGCGACTCGCCGTTGCCACGCGCGCCGCCTACCATACCGAGACGGCCGCGATCGGCAACCACACGGAGGAGAGCGCCATGACGCAACGCTTCGACGCCATCATCATCGGCACCGGCCAGGCGGGCCCGCCGCTGGCTGCGCGCCTGTCTGGCGCCGGCATGAAGGTCGCCATCGTCGAGCGCGGCCGCTTTGGCGGCACGTGCGTCAACACCGGCTGCATTCCCACGAAAGCCATGGTGGCCAGCGCCTATGCGGCGCGCATGGCGCAGCGTGCGGCTGAATACGGCGTGGTGATCAACGGCGGTGTCACCGTCGACATGCAACGCGTCAAGGCCCGCAAGGATGAAATTTCCGGCCGCTCCAGCCATGGCGTGGAGCAATGGGTGCGCGGCCTGGAGCATTGCACCGTCTTCCAGGGCCATGCCCGCTTCGAAAGCGCGCGCACGGTGCGCGTTGGCGACGAGCTGCTCGAAGCCGAGCGCATCTTCATCAACGTCGGCGGCCGGGCGTTGGTGCCGCCCATGCCCGGGCTCGATCAAGTGCCGTTTCTCACCAACTCCACCATGATGGACGTGGATTTTCTGCCCGAGCACCTTGTCGTGATTGGGGGAAGTTACGTCGGGCTGGAGTTCGGCCAGATGTTTCGCCGCTTTGGATCGCGCGTGACGATTGTCGAGAAGGGCCCGCGCCTGATCGCCCGCGAAGACGAAGACGTATCGCAGGCGGTGCGCGAGATTCTCGAGGCCGAGGGCGTCGACGTGCAGGTCAACGCCGATTGCCTGCGCGTGCGACGCGAGGGCCGCAATGTCGTGGTCGGCCTGGAGTGCGGCAGCGGTGCGCGTGAGGTGTCGGGCTCGCATCTGCTGATGGCCGTGGGGCGCGTGCCCAATACCGACGATCTCGGCCTCGACAAGGCCGGCGTGCAAACCGACAAGCGCGGCAATATCCGCGTTGACGAGCAGTTGCGAACCAACGTGCCCGGCATCTGGGCCATGGGCGATTGCAACGGCCAGGGCGCCTTCACGCACACGGCTTACAACGACTACGAAATCGTGGCGGCCAATCTGCTCGACGACGACCCGCGCACGGTGTCGGACCGCATCCAGGCGTACGCCATGTACATCGACCCGCCGCTTGCGCGCGTCGGCATGTCGCTCACGGAGGCGAAGCAATCCGGCCGCAAGTTGCTGGTCGGCAACCGGCCGATGACGCGCGTCGGCCGCGCGGTGGAGAAGGGCGAGAGCCAGGGGTTCATGCGCGTGGTGGTCGATGCGCAGACGCACGAAATCCTGGGCGCGTCGATCCTCGGTGTGGGCGGCGACGAGGCCGTGCATTCGATCCTCGACGTGATGTATGCCAAGGCGCCTTACTCGACCATCAGCCGCGCCATGCACATTCACCCGACGGTGTCGGAGCTGATTCCCACGTTGCTGCAAAGCATGGAGCCGGTGTAATAACGCCGGGCATGGCGCCAGAAAAACGAAGGGCGCCCTGCGGCGCCCCCGATATCAACCCGCTGCCGTGCGTGCCGCTCAGGGCACGATCGAAAGAAACAGGTACGCCGCAAAGATCGCCAGGTGCACGACCCCTTGCAGGATGGTCGTGCGGCCCTTGCCGAGCGTGAGCGTCGACACGATCAGCGTCAGGAACAGCAGGACCATTTCCTTCGGGCCCAGGCCCAGTTCGAGCGGGCGGCCGATCCAGATGAACACGGCAGCCACGGTCGGGATGGTCAGGCCGATGCTCGCCAGTGCCGAGCCCAGCGCGAGGTTCAGGCTCGTCTGGATGCGGTCTGCATTGGCGGCGCGCAGGGCGGCCAGGCATTCCGGCAACAGCACCAGCGCGGCGATGACGATGCCGACCGTCGCGGGCGGCGCGCCGGCATTCAGGATGGCGGCTTCCACCGAAGGAGAGAGCACCTTGGCCAGCCCGACGACGGCCACCAGCGACACCATCAGCAAGACCCCGCTGAGCGCCGCCACGCGCGCGGGCGGCGGCGGCGCATGCACGTCTTCGTTGGCACTGTCGACGAGGAAGTAATCGCGGTGGCGGATGGTTTGCACGATGACGAAGCAGCCGTACAGCACCAGCGATGTCACGCCGGCAAAGGCCAGTTGCGATGACGTCATGACAGGCCCCGGCGTGGAGCTGGTGTAGTTGGGCAGCACCATGGTCAGTGTGACCAGCGCTGCCAGCACGGCCAGCGCGGCGGTGGCGCCTGGCGCCTGAAACGCCTGCTCGCGGTGACGCAGGCCCCCCACGAAGAGGCAAGCGCCCACGATTCCGTTGCAGATAAGCATGACCGCCGCAAACACGGTGTCGCGGGCCAATCCCGCTTTCTCTGGACCGGAAGAGAGCATCACCGAGACGATCAGCGCGACTTCGATCACCGTCACGGCAATCGCCAGGACGAGCGTGCCGAAAGGCTCGCCAACCTTGTGTGCGACGACTTCTGCATGGTGGACGGCGGCAAAGACGGCGCCGGCCAGCGCAAGTGCCATCAGCGCGATCAGCCAGCCTGGGGGCGTCATGAACGCGCCACCAACCAACACCGCCCACGCCAGCAGCGGAGCAGCGATTGTCCACGGGGGCAGCTTGTTGGAAGACAGGGCCACGGAGTTCTCCTTGTTGTTGCCTCATCGCCGGCATGCGGCGAAGGGGATTCAGTGTGGCCCGAATATAAAGCATGTGCGGAGCATCAGCCCGCACATGCGCCGTGCGTCACGCCAATGCCGTCACGGGGCAACGGCTACGGCAGACACCTCCTGGCTCCAGTAAGTCGGCAGCGTGCCGTACGGATTCGGCAGCGTCTTGTTGGTGATGAACACGGCGGCAGCGCGCTTGCTCGATGCGTTGCGAACGAAGGTTTGCATCTGCGTGGCCGACGCGGCGTAGACGATGTGCGCAAACCGCGAAGTCGGGTAGTTGGCCTGCCACGCCAGCGGGGCATAGTTGGCGTAGTGCTTGGCGTTGTCTTCAAATACGACGAGCTGGTCCGCCACCGGCAGGCTGGCATAGATCTCCGGCACATTGGTGCCCGGGTTGCCCGTGACCGTGTAGTTGGGCGACAGCCCCTTGATGTAGTTGTAGACCGATTGGTAGAACTGGATGTGCGCGGTTGTGCTGTCGGCGGTCATCTCGTCGATGAAGAAGCCGTCGACCTGATACAGCGCTTGGTAGGTATTGATGTCTTGCACCACCGCCGACAACGACCGATTTGTGTACGAGCTGGACACATACCCGATCACCTTGCCGCCAGCGGCATGCACCTTGGCGACGGCGGCAACGTAGTTGGGGTCCTGCGTCGTGCCTGGGCCGCTGTTCGGGTTCAGGATGACCGTGGTCGGTACCGACGTCGCGGTTGTCGCCAACGTATTCCATTGCGTTGCGCCGGTGCCTGACGGATAGATGTAGGACGGCACCAGCAGCCCTTCAGCGCTGGCATGCGGTGCGCCCATCAGCGCGCCCGACACCAGTGCGAATGCCGCACATGCAGCGCGCGCGAACCTGCGCTTTGCGTTGCCCAGTTGCGATGCCACGGCCAGCGTGGCGGATGCGGGCGAACGCCCCCCCGTTTGAATCGTTTTCATTATGTGCCCCCGACCGCGCAGTTCGTTGCGTGTGTCATCAGGCCCGCCCCGTTTGCGGGTTGGCGGGCAACTGGCTGACTTCATTTAGAGAAGTCCCTGTAGCTTTGCGTCGCCGGATCACTCCGGTTTTGCCCAGACCTCTGGGTGTGAACCCATTGGGGAAAGACTCTACCGGGGCCGCGCCAGCCCGGCAAACTGAGATTGCGCAAACGGCGCGGCTGCCGCGTGAAGCGTTGTCTGGACCCCACGTTGCGCGCTGCCACGGCAATCAACCATGGGCGCCAATGAAGCATGGACGGCCTCGGCCTGGTCGCCATTCCTCCCCTGCCGCGTTTCCCCTGACTCGCGCCAGAACCTCTGGTGCATTCCGCAGCCGCAGAGCCCGCCCGTATCGTCAGTCCACGCAGCGCCAATGGTTGCCGCCGCGTTTTTTGTCCACGTATCTGACTGAGGAGAACCTGCAATGAACATCCGCTCGAATGTGCCTGTCATCCGCATCGTGCTGTTGGCGGTGGTGTCCCTGATTGCCTCATTGGCGGCCACGGCCGCGTTGGCCGCGCCGCCCGCGACCGTCGCAACATGCGACGGCATCAAGGATGCGTACCCGATTCTCGGCACGCAGTGTGCCAACCACTACGCCAAGATCAACCATGCGCCGGCCACCGCGGCCGAACGGCGCGAGACGTACTTTGCGCGGATCGCGGTTTTGGAGATTTTCCACAAGGCGCTCCTGTGCAACGGCATGTACGGCGCATCGAAATCGGCGCAGCAGCGCTTTTCAAGCGGCGAGGCTGGCCATCTCCAGGCGCTGGCGAACCTGAATGTGGCAATGACGGTTGCTGGCGACCCGAACGTGCCGCCGGTTTACACCGCCGCCGACTTGAATGACGTGTCGATCAACAAGCAGCAGTGCAAGTAGGGGCAGGGCGGGTGGCGGCAGAGGTGCCGCCGCTGCCTTGCCACCCAGGCCGACGCTGGCCCCGTCGGCGTGGCAGAATCGCGGTCTGCATCCGTGAACGTCTGCGCCCACAAAAGGAGACTCCCGATGACTGCATCTGCCGCCGTATTTGCCATTCTCGTTGCGCTGTTGCTGGGCGCCATGATTCCCGGGCCGAGTTTTGTTCTGGTGGCGCGCAATGCCATTGGGTTGTCGCGCCGCGACGGTCTGGCCACCGCACTTGGCATGGGCGCGGGCGCCCTGTTCTTCGGTGGCCTGGCCCTGGCGGGGCTGTATACGTTGCTGCAAGCCGTCGAGTGGCTCTACATCGGCCTCAAGATTGCTGGTGGCGCATATCTGACCTACATGGCGTGGAAGATCTGGCGCGGCGCCAAGCTGCCCATGGTGATGGACGATCGCCTGACACAGCAAGCCGGCAGCGCACGCAAGTCGTTCTGGACCGGCATCACCACGCAGATGAGCAATCCCAAGACGGCCATCTGGTACGGCAGTATCTTTGCCGCGCTGCTGCCGCAACATCCGCCGGTGTGGTGCTACTTCGTGCTGCCGCCGCTGGTGTTCCTGGTCGAGTTCGGGTGGTACACCATCGTCGCGCTGTGCTTCTCTAGCCGGGTGCCGCGTGAGATGTACCTGCGTGCCAAGACCTGGGTCGATCGCGTCGCCGCCGTGGCGATCGGTGCGCTCGGGCTGCGCCTGATCTTTACGGCGCCCAAGGTCGGGCTTTGATGCCTGTGGGGCGGTTTTTCAGACTGCGCCTGCAATGACGTCCCGCAACCACCGATGCCCGGGGTCTCGGTGCACGCGCTCATGCCACAGCATCGACATCTCATAGCCTGGCACCTCCACTGGCGGTTCAACCACCTGTAGTGCGCTGGCCCCGCGCACCAGCCGCTCGGGCAGCATGGCGACCATGTCAGTGCTGGCGACCGCCGTCATCACAAAGAGGAAGTGCGGCACTGACAGCACGACGCGTCGCGTGGCACCGGCGGCCTTCAGAGCTTCGTCTGTCACGCCGAAGAAGCCACCGCCATCGGGCGATACGATCACATGATCCAGCGTGCAGAACTGCGCCAGCGTCGGCTTGCGTTTCAGTCGCGGGTGTCCAGCGCGGCCGATCAGCACATAGCGCTCAGTGAATAGCGCGCGGCGGCGCAGGCCGGGTGGTGCGCCGTCGGTGGTGTGGAACGCGAGATCAATCTCTCCTTGCTCGGCTTGCTTTTCGATACGCGTGGGCACCAGCTCCAGCATGGCGAGCCGCGTGCCCGGCGCGCTTGTGCGCAGGGTGTTCAGCGCCGGCAATGCGATGGTGGATTCGCCGTAATCCGTGGCGGCCACGCGCCAGGTGTTGGTGGCTTGGGCCGGGTCGAACGGGCTGGCGGGCGCGACGGCCTGCTCCAGCGCTTCGAGCGCCAGCCGCAGCGGTTCGCGCAAGCTTTCAGCGCGGGCGGTTGGGCGCATGCCGCGCGGGCCCGGCAGCAGCAGCGGATCACCAAAGATGTCGCGCAACTTGGCCAGATGCACGCTCACGGAAGGTTGCGAGAAGTTCAGCCGCTGCGCCGCACGCGTGACGTTGTGCTCGGTCAGCAGCACATCGAGCGTCACCAGCAGGTTCAGGTCCAACCGCCTGAGATTATTCATGGCTATGCCTGGAATATTGATAATTCATTTCCAATATACCTGGGCACGCCGCATTCTGGAGCCATTCCTAATTTGGAGGTGCCACCATGAATGTCCTGATCGTCTACGCCCATCCCGAACCCAAATCGCTCAACGGCGCCCTCAAGGACTTTGCCGTCCGGCGCCTGGAGGCGGCCGGCCACACCGTGCAGGTATCGGACTTGTACGCCATGCAGTGGAAGGCCGCGCTCGATGCGAGCGACAGTACCGTCGCGCCGGTCGGTCCGCATTTCCACCCGTCGTTGGATTCCAGGCACGCATTCGAGAACGGCCTGCAAGCCGCCGACATTGCTGCCGAACAAGCCAAGCTGCAATGGGCCGACGCCGTGATCTTGCAGTTTCCGCTGTGGTGGTTTTCGATGCCGGCCATCCTCAAGGGCTGGGTCGAGCGTGTCTATGCGTATGGCTTCGCCTATGGCGTTGGCGAGCACTCCGACACCCACTGGGGTGACCGCTACGGCGAAGGTACGCTCGCAGGAAAACGCGCCATGCTCATCGTCACGACGGGCGGGTGGGAGTCGCACTACAGCCCGCGCGGCATCAACGGCCCGATCGACGACATCTTGTTCCCGATCCAGCACGGCATCCTGTATTACCCCGGTTTTGATGTGGTGCCCCCATTCGTGAGCTACCGCACCGGCCGCATGGACGAGGCACGCTTTGCGCAGACCACCCAGGCACTGGGCGAGCGGCTCGACACCTTGTTCACCGCAGCGCCGATCCCGTTCCGCCAGCAGAATGCCGGTGAATACGAGATCCCGGCGCTCACGCTGCGGGCCGAGATCGCACCCGAAAAAACAGGCTTTGCCGCGCACCTTGCCTAGGCCCGGCCGGGGCGGCGAGCGCTACAATTCCAGCCTCACTTCCGGCGGCGCGCTGTAGCAAATACAGCGCGCCGCCGCGTTTGTTTTTCCTCCCTCCCTTCTTGTCGGCATGGCGTCTCACGCGGTTTTCACGGGTCTGGTCAATTTGCTGCTCGGCATGGGCCTTGGCGTGGCAGGCGGTTTGCTCGGCATTGGCGGCGGGCTGATTGCCATTCCTGTGCTCGGCTACCTGTACGGAATGGACCAGCACCTGGCGCAAGGCACGGCGCTGGTGATGATTGCCCCCAATGTGCTGATCGGCTTCTGGCGGTATCACCAGCGGCATCCGGTGCATCTGCGCTCCGTTGCGATGATCTGCGTGTTCTCGATGGCGGCGACCTACGTTGCTGCGCGCTTTGCTGCCGGGCTGGACGCTCATCTGCTTCATACGGCGTTTGCCGTGTTCCTGATCGTGCTGGCGGTGTACTTTGCCTCGCAGCTCAAAGAGAAGCCGAACGCCGCTGGTGCGGCGCACGCTGCCCCACATGCCATGCCGGCCGCCGCTCTGCCGTTGATGGGCCTCGCCAGCGGAGCAATGTCGGGCATCTTCACGGTCGGCGGCGGGCTGGTGGTGGTGCCGGCGCTGGTGACGTTCTTCGGTATGCCGCAGACACGCGCCCAGGGCATGGCGCTCGCGCTGGTGGTGCCCGGCTCGCTCATCGCACTCGCAACGTATGCACATGCCGGCCATGTGGATTGGGGAACGGGCATTCCGCTGGCGGCCGGTGGTGTGGTGAGTGTGTCGTGGGGTGTGGGCCTGGCCTATCGGTTTTCAGCGCGGCGTTTGCGGTTGGCGTTCTGCGCCGTGCTGCTGGGTACGGCGCTGATGATGTTGGTGGTCAAGCCAGCCTGATCGACATGATTTTTTCAGAACGGAGGAGGGCATCGTGTCGGAACAAGAATTCCCCCATGTGTTTCTGTTGGGCGGCGCCAAGTTGGCCTACCGTGATGCCGAACGCCGGCGCCTCACGCCTCTTGGCTCTGCCAGCTGATACCTGATCGACATGGACGCCTTCGACGACGATCTGACACGCTTTGCCGCCCACGGTACTGGACCGCTGCCGGCCGCCGTTGCGCAAGGTCATGTCGAGCACGACGGCGCCCGCATCTGGTATGCGACCTTCGGCGTCGGCAGGCCTGTGATCCTGCTGCATGGCGGGCTCGGCCATAGCGGCAATTGGGGGTATCAGGTTCCGGCACTCATGACGGAGGGCTACCGGCCCATCGTCATTGATAGCCGTGGGCACGGCAGAAGCACACGCGACGCACAGCCTTACGCCTACACGCGCATGGCTTCTGATGTGCGGTCCGTCATGGATGTGCTGCGCATCGACCGTGCGCCGTTCGTCGGCTGGAGCGACGGTGCTTGTGTTGCGCTCACCCTGGCCATGCAGACGCCGGAACGCGCGGCGGGTGTGTTCTTCTTTGGCTGCAACATGGACCCAAGCGGTGCCAAGCCCTTTGAGCCCACGCCCGTCATCGATCGCTGTCTTGCGCGCCACCGAAAGGATTACACCGCGCTGTCATCCACACCCCACGACTTTGATGCATTCGTCGCGGCTGTCACCGAAATGATGCAGACGCAGCCGAATGCCACAGCCGAAGAGCTTGCCGCCACCCGTGTGCCTGTGACCATCGTGCAGAGCGAGCACGACGAATTCATCCGGCCCGAGCACGCGCAGTATCTCGCGCGGACCATTCCTGACGCGCAGTTTGTGTTGCTGCGGGGCGTGAGCCATTTCGCGCCATTGCAGCGACCGGCATTGTTCAACGACGCCGTGCTGGCGTTTCTGCACGGGCTTCCTCCGCCCTAGGTAGCGTGGAGGCCGAGTGCGTTTGCGCAACACTGGCGCCGCGCGTTATCCACAGAAACAGTGGGTAAGCCTGTGGATAACGATGCCCGACCGCGATACCACGCGGTCTGCAGTGCTTTGCTGACTGCGTAGGCAGACAGCTCAGTTTGCTGGAGCTGCCGTGCTGTAGGTCGCCTTGATCGCCTTGTGCCGAGCTTCCATTTCCTGACGTAGCGCGCGGCGCTGTTGCGCGGCTTCGAAGCGTTCCTTTTCTTCGGTGTTGGCAGGTGCCAGCGGCGGCACGTCGGCCGGTTTTCCTTCGTCGTCCACGGCCACCATCGTGAAATAGCAGCTGTTGGTATGGCGCACGACCTGGTTGCGGATGTTCTCGGTCACGACCTTGATACCGATTTCCATCGACGTGCGGCCGGTGTAGTTGACCGACGCGAGGAACGTCACCAGTTCACCCACGTGAATCGGCTGGCGGAACACCACCTGGTCCACCGACAGCGTCACGACATAGCGGCCGGCGTAGCGGCTCGCGCACGCATACGCGACCTGATCGAGCAGCTTGAGGATATGGCCGCCGTGCACGTTGCCGGAAAAATTGGCCATGTCGGGCGTCATCAGCACGGTCATGCTGAGCTGGTGGGATTGCGTATTCATGGGGGCGTTGAAGCGGGAATGATGGGAAAGCCGTGCGCGCAGAAATGGGTACGCAGCAGGCCGACATTGTGCCGCGCTCGACTCATCTTGTGCTGCATTGCGTGAAATTTGATGGCATCGCGCTACACTAGCGGCTTCACTGGCAAACGATTTTCAGCCCGTCCTGTTTTCCATGCACCGATTGCTGACCCGCCTCCTGCTCTGGTTGGTTGTCCTGGCACTGCCCCTGCAAGGGTTTGCCGCGACGGCCATGATGGCGCGCGGCGGTGCAATGGACGATTCAATGGTTGCCATGGCAATGCCGGATGACGGCGCCGTCATGTCCGACGCGTGCCATGAGCATGAAGACGCCATGGCTGCCGACAGCGATCCCAAAGCGCCGGCGCAGTCACACTGCAAGACTTGTCCGATCTGCGCGGCCTGTTCGCTCGGTTCGGTCGTTCCCCTGGCCGCCAGCCTTGGCGTGCCACTGATCAAGCTGCCGGCCGCTGCGCCGCGTGGCCTTGCTGTTTCCTTCCGCAGCTTCATTCCCGAAGCGCTGCAACGTCCACCCTCGATTCGCGTTTGACGCCACCAGTCCGTCCATAGAACGGGCTGGCCTCTGGTTTGACGGCTCCGTGCACCGCATGCGGCCGTACGTCATCACGCTTGATCGAGGTTTCTCATGCTTTTCTCACGATGGTTCGTGGCCGCTGCGCTATTGGCGCTGGCGCCGCCATGGGTGTTGGCGCAAGGCGCTGCGTCTGCGCCGGCGGCCTCTGCGCCTGACCCGTTGAATGCGGACGCGGCTGTGCCGGCTGTGGCCGCGCCACGTACGTTCGACAGCTACCACGCGTATCGCGATACCGGCCCCGCTCCCTGGCGCGAGACCAACGCGGCCGTGAGCCCCAAGCCGGGCGCCACTGAGCAGGGTGGCCACGCGGGGCACGCCATGCCTGCGAGCGCGCCCGCCGCCTCCCCCAACAAGCCTGCCGGCGAGTCCATGCCCGGCATGCACCACCACTAGGAGGCGCCGTGCTCACACCATCCACACGCCGGCTCGCCGTGTGCGCGCTGGCCGCTACGCTGCTGCTGGGCGGCTGCGCCACCATCACGCAAGACAGCGGCTTCAAGACCGTTGCCGACGTGGCGCGCGATCGACTCGGCAAGGACGCGACGTGGCAGCGCTCACCGGAAGCACGCGACAGCGCCGCGCAGCGCACGCGCGAGCTGCTCGCCCAGCCGCTGACGATGGACAGCGCCGTGCAGATCGCGCTGCTGAACAATCGTGGCCTGCAGGCTTCGTATGCGGAGCTGGGCTTGTCCGAAGCCGCGCTCGTGCAGGCCAGCCGCTTGCCGAATCCCGGCTTCAGTTTCAAACGCACACGCAGCGGTGATGACCTGTCGATCGAGCGCACGTTCTCGCTGTCGTTCCTGAACCTGCTGACGCTGCCGATGGCCACTCGCATCGAAAGCCGATACTTCGAGCAGACCAAGCTGCTGGTCGCCAACCAGATGCTGCAGGTGGCAGCCGATACGCGCCGCGCATACGTGAATGCCGTGGCGGCGGAGCAATCGGCGCGCTATGCGCAGCAGGTCCAGCAGGCCGCCGAAGCCGGTGCCGAGTTCGCCAAGCGCCTGGCTTCGGCCGGCAACTTCAGCAAGCTGGATCGTGCTCGCGAACAGGCCTTCTATGCGGAGGCCACTGCCACCCTGGCGCGCACGCGTCAGCAGGCGCAGGCGGATCGGGAGGCGTTGACGCGCATGCTTGGTGTGTGGGGCGCAGATACCGGTTTCAAGTTGCCGGAGCGGCTGCCCGACCTGCCGAAGGATCGCCCCGAGCTGCAGCAGATTGAAGCCTACGCGCTACGCAACCGGCTCGATATCCAGGCGGGCAAGTTGCAGGTCGAGGGCTTGGCATCGTCGCTGGGGCTTACACAGGCAACGCGCTTCATCAACGTGCTCGACCTCGGCTACGTGCGCAACAGCAAATCGAACGAGCCACGCGAAACGGGCTACGAGATCGGCATCGAGATCCCGCTGTTCGACTGGGGCGGTGCCCGCGTAGCGCGTGCGCAGTCGATCTACATGCAGGCCGCCGATCAGCTTGCCGACACGGCGGTGCGTGCGCGTTCCGAAGTGCGCGAATCGTACGTGCGCTATCAGACCGCATATGACCTCAGCCGCCACTACCGCGACGAGGTGGTGCCGCTGCGCAAGACCATCTCCGACGAGATGCTGCTGCGCTACAACGGCATGCTCGTGAGCGTGTTCGAGTTGCTGGCCGATGCGCGCGAGCAGGTGAATGCGGTCAATGGCTACATCGACGCGCTGCGCGGCTACTGGATTGCGCAGACCGATCTGCAGATGGCGCTGGGCGGCAAGTTGCCGCCGGTCGAAGCGAATGCTGCAGCCCCTGCGCCGAACCCTCCTCAAGGACATTGAACATGGTTTCCCGACGTCAATTTCTCGGCGGCACGGGCGCGGCCATGCTGGGCGCGGCGATGGTGTCGCGCGCCGGTGCGGCCTCGCTGCCCGAAGCACCGCTGCAAACGAAGCCGGCCACACAGCCGCCGCTCGCGCCACCCAACGGCCGGCCCTACAACCCCGTCGTGACGCTCAATGGCTGGACGCTGCCGTGGCGCATGCGTGGTGGCTGGAAGGAATTCCACCTCGTGGCCGAACCGGTCGAGCGCGAATTCGCGCCAGGCATGACGGGACACCTCTGGGGCTACAACGGCCAGAGCCCGGGCCCGACAATCGAATGCGTGGAAGGCGATCGCGTGCGCATCTTCGTTACCAACAAGCTGCCCGAGCACACCACGGTGCACTGGCACGGCATGATCCTGCCGGCCGGCATGGACGGTGTGGGCGGCCTGTCGCAGCCCCACATTCCGCCCGGCAAGACGTTCGTTTACGAGTTCGAGATGAAGAAGTCCGGCACCTTCATGTACCACCCGCATTCGGACGAGATGGTGCAGATGGCGATGGGCATGATGGGCTTCATCGTCGTGCATCCGAAAGATCCGGCGCAGCACCGTGTGGACCGCGACTTTGTCTTCCTGCTCGCCGCATACGACATTGACCCCGGTTCCTACACGCCGCGCGTGGCACAGATGACCGACTTCAACATGTGGACGTGGAACAGCCGCGTATTCCCAGGCATCGACCCGTTGCCCGTGCGCCTTGGCGATCGCGTGCGCATCCGCATGGGCAACCTCACGATGACGAACCACCCGATGCACTTGCATGGCCACACCTTCGAAGTGGCCGGCACCGACGGCGGCTGGGTCCAGCCCAGCGCGCGCTGGCCGGAGGTGACGACGGACATAGCTGTGGGCCAGATGCGCGCCATCGAGTTTATCGCGGACAACCCGGGCGACTGGGCTTTCCACTGCCACAAGTCCCACCACACGATGAACGCCATGGGGCACAACGTGCCGACCATGATCGGCGTGCAGCAGAAAGATCTTGCCAAGAAGATGAACGCGCTGGTGCCCGACTACATGGGCATGGGCCAGGCCGGCATGGCCGACATGGGCGAGATGGAAATGCCGCTGCCCGACAACACGCTGCCGATGATGACGGGGCAGGGCCCATTCGGTGCCATTGAAATGGGCGGCATGTTCACGGTGATGAAGGTGCGTCGCGATCTGCCGCGCAACAGCTACGCAGACCCCGGCTGGTACAAGCACCCCAAGGGCACCGTCGCCTACGAGTACACCGGCACCGGCATCGACGACTGATCGATGCCCGAATCCACATCCCATACGAAACCGAGACCGAATATGCAACGCAATCTGATCCGTTCCACCTTCCTGGCCGCGCTGATGTCGATGGCCGCCATCGCCCACGCATCCGGCAACCACGCCGGCGGGCATGACCATGGCGATGCCGCCATCGGCGAACCCGGCGACGCCGCCCGCATCAC
This sequence comes from Ralstonia sp. VS2407, assembly GCF_052950655.1. Taxonomy (NCBI): domain Bacteria; kingdom Pseudomonadati; phylum Pseudomonadota; class Betaproteobacteria; order Burkholderiales; family Burkholderiaceae; genus Ralstonia; species Ralstonia sp. VS2407. The sequence continues at coordinate 55,665 of NZ_JBRFVG010000006.1, forward strand.
ACGCACCGTGCGCGTCGACATGGCCGACACCATGCGCTTTACGCCCGCGCAGATCACCGTGCAGCGCGGCGAGACGATCCGCTTCGAGGTCGTCAACAGCGGCCACGTGCGGCACGAGATGACGCTGGGCACACCAGCCGACCTCGCGGCCCACGCTGAGCAGATGCGCAAGCACCCCGAGATGGAGCACGCCGACGGCAACGCCGTGACCGTTGACCCAGGCCAGCATGGCGAGATCGTCTGGCACTTCACGCGCACCGGCTCGGTGGAATTTGCCTGTCTGCAGCCCGGACATTTCGAAGCCGGCATGCGCGGCGCCGTGCAGGTGCGCGGCAACAGATCCTGATTTCCTCCCCAACCCCGTCTTTGAACAAGGAGTCCAACATGTTTCGCTACGCCCTGATGCTGACCGTGCTGCTGGCCGGTGCACCGTTTGTCCACGCGGCTGAGGATGCCGCTTCCGCCCCTGCGGCTACCGCTGCCGCTGCCGCCCCGATGTCAGAAGGTGAGATCAAGAAGATCGATACCGCTGCCGGCAAACTGACCATCAAGCACGGCCCGCTTGAGAACCTCGGTATGGAACCCATGACGATGGTGTTCCGAGTCCAGGATCCGGCCATGCTCACCAAAGTGCACGTTGGCAGCAAAGTGCGCTTTGTCGCCGAGAAGGTGAACGGCGCATTGACCGTGACGGCGTTGGACGTGCAGTAACGCGAGGGCCGGGGGCTGCTGGCTGCCCGTGCCGTCAATGCAGTGGACGAGGCTGACATGGTTCGTCGGCCTCGGACGACGGCAAAGTGTTACGTCATGACAACAGCCAAGCTGCGGCAAACGGGACGACCACCGAAGCGGCGGGCGCGACGCCAAGAAACGCAATGAGCGGCAAGATACTTACGGTAAAGTGAGGGCCGCCGCGAATGCGAGAGGCAGACGGGGTCGATGCGCTGTCCTGAAGTGATCGGAGATGCGCGATCGGCCGCAACGTGTGTCAGCGGCGAGCAGAAGTGGATCGTATGCCACTTGAATCTGCGTGTAGGGGGCTGGACATTTCGCTCGAGAGGCGACACCCCGGGTTTAAATTTCCGCGGCATCTTTTGGTTCATGCGTCAATTCAAATACCGCTTGAGCAGAGTCTCTGCAAAAAAATTCTGGTATTACTTTTCCAATGCCTCGAGCCATTTTCTGGCGGGCGCCACAAAGAATGGAAGAGCCGAGGCTCTTCTGAAAAGAAAAGGCGCCCACAGTGGCATGCAGGACGTCATCGATCGACTGAGTTATTACAACTCGGTGTCGGAGTCATTTGACCCGAGCCGCAATGCCGTCGAGTATTCACGGTTCTTTCTGAAGTCTTCAACCAGCACCATCGTGAACAAGGGGCGTGAAATAGGCAGCACCTATTTCTATGATCTCGTTGATCTGATGGACTATTTTGGCCCCGGCTACAGCTTCGACTACGACTGCGGCGACGTCACTGCCGAGCCGGCCCATCCGGCATTCGTGAAAAGCCGTCCCATCAAGAGCAGCTCACATAATGGGATCTTGTTGAAGCTGGACGCCATCCGGCATTTTTCGCTGGCACGCGACAAGATCGATTTCCACGACAAGAAGCCCATGGCGGTTTTTCGGGGGCCGTGCCATCAGGAACATCGGAAAGCGTTTGTCGATCGCTGTCACGACTTGGCAAACGTTGACATTGGCGATACTCGAAAATCGGAAATTGGGAAGGCGACTTACAAGTCACCGATGACGATTGCCGAGCAACTGCAATATAAATTCATCGTGAGCGTCGAGGGGAACGACGTTGCCACCAATCTCAAATGGATCATGTCCTCCAACTCGCTTTGCTTCATGCGGCGGCCTCGATATGAGACATGGTTCATGGAGGGCAGGTTGATTCCGGATGTGCATTATGTCTTGCTGAAGGACGATTATTCGGACCTCCAGGAGAAAATGGAGCATTACCGGAAGCACCCTGGCGATGCACTGGCGATCGTGCGCAACGCCAATCGTTGGGTAGCGCAATTCATGAACCGAGATCAGGAACGGCTGCTCGGCTTGATGGTGATCGCGAAATACTTTCGGTTGTCAGGCCAACAGGCGTTTTGGTAAAGCCCGATCAGGACGACGCGCACTGCGTTTGATCCTGGGCAGGTCAGCCGGGGAGCGGGTCTGCAATGCACACGGCGGCGCGTTACACTCGTTGTCTTTCGCCGTCTCCGTACGCTCTTTCCACCATGTCCGCGTCTGCCCCCATTGCCACCCACGCACACCCGCTTTCCGACGAGCAGCAAGCTTTCTTCAAGGAGCATGGCTACGTTGTGTTGCGCGGCTTCGTGAGCCAGCAGGTGAGCGCCGCGTTGCTTGCGGCCGCGCAGGAGGGGTTGGCCCGTGCGGCGGCGCCGGTGGAGCTGGAAACCGACGTCGGCTATGCCGGGGCACCGCTCTCGCGCGAAGCCGAGGGCGGCCAGACGGTGCGCCGCCTGCTCGACGCCGATTCACGCGGCACACCTTATACGGAATGGGCGCGCGACCCACGCGTGGCCGGCGCGATTGCGCAACTGATTGGCAGCCCTGTGCATCTTTCTCTCGCGCACCACAACTGCGTGATGACCAAGCACCCCGCGTTTGGCACCGCCACGCATTGGCACCGCGACAGCCGCTACTGGTCGTTCGCTCGCAACGAGCTGGTGTCGTCGTGGCTGGCCCTGGTGGAGGAGACCGTAGACAACGGCTGCCTGTGGGTGATCCCCGGCAGCCACACGCTTGACCTGCCCGCCGACCGGTTCGACGCCAAGCTGTTCCTGCGCCAGGAGCTGCCAGAAAACCGCGCATTGATCGACACCGCGCGCCCTGTGCCGCTGCTGCCCGGCGACGTGCTGCTCTTCCATTGCAACACCTTCCACGCAGCCCGCGCCAACCAGACCGGCGCCGTCAAGTTCTCGGCGGTCTTTACGTACTACGGCCCCGGTAATCATCCGCTGCCGGGCACGCGCTCCTCTGCGCGGCCCGATCCGCTGGTCGGTTGAGGTGCGCCCTCCCCCATTTGTAGGTGAGCGGCGGACAGATTTGTGTCACGGGCCTTTGTTAAGGTGAATTCCCAACGATCACGAACGGGGGAACCACAATGGCGATTCAGGAAGTGACGCACGGCTCGCATGTCATCTTCGTTGACCCGCTGCAACGCGACGATCATCGGTGGACGGCCCGTTTCCAGATTTGCCGTGCCGGCCATATCGTGTGTGACTGGGAAGACGTTGAGATGCCGGAAGGCTTTATCTCCGCCCAGCTTGCCCTGAGCGCGAGTGTGTTGCTGGCCGACCACCGCTTGTCGAGCTTGCCGCATTAGCGCCAACATCACAAAGCGCCCGCCGATCCGCGGGCGTTTTAGTGAAGCCTCCTGGCGTGGTCTCCTCAAGCTCCTGTGATTCGCTCATCGCCCGCAAGCGACCGTTTGCGCCCCGGCGCTCGCACTTCGTCGCATTGCCGCTGACTGCTGCGAAATGTCTGCCTACATTGCCTCCTGACCGCTGGCCTGCCAACGCATCGCCGGCCACTCAGGAGACGTTCATGACTGCCATGTTTTCTCTGCCGCGCCTTGCGCTGGCCCTGACGCTGACAGCACTTGCCGCAAGTGCCTCCGCCGCCACACTGACTGTGGTGGTGGAGGGCGCGCAAGGGCGCCAGGGGGCGGTGCGTGCCGCGATGTTCCGCGACGCCGCTGGTTGGCTCAAGCCCGATGCGGCCATCCGTGCTGACACTGCAGCGGTCGATAGCGTGTCCGGCGCAAGCGTCACCTTCGTGTACCCGGATTTGCCGGCGGGGCGCTACGCGTTGTCGGTCTTCCATGACGCCAACAACGATGCCAAGCTCGGCACCAACCCGGCCGGCATTCCCATCGAGCCATACGGTTTTAGCCGCGATGCACGCGGCCGCTTCGGACCACCCGCATTTGACGATGCTGCCATCGACGTGCAGGGCGACCAGCGCGTGACGATTCACTTGCATTGATCTTGAGCGAGGTCCCGTCATGCAACGCCGATCCTTCATTGCGGCCTTGGGCGCCGCACCGTTTGGTTTGACCCTGACCGATGTAATGGCCGCCACCCCGGACGCTTGGGCTGCCGGGTTTGCAGCGGCGCGCGTGCAGTACCCGTGGCTGGCGGGATACCAGGGCGTGAGCGCCGACATGCCGACTCGCGCGCTGAAGGTGGAAGGCAGGTTCCCGCCCGCGTTGCACGGCGCGCTCTATCGAAACGGCCCGGCGCGGCATGAGATCGGCGGCGTGCGCTACCACCACCTGTTTGATGGCGACGGCATGATCCAGCGTTACGACATCAGCGAGCAGGGCGTGACGCACCGCGGCGTGTTCGTGCGCACGGACAAGTTCATCGCCGACACCGCCGCCGGCCGGCCGTTGCGCGCGACATTCGGCACCGCCAACCCCGACATGGAGCCGGTCGCTTCGCCCGACAGCATCAATGTGGCCAACACCAGCCTGGTGATGCACGGCGACGAGATGCTTGCGCTGTGGGAAGGCGGCTCGGCCACGCGCGTCGATCCGGATTCACTGCGCACGCTGGGCGTGCAGACCTGGCGCGACGACTACAAGGGCATGCCGTTTTCCGCCCACCCCAAGGTCGAACCCGACGGCACGCTGTGGAACTTTGGCGTGAGCAGCGCGGCCGGTCTGCTGACCGTCTACTGTATGGGCCCGGACGGTGCGCTCAAGCGTGTGGAAACACTCAAGGTGCCGGACGTGGCGATGGTGCACGACTTTGCCGTGACGCAGCGTCACCTGGTGTTTCTGCTGCCGCCGTTCGTGTACGACGTGGAACGCTCGCGCGCAGGCATGGCGTTTCTGGATTCCCACGTCTGGCGGCCGGAGCTGGGCATGCGTGTGCTCGTGCTCGACAAGGACGACCTCACGCGCATGCGTTGGCTGCAGTTGCCGGCGGGCTTTGTCTTCCATCTGGGCAACGCGTGGTCGTCGCCGGATGGGCAGGAGGTCCATCTCGACTACATCCGCTCGGACGATGCCACGGTCGTCACCACGTCGCTGCGTGAACTGATGCGCGGTCAGATCCGCCCGTCGCCGGGCGCACGCTTCACGCAAGTGCAGTTGAACCTGCGCACCGGCCGTGCCAAGCAGTTCAGCACCGGGCACGTGGCCGAATTCCCGAAGATCGACCCACGCCGCACCGCGCAGCGTCATCACGCGTTGTTCATGGTGGCCCACACGGCGCCGTCGTCCAGCGGCACACCGCAGTCGCTCAACGGGTTCGACACCGTCATGCGTGTGGATACGGATTCCGGGCAGGTGGAGCAGTACCGCTTTGGGCACCGCACGCTGGTGGAGGAACACGTGTTCGTGCCGGCCTCGGCCAGCGCCCGTGAAGGCGAGGGCTGGCTGATCGGCACGGTGTTCGATGTGGATGCCGGTTGCACGAGGCTGACGGCCTTCGATGCACAACAGGTCGCCGCGGGCCCTGTGGCCATGGCAAGCCTGAACGGTGTGGCGCCGCTCGGCCTGCATGGGCTGTTTCGCCCGGCCTAGGCGCAGAGCACCGTCACAGCGGGTGCGTCAGCAGGCCGTAGATGGTGCGCACGCCGCTGACGTAGTTGCCCATCCGGAGGTTCTCGTTGGCAGCGTGCTGATTGTTATCGGCATTGACCAGCGGAATGATCGCGAAGGGCACCTGCAGCACACCAACGATTTCTGCGGTGGGCACCGTCCCGCCCATCATGCGGATGCGAACCGGCGCCGGGTTGGCACCAAACGTGTCGGTCAGCGATGTGTAGGCCCATGTGCCCACTGCCGAGTCGATCGGTGAGCCGGCAGCGTCTGCACCTTCGCTTTGATAGGTGAAGGTGGCCAGTTTGTCGTAACGGCTGCGCTCTTCATCCGTCGGGGCGTTCTTGACGAGGTGGTAGCCCTGGCGCTCGATGTGCTGCTCGATCAGCTTGCCGAGGTAGGCTGCGCTGGAGTCTGGCGTGGTTCGCAGGTCGAGTTCGGCGACTGCCTTGTCTGGCACGATGTTCGCCACCTTGTCGCCCACGGCCGCAGAGGCCATGCCGCGCACGTTCAATGACGGGTACTGCATCGCCTCCTGATAATTGGCGCCGACCTTGTCGGCATGCGCAATGCCCAGGCGTTTGTTGAGCGCTGCCTGGTCGTCGGGCACGGCCGCCATGATCTTGCGGTCGGCCTCGCTGATCTTCACGTGGTCGTAGTAGCCCGGCACCGTCACCCGGCCCTCGTCGTTCTTCATCGATGCCAGCAGGTTGGCCAACTGCTGGGCCGGGTCGCGGGCGTAGTTTCCGTAGTGCCCGCTGTGCAATGGCACCTTGCCGCCATAGACGGTGAGGCGGGCTTCGGCCGCCCCGCGGTTGCCAAAGACGAGGGTTGGCAGGTTGCTCGCGTGCATGGGTCCGTCGTGGATGACGATGGCGTCGCAGCGCAGCAGGTCGCGGTTTGCCTGCATCACCTTGCTGATCGACGGCGAGCCTTTCTCTTCTTCGCTGTCGAGAATGAGCTTGATGTTGACGGCAGGCTGGGCGCCGCTCGCCTTCAGTGCGTCGATGGCGGCCAGCATCATCATGATCGGGCCCTTGTCGTCGGCGGACGAACGGCCGAATACCCGCCATTCCGGAACGAGTGGGCCGCTGAACAGCTGCGCCGAGTCGATCTCTTCCCAGTTGCCTTGTGCGGTCTTGTGCTTGAGCACGGGTGTCCACGGGCTTTTCTGTGCCCACTGTGCGGGAATCACCGGCTGGCCGTCGAGGTGCATGTAGAACAGCACGGTTTTACGGGCAGCATCCGGGTTCGGCATTTCGGCATAGAGCATCGGCTTGCCGTTGTTTGCCAACTGCCTTGTCGTGAAGCCACGCTTACGGAATGCCTGCTCCAGCCAGTCGACATTCTTGCGGACATCTTCCGGCGCGATGGCGTCATTGGGCAGGGAGAGCAGTTGAAAGTATTCGCGGTACGTTGCCTGCGCATGGCGTTCGGCGTCTGCCGCAGAGAGTTCGGTGGCGCCGGCCAAGCCAGCGGCACCCAGCATGAGGGCCGCCACCAACGCCCGAAGGCGATGGGATGCGCGGGGCGAGGCAGTTTGACGGGCTGCGGGCTGAAGGGGCATCTGGGCACTCCGCTGATCGAACAGTTCCGGATGAGTCTGCGTATGCCACACCTTTTTGACCATTAGAATTTTCTTGGGATATCTTTGCGTTTTATGCAAAGCAAAAGGGCTCCGGCGCCTACGTCGCTCATGTCATCCCATCGCCTGCAGGAGACGTCCCTCCGCTATTTTCTGGAGGTTGTGCGCAGCGGTTCGTTGACGGAGGCGGCCGCGCGCCTGCACGTCAGCGCATCGGCCATCAGCCGGCAAGTTGCGATGCTTGAAGAGCTGCTGGGCGTGCCGCTGTTCGAGCGTCAGCCGCGCGGTATGCGGCCCAGCGCCGCCGGCGAACTGCTTGCCGCGCATGCCCTGCGCGGGGCGCTGGAGGCGGAGCGCGTGGTCTCGGATATTCAGGGCCTGCAAGGGCTGCAGCGCGGCCGCGTGCGCATTGCGTGCTCCGATGGCTTTGCGATCGAGTTTGTGCCACGCGCCATCGTGGCGTTTCGGGAGCGGCATCCTGGCATCCAGTTCGACCTGCGCGCTGAAGAGCCCATGCGCGTGACCGAGGCCGTCTTGCGTGGCGATGTGGACATCGGCCTGACGTACAGCCGCGCCGCCGTGCAGGGCATTCGCGTGGCGTATCAACAGCGCGGCTCGGTGTTCGCCATCATGCGGCCCGACCACCCGCTGGCGAAGTTCAACAGCGTGACGCTCGCGCAGATGCACCCATTTCCGATAGCGCTTTCCGGGCCGGACAACACGGTGCGCCAGTTGTTCGACATGGGCTGCAGCCAACGCGGGCTCGTGTTCGAGCCGGTGCTGGTCAGCAACCGCTTCGATGGGCTCTTGAGTTTCGTGCTGCAAGGCGGCGGCCTGGGCATTGCCGGGGAGATCACCGTGCGCGAGCGCGTGCAGCGCGGTGAGCTGCATGCCGCGGAGATCCGCGAGCGCGGCATGCGTGGGCGGACGGTGGAACTGCAGACCCTGGCGGGCCGCACCTTGCCCGAAGTGGTGCGGGTGTTTCTGGACTTCCTGCGCGAGGCGCTGCCGGAGCAGCCCCCGCGCTAACCCGCGCTACCGGAACGCGGGTTCGTCAAAGCTGCGCAGCTTGCGCGAGTGCAGCGCTTCAACGCCGCTTTCGCGCAATAGGCGCACGGCCTCCATGCCAATGTCCAAGTGCTGGCTCACACGTTGGCGATAGAACAGGTTGGCCATGCCGCGCAGCTTCAGCTCGCCGTGCAGCGGCTTGTCCGATACGCACAGCAGGGTCCCGTAGGGCACACGCAGCCGGAAGCCGTTGGCGGCAATGGTCGCGCTTTCCATGTCGATGGCAATGGCGCGCGACTGGTTGAAGCGGCTGTACAGCGCCTGGTACTTCAGCTCCCAGTTGCGGTCGTCGGTGGAGACCACCGTGCCGGTGCGCATGCGCGATTTCATGTCGGCGCCCGAGAGCCCCGTGATGCGCGCCACAGCCTCCTGCAGCGCCACCTGGATCTCGGCGATGGGCGGCACGGGCACCCACGGCGGCAGGTCCTGGTCGAGCACGTGGTCGTCGCGCACATAGGCGTGCGCGAGCACGTAATCGCCCAGCTGCTGCGAACGGCGCAAGCCGCCGCAGTGGCCGATCATCATCCAGCAATGCGGACGCAGCACGGCCAGATGGTCGGTGATGGTCTTGGCGTTGGACGGGCCCACGCCGATGTTCACCAGCGTCACGCCCAGGCGGTCTTCGCGCACCAGGTGGTAGGCGGGCATTTGCGGCAGGCCCTTGATGCGGTGGGAGTCGTCCGGTGCGGGCGTGCCGAGTTCGTGTTCGGTGTCGCCGGGCTCGACAAAGCGGATGTAGCCTTCGTCGTTGCCGTCTTCCATGAGCTTGCGCCCAAGGGCGGCAAACTCATCGACGTAGCGCTGGTAGTTGGTGAACAGCACGAAGCGCTGGAAGTGCTTCGGGTGCGTCGCGGTGTAGTGATACAGGCGCTGCAGGGCGAGGTCGACCCGCTCGGCCGTGAACATCGACAGCGGCTGCGGTTCGTCGCCGATGGGGCGGTAGGTGCCGTTGGCGATGGAATCATCGATCTGAGCGAGGTCGGGCAGCGTGAAGGCGCCACCCAACGCGCGCGCCTGTTCCGGCGTGATATCCACGGTGGACGCTTCCACCACGAACGGCAGCGGGATCGGCCGGTTGCTCACGCCCACCACGACAGGGCTGTTGTGATAGTGCAGCAGCCGTTCGATCTGCACGCGGTAGTAATCACGGAAGAGATCCGGCCGCGTGAGCGTCGTGCCGTACACGCCCGGATACGCCACCGTGCCCCACGCCGGCCGCGCGTCGCTCACCAGCGTTTTCGGGTCGACGGTGATGCCGAGGTAGGGGTAGCAGGCGGACAGGTCTTCGCTGCAATCTTCGCCCCGCGCAAACGCGTGGAAACGATCGCGGATGGCCTGCGCAGAGCGCTCGTAAATGGCGGTGATGCGCTCGACGGCGGTGTTGGCGTCAGTGCAGATCGCCAGGTCGTGCGCGGGATAGAGATGGGCTGTGGCGCGGGTATCGGTCATGTGTTCGATGATACCGACGTTTTGTGAAGCCAAGATAGCGGTGTCGCTCAAGTCACGGCATCCGAAACGGGACGTTCGCCCGTGCGCAAAAGCGTTGCCCGGTCGGCCTGTGGCAGGGGGCGTCCGGAGGGGCGGGCGCCACCCATTTGGGCGGTGCTCCATCCCCCGCTGCATAGCGGGACAGCGCAGCACGGACACCGCCCCCAAATACCCAAAAAACAGGAGCGCATGACAGCTCCGAGCTTTTCGGTAGTCCAGCGTGCAGGTGATTCCTACGCCGCGCAAACGAATTCTTCGGCAACCCGATATGCCGCTCTCAACGCGCGCAGGCCCCGCCATGCGCCGCAAAGCCGCACGGGCCTTCAGTTTTTACATTTCATGCCGATAGCGCTGGAAGGTGATCAAGTGCGCACCACGCAGTCAATCACCCGGCAACAGTGGTCGATACACTGCAAGAAACAACGAACGAACGGGGAATACACGTGGACCAACCCGCTGGCGTCGTCATTCGCCGGCATCCCTATGCGCACTGGGCGTGCCGATCATGCTGATCGCTGCACTGGCTTGCGCTGCACTCGTTTCGATCGCGCTGATTGGCCTCTCATGGCCGCGTCGCGATGACACGGAAGTCTCCGCCTTCATGCTGCTGGCGCTCGGTACCGCACTCTGGAGCGGCGCGCGCCTCATGGAAGTCGTCAGCTTCGAGATGCCCGTGCGCGTGGGCTGGGCCAAAGTTGCCTATCTCGGGATCATGATGGTGCCGGCCGCGTGGCTGCGCATGGTCGTTGGCCTCATACGGCCAGAGCTCAATGCATTGCTGCTGGTGCGCGTGGGTTGGGTGTTGACGCTGCTCGTGGGCGCCGGATTCGTCGGGCTGGTCGCTACCAATGAACTGCATCACCTGGTATGGCTTGATGCGCGTTTCGTCGTCATCGACGGCATACGGGGCGCGGTGTTCGAGCACGGGCGCATGTTCTGGGTGGCCACCGCCTACAACTACGTGCTGCTGGCTATCAGCCTAGTGCTGTTGGTGTTGCCCATCGACGAGGTTGCCTCCGGGCTCTATGTGTCGTCGCGCACGCAGGTGCGGCTGGCGCTTGTCATCGGGCAACTGCTGCCGCTGGTGGCGCATCTTGCCTATCTGCAGCGTTGGACGACGGCGCTCGGCGGCGATCTCACACCCGCCACGTTTGCCGTCAGCACAGCATTGCTCGGCTGGATCGTCTTGCGGCCGCGCCTGCGCGATACCGCCGCTTATGCTCGCGGCAAGATCATCGAATCCATGCGTGATGGTTGCATCGTGCTCGCCCGCGATGGCTCCATCGCCAGCATCAACGCCGCCGCGCGCCACCTGCTGCCGACTGCCAAGGTGCATGCAATGCCGCCAGGCGTGCTGAACGTGGCCGGCATCCTGCGCGAGTTTGAGCGTACGCGCCTGCCGAACCGCCATCAAGTCTGGTTGCCCGACACGGGTCGCACGCTGGAAGTCACGCTCGAAGGCTTGAGCGACGCGCGCGGCCGGCATGCCGGCGTATTCCTGCTGCTGCGCGACGTGACGGTCGAGCAGTTGCAGCGTGCCGGCATGGCCAGCGCCCAGGATGCACTGCGCGGCGAGTTGCAGCGCACGCAAGCCAAGCTCAGCGTGCTGGAGAAAGACGTCAACCGTGACGCACTTACGCACCTGTTCAACCGGCGCTTTTTTGAGACACAGGCCCCGCGCCTGTTCGACCACGCCCGCCGTGACAAGCGCCCTGTCACGCTGGCGCTGTTCGACATCGACTGCTTCAAGCAATACAACGACACCTACGGCCACCTGCGTGGCGACGATTGCCTGCGCATGGTGGCCGACACGCTGGGCACGGCGTGCCGCCACCCCGATGACTTCATCGCGCGTGTGGGCGGAGAAGAATTCGTCGCCATGCTGTTTGACCTGGATCGCGACGAGGCCCGGCTGGCCGTGGCGCGTGCGGTGGCCATGGTGGCAGAACGGGCCGAACCGCACGCGGCGTCCGTTGCCGCGCCGTACGTCACGCTGTCGGCGGGCGCTGTCACCCTTACGCCCGCCGACGAACACCTGGACGTATTGTTGGAATGGGCCGATGCGGCGCTCTACGATGCCAAGCGCAGCGGGCGCAATACGTTCCGCTTTCATCAGAGTCCGCCGGGGCTGCGGAGTGTTGCGGGCGGGGAGTAGGCCGCCCGTTCGTAGGGCTACGGCATTGGCTTGTTACGCAACGGCAAGTGCCTCGGAAGAATGGACACATGCGCGGGATCACCGCGCATGCGCGGCTGCCGCCAGCAGCCAATTCCATTCTTGGAGTATGCGATGCCGACAGGCCAATCCATTGCCACAGTCGTCAACCACTATCTGCGCAATGCCGAGCTGCCCGAAGCTATTTCCGCGCAGCAGACGTTCCAGCACGCCTTCGATGTCTATCTGAAGGATTCCAACGCCTACGCCAACACGTATTTCGCCCGGTATTTCGAGTGGCAGGGTGTGGTGCGCGAGCGGTGGTTTCACGAATGCATCGACGCGGACCTGCTCATGAGCGGGCGCGTGATCTTCGTGACCAAGCTCGCGCATCAGGAATTCGTTGAAGAGACATTCCCGTTTCAGCGCGTGGAATGCCACCTGAACACCTTCCGGGTGCAGCCGTGCTCGTTCTACATGGTGTTCCGGTTTGTTTCAGGCGGGCGGCTGGTGTCGCTAGGGTATCAGCAGGTGGTGTGCGCCAACGCCGAGCGCGTGATTCAGCGCTTGCCCGACCACGTGCGCACGCGTGTGAAGTCGTATGAGCTGGACACGCTGCCGGAGCTGGCGCACGTGTCCTGACGTTCTGAAGGTGTGAACGTCAGATAGCAGGAGGTTGGGGAAACCGCATGGAGAACAGCGTGTATTCCCCAACCACAGATTCGCACTGGATGCGCCCGCCAAATGCCTGCATGACGCGGCGGCAGAACGTCAGGCCCACGCCCGAGCCCTTGCCGACATGCTTGGTGGAGAAGAACGGGTCGAACATGCGGCGCTGCACGCTGGGCGGAATGCCGGTGGCGCTGTCGCGCACCACGAGCACATAGGCGTCTCCATCCTGGCGGGCGGAGATTTCGATGTGCCCCTTGCGCGCAATCTGGATGGCATGCAGCGCATTCTTGAGCAGGTTGAAGAGCACATACACCAGCAGCGTGTCGGAGCCCACGAAACGCCAGTCGGCGTTGAACGCCTGCACCTGCACGCGTTCGCGCTCACCAGCCTGGAACGGGTACTGCGCCACGGCCGTCTGGACGCATTCGTGCAGCGAATGGGCCGCGAAGGTGCGACGGTCCAGGCGCTCCAGCGTGACGGAGGCCAGGGCCATCTCGATCACGCTGTGTGCGGACGCGACTTCCGACGTGATGGCTCCCGCCAGTTTGGACAGGCGGTCCAGCATGGCCGGATGCTGCGGCGGTTGGCAAAGGCCGTTGTCGATGGCGAGCTGATAGCCGCGATAGACGTCTGGCCAGGCGCGGGCGATTTCTGCTGCCTGCAAGCGGATGGTCGTCAGCGGCGTGCGCACCTCGTGTGCCACGGTGGCAGCCAGTGCGTAAGGGCGCATCAAGTCGAACTTGACCACGCCCACGGCGATGATCCCGAGCGCAATGGCCAGGGGTAGCACCCCCGGCGGGTAGAACGCCATGCCGTAGTTGACTGCGTAGTCGGCTGCCGCCAACGAAATCAGTCCCACGCCGACGAGGCACGTCAGCAGTCGTTTGCGCTTCTCGGCCGTGGCATGCTGCTGCTCGCGGTAGAGCACCCACATGCCGCGCGTGACCAGCGCGGCTGTCTGGACGATATGCACGGCCTCCAGCACGCCTGCCTTCGGATAGAACCCGAAGTGGAACTGATACACACCGTCGATGACGAGATTGGTGGTCAGCAGCAGCGCGATCAGCATAGCGTCCAGCGCATAGGCAGCCACGAGCCAGCGCCGCTCACCCGGTGCCTCGGCCACCTCCACGGCAAAGTGATAGAGCATGGTCGGCATGACGAGGATGGCGATCCAGCCGAGCTTGGCGAGCACCTGGGCTGCGCCCACGTCTTGCGTCTGGAAGAGAAACGCCCAGATGCCTTGCCACAGGCACGTGAGCGTTGTCATGCCGAGAAACGCCAGGCTCGCGCGCGTGCGGCCGCGCGTGGTCACGACGTAGACGCCGTAGAACAGGAAGAGCGACGAGACGAAGGCGGGGAACAGGGCGTACATGGAAATCGGAAGTCGGCGCAGTGGCCGCGCGCCAATGCCGACCAGGATCGACGGTAACCCGGAAGGCTACCGGCAACCCCGCGTTCGTACACGTGTTCCGATATCACATTTTTTTCATTCTGGATTAAGCGAAACCCTGAAAACGGCGCCGTATCGCGGCATCCCTCCAACGGGTGTGACAAAAAGGATGAGAAGGATGGAGGCGCCCGAGGAGTTCAAGCGGCTCACATGGCTCAGGTGGCCTCGATCAGCATCGCGTCGATGGCAAATGAATGGTCGGGCGCCACGGCAAAGTACGTGCGTGCTTCATCGGCCGCGCGGTCGAACAGGTCGCGGATGGCATCTGCGCGCACCTGCGGGGTGCGGATGCGGGCGATCCAGCTGTCGAAGGCCATCGTCAGCTTCCACGTGCGCGGGGTGCCAGGCTGGAAACCGGCCTCGGCCAGCATGGCCTGCCATTCGGACACACGGTAGTCGCGTACGTGCGACGCGTCGCGCAGCACCTCGGCGGTTTGCAGCAGCGTGTCGAGCAGCGGTGCTTCCGGCGCGACGATATCCACGATGACGAGCTTGCCGCGGGGTTTGAGCACGCGGCGCGCTTCAGCCAGGCCCTTGCGCACGTCGTACCAGTGGTGAGCAGAAAAACGCGTGGCAACGATATCGAACGCGGCATCGTCAAAGGGCAGGCTCTCGGCGCGGCCGGCTTGCGTGTGCAATTGCACAAGGCCGCGGCGCGCTGCTTCGGCGGCCACCACGCTGAGCATGTCTTCCGACAGGTCATACGCCACCATGGCCGCCACGTGCGGCGCCATCGCAAAGCTCACGTGCCCGCCGCCGCAGCCAAGATCAAGCACCTTGGCATGCGGCACCGATTGCGCCAGCGCCGCCAGCGCGTCCAGATCGGCGCCCTGCGCATGCACTGCGCTGGTCAGGTAGGCCTGGGCGACCTGGCCGAATTGCTGGTCGACGAGTCGATGCTGCTGCATGGCTGCTCCTTGTGGCTTGTTGGGATGAGGAGCGGCCAGTGTAGGAGCGCGGCCCGCGCGGCGAAATTCGTGATTCGCGAAATGGGGTATCGCGCGGGCGGCAGCAGCAGTTGCGCGTTCAGACGAAGCGGAACAACTGCGCGGGCGTGTCGATCAGCACCTGCTTGCGGTCTGCTGCGTTGGGCAGCAGCACACCGGCGAAGGCCCACATCTTGTCGTAGTTGATTTGCGATTCGAACTGCGTGTGCGGCCAGTCGCTGCCCCAGACGAGGCGGTCCAGGCCGAGTGCATCCTTCAGGCGCGGCATGGCGGCCTGGGCGATGGCTTCGCCGCGGCCGTTGGCGCCGTTCCGGTAAGCGCCGGAAATCTTCACCCACACGCGGCGCGAGCGGCCAGCGGCGAGCAATGCGGCAAAGCCGGGGTCGTCCACACCGAGCGCCGGATCGGGGCGGCCGAAGTGATCAACCACCACGTTCACCTGCGCATCCAGCAGCGGCTGCAGCAGCGCGGGCAGGCGGCGTGCCTCGACATGCAATTCCACATGCCAGCCGAGCGCATGCAGGCGTGCCAGCGCGGCTTGCCACACGGGCGATTTCAATTGCGGGTCTGCCGCACCGATCAGGTTCAGGCGAATGCCGACGATGCCCTCGGCGTTCATCTGCGTGAGCAAGGTCTCGGGCGCGGCCGGGTCGATCACGGCCACACCGCGCAGGCGCTGGGGCGCTTGCTTGAGCGCGGCCAACAGATAGCTGTTGTCGACCCCCAGGAAGCTTGGCTGGATCAGCACGCCGTGCGACACGCCATGCGCGTCGAGCTGCGCGAGGTAGGCCGACAGCGGTGCGTCATAGGTGGGCGCATAGCGGCGCGCACCGGCCAGCGGCAAGCCGCGCTCGAATACATGCGCGTGCGTGTCGATGGCGGTGATGCGAGCGGGGCCTCCGCGCGAGATGTTGCTGGTGGTGGCGCAGCCGGCAAGGGCGGTGGAACCTAGCATGGCAAGCAACCCAGTGTTGAAGGCGCGGCGAGTGGGCATGGGGTCTCCTGGCGGCGACGGATCGAGTGCGTCGTCATGGTTTTGTGATGGGTGTTCAGACGGTCACGGCGGCGAGGTCGCGGCCCTTCGTCTCGGGCAGCATCAGCACCGCCACCGCGACGATCGAATAGGCGATGGCCGCGTCGATGCCGATGGCCGTGCCCAGCGACATCGATGCACTCATCTTGCCGACCAGCACCGGGAAGGCGGCAGACACCACGCGGCCGAAGTTGTAGCAAAAGCCCACGCCCGTACCGCGCACGCCCTGCGGATACAGCTCGTTGAACAGCGCGCCCATGCTGGCTGGAATGCCCGCCGCAAAGAAGCCCAGCGGAAAGCCCAGCACCAGCATCGCGCCATCCGACAGCGGCACCAGCAGATACACGAGCACCGTCACCACGCAGCAGCACGAGAACAGCAGGATGTTGCCGCGGCGGCCGAGCACATCCAGCAGCCACGCGCTGGCCACGCAGCCGCACCAGAAGGCGAAGATGATCACGGCCAGGTAGCCGCCCGTGCCCAGCACCGACAGGTGGCGCTCCGTCTTGAGATACGTCGGCAGCCACGTCATCAGCGCGTAGTAGCCGCCGTGTGCGCCCACGCCAAGCAGGCCGCCGATCAGCGTCATGCGCAGCACCTGCGGGCGGAAGATGTCGAGCAGCGGAAAGCGCGAGATCGGCATCGCATTGGCGTTCGCATCCGGCTTGGCGGCCGGCACGGGTTCCTTCACGCCACGGCGGATGTAGATGATGAGCAGCGCCGGCAGCAACCCCGCAGCAAACATGACGCGCCAGGCGAGGTCCGGCTCGATGAAGGAATAGGTGAGCGCATACAGCAGCACCGCCGCGCCCCAGCCCACGGCCCACGCGCTCTGCACGGTGCCCATGGCTTTGCCGCGGTGGCTGGCGCGAATGCTCTCGGCCATCAGCACGGCGCCCGCCGCCCATTCGCCGCCAAAGCCAAAGCCCTGAATGGCCTTCAGCACCAGGAACTGCTCGAAGTTCTGCGCGAAGGCCGAGGCGAATGTGGCCAGCGAAAACCACAGCACCGTGATTTGCAGCGTGCGCACACGGCCGAAGCGGTCGGTCAACGCCCCGGCAATCCAGCCGCCCAGCGCGGACGCCACCAGCGTGACGCCCGACACCAGCCCGGCCTCAGTCTTGCCGATGTGCCAGGCCGCGATGATGGTCGGGATGACGAGGCTGAACATCTGCACGTCCAGCGCGTCGAGCGCCCAGCCGCCAAAGCAGGCCCAGAACGTGCGCTTTTCCCCTTTCGAAATCTCTTTGAACCAGCCGAACATGCGGTCTCCTCCGGGTGACGTGAGCGTCGCGTTCATCACGCATTACTCTAGTCATCTATATGAATAGAGGAATTCTAGGGCGCAGCAGGAGACGGTGCAGTCGGTGTTAACCCGAGCGGAGGTGAAACGGCGGTCAGGTGTGCAGCAGGGCGACTGGCAGGTGGGCGAGCACCTGCCCCAACGCAAGGCGGGGGCTGTGCAGGGTCTGGCCGTCAAAAGCGCTATGCAGCGGCGTGTGCGAAAGCGCGGCCGGCAGGCAGACCGTGGTGTCCCGCCACGCGCCGTCCGCAAAGGTTGGTGCGGCGGTATGGCCCAGCAAGGCGGAGGCATGCAGCGGCACGATCGCGACGACCGCCTGGGCGCCATGCACACGCGCAAACGCCAGCACGTGGTGTGCGCCGCTGCCGGTTACGGCCAGCGGTTGGTAGTCGCCGGATTCGAACACCGCTGGCAGCGCGGCACGCAGGGCAAGAGCACGTGCCAGCACGGCTTGCTTGATGCGGCCATCGGTCCAATGCGTCAGCAGCGATGCGAGGCTGTGTCCGGCATGCACGTGCAATGCCCGCAATGCGCGATGCCGCGCGGCATAGTCGACGGGCCGGCGGTTGTCGGGATCAACGAGGCTGGTGTCCCAGAAATCAGCGCCCTGATATAGGTCGGGCACGCCGGGCAACGTGGTGCGCAGCAAGGTCTGGGCGAGGCTGTTGATGGCCGCGGCCGGGGCCACGCTTTGCACGAAGGCCGAGAGGGAAGGCAGGAAGGTCGGGGCGGCCTCGCCCGTCAGCAGCGTCAAGACGAAATCGCGGCTGGCGGCTTCGTACTCTGCATCGGGCGCGAACCAGTCGGTGCGCAGCTTGGCTTCGCGTTGCGCCTTTTCCTGCCACTGCGCGACACGCTCGGCCAGCTCGCGCACGGCATCGGCGTCATGCCAGTCCAGATCCGCAGGCCAGATCCCCACCAGTGTCTGATACAGCATCCACTGAGCGGCGGGTGAGGGGGCTGGGCCGGTCGGCAATTGGCGCACCCATGCAGCGTGTTCTGTGCGCCATTGGTGTGCGGCGGCCAACCACTGCGTGGGACGTTCCGACAGCACGGCCAACCGGGCGCGCACGTCTTCGCCGCGCTTGTGGTCGTGCGTGGCGGTGGCGAGCATCGCGTGCGGCCAGGTGTGGGCGCGCGCTTGCATGGCGTGATGGAACGCGTTGGCGCTCATCGAGAACTCGCCCGGATCCGCGCCGACCTCGTTGCGCGACAGCAGGCGCCCGTAGCGGTAGCACGCCGTGTCTTCCACCGCCTTGGCCGCCACCGGCGACGACAACTGCTGGCACCGCCGCAATGCGAGTTGGCGCAGCTTGTCCTGCCCGGCAGGTTGCCTGCCCAGCCAGGCATCGAGCCAGCCGAGCACCGGTTGATCAATGCGCCGCAGGCAGGTTGCCGCCCCCGACATGGCGGTTTGCACGATGGCCGAATCCTGCGCATCGCGCTGTTGCGCATTCGCATAGGTGCGATACACGGGAAAGTGGACGATCACCTCAGCAAGCGCACGACGGATGGCGTGCCACGTCATGTCGTGGCTGCTGCGGTTCTGCTGTGCCACCGCGTGCAGTGCTGACGTGGCTGCATCGAGTTCTGCCGCAAAGTGCGCATGCAGGATCTGGCGGCGTGCCGGTACTGCTGTGGCCGAAAACGGGGCTTCAGCCGCCGGCGCCCCGATCCATTCCAGCCAGCCCTGCGTGAGCGCGGTCTCGCCGTGCGCGTCGTGCAACAGCGCGCCCACCTGATTCATGAAGTCGTAGCCACTGGTGCCGTCGACGCCCCAGTCGGTGCGCATGGCTTCATCGGGGGCGAGGATCTTTTCGACAACGATCCACGGGCGACTCGTGAGCCGGTCAGCAGGGCGTGCCGCGTGTTCGGCTTGCAGGCGGCGGCGTAGCTGGCGGCAGTACGCGGCTGGGTCGGCCAGACCATCCACGTGGTCGATGCGCACACCGTCAATCCAGCCCAGGCGATAAAGCCGGAAGAGCAGCGCGTGCGTCGCTTCAAACACCTCGGCGCGCTCCATGCGCAGGCCGGCCAGTGAGCCGATGTCGAAGAAGCGGCGCCAGTTGATCTCGTCGTTAGCGGTGCGCCAGTGGGCAAGGCGCCAATGCTGGCGCGCCATCAGGGCTTCAAGTTGATCGGGTTGCGCGTTGATCGTGCGCAGGGCCCCGGCAATGTGTGCAGCGCCGGCTTCCGTACTGGCGAGGTTGCGCAGCGCGTCGCGTGCTTCATCGGCACGCTCGCGGCGCGTGCGCAGTGAGCGGATCGTGCCGAGCGCGGCAAAGCGGTCGGCCACCGCGTGTGTGGCGGTGTCGGCGTTGCCGGCACGAAGCAGCGTCGCGTAGTCGGCCAGCGCAATCGGGAACCGGTGGTCGTAGTACGCAATGGCCAGCCGGGCGGCTGTGTCGTCGTAGGCGAGTTGCAGTCGGCCGCCGGCCAGTGCGTCGGCGTAGTTCTCGCCCAGGAAAGGCGCGAGCACCTTGTTGCGCAGCGCCGGGTTGGGCGGCTGCCAGTCGATATCGAAGAAGTTGGCGTAGGCGCTGTCGGGCCCGGATTCGAGCACGTCCAGCCACCACGCGTTGTGTGCGCCGCCCACGCCCATGTGGTTCGGCACGATATCGACGATGAGGCCCATGCCACGCGCATGCAGCGCATCCACCAACTGTTCTAGCGCGCGTTCACCCCCCAGCTCGGGGTTCACGTGTGTAGGGTCGACTACGTCATAGCCATGTGTGGAGCCTGGCTGCGCCGTGGTGATGGGCGACGTGTAGAGATGCGAGATGCCGAGCGCGGCGAAGTCATCCACTAACGCGCGCGCATGGTCGAACGTGAAGTCGCGGTGCAATTGCAGCCGCACCGTAGCGCGGGGCACACGTTGGAGGGTGACGGGGGCGAGGAGGGTGGTCTGTTCGCTCATGACGTGCTGTTGCGCGCGTTGGCCAGCGCGTACAGGCGCGCTTGCACCGTGGGCGTGTCGAGCAGCGTGCCGGACGGCCCAGGCAGGCGACGCCGCCAGTTCGGGTGGGTGTCGATCGTGCTTGGCAGGTTCGGCTGTTCGACAAGGCCCAGCAGGTCTTCCAGCGGCACCAGCGCAAGCGGCGTGTTGGCAGCGCCCGTGAAAACGGTGGCCGCCGTGGCAAAGTCCTGCGCGCTGGCTTGCAGGATGACTTCGGCTTGTGCTGCAGTGGCCGCGCGCGCCTGTTCCAACGCAGCCTGCAGCGGCGCCACGCCGATCATCGGCACACCGCCATCGGCCAGCACCAGCCGGTTGTGCTCTGCAAAGGCCGCCACCAGCGCGGCGCGATCGTCCATGCGGCGTGCGTGCGCTTCGCCCTCGGTCATGCCGGCGGGCAGCAGGCCGAGCTGGGCTTGCCAGCGCAGATCGTTGCCGATCCACCAGCCGACGAGCGTGGGCAGATCGTGCGTGCTCGTCATCGCCACCGATGCCGGGGCCCATGTGCGCGGCGCCTTGAAGGGGGCATCGTCGCGCGTGTACTCGCGCTCGAACCAGAGGATGCGCATGCCAAGCAGGCCCTCGTCGGCAAGCTTGTCGCGCAGGCCAGGCGGTACGGTGCCGAGGTCTTCCCCAATGACGATGCAGCGGTTGCGCCACGATTCCAGCGCCACCAGCCGCAGCAGATCCTGCATCGGGTAGCGCAGGTACACGCCGTCGAGCGGACGGGCGCCATCGGGAATCACCCACAGCCGCATCAGCCCGAGCACGTGGTCGATGCGCACGCCGCCGGGCACGGCCATCACTGCGCGCAGCATCTCGATAAACGCCGAGAAGCCTTGCGTGCGCATGGCGCGCGGGCTGAATGTCGTCAGCCCCCAGCCCTGGCCCTGCGCGTTGAACACATCGGGTGGCGCCCCCACCGTCACGCCGATCAGCAAGTCGCGCTGCCGGGCCCATGCATGGCTGCCCGCGCTGTCGGTGCCCACAGCGAGGTCGGCGATGAGGCCGATGGCCATGCCGGCGTTCTGCGCGGTGCGTTGCGCAAGGGCCCACTGGCGTGCCGCAGCCCATTGCAGGAAGAGGTGGAAATTCACTGCATCTTCATGCTCGCGTGCGAAGGCCTGCACGCCAAGATAGCTCGGATGTTGATACTGCTCGGGCCACTGCTTCCAATGCGCGGGCCCAAGGTGCGCATTCAGTGCCTCAAAGTGCGCGTGATCGCGCAGGCTCGTGCCGCCATCAATGCAGTACGCGCGAAAATCGTCCAGCAGCATCTGGGCGACGGTGTCTCCAAGCGGCGCCTGCAGCAAGCGGCGATGCAGCGCGCGCAGCACCGTCATGCGGGCGTTGCCGCTGGCCGGCCAGTCGATGAGCTGTGCGGCTTCCAGGCGAGCGTAGTCCGCGACAAGATCGCAGTCGACGACGGCCTGTCGCACGGCTTCGTCCCCAAAGAGCGCGGCCGGGTCGATCATCCACGCGTTCAGGAACAGGCGGCTCGATGGCGAGTACGGTGAATAGCGACGCGCGTCGGCCGTGAACATGGCATGCACGGGGCTGAGCGCCAATGCATCCGCACCGCGCTGCGCGAGATGCCGCGCCAGCGTGCCCGCAGCGGTGTAGTCGCCAAGGCCCGCGCTGCTGGCGGCGCGTGCGGGATCGCATCGCAAGCCGTAGAGCTGTGCGGAGGCGCCCCACAGGCGGGTGTCGGCCGGGCGATCGTGCTGGCGCAGCGCGTCGGCCACGCCATAGCAACGCGCAGGCGCAATTGCGAGCGTGGCTTCGATCACGGTGCCCGGCCCCGCGTCGATGGTCAGGCGGTGGTAGCCCACGGCCTGCACCGGCGCCAGGCGCAGCGTTGCATGGTGCTCGCTTGCGCTGACGCTGATCTTGCCCTCCGTGCTGCCGTCGAATTCAAAGTCGACACGATAGATTTGGCCGCCCAGCAACGCGGCTTGCGGCGCCGAGGTCTGCAGCACGATCGGCTGTCCGACCACGCCGGTTACAAGCGGCGGTATGGCCACCGCTTCGGCTTCTGCGCGCAGGCGGGCCTGGCTTTCCGATACCTGGGTCGGCGTGCCGGCCGGCAGCCCCAGCGTAAAGAGCACCGCGCGCAGCACTTCGTCGGCTACGCGCATGGGGCGGCTGGCAGCGTCTTCCCAGTCGACCAGTAGCCCGGCATCCGTGGCCAGTTGCTGGAGCGGCGTGCGCTGCGTGCCTGAGGAGGGGGTCGTGCGGTCCATGGTGCGTTGGCCCGTTGGTGTTGTCAGACGTCAGGTGGGCGATGGGGTGTGCAGCAATGCCACGCACGCACGCTCCGGCAGGCGATGCGCGATGAGCGCAGCGGCCGCGCCCTCGCGCGATTCGTGCAGCAGATCGGCGGGGCTGCCCGCCAGCACCGTGGGCACCGCCACGGGTTGATCCGACAGATTCACCATCAGCGTGAGCACGCTGCCATCGCCCATGCGCCAGCGCGCAAGGGCCCCGGCATGGCCCAGTGCCACCGCATCGAGCGCGCGCGCATTGGGCAGGCGCGGAATGATCTCTGCGTGGCGCAGTGCCAGCAGGCGGTGTGTGCGGTTCAGTGTGTTGAGCTGTCCCGGGTCGGCGAGGTTCGCCTCGCCGGGGCAGGAGGTGAGGTAGGTGCGCTCGTCGTTCGGGTCGGGAATGCGTTCGCGCTGGTGCGGATCGGCAAATGCCTCGAACTTGGCAAACTCGCGGCGCCGGCCTTCCCGCACGGCTTCGGCCAGCATGCCGTGGTGGCTGGTGAAGTACAGGAAGGGGCATGTGCTGCCCCATTCCTCGCCCATGAACAGCATCGGAATCTGTGGGCCCAGCAGCAATAGCACCTGCGCGGCGTGCAATGCATCGGGGTGGGCGAGCTGCGTCAGCCGTTCGCCAAAGGCGCGGTTGCCGATCTGATCGTGGTTCTGCAGGAACAGCACGAACGCGGTGGGCGGCAGATGTGCGCTCGGTTCGCCACGTGGTGCGTTTTCATGGATGGGTGATGGCTCACCCTGGTAGCAGAAGCCGTCTTGCAGCACGCGCGCCAAGCGCTGCGCAGGCGCATCGGCATAAGCGGCGTAGTAGGCCTCGCGCTCACCCGTCAGCAGCACGTGAAGCACGTTGTGGCCGTCGTCGTTCCACTGCGCGTCGAAGTCGCCATGGGTATCGCCATCGCGCAGCAGCGACGCGGCGTTGTGCTCGTTCTCCAGCACCAGATGCACATGCCGGCCGGGCTCCACCGACAGCCGTACGCGCGCGGCGAGTTCGCCCAGCCAGTCGCGCTCGGTGATGGCGTGCACGGCGTCGAGCCGCAGGCCGTCGAAGCGGTATTCCATCAGCCACATCAACGCGTTCTGGATGAAGAACTCACGCACCTGCGGCATGCGGAAATCGATGGCGGCGCCCCAGGGCGTATGCACATCGTCGCGGAAGAAGCTGCGCGCGTAGTGGTGCAGGTAGTTGCCGTCGGGCCCGAAGTGGTTGTAGACCACATCGAGAAACACCATCATGCCCAGCCCGTGCGCGGTGTCGATCAAGGCCTTGAGGTCGTCCGGCGTGCCGTAGCTGGCGTCGGGCGCAAAGGGCAGTACGCCGTCGTAGCCCCAGTTGCGCGCGCCCGGAAACTCCGCCACCGGCATCAGCTCGATGGCCGTGATGCCCAGCCGCGCCAGTTCGGGCAGCCGCCCGCGCACGCCCTTGAAGCCGCCCAGCGTGCCGACGTGCAGTTCATACAGCACGGTCTCGTGCCAGGGCCGGCCCTGCCAGCCAGCGTGCTGCCAGCGGTAGCGCTGCGGATCGACGACGAGGCTTGGGCCGGGAATGTCCTGCCACTGTGCGCGAGCGGCCGGGTCGGGCACGGACAGCGTCACGCCGTCCCGGTTGGTGATGCGGTACCGATAGCACGTGCCGGCACTCACGGGGGCGACCGCTGCGTAGCAACCCTCGGGCTCGGCATCCATGCGGATGGCCACGTCGCCCCGCGCGTCATCGATCTCGACCCACGCGGCGGTCGCGTCCGGCGCCCACAGGCGGAAGCGGGTGTTGCCATCCGCCAGGACAGTGGCGCCGAATGGCATGTCGTGCGCAAACCGGGGGGCAGGTGCGGTCATTGCGTGGCGTCTCCAGTGTCGTCGTTGGCGGCTTGGCCTGCGGTTGGGGCGGTGCGCTCGTCGTCGGTGGCGGGTTGCCCGGGCGTGTCGTCCTGCAGTGCGTGGTGCGTTTCGGGAACCTGGCCCAGGGTTTCACCGCTGACGTCCGCATCGGGCTGCCCGGCAATGTGGGCGATCGTGGCGAGTTGCGTGGCGAGCAGCAGCACGACGCTGCGCCCCCCAACCTTGAGCGTGCCGCTGCCGTGCGGACGGGTGTCCTGCTCCGGTGCTGCGCTGTCGATGGCGATTTGCCAATCCATGGCAGGCTCGGGCAGCGTGAACGTGAGGTCCGTCGCCGCGCCGTTGATGAGCAGCAGCGCCACATGCGGGCGCGCTTCTCCGTCGATAGTCTCGACACATGCGCGACGAAGCGCCAACGCCCGCGCCTCGCTGTCGTTCCACGCCTCGGGCGAGAGCACCTGGCCGCGCTCATCGAACCAGGCGATGTCCTGCACGCCGGGCAGGATCTCGGTGTTGCCGTGCACGTAATGCGGCCAGCGCAATGCGGGGCTTTCCTTGCGCAACGCGATGAGCCGCGCCGTATAGCGCGCAAGTGCCTGCCCAGGGTCTTTCTCCAGCATTGACCAGTCGAGCCACGACAGGGCGTTGTCCTGGCAATAGGCGTTGTTGTTGCCGTCCTGCGTGCGGCCAAACTCGTCACCCGCCAGCAGCATCGGCGTGCCGTTGGAGAAGAACACCGTCGCCAGTAGCGCGCGTGTCACGCGTTCACGCAGGGCCTGGATGGCGGTGTCGTCGGTCGGGCCTTCCGTGCCCCAGTTGGCGCTGCAGTTGTCGTTGTGGCCGTCGCGGTTGTCTTCGCCGTTGGCATCGTTGTGCTTGTCGGCGTAACTGACCAGGTCGTGCAGCGTGAAGCCGTCGTGCGAGGCCACGTAGTTGATCGACGCCCACGGCCGGCGGTGCCGGCGGTCGAACAGGTCGCCACTGCCCGTTAGGCGAGCGGCAAGGTCCGGCCGCTGGCCCGAATCGCCACGCCAGAAGCGGCGGATGCCATCGCGAAAGCGGTCGTTCCACTCGGCAAAGCCCGGCGGGTGGTTGCCCACTTGGTAGCCGTCGGGGCCCACGTCCCAAGGCTCGACGATGAGCTTGACGGTGGAGAGCACCGGGTCCTGGCGTATGGCATCGAAGAAGCCGGAGCCCGGATCGAAGCCGTTGCCCTCGCGCCCGAGCGTGACGCCCAGGTCAAAGCGGAAGCCATCCACATGGAACGCGTTGACCCAGTAGCGCAGCGAATCCATCACCATCTGCAGCACGCGCGGGTGCGACAGGTTGAGCGTGTTGCCGCAGCCCGTGTCGTTGATGTAGTAACGCTCCTGGCCCGGCACGAGGCGGTAGTAGCTCGCGTTGTCGAGCCCCCGGAACGACAGCGTCGGCCCCAGCTCGCTGCCTTCGCAGGTGTGGTTGTAGACCACATCGAGCAACACCTCGATGCCCGCCGCATGCAGCCGCCGGATCGCCACCTTCAGCTCATGCAGCGATGGCGCCGACAGGTACGACGGCTCCGGCGCAAAGAAGCACAGCGTGTTGTAACCCCAATAGTTGCGCAGGCCGCGCTCCACCAGGAACTGGTCCTGCAGGAAGGCGTGAATGGGCAACAGTTCGATAGCGGTGATGCCAAGCCGCTGCAGGCGCTCGATGAAGACGCTGTCGCCGAGCGCGCTGAAGGTGCCGCGTTCAGGCGGCAACAAATCTTCGCGCAGCATCGAGAACCCGCGAACGTGCCCTTCATAGATCACCGTGCGCGACCACGGCGTGTTGGGGCGGATATCGTTGCCCCAGTTGAATGACTCGTCGGTGACGACAGCCTTGGGCATAGCGGGTGCACTGTCGCGCCGGTCGAACGAAAGATCGCCACGGTTGGAGTTCAGCCGGTAGCCGAACAGCGCATCGGACCAGCGCAGCGCGCCCACCAGCCGGCGGGCGTAGGGGTCGAGCAGCAGCTTGTGCGGGTTGAAACGGTGGCCGTGCTGCGGCTCCCACGGGCCATAGGCGCGATAGCCGTAGACCAGGCCGGCTTCCACACCGGGCAGGTAGCCGTGCCAGACCTCATCGGTGCATTCGGGCAGGGCGAAGCGCGTCAGTTCCTTGCGGCCGGTGGGATCGAAGATGCAGAGTTCGATCTTGCTGGCGTTGGCCGAGAAGACGGCGAAATTGATGCCCAGGCCGTCCCATTGGGCACCTAGGGGGAAGGGTTTGCCGGGGGCGAGGGTTTTGGGGAAGCGGAGCATTAGCGGTTGGTTTCAGTATTGTCTTTGCCTTGGTGGTTTGCCTCGCTTTCGTCCCCTGCCGGGGCCGACTCACTTTCTTTGTCTTGCCAAAGAAAGTAAGCAAAGAAAGGCGCGCCCGAGATGGCGACCCCTCCTTGAATTTTCGTAACCGGGCGGAGAACGGGAAAACTCGCTTCGCTCAGACAGTTCCCGTTCTTTTTTCCGCCCGCTTACGAAAATTCAAGGCGCCATCTAGGGCCGGTACGGCCAAACCGGCTGGGCACCTCTCGTGGCGCGGTGTGCCTTCTTCTGTGGAGGCTCACGGCCCCGAGATTGGGGTTCTGAACGCCAACGTTGGCGTTCTGAACCTCAACGCTGAAGCTCGGAACCTCAACGTTGGCGTTCGAGTACTTCACAGTCGCCGTTCGGAACCTCAAAGCTGGCGTTCAGAACCTCCATGTCCGGGTTCAGAACCGCAAAGCTGAAGTCCAGAACCTCAAAGTCCGAGTTCAGAACTTCAACGTCGAAGTCCCAGAACTCCAAAGCAAGCGTTCAGAACCGCAAACTCGGGGTTCTGACCCTCGAAGTTGAAGCGCGGACCCCAAGTCGCAGAAAGAGCACGGCGCACGAAGCGGTGTGCTCCCACGCCAACGCCAGTGCCACGACGGTGTGGCCGTACCCTGCCCTAGGTGGCGCCTTGAATTTCTGTTGCAGAGAGGAAAAAGAGGGGAGGCTGTTTGAGCGAAGCGAGTTTGCCTCCCCTCCCTCTCTGCGACATAAATTCAAGGAATCTTTCGCCATCTCGGGCGCGCCTTTCTTTGCTTACTTTCTTTGGCAAGACAAAGAAAGTGAGTCAGCCCCGGCAGGGGATGAAATGAAGGCAAACCACCAACACAAAAATCAAACCTTCAAAACCACAACCCCCAACGGCGGCAGCCTCAACACCAACGACTGCCCCTGCCCATGCGCCGCCACCTGGTCCACATCCACCGCCCCGCCATTCCCCAGATCGCTGCCGCCATACACGGCAGCATCCGTGTTCAGCACCTCGTGCCACTGCGTGGCCCCGTCCGCTGGCGGCACGCCAATGCGATACCCCTCGCGCGGCACCGGTGTCATATTCGCGACCACCAGCATCGGCCGTCCTTCGCCATCCAGCCGCAGGAACGCAAACACGCTGTTGGTGCGGTCGTCGCCAATCACCCAGTTGAACCCTTCCGGCGCGGTGTCCCGGGCATGCAATGACGGTTCGTTCCGGTACAGCGCGTTCAGGTCGTGCACCAGCCGCTGCACGCCACGGTGGCGTGGGTCATCCAGCAGGTGCCATTCGGGCGATGCATCGTGGTTCCATTCGCCCACTTGCCCGAACTCGCAGCCCATGAACAGCAGCTTCTTGCCCGGATGCGTCCACATAAACGCGAGGTACGCGCGCAGGTTCGCCAGCCGTTGCCATTCATCGCCGGGCATCTTACCCAGCAGCGAGCCCTTGCCGTGCACCACTTCGTCGTGCGAGATCGGCAGGATGAAGTGCTCGGAGAACGCGTACACCAGCCCGAACGTCATGCCGTCGTGATGGTGCTGGCGGTACACCGGGTCGCGCTGCATGTAGTGCAGCGTGTCGTGCATCCAGCCCATGTTCCACTTGTAGTCGAAGCCCAGGCCGTTGAACTCCACGGGCGCGGTCACACCAGGCCACGCGGTCGATTCTTCGGCGATGGTGATGGCGCCGGGGCAGCGTTCGTGCACGACCGTGTTCATCTGCTGCAGGAACGCGACGGCCTCCAGGTTTTCGCGGCCGCCGTAGCGGTTCGGTACCCATTCGCCGGCGCGGCGCGAGTAGTCGCGATACAGCATCGACGCCACGGCATCCACGCGCAGGCCGTCGATATGGAAGCGCTCCAGCCACTCCAGCCCGCTGGCGATCAGGAAGCCGCGCACTTCGTTGCGGCCGAAGTTGTAGATGAGCGTGTTCCAGTCCTGATGGAAGCCTTCGCGCGGGTCTTGGTGTTCGTACAGCGCCGTGCCGTCAAACTGCGCCAGTCCGTGCGCGTCCGTCGGGAAGTGCGCGGGCACCCAGTCGATGATGACGCCCAGGCCAGCCTGATGGCAGCGGTCGACAAAGCGCGCAAACGCCTCGGGCGCCCCAAAGCGCGCAGACGGCGCAAACAACCCCAGCGGTTGATAACCCCAACTGCCGCCAAACGGATGTTCCGCCACCGGCAGCAGTTCTATGTGCGTGAAGCCGAGCGCCGTCACGTAGGGGATCAGCCGGTCGGCCAGTTCATCCCATTGCAGGTTGCGGCCGCCGTCTTCCAGATCGCGCAGCCACGAACCGGCATGCACTTCATAGATGCTGATGGGCGCGTCGGGCTGCTGGCGTTCGGCGCGCGTTTGCATCCAGTCGTCATCGTTCCAGCGCAGCGGGGCCGGGTCGGCCACCACCGAGGCGGTGGCGGGCGGCGGTTCGGTCTGGCGGGCGGCGGGGTCGGCCTTGACCATCAGCCTTCCATCGGCGCCGATGAGTTCGAACTTGTAGCGTGCGCCGGGGCCCACGCCCAGGCCGCTGGGCAGGAACAATTCCCACACGCCGGCCTGATGGCGCAGGCGCATCGGGTGGCGGCGGCCGTCCCACTGGTTGAACTCGCCCACCACCGACACGCGTTGCGCATTCGGTGCCCACACCGCAAAGCGCACGCCGCTGATGCCGTCGATGCGCATCGCCTGCGCGCCCAGGCAGCTTGCCAGCGCCCAGTGCGTGCCCTCGTTGAGCAGGTGCAGGTCCAGATCTCCGAGCAGCAGCCCGAAGGCGTATGGGTCTTCGGTTTCCTGCACGGCTTCATGGCCGGTGCCCGCAGGCCAGATGATGCGCAGGCGATACAGCTCCGGGTGGCCATACACGTCCTGTGCATCGGCACGCAGCGGCCCGTGGAACAGTCCTGTGCGGCCGACCGGCGTCATCTCCGTGATGATCTGGCCGCGCGAGTCGATGGCCTGCACGCGGCGCGCGCCGGGGTAGAAAGCGCGCACGACCCAGCGCGCGCCGTCTTCGGTGTCCACGCGATGCGGCCCCAGCACGGCAAACGGATCGCCCATGCGGCCGTGCGTGAGCGCATCCACGCGCATCTGGTCGACGCCCGGCGGCAGCACGATCGGCGCCTCCGGTTCGGTAGCGGTTTTGGTTGGGGTGGCAAAGTCGAGCGCGGTCACGGTGGGCCTCCGGTCGAGTCTTCTGCAGCGGGTGACGGTGGCTCTGCATGCAGCAGGCGGCGTGCCACGCGCGTGAAGCCTTCCAGCGGAATCGGCAGCCAGGTCGGACGGTTGGACGCTTCGTAGTTGACCTCGTACGCGGCCTTTTCCAGCAGGAAAAGATCGAGCAGGTGAAAGTCGACCACGGGCTGATCCAGCGCGTTCAGATCGGGCCCGCGAATGGCCGCGGCATACGCCTCCAGGAAGCGCTCGGTGGACGCAGCGCGGAACCGCTCCAGCAGGACATTGCGACGCTCCTGGGCCGGGCCGGCCACATGTTCCGGGCCTTGCCGCATGGCGCCCACCACGTAGTCGAGCGAGCGCATCAGCCCCGCGACGTCGCGCAGCGGGCTGGTCTTGCGCCGGCGCTCTTCCACAGGGCGCGAGGGCTCGCCTTCAAAGTCGATCAGGAAGGCATCGCCCTGCGCCACCAGCACCTGGCCGAGGTGGAAATCACCATGGATGCGCGAGAGCGTGGCGCCCAGGCCGTCTTCGGCATGCGTGCGGGCAGCGTCGAGCAGCGCCTGGTGTTGCGACAGCAACCACTGCACGTCGGCTTGCCGCGGGCTGTCGGGGTTTTGCCGTTGCCATGTCGACAGGTTGTCATGCGCGCGGGTGAGCTGTTCGCTCACGCGGGCGATCCAGTAGGCGGCATCGTCGGTATCGGCAATGCGCGCGCCGAAGTTCGGGTCTTCGGTGGGCGCCGCCAGTGCGGCATGCAATTCGCCCAGCCGCGTGCCGATCACGCCGATGAAGTTGACATAGCCGGCCAATGCCTCGTCGGTATCCACGCGCGCTTCCGAGACGGCCACTGGGGACGATTCACCATCGCCAGAGGTCACGCCTTCCATCTGCACGGCCAGTTCGTCGATGGTGCGCCGCAGGTAGTCCAGTGCCCACGTCCACGCATCGCCCTGGTTGGGCACAAAGCTCTGCATGACGGCCAGCGTTGAGCGTTCGCCGTCGGCAGCGTGGTGAGAGACCTCGCCGATCAGCGCCGCCGTGTTGGCATAGCCCACGCGCGTGAGGTGGCGCGTCATCTCCACCTCGGGGTGGATACCCGTGGCGATACGGCGGATGAGCTTGACGATGACCGACTCGCCGATCACCAGCGAACTGTTCGACTGTTCGGCCGCCAGCCACTGGATGGGCGTGTCGGGCGCCAGCGGCAGCGGTGCGGGCCGTGTGCTGCCGGCATCCGATGTCTCGACAGGTTCGGCCAGCTCTGCAATGTTCGGTTCGGGCTCGAACCGCACGGTGCCGTCGTTGGCCTCCAGTGTGGTGCCGCGTACAAGGTTGGTGAGCAACGCACGCGCGAAGGTCTCGGTGGTGAAGGCGTCGGTCAGGTAGCCGACATGGCGGCCGCGCCGCACGCGCGCCAGCGCAAGTTGAATGGGCAGTGCCGGCAGCGTGGCCGATTCCCAAGCGATGGAAAGCGGCAGCAGGTAGCGCTCGACGCGCTCGCTGCCGTCCGGGCTGCCCAGCGTGACAGCCACTTCGTTGAGGAACACCTCGGGCCGCGTCGCGCCAGCCAGCGGGCGGTTGGTGGATGCGGCATCCACCGGCACGGGGGCGCCCCAGGCAAACTTTGCGCTACGCAGCACGCTGTCCTTGGCGGCAAACCAGCGGCGCTTGGGCAGATACGTCGGCAGGATTTCGCGTTCGATCAACTGGCGGTGTGCCTCGCGCTGCCGCGTGTCGGCCAGGGCATCGAGCCCCGCGCGCAGCACCAGCGTCGTGAACTCGGGCAACTGCTCGGCGGCCGGTTGCGCCCAGGTGGGGCCGGGCTCGTTCTCGCGCAGCTCCAGCCAATAGAAGGCGTAGGGCGGCAGCGTGAGCAGATACGACAACTGCCCGATGGGCGGAAACGCCGTCCCGCCGATCAGCTCCACCGGCACCCGCTGCGCAAAGGCGGACAGGTCCAGCTCCACGGCCTGTGAGGCGCGGGAGAGATTGGCCACGCAGAGGATCGGCGCCTCGCCTTCCAGCGCGCGGATATACGCCAGCACCTTGCGGTTGGACGGCTGCAGGAACTGGATGGAACCACGGCCGAACACGCGATGCCGCTTGCGCGTGGCAAGCAGCCGGCGCGTCCAGTTCAGCAGCGAATGCGCGTCGCGGCTCTGCGCTTCCACATTCACCGATTCATAGCCGTACAGCGAGCCCATGATGGCCGGCAGTACGAGCTGTTCCGGGTCGGCGCGCGAGAAGCCGCCGTTGCGGTCGGGGGACCACTGCATGGGCGTGCGCACGCCGTCGCGGTCGCCCAGGTGGATGTTGTCGCCCATGCCGATTTCGTCGCCGTAGTACATGACGGGCGTGCCGGGCATGGAGAACAGCAGGCTGTTCATCAGCTCGACGCGGCGGCGGTCGCGTTCGAGCAGCGGCGCCAGCCGGCGGCGGATGCCGAGGTTCAGGCGCGCACGGCGGTCGCTGGCGTAGACCTCCCAGAGGTAGTCGCGCTCGGCGTCGGTCACCATTTCGAGCGTCAACTCGTCGTGATTGCGCAGGAAGATGGCCCATTGGCAGCCGGGCGGCACCTCGGGCGTCTGGCGCATGATGTCGGTGATCGGAAAACGGTCTTCACGCGCGATCGCCATGTACATGCGCGGCATCAGCGGGAAGTGGAACGCCATGTGGCATTCGTCGCCGGCACCGAAGTATTCCTGCGTGTCTTCCGGCCACTGGTTGGCTTCCGCCAGCAGCAGGCGGTTCTTGAATTCCCCGTCCATGGCCGCGCGGATCTTGCGCAGCACGTCATGCGTCTCGGGCAGGTTCTCGTTCGACGTGCCTTCGCGTTCCACGAGGTAGGGCACGGCATCGAGCCGCAGGCCGTCCACGCCCAGGTTCAGCCAGTACTTCATCACGCCGATCACGGCCTTCAGCACGCGTGGGTTGTCGAAGTTGAGATCGGGCTGGTGCGAATAGAAGCGGTGCCAGTAGTACGCGTTGGCCACCGGGTCCCACGTCCAGTTGGAAGGCTCGGTGTCGATGAAGATGATGCGCGTGCCGGCGTACTTCTTGTCGTTGTCGGACCACACGTAGAAGTCGCGCAGCGCAGAACCCGGCTTGGCGCGCCGCGCCCGCTGGAACCACGGGTGCTGATCCGACGTGTGGTTGATGACCAGTTCGGTGATCACGCGCAGGCCCCGCGCATGCGCTTCGGCAATGAAGCGGCGCACGTCGGCCATGCTGCCGTAATCGGGGTGGACGCCGCGGTATTCGGCGATGTCGTAGCCGTCGTCGCGGCGCGGCGATGGGTAGAACGGCAGCAGCCAGATGACGTCCACCCCCAGCTCGGCGATGTAGTCGAGCTTGGAGATCAAACCGGGGAAGTCTCCGACACCGTCGTTGTCGGAATCGCAGAACGATTTGACATGCAGCTGATAGATGACGGCGTCCTTGTACCAGAGCGCGTCGTCCACCAGCAGCGCGGTCGGATTGCGCGTCATGACGGGTTTTCCTCCGAAGGCAGGGCCGGGCGCACGCGCCAGATGGCAAACGGCTGCTCGGGTTCAAGACGGATGTGCTGCCACTTGCCGCGCCACACCGTGCGCTGGCCGTTGACGAGGTTCTCGGCCATCAGTGCGCCGTGGTCGGGCAGGCCCCATTGCCACAGTGGCAGTTCGATGTCGGACTCGTGCGCGTGGTGCGGGTCGAGGTTGATGGCCACGAACACCGTGTTGTCGCCAAAGCGGTCTGGCGGCAGGGCGTTGGCCAGTTCGGACGGGGTGGCCCCCAACTGCGCCGGTAGCACGGGCGGCGTCGATTTGCTGAAGAACAGGATCTGGTCGCCCGATGCCGGCTGGAACGTCACGCCCAGATGCGAATGCAGCGCGGGGTTGGCCCGCCGGATGCGGTTGAGCAGCGCGATCTCTTTGACGATGTTGCCGGGGCGGTTGTGGTCCCACGCGCGCAGTTGGTACTTTTCGGAATCGAGGTACTCCTCCTTGCCGGGTACCCCAGCGCCTTCGCACAGTTCGAACCCGTTATAGACGCCCCACAGGCCAGACAGCGTGGCCGCCAGCGCGGCACGAATCAAAAAGCCCGGCCGGCCCGACGACTGCAGGAACACCGGGTTGATGTCCGGCGTGTTGACGAAGAAGTGCGGGCGGAAATATTCACGCACCGGCGTGCGCGTCAGCTCGGTCAGGTAATCGATGAATTCCTGCTTGGTATGCCGCCACGTGAAGTACGTGTACGACTGCGAGAACCCCACCTTCGCCAGCCGGTACATCACCTTGGGCCGCGTAAAGGCTTCCGACAGGAACACCGTATCCGGATAGCGCGCACGCACCTCGCCGATCATCCATTCCCAGAACGGCAGCGGCTTGGTGTGCGGATTGTCGACGCGGAACAGGCGCACGCCTTCGTCCGCCCAGAACATCACCACGTCGCGCAGTGCGGTCCACAGGCCGGGCTTGGCATCGTCGGCATAGAAGTCGACGTTGACGATGTCTTCGTACTTCTTAGGCGGGTTCTCGGCGTATTTGATGCTGCCGTCCGGGCGCCATGCAAACCAGCCGGGGTGCTCGCGCAGCCAGGGGTGGTCGGGCGAGCATTGAATGGCGAAGTCCAGCGCCAGTTCCAAGCCTTTTTCACGCGCGGCGCGCACCAGGCGGCGGAAATCTTCCAGCGTGCCGAGCTGCGGGTGGATGGCGTCGTGCCCGCCTTCGGCAGCGCCAATGGCGTACGGGCTGCCGGGGTCGTCGGGCTCCGCGCGCAGGCTGTTGTTGCGGCCCTTGCGGTTGGTGCGGCCGATCGGGTGGATGGGCGGGAAATACAGCACGTCGAAGCCCATGCCGCGAATGGCGCCCAGCCGGCGGATCACGTCATCAAAGGTGCCGTGCCGCTGTTCGTCATCCGATGCCGAGCGGGGGAACAACTCGTACCAGCTCGCGAATGCCGCGCCAGCGCGCTCCACGTCCAGCGGGTACGCCACGCTTTCCACATAGAACGGCCGGTAGTGCGAAGCCTGCGTCATCACGTGGGCGGTCACGGGGTCCAACAGCAGCTTGAGGCGGTGCGCGTGGTCTGCCTCGGCCAACAGGTGGGCCAGCTTGTGCAATGCGTCCACCGGTGCGTCCTTGGGCGCATGCTCGGCGGCCTGGGCGACGAGCCGCGCGCCTTCTTCCAGCTCCAGCGTCACGTCCACGCCGGCGGTGTGCTTCTTCTCCAGTTCAGACCGGTAGGTGCCGAACGCATCGCGCCACGCGGCCACGGCATAGGCGTGCCGCCCCAGTCTTTCAGGCCGGAATGCACTGCGCCAGCGGTCGTTGCCAAGCGGCACCATCGGCACGTGCTGCCAGGCGTCTTCGTCTTGCGCGCGCCACAGCAGGTGCACCGCCAGCTTGTCGTGCCCGTCCATCAGCACATCGGCCTCGACGATGATGTCGTCGCCCACCAGACGCTTGACGGCAAAGCGGCCGTCTTCAACGGAGGGCTGCACCTGCTCGATGCCGATGCGCGGCGAGGCAATCGCAGCGTTGACCGGCTCTTTCGTTTCGCCGGCCTTGGTACGCTGGGTCTTGGCGGGTTTGGCCGCGGCCGGCATGCGCACCGGGGCATTCCGGAACACGCGCCAGACCTGCACGTCGCCGGGCAGCAAGTCAATCTCGGCCAAGGGCCGTGCATTGGCACGCAGCGTGTCGTCGCAACTGCCCACCGGTTCGGTCAGCAGGTCGAGTGCCACGCCGCGCGTAAAGCCGCCCGCCACGCCGGGCAGGAAGTGGTCGGCATGCACCGACACGCCCATGTGCAGATCGGGATTGATGACCGT
The DNA here is from genome assembly GCF_052950655.1 of Ralstonia sp. VS2407. NCBI lineage: Bacteria > Pseudomonadati > Pseudomonadota > Betaproteobacteria > Burkholderiales > Burkholderiaceae > Ralstonia > Ralstonia sp. VS2407. The sequence continues at coordinate 91,295 of NZ_JBRFVG010000006.1, forward strand.
CAGCGTGGCGGCATCGTCTGCGCGCAGGTCTGGGCCGTCGGCGCGCAGCAGGGCGGTGGCGGGCGCGTCGGGGCCGGTCAGCATGCGCAGTTCGGCGTGCGGCGCGACGGTGTTCGTCTCGCGTGCGGCGCGGATGGTCGCATTCACATCGCGCACGGCGTCGCTCAGGTCGAACGCGGCATGGGCGTCGATCCATTGCTGGTCGGATGGGTCACCGCGCTCGGCCAGCATCGGCAGCAGCGCGCCGCGCTCGAAGCCCAGCGGCATCAGCCAGCCGGCATCGAGCGTGTCGGCCACGTGCAGGAGGCGGCGGTATGCGCGTTCACGGACCATTGCGTCGCCAAACGCCTGGCCGTAGCGCGTGCCGAACGGTGCTTCCACGGTGGCGATGGGCGGGGCCACGGCAGCCAGGCGCGCGTGCTCTTCCACCATCCAGCCCGCGCGGAAATCCCACCAGCGCAACGATGAAAACGTGGCGTCAAAGCCGGCGCCTGCCAGTGCGTCGATTGCGGCGCCGTCCATGCCGGGCGTCCACGCCAGGAAGCGGACGGCGCCGGCGTCTTTGCGCACGTCGGCAATCAACGTGCGCCAACGTTCGGCTGGCAGGCGGGCAGGCGCTTCGCAGCGGAACCCGCCGATGCCCAATGCGGCCCAGTTGCGCAGTTGCTGAGCCCACCACGTGAGGATGGCATCTGCGTTGCGCGGGTCGTCGTGGCGGAACGAGGCCACCTCAAGGTGCGAAGGCGGCAGGCGTGGGTCCAGCGCGTCGCCGTCTTCGGCGTGGCTGGCGAACCAGTCGGGGTGGTCGGCACGCAGTGGCGCATCCACCGCCACGCGGTCGATTACCAGGTCGAGCAGCAACGTAAGCCCACGCGAGCGGCTGCCTTCAGCCAGCTTGGCGAGGGCTGCGTCGGCCGGCCCGCCGCCCAGCGCCGCATGCAGTTGCGCATGGTCGCGGGTGACGAAGACGTTGCCGGCCGCACTCACCGCAAACGGCGGCGCCATCAATACATGATCGAAACCCAATGAGGCGATGCGATCGAGCACGCCGTCCCAGCGGTCGAGCCTGCCCAGTTGGAGCGGGTGCACGTAGCAGATGGCTGGGGCGTATGGAGGCTCTGCCGCGGTGGGCGCGACTGGGCTCGGCATTGCTGCCGGCTTGGTCACCGATTTGGCTTTGCTGCCGGGTGGCTTGGCCGCGTTGAGTGCGGCCGTGTTTTTACGTGGAGTGGCGGGCTTGGGCGACTTGGTCTCGGGCATGCGTGAAAGCGGGGGCAGAGCGTCAGGCGCGGTCAGGCACGGATCTTCTCGGCACTGGCGGCGCGCGCCACCGCGTGCGCTCGGATCTCGTCGGACAGCGCCGTCGAGCGTCGCCGCGCCGGCGTACGCACAGGTTGATCGGGGCGGGCCGTGTGCAGCGCGTCGGGTGCGACGGGCGTCTGCGCAAGCGCCACGGCGGGCATCGGTGTGGCGGCCGGCACGAGGTTGCGGTACAGCGCGATGTATTCGCGGGCCGGCTGCGACCAGCCAAAGTCGGTCGTCATGCCGTTGTATTGCAGGATGCGCCACGCCTGCGGCTGGGCGAAGACGCGCAGGGCGCGTTCCACCGCGGCCACCATGGCGTCGGCGGTGTCGCCGTCGAACAGGAAGCCCGTCGCGCCGTGCAACGCCGCTTCCGGCGAGCCGTGGTCGGTGATGGTGTCCATCAGCCCGCCCACGCGCGACGCAACAGGCACCGTGCCGTAGCGCATCGAATAGAGCGGCGTCAGGCCGCACGGCTCGAAGCGGCTACCGTGCAGGAGGATGTCGGCGCCGGCATGCAGCAGGTGGGCATAGGCCTCGGTGTAGCCGATCTTCGCGGCCACTTGGCGGGGATAGCGCGCCGCCAGCTCAGCCATGCCGGTCTCATAGGCGTGTTCACCGCAGCCGAGCACGGCCACCTGCAATTGCGGGTTGGATTCCAGCAGTTGGGGCAGCGCCTGCAACGCCACGTCGGCCATCTTCTGATGCGTCAGGCGGCTGCCGACGGCCAGCAGCGGCGCCTTCGGGTCTTCCGGCAGGCCGAAGCGTTGCTGCAGGACGCGCTTGGCGGTTTGCTTGCCGCTCAGGTTGGAAGCAACAAACGGCTGCGGCAGCAGCGGGTCTTTCGACGGGTTCCACACGTCGTTATCGATGCCGTTGAGGATGGCGACGAGGTCTTGCTGGCGTGCGCGCAGCAGATCCTGCATGCCGCAGCCTGCTGTCTCGGTCAGGATTTCGCGCGCATACGCGTGGCTCACCGTGGTGATGCGATCGGCCCAAAGCAGGCCGGCCTTCAGGAAGCTGAACTGACCCCAGAACTCGGCTTCGTGCGCCGCATCGGGCGGCACGCCAATGTCCGGCACCACGTGCATCGGGAAATTGCCCTGGAACGCGAGGTTATGGATCGTGAAGACAGTCTTCACCGGCGCCTGCGCACGCTTGACGAACAGCGGCACCAGCCCCGCATGCCAGTCATGCGCCTGTACGATGTCAAAGCGATGCACCCCGGGCACGCCGCCGGCAACGCGCGCAGCGGCCTGGCTGAACGCTGCAAAGCGCAGCGCGTTGTCGTCATATGGCTGGCCGTGGTCGTCGAGGTAAGGATTGCCGGGCCGCGCGAACAGCGCCGGGGCGTCGAAGAGCAGCACCGGGATGCCCTGTGCGCCCATGCGGCCGTTCAGCAGGCGGGCGCGGCCGCCCGGCAGGTCGGTCCATTCGCACACGGTGCGCGTGTACTGCAACTGCGTGATGGCGTCGGGATAGCCCGGCAGCATCACCGTCACTTTCATGCCGGCGCGCCGCAATGCGTTCGCGCAGGCCCCGACCATATCTCCAAGCCCGCCGGTCTTGGCCAGCGGCACAGCTTCAGAAGCGACAAAGAGAACGTTCAGCGACAAGGTCATGCTCCCGGAGGAATTTGCCTGCCGGGCCGTCAGTCAACTGCATGAGCAGTGGACGGCGCCGATGCGCGGCGGAGGTTTGCGATCGACCTCTTCGCGCAAGACCTATGCCAGTCAGACAGACGCTGACAAGGCTGTAGTCTTGGCGCGCGCCGCCTTGGCTCTACGTGATGTGCGCACTGCGAGAACACGTGCGGGGTGTGCAACCTGCGGGTGTGCCATGTAATTTCGTCTATGCACGCAGGCGCACCTTTTGGATATGTGGCGCTTCAGTCGGCAAGCGCTCGGTTGCTAGTGCAATAGAAAAAAACAATCGACAAAATCATATCAATCAACTTGTGCAATGCACTGATCGACGATACGATCCACTCCGTTGTCAACCAAGCAACCCAACCGAAAACCACTATGTCGCTGATCAATACTCAAGTCCAACCGTTCAAGGCCCAAGCGTTCCACAACGGCAAGTTCATCGAAGTCACGGATGAGTCGCTCAAGGGCAAGTGGTCCGTGCTGATCTTCATGCCGGCCGCATTCACCTTCAACTGCCCGACCGAAGTGGAAGACGCAGCGGACAACTACGCAGATTTCCAGAAGGCTGGCGCCGAGGTCTACATCGTCACGACCGACACGCACTTCTCGCACAAGGTGTGGCACGAAACGTCGCCGGCCGTGGGCAAGGCACAGTTCCCGCTGGTGGGTGACCCGACGCACCAACTGACCAACGCATTCGGCGTGCACATTCCGGAAGAAGGCCTGGCCCTGCGCGGCACGTTCGTGATCGACCCGCAAGGCGTGATCAAGACGATGGAAGTGCACGACAACGCCATCGCTCGTGACGTGAAGGAAACCCTGCGCAAGCTCAAGGCTGCCCAGTTCGTCGCCAACAACCCGGGCAACGTGTGCCCGGCCAAGTGGAACGAAGGCGCCAAGACGATCAAGCCGTCGCTGGACTTGGTCGGCAAGATCTAAGTTGTAAAGGCTGTTGCTGCAGACATGCAGCGTGAAAAACGGCCGGCTCTGCCGGCCGTTTGCTTAAGGGCGCAGGCATGTGCCGCGCCCTGTCACTGAATCAAAACGAATAAAGGAAGTCGTCATGCTGGATGCTGATGTCAAGGCCCAACTGAAGGCCTACCTCGAACGCCTCGTGCAGCCCATTGAGCTGGTCGCCAACGTCGATGACAGCGAGGGCTCCCGCGACATGATGGACCTGCTGCGCGACGTGGCCGAGCAGTCCAGCATGATCGTGCTGACCGAACAACGCGATGCCGCCGAGCGCGCACCGTCGTTCCTGATCCGCCGCACCGGCACCGATGTGAGCGTGCGTTTTGCCGCCATCCCGACCGGTCACGAGTTCACCTCGCTCGTGCTGGCGCTGCTGCAGGTGGGCGGCTATGCGCCCAAGCTCGAAGCCGACGTCATCGAACAGATTCGCAATATCGAAGGGGATTTCCGCTTCGAGACCTACATGTCGCTCACGTGCCAGAACTGCCCGGACGTGGTCCAGGCGCTGAACGTGATGTCCGTGATCAACCCGCGCATCCAGCACGTCGCCATCGACGGCGCGCTGTATCAGGGCGAAATCGAGGCGCGCCAGATCATGGCCGTGCCGACCGTGTTCCTGAACGGCGAGACCTTCGGCACCGGCCGCATGGGCGTGGAAGAGATCGTCGCCAAGATCGACACCGGCGCCGCTGCGCGTGATGCTGAAAAGCTCGCCGCCAAGGAGGCGTTCGATGTGCTGATCGTGGGTGGTGGCCCGGCCGGCGCGGCGGCTGCCGTGTACGCGGCACGCAAGGGCGTGCGTACCGGCGTGGTGGCCGAGCGTTTTGGCGGCCAGGTGCTCGACACGCTGGGCATCGAAAACTTCATCTCCGTGCAGGAGACCGAAGGGCCGAAGTTTGCCGCCGCGCTTGAGCAGCACGTGCGCCAGTACGACGTCGACATCATGAACACGCAGCGCGCGGTCAAGCTCACGCCGGCAGACAAGCCGGGTGGCTTTGCCGAGGTGACGCTGGCCAACGGCGCGGTGCTCAAGGGCCGCTCGGTCATCCTGTCGACGGGTGCCCGCTGGCGCAACGTCAACGTGCCAGGCGAGCAGGAATACAAGAACAAGGGCGTGGCGTACTGCCCGCACTGCGATGGCCCGCTGTTCAAGGGCAAGCGCGTGGCGGTCATCGGCGGCGGCAACTCGGGTGTGGAAGCGGCCATCGACCTGGCCGGCCTCGTGAGCCACGTCACGCTGCTGGAATTCGCCAGTGAGCTGAAGGCCGATGCCGTGCTGGTGCGCAAGCTGCAAAGCCTGCCGAACGCGACCATCGTCACCAACGCGCAGACCACCGAGATCACCGGTGACGGCCAGAAGGTCAATGGCCTGCGCTACAAGAGCCGCGTCGATGGCGTCGAGCACACTGTCGCGCTCGAAGGCGTGTTTGTGCAGATCGGCCTGGTGCCCAACACCGAATGGCTGGACGGCGCGCTTGAGCGCAATCGCTTTGGCGAGATCGTCGTCGATGCGCGTGGCCAGACCAGCGCGGAAGGCGTGTTCGCCGCAGGCGATGCGACCACGACGCCGTACAAGCAGATCATCATCGCCACCGGCGATGGTGCGAAGGCCGCGCTGTCGGCGTTCGATCATCTGATCCGCGTGCCGCTGGCCGAAGCTGCCTGAAGCTGAACGAAGCCGTACCCGTACCAAGCCGGACTCCGCAATCTGCGGGTCCGGCTTTTTCTTTGATGCCTCGGTGCTCAGCCAGCGGCGGACTGCAGCGCCTGCGCACGCGCGGAGCACATGTCGACAAGGCGATCGCGCAACGCGCGCCCCGCGCTGTCGAGGTCGGGTCGCGCAAACAGCGCCAGCTCCAGCCCGCCGATCTCCGGAAAACCATCGGCAGCGCCGACCACGCGATGTCCGGCCTGCACGGTGCTGGCGGGCAGCAGGCTCACGCCCAGCCCCGCGCTGACAGCCGCACACAGGCTCGCCAGGCTCGGGCTTGAATACGTGATGCGCCACGGCTGGCCGATCGATTCCAGCGCGTGCAGCATCTCCTGCCGATACAGTGCGCCCACCGGAAACACCACCAGCGGCAACGCAGGTTGCGATGGCCCGAGCGGCAACGCGTGCGGCCTCTCGGCGCTGTCGATCCAGCAAACCGGTTCAGCCCAGCGCGCATGGCAATCGCTATCGGTGCCCCATTGCTTGACGAGCAGCATGTCGAGATCGCCATTGCGATACAGACGCAGGAGGTGGTGTGAGAGACCGCTTTCCACCTCCAGCCGCAGCCGCGGGCGCTCGCGCGCAAAGCTCGCGATGAGCGGCATCAGCGCACCGCTGCCGAGGTCTTCCGGTACGCCCAGGCGCAGCACGCCGCCGGTGTGTTCGGGGCTGAGCGCCTCGCTCGCTTCGTTGGCCAAGCGTAGCAGGCGGCGGGCGTAGCCGAGCAGGCGGTCGCCCTCTTCCGTCGGCAACACCTGGCGCTGGCTGCGGTCGAGCAGGCGGCAGTCCAACTGCTGCTCGAGCCGCAGGATCTGCTGGCTGACGGTCGATTGTGTCAGGTGCAAATGCTCGGCCGCGCGTGTGAAGTTGCCCGTATCGACCACCGTGACAAAGCTGCGCAGCAACACAAGATCAATCATTGGAAAACCCACTGAATCTCATTTCATTATTTAATTTCAACATGTTTAGGGGCGCAACCATAATCGACCCGCAATTTCGTCTCCGGAGAACCCGATGTCCGATGAGCAGTACATGCGTGAGGCGGTGGCGCTTGCGCGCGGTAACGTCAACGGCGGCGGCTTGCCGTTTGGGGCGGTGCTTGTGCGCGACGGGAAGATCGTTGCGCGTGCGGTGAACGAGGTGCTCGCCACCAATGACCCCACAGCCCATGCCGAAATGCAGGCCATCCGCCAGGCAAGCCAGACGCTGGCTACATCCGACTTGCGCGGTGCAGTGATGTACGCCAGTGGCCATCCGTGCCCGATGTGCTTTGCGGCCATGTACCGCTGCGGCATTCGCGCGGCGTACTTTGCCTATTCGAACGAAGATGGCGAGCCTTTCGGTATGTCGACCGCTGCCATGTATGCGGAGATGCGTCGCGCGCCGGAGGGCGGTGAGCTGCAACTGCATCCGTTCAGGCCAACGGGCGAGCAGGGCCTTTACGAAGATTGGGAGGCGCGTCGCGCTGGAGTTGAACCTGCGCCGCGAGATTCAACGACCTAGCCGCCGTTGTTCCAGAGGCGAGCGATTCCCCGATCAGTCAAGGGAAGCTTGGCGAAGCGGGCTCACGCATTTAGCTCGGCCACAATTCGCTCGGCCAGGAAATCGCAGGGTTGACGGTTGGAAGTGACACTACGCGCCAAGACGATCTCCAACGTACCGATCTCCGGCAGGCCATGCGCGGATCCGAGCAACGTAAAGTCGGAGGGCACGGCACATCGCGCCAATGGGGTGATGGCGAGGCCCGCTCGGGCCATCGTCAGCAAGCCCAGCAGGCTCGGGCTTTCATACGAAGTCCGGTAGGCGATCTTTGCGCGCTCGAGACTGCGGATCGCCTTCTCGCGCGCGACGCTGCCCGGCAGAAACACCGCAATGGGCAATGGCCGCTCACGCCAGATTTCCGTGGTCCCCGGGCCCGCGGCCCACACCATCGGTTCGTGCCGCAAAAATTCGCCGGTCAACCCTTTGACGCGCGTGGCGCAGACGAGGTCCACCGTGCCATCACGCAACATCGGCGCCAACGCCACGCTGGGCAAGCCGATGACCTGGATCTCGACCTTTGGATAGCTGGCCGAGAATTTCTTGAGAATCGGCGGGAATAGCGACGACGCATAGTCGTCGGGCACACCGATCACCACGCGGCCCGTCACGTCCGGCCGCACGACCGCTGCCCAGGCTTCATCACGCAGCGCAATGATCCGGCGCGCATACGCCAGCAGCACCTCGCCGTCTTGTGTTGGTATCACGCTACGCGGCTTGCGCACGAACAGCGCCTTTCCTAGTGCCGATTCCAGCGTCTTGATCTGCATGCTCACAGCCGATTGCGAGCGGTGCACGAGATCTGCCGCCCGGCTGATCGTGCCTGTGTCGGCAACGGCGACGATCATGGTGAGAACGTCGACGTCCAGGGCTTTCATCTCGGTACTCATGTGCACTCGCTTGCGAGGATGTATCAGAAAAACTGAAAGATTCCATCAATATTATGCGATTTCCTTTTCAATCGCAGTGCAGCAAAGTCTCGGGAAAACGGAGTTTCAACAATGAATGCGCGAACGCCCCTGACGACGCTGGCTCTTGCCGGCGTATGGCCACAACCCGCTTTTGCTGCCACCGCCTCGGGCACCTCGGTGCCCTACGTAGAAGCCGGAAGCGGCGAGCCGATGGTCTTTGTTCACGGGTCGTTGTGCGATTACCGCTATTGGGATCCGCAACTCGCCGCGCTGTCGAAAAAGTTCCGCTGCTTCGCGCCGAGCCTGGGCCACTATTGGCCGGAAACCCACGCATTCGGGCACGGCGATTTCAGCTGGGAAGCGCACGTCGTTGAGATGGCAGAGTTCATCGAGGCGCTCGGGCTGGGCCCGGTGCACCTGGTTGGCCATTCGCGCGGCGGTTGCGTTGCGTTCCATCTGGCGCGGCAGTACCCGCACCTGGTAAAGACGCTCACGCTGGCCGATCCGGGCGGCCCGTTGCAGGCAGCGCCGCAAGCCGCCGCCGGCGCCTTGCCGCCCGCGGTCCAGGCATTGAGAGCACAAGCTGCCAACTTGATCGAACAGGGTGAATTTGACGCAGGCCTGAACCTGTTTGTGGACTCGGTCACCATGCCCGGCTTCTGGGTCAAGAGCACGCAGAGCTTCCGCAGGATGGCGCTCGACAACGCGCTCACGCTGCCAAAGCAGCTGCGTGATCCGCTACCGGCCTATACGCCTGAGGCGGCCGGCGAAATCCAGTGCTGCACGTTGCTGATCGACGGGCAGAAGAGCCCGCGCATGTTCCGGAACACCGTCGACAAACTCCATGCGTGGATTCCGCAGGCTGAGCGTCAAACCATCGCGGGCGCGTCGCACGGCATGAACATCGCCAACCCGGGCGCGTTCAACCGGGCGCTTAGTCAATTGGCTGCCTGGTCGCCCCATACGTAGCCATCGGCGGTGCGAGGCACCCACCGACGACGTCCACGCAGCCCCTTTGCTCGCAACCGACATGATCAGCAGCAAGCCAATCTGCTGACTCGTCGCCTGATCAATGCGTACGCCGGCAGTGAAAGGACTGTAGCGGACGCTTGATACACCGTCCGATCGTCAGCCTTGAGGGTGGGTCCGGCTACGCCCGCGCTACCGCACTGGGGTGATGCCCCTTGCGGCGTCGAGAAAGCCGCGCTCAGATCGGGGTCTTCAATAGATCGCAAAGAAAACTCTTGTAATGCGAATCATTCGCATTTATAGTGTGTCCATCGACGGCGCTGCAGCCGATGGATCCGCCCCCTAGGGCACATCCCTCAAACGCACGCCGCATCGAACCGAATTTCGCTGCGTGCGCTCGCTATTCCATGGGCAGCGCCCGGCACCCGATCTTTTGTGGGGACCGCTCTGACACACAGAGCGTTTGGCAGTAGCAAGCCGCCCGACAGTCGGGAAAGCACTCAGACCCCGCTTTCCCGACTGCGACTTTTCCGGGCTGCCAGCCATGCCGTTTTTTTTTAGGACTTGTCGACCCGGCCTGCATGCTTGCGGCCTTGTCGTTTCCGGTTCTCGCCCGCTGCAATACCCCGCCTGCCGTACCCAAATCTCGCCCAACGAACGCCATGCCAAACTCGACCGACCTGCGCCGGGCGGGGCTCAAAGCCACCTCGCCGCGCGTCAAGATCCTGGAAATCCTCACCGCCGGTACGGAACACGGCCGCCACCTGAGCGCAGAAGATGTGTACCGCCAATTGCTCACGTCGGAACTCGACATCGGCATCTCAACGGTCTACCGCGTGCTCAATCAGCTGGTGGATGCCGGCGTGCTGCTGCGTCATGCGTTCGAGGCCGGCCATGCGGTGTATGAGCTGAACGAGGGCGCGCACCACGATCACCTGATCTGCCTGACGTGCGGCCGCGTGGAAGAGTTTCACGACGACGCCATCGAGTCGCGGCAGGAGCGTGTGGCCAACGAGCGCGGCTTTGTGCTGCGCGATCACGCGCTGGCGCTTTACGGCGTATGCCCGGCGTGTCAGGCAGGCGCCGGTATGTCGGGCGCGATTGGGTTGAACGCGTGACGTGATCCGGTAACTTGCTGAAACAGTATCGGCGCAATCATGGCGAAACTCACTGCGCGCTCGGTGTTCCAACTCCCTGTTATTCAGGAGATGCCGATGCAACGCCGTCTGAAGTCCGAAGATGAACTCAAGACATTGCTGGCCCGCTGCGTCCAGCAACACCCGGAATGCGCACAGTGCGAACTGCGCGCGATGTGCATTCACCGCCCCGATCACACCGGCTGCAACTGGAGCGCCGAATTTGATTTTCCGGCCGACGACGATGCCGCTGCCATTCGCGGCCTGTCCGTCGCCAAGCGTTTGCTGACGCGCGCCCGCACGCAGTACAACGTGGTGCCGGCCCGGTAACCGCGCCGCCTATCCCTTCGCCTGGCGAGAGATCCGCTCCAGCAGCGCGCGTGCGCTTTCGCCGTGCCCCTGCTGTGCCAGCAGGCGCGCATTCAGCACAAGATTTTCGAGGACCAGCTTGGCGATGCTCGCGGTGAGCGAGACGATCACCTCATCCTGGCTGAAATGGGCATTTTCCATTTGCGTCAGCTGGCGCGACACCAGCTTGCAGACCAGGTCGCGCAACATCTGCTCGTCAAAGGGCAGGTTGGCGAAATCCACCGGGTCTTCCTTCTCGACTTCCGCAATCAACTGGACCAGCAGCTCTTCGGTCATGACGCGTCCCCCGTTCAGGTTTGGACCAGTCTACGCCCGCGCTGCGCAAAAACAAAACGGGCCCGCGTGATGCGAGCCCGTCGGTGTTGTGGCATTGCGTCGGCCGTTATTTGCGCCGCACGAAGTGGATCGGCTGTTCAACCGGCGCGGCGGATGACGATTCACCCGAGGCGCAGCCGCTGCAACCGCTGCCGCATGCGCTGCCCGACAGCGGATCGGAGTGGCAGGAAGGCGCCTCGCCCGGCGTGAGCAAGCGCTGTCCGAAGGCGCGCATCCAGCCCGGCCGCGATGGTCGATCACACCAGCCTGCCACGCGCGCCGCCGTGCGGGCGCGCATCGCGGGTGCATAGCGGCCGGTCAGCGACAACGCGCTCAGCGCCACCACCGTGGCGACAACGCCGGTTTCGACAACGTGATACACGCTCATGTCAGCACCCGTGCGATCTGGTAGGTAGCGAAAGCGGCCAGGTAGGCCAGCGCGAAGAGGTAGCCGGCGGTGCCCGCCATGACCTTCCACGAGTTGGTCTCGCGGCGGATGGTGGCCAGCGTCGAGATGCACTGCGGCGCGTAGACGTACCAAGCCAGGAAGGCCAATGCCGTGGCCAGCGACCATTGCTGCGAGATGATCGGCGCCAGCTGCGCAGCCGCATCTTCATGCGTGGCCGACAGCGAGTACACCGTTGCCAACGCGCCCACGGCGACTTCACGTGCAGCCATGCCGGGAATCAGGGCAATACACATCTGCCATGTGAAGCCGATCGGCGCGAACACGACCTCAAGCGCACGGCCGATCATCCCGGCAAAGCTGTAATCGATGGCCGGCAGCGTGGCGTTGGCCGGCGGCGCCGGGAATGTCGAGAGGAACCACAGCAGCACCATCATCTTGAGGATGACCGTGCCGATGCGGCGCAGGAAAATGCGCGCACGTTCGATCAGGCCGACGATCAGGTTGCGCACGCTGGGCAGGCGGTACGAAGGCAACTCGAGAATGAGCGGGTGTTCGTTGCGATCGCGCTTCAGGTACTTGAGTACGTACGCCACAACCAGCGCCGACACGATACCCGCCATGTACAGCCCGAACAGCACCAGCCCCTGCAGATTGAACAGGCCCCACACCTGCCGCACCGGGATGAACGCGCCGATCAGCAGCGCATACACGGGCAGCCGCGCCGAGCAGGTCATCAGCGGTGCAACCAGAATCGTCACCAGCCGGTCGCGCGGGTCCTGGATCGTGCGCGTGGCCATCACGCCGGGAATCGCGCACGCAAAACTGGACAGCAGCGGAATGAACGAGCGCCCTGACAGCCCCGCGCCCGCCATCAACCGGTCGAGCAGGAAGGCTGCGCGTGGCAGATAGCCTGACTCTTCCAGCGACAGGATGAAGAGGAACAGGATCAGGATCTGGGGCAGGAACACCAGCACGCTGCCCGTGCCGGCGATGATGCCGTTCACCAACAGGCTTTTGAGCATGCCGTCGGGCATGACGTTGCCGACCCACACGCCCACGGCTTCCACGGCGCCCTGGATGCCGTCCATGAGCGGCTGCGCCCACGAGAACACCGCCTGGAACATCAAGAACATCAGCACGGCCAGCAGCATCAGGCCCAGTACCGGGTGCAGCACGATGCGGTCGAGCCGGTCGTCCAGCTCGGCCGTGCTGCGCGGCATGGTCACGGCGGCGTCGAGCAAGCGCTTCACTTCGACGTGCGGATCGGCGTCCGCAGGCAGCCCAACCGGCACGGCCGGCAGCTTTTCGTGATCGATATGGGCGACAAGGTCGGCCGCGCCGTTGCGTTTGATGGCCACGGTTTGCACCACCGGCACGCCCAGGGCGGCCTCCAGCTTGGCACGGTCGATGCGGATGCCGCGCCGCTCGGCCGCGTCGACCATGTTCAGCGCCAGCACCATCGGCAAGCCCAGGCGTTGCAGCTCCAGCACGAAGCGCAGGTGCAGCCGCAGGTTGGTGGCGTCGACCACGCAGATCAGCAAATCGGGGCGCGACTCGCCACGGAACGTGCCAAGGCAGATATCGCGCGTGATGGCTTCGTCGGGGCTGGTGGCGATCAGGCTGTAGGCACCCGGCAGGTCGAGAATCTGCACATGCCGGCCCGACGGCGCGGTAAAGCGGCCTTCCTTGCGCTCGACCGTCACGCCCGCATAGTTGGCAACCTTCTGGCGGCTGCCTGTTAACAGGTTGAACAGCGCGGTCTTGCCGCAGTTGGGGTTGCCGACTAGGGCAACGCGCAATGCGGGGGGGGAGGCGGAGGAGGAAGAAGCGTGCATCTGCATGAAGCCGGATAAGCGGAGCCGGAAGGCGGCGGCAATGGGAGGCTGGCTATGCCGCCTCGCGCACCTTGGCGGGCGGGGCCGTCTCGGGAGCGGCGATGACGGCAGCGGGTTGCGTTGCCGATTGGGCGCGCAGGCGCACGCGGGCAGCCTCCTGGCGACGCAGTGCAAAGCGGGTGAAGCCCACCTGCACGACCAGCGGATCGCCGCCAAACGGGCCGACAGCCACTACGCGCACCTCTTCGCCCGTCACGAACCCGAGTTCGCGCAGGCGTTGGCTGATGGGATCGGCGGGTTCACGATCTTCAACGTGATCCACCACCGCCGTCGCCCGGCGGGAAAGCTCGGAAAGCCGCATCGTGCGTGATCGTTAACGTAGCGTGGTACAAGCAGGGAGGCTAAATGCGAATCGTTTTCATTATAACGCAACATCCCGTGTGACGGGCTGCGGCACCCGGTCGCTGGGATGGATATTTCGGAGGACGGGTTGTTACGGAGTCAGGCGTTGTGCAGAAAGCACACGCGAAAGGCGCAGGGTGGTGAAACCCGCTGCCATGCAGGGTTTTTCCCAAATTACCCTATCCTGGGTATTGGCCTGAACGGGGGGTATTGCCTATCCTTCAACTGCGCTGAACTTCCCCGTTCAAAGCGTATTCTTGAAGCCACCGGATACCGCTATCCGGTGGCTTTTTCTATGGGCGCTTGCCGCGCACAGACGTCCCGCGCCAGACGCTGCCGGCACCGTGACTGCGAGCTCGCCTTGCTGTTGAGCGGCATCGCGGCAACGGGGGTTGGGGCACCGCTTTGCCACCACCGCTACCACCTGTCATGCCGCCTGCCACGCCGATTTGCGGCACGGTCACCTACAGACTATCCACAAGTTGCGTGCGATAGGAATTGCAAGCAAAATGCTTGCGCACTGCGTCAGCCGTCCGCCGGCACGATGCCGCAACTGCATCGTGCGCCGAGGGGATGGTCCTTGAGCCGCGCATCGTGCAACCGCAGAGTGCATTCGCTCTCCACATAAGGCTCTACCGGTCATTCAAGTGCCGAAGCACGCTTTCTTTCCCACCACGCTGCGCGGCCGCTTGCTTGCCCTGGCCGCGGTGGCCGCCTTGCCGGCCATCGTCGTGGCGATTGCCGGTGTGGCGCTTTACCGTGACCGGCTCAACGATCACCTTGCTCAGCACCTGACCCACGAAACCGAGGCCGCCGCAGCGCGGGTCGGCATGGTGCTCTCCAACGCCAATACGCTTCTCTCGGTGCTGCTTGCCGACGATTCGGCACTGCGCATGGAGCAGCAAGAGTGCAGCAGCTTCGTCAACCGCGTCTTCCATAACCAGAGCGAACTCGCGAACCTCGGCATCATCGATGCGCACCGCAAGCTGGTATGTACGCCCGACACGGCGAAGCTTGGCGTCGATCTGTCGGACCGGCCGTACCTCAACGAGATCTTGGCGACGGGCCGGCCTTCCTTGTCGACGTTCGTGACGGGGCGCGCCTCCAGCCAGGCCGTGTTGATTTCAGCGCGGCCGATGACAGGCAGCGACGGCGCGATCCGCGGCGTGGCATATGCAGCCGTGCGACAGAGCGCGTTGATTGCGGCAGCCGTGGACGGCATGCCGCAAGCGCCGGTCTATCTGGTGGATGCCGACGGCAACGTGCTGTCGACGCAGGGCACGTTGCGTGCAGCGCAAGTGCCGGCGGTGGTTCGGGGGCCGCTGCTGGCTGCAGCAGGGGAGCAGCCGGGCGAGCCGCTGCTGGTGGACGACACCGACGGCGTGCGCCGTGCCTACGCCGCCATGGTGGTGCCGCACGCGGCCGGCGGGCATTTGCGCATTGTGCGCGGTGTGGATGCCACCGATATCGTTCGCCAGCAGCGCAACGTGACGCTGGCTGGCGGCGGCGCCATCCTGCTGATGGTCGTGATGCTGCTGGCGCTGATCCAGATGGCCCTGCGACGGATGGTGATGCCCCGCATCGATGCGCTCGTGGATGCGGCACGCCACTACGCAACGGGCGATTTTTCTGCCCGCGTGCCTGAGCACGGCACCTCGCGCGATGAACTCTCGCTGCTGGAACGTACCTTCAACGAAATGCGCGCCGCCATCCAGCGCCACGACGCCACCGTTCACCGCCTGACCGAACGCTTTCAGCGCGTGGCGCGTGCCACTAACGACTGGATCTTCGACTGGGATATCGCCACCGGCGAGTCCTGGGCCAACGCCAGCCTGCATCGGCTGCTTGGCAGTGATGCGCTGCTGAGCCCCGGCGACGACGACGGCGCAGGCGGGGGTACCTCGCGCACGCTCACCTTCCACCAATTCGTCCACCCGGACGACGTCGATGCCTTCGCCAAGGAACTGCGCGCCGTACTGAATTCGGACCGCGACAGCTGGCAGCACATCTGCCGCGTGATCGATGCCAACCGTGCCACGCGCACGGTGGAAATTCGCGCGAGCCTGTATCGAGATCAGAACGGCCGCGCCGTGCGCGTGGTCGGTGGGGTGACCGACATTTCGCAGCGCTCGGCGATTGAACAAGAGCTGCGCAGCAGCGAAGCGAACTTGAGGGTAGCCGAGCAGATTGCGCTCCTGGGTAGTTGGCGCTGGGACGTGCTGCGCGACTCGACAACGTGGTCATCGGGCATGTATGTGTTGACGGGCATGCCGCTGGGCGCGCCTCCGGCCTTTGCGCAGCAGGCGCAGTTCTTTACCGCCGACAGCTATAACCGCCTGCGTGAGGCCGCCAGCCGCGCCGTGACCGAAGGTGAACCGTACGCGCTGGACCTGGAGATGATCCGCCGTGACGGCGAGCACCGCTGGGTGCTTTCGCGCGGCAACATCGAGCGCAATGATCGCGACGAGGTTGTCGCCCTGTTCGGCACCATGCAGGACATCACAGAGCGGCGCGATTCCGACGAGCAACTGCGGTTGCTGCGTCGCGTGGTCGAGTCAGTGCCGTCCGGCATTACCGTGGCCGACGCGCAGCAACCCGACCTTCCTATCGTGTATGTGAACCCGGGCTTTGAGCGCATGACGGGCTATCGCGCAGAAGAAGTGCTGGGCCGCAATGCGCGCTTCCTGCACTCGTCCGAGCCGGGGCAGCCAGCGCTCAATGAAGTGCGTGCCGCCCTGCGCGACGAAAGCGAGATCCGTGTGCTGCTGCGCAACTTCCGCAAGGACGGCCACGCGTTCCTGAACAACTTCCTGCTCTCGCCCGTGCGCGATGCCAAAGGCGCGGTCACGCATTACGTCGGCATTCAGGACGACGTGACCGAGCAGGAGATGACGCGCACGCGCCTGGCGCAGCACGCCACCATCGATTCGCTCACGGGCCTGCCCAACCGCACGCTGCTGGCCGACCGTGTGCAGCAGTCGGTGGAGATGGCCGCACGCCAGCGCAGCCGCTTCTATGTGGCGCTCGTCAATATTGATCGTTTCAAGGTCGTCAACGATAGCCTTGGCCACCTGCTGGGCGACGAGGTGCTGCGCCGTGTGGCCGAGCGCCTGCGCGATGCGGCCGATACGGTGGACACTGTGGCGCGCTTTGGCGGTGACGTATTTGCACTGGTGATCTCGCACGCGGGTTCGCGCGGTGTCGATTTCGGCTTCGACCTGTTTGCCGAGCCGGTGCGTGTGGAAGGGCACGAGGTGTTCGTGACGGCAAGCATTGGCGTGGCCGAATACCCGGCGCACGGTACAGACGCCGATAGCCTGATCCGCCATGCAGAGATGGCGATGTACTACGCCAAGCAGAACGGCCGTAATCGCCTGGAATTCTTCGCGCCCGAGATGGATATCGGCGTGTCGTACCGGCTGAACCTGGAACACCAGATTCGCGCAGCGCTGGAACAAGGCCAGTTCCGCTTGCTGTATCAGCCCCAGATCGACACAAAGACGGGCCGCGTGTGCGGGCTCGAAGCGCTGATCCGCTGGGTTCATCCGACGCGCGGGTTGCTGCCGCCGGCCGCGTTCATTCCGGTGGCCGAAGAGAGCGGGCTGATTGTCGAGATCGGCAATTGGGTCCTGACCGAGGCCGTGCAGCAGCACGCTGAGTGGCACAAGCGCGGCCTGGCCGATGACCTGACGCTGGCGGTGAACGTATCGCCGTTGCAGTTCAAGCGCGGCACCGTGCTGCCGACGTTGCTCAAGCTCCAGCGCCAATACGGCCTCGGCTCGGGCTTCCTTGAACTGGAAGTGACCGAGTCAATGCTGATGGAGGGCACCGAGCGCACCATCGAAGACCTCACTGCCATTCGGCAGCTTGGGGTGCGCATTGCCATCGACGACTTCGGCACAGGCTATTCGAGCCTGGCCTATCTGAAGCGCTTGCCAATCGACCTCATCAAGATCGATCGCGCGTTCGTCAAGGACATCGACCGCGATTCCAACGATGCCGCCATCTGCACGACCGTCGTGGTGCTTGCCCACAACCTGGGCGTGAAAGTGTGCGCAGAAGGCGTGGAAGATGCCGCGCAGTCTGCCTTCCTGACGTCGCACCAATGCGACGTGCTGCAGGGCTATTACTTCAGCGAGCCACTGTTGCCCGAGGCGGTGACGGCACTGCTAGAAAGCGACACGCGCTTCACGCTGTAAGGCGCTGCTCCTGCTGCGGCGCTAGGCGCGGAACACCGCGACGGCGTGCTTCAGATCTTCCGATTGGCGCGCCAGCACCGAGGTGGCCGCCGCGGCCTCTTCCACCAGCGTGGCGTTCTGCTGCGTGACCCCATCGAGCTGCGACACCGACGCGTTGATCTGCGCAATACCGCTGCTCTGCTCGCGCGAGCTGGCCGAGATTTCCGACATGAGCTGCGTGACGGTCTGCACCGACTGCACGATCTGCGTCATGGTGGCGCCGGCCTTGTGGACGAGGTCAACGCCGTCGCGCACGGATTGGTCGGAGGCGCGGATGATCTCCTTGCTCTGTGCTGCGGCCTGCGCGCTGCGTTGCGCGAGGCTGCGTACCTCGCCGGCGACGACCGCAAAGCCGCGGCCTTCTTCACCTGCGCGGGCGGCTTCCACAGCCGCGTTGAGCGCAAGGATGTTGGTCTGGAACGCGATGCTCTCGATGGTGGCGATGATCTCGGTCACGCGCTGGCTGTCTGCGCGGATGGCGTCCATGGTGTGCACGACGCGCTGCACGACCTGGCCGCCGTCGGCCGCGATCGTGGAGGCTTCCTCGGCAAGCGCGCTGGCGGCGCGGGCGTGGTCCGCATTCTGCGCGACCATCGATGTCAGTTCTTCCATGCTCGAAGCGGTTTCTTCCAGTGCGGCAGCCTGCTGCTCGGTGCGGGCAGAGAGGTCATGGTTGCCGGCAGAAATCTGCAGCGTGCTGTGTGCGACGTTGGCGGCGCCGTCCTGGATATCGCGCACGATGGACGACAGACTCGCGCGCATGGTGGCCATGGCGCGCATGACTTCGCCCAGTTCGTCGCTGGAACGGGCTTCAACCACGGTGGTCAGATCGCCGGCTGCCAGGCGCGTGGCCAGCATGGCGGCTTCTTCCAGCGGGCGGATGAGGGTTCGCGCAAGCAACACGCCCGACATCGTCGCCAGCCCCGCGCAACCGACGCCGGTGAGCCACAGCCAGTCGCGGCTGAACACGAGCCACGCTGCGCCATGCAGATCGGCGGCTTCCAGAGCGATGTGCGCCCACAGCGTACCGATCAGGATGGCCGACGCAATCAGTGTTTGCAGACCGATCACTTTGAAGCGCAGGCTGTCGCGCTGGAACAGATTCGCGGCGCGCCGCCAGCCTGTGCGAAGAATGCGGCCGGCGCGCACGGTGTACGACCTATCGCCCTCGTTGATGGCGGTGTAGGCGCGTTGCGCGCGCGCGATCTGCGCAGGCGTGGCCATCGAACGCACGGACGTATAACCGACCACCGCATTGTTCTGAAACACCGGCGTCACGTTGGCCAGCACCCAATAGAAACCGCCATCCTTGCGGCGGTTCTTGACGAACCCGCGCCACGGCTTGCCGGCTTGCAGCGTGGCCCACAAGTCGGCGAACGCGGCTTCGGGCATGTCCGGGTGGCGCACGAGGTTGTGCGGCGCACCGACCAGTTCTTCCTGCGAATAGCCGCTGACGCGCACGAACGCCGGATTGGCGAAGACGATGCGGCCTTTGAGGTCGGTCCGGGAGATGAGGTAGTCCGTCGGGTTGAGGGCGGTTTCGGCTTGGGTGACCGGCAGATTCTTGCGCATGGTTGTGCCGCGCTTCGTGGGCGCAGATGGACGGAAGGAGGGGCGCGCGAGAAACGCGCTTTCCTCCTTTGCATCGGCACGCCCGCGACGGGCTAAAGGTGATGCGGGCGCCGGCAGTTGATCTCGATCAAATCACAAGGCGGTGCCCAGATGGGCATGGCCGTTGCTACCTTGCTGGCAATGCGCCGTTCAGGCGCTGCAGATGGAGGAACAAGGTGCACAAGATCTGTGGAGACGTTGAAATCGTCCCGCGTGTGGTTCCCGCCGGTGGGCGGGGCTGGGAGGCGCGTGTCGAGGTGGTGTTCCGCGGCGCGGAAGGGCAATCGTTGTCGGGCTCGCAACCGGTGCGGCCCGGATGTACGTTTGGCTCGCCGCGCGAAGCGATGGACGCGGCGCTGCTTTACGGACAGCGCCTGCTGCGCGATTGGGTGCGGGGTGGCGCGCCCAGTGCCGAAGTCGCCACTTGAAGCGACTCGAAGATCAACGCGCCTCGGCCGCCTTGCGTTCTTCGCGCGAGAGCCCTGCCGTCCAGTAGCCCTTGGCGTCGATGGCGTCGCGCGGGACGGCCCAGGCGCCTTCGAGCAGCGTGCGGACTTGTTTGAGCAAGGACGCCTCGCCGGCCAGGAACACCTGCGGCGTGCCGGTCGGCATGGACTGGGCGCTGAGTGCGCCGACCATCATTGCGCCGGCGTGCGCCGTATCGCTCTCTACCCAATGGATGTTGCGGCTGCGCGGGTGGCTTGCCAAGGCGCCTTCCAGGGGCAGTCTGGCGCGAGCGTCCCCGATGGCGATGTAGGTCAGCACCTGCGCGTGCTCGGGCAATGTTTCCAGAATTGCGAAGATGGCGGGCAACGCCGTTTCATCGCCGATGAGCAGCGTCCACGGTGCAGCGGGGTCGGCGCGGAAGCCGCGCTTAGGGCCCGCAAATTCCACTTCATCGCCCGGGGCGGCGTGTTCGAGCCAGCGTGCCGCCGGGCCATGCTGCGTGGCGGGCGTTTCGTCGTGCACGACAAAATCGATTTCCAGTTCGCCGCGGGCAGGGTGATAGCGGCGGATGGTGTAAGCGCGCCCAAGCGTGCGATCGCTGCCTGCGGCATCGTGCGGAAACATCAGCTTGATGGCCGCGCCGGGCGCAGCGCTGGCCAGATCGGCGAGATCCGTAGCGGCTACGCCGGTAAACACCACGCGGCGCATGCGCGGCGACAGGGTATGGATAGCGCGCACACGCATGCGGCGTGTGGCGGGTTTGACAGAACTGAGCAGCTGCGACATGAGACCTTGTGTGCGATTGAAAGCAAACATAGATGGCTGCGAAATGAACCGACTGGACCGACGCGGTGCCCGGGCGACGAAACATCCCCCGGGGCGGCTGAACAGATGCTGCTGCTTGCCGCTTACCGCTCGCCGGTGATTTCCTTGAGGGCGCGTAGCAGGATGTCTGCCACGCGTTGCTGTTCTTCGCGCGAGGCGAAGCGTTTTTCCATGAGCGCGAACTTCAGACGCCAGCGCGCGGTGCGCAGCGGGTCGTGCCCCGTGTCCGTCCACTCGGCGGCGTTGTCGGTTTCGCGGTCGAAGGCCATGGCCTCGTTCATGCGCTTCACACGCTCGCCCATGGCGCGCAGTTGCGCGAGGATGGCATCGGCACTGTGCTGGCGCTCGGCCAGCCACGTTTCGCCTTCGGGCGTGATGCCGTAGCGCTTCTTGTTGCCCTCGGCGGTAACGGAAGCAAAGCCGTGGTCTTCCAGGTACGACAGCGCCGGATACACCATGCCCGGGCTTGGCGTGTAGAAGCCGAGCGAATGCTCTTCCACTGCCTTGATCAATTCATAGCCGTGGCGGGGCGTGCCCTTGAGCAGCGCCAGCAACACGAGCTGCAAGTCGGCCGAACTGAGCCGGCGGCCGCGCCACGGGCTACCACCGTCGTCATCGCCTTCACCGTAGCCGCCGGGGCCGC
Organism: Ralstonia sp. VS2407; assembly: GCF_052950655.1. Lineage (NCBI taxonomy): Bacteria > Pseudomonadati > Pseudomonadota > Betaproteobacteria > Burkholderiales > Burkholderiaceae > Ralstonia > Ralstonia sp. VS2407. The sequence goes on from NZ_JBRFVG010000006.1 coordinate 112,578, forward strand.
CAAAACCGCCCATGCCACGCCCGAAGCCGTGTCCGCCGTGACCGTGGCGGCCCATCATGAAGTGTTTTGCAATCCACATTTTGTGGTGATGTCCGAACCAACCGCGCATTGTCATTCTCCTGAAGAACATCATCAGATATATCGTAAGATACATCGGATGATAGTGGCAGCCGTCCAGAAGTCAAGGACAGCGGAGAAAAATGACGTGCGAATCAGGGGGCGGGTTTGTCGCTGCCGAGTGTTGCGACGTGTACAAGCCAACGCCGCACGATCTCTTCTTCCTTGGCCGAGAACCCTTCCAGCAAGTCCTGCTCGATGCCGCCGGAGCGTTCTCGGCACGCTGCAAGCAGGGCAGAGCCCTCCGTTGTGACGTCGATGTGCTGGATTCGGCCGTGCACGGCGTGGGGCCGGCGGGTGATGGCGCCGCTGCGCTCCAGGTTGGTGACGATCACGCTCACCGTCTGGGGTGTGAGCATGGTCAACCGGGCGAGGTCGGCATTCGAGATGCCCGGGTAGGCCCGGAGCATCGTGAGCACCAGGAATTGCGGCAGCGTGACACCCACGTCGGCCATGGCCCGCTCCATGCGGAGCCGGTGCGCGGCGCTGGCCTGGCGCAGCAGATAGCCAAGATAGCCTTCTTCGCCGCGCTTGCCCTGTCCGGGCTCGGGGATGGAGGGCGAGGTGCGGGGCGGGTCGCTTTCCTTGCCGGCGGTAGGGGTGCGCTTGCTCATGATGTCAGAGTTCGAATATGATGTTCGAGCACTGATATTACCATTCCTCCAACCCGGGCCTTTAACAGGAGCCAGACATGGAAGATCTCTCCCCTCGCATGGATTACTCGGAATTTGTCGACACCGCCGTCGGCGTGGCCCCGGCGTTGCAGGCGCTTGGCAAGGCAGTCGATGCCTCAGGGCTGGAAAAGCCGCTGACCGAGCTCGTCAAGCTGCGTGCGTCGCAAATCAACGGATGCGCGTTCTGCGTGCAGTTCCACCTGAACCTGGCGCGCAAGCTGCGCGTGGCGCCGGCCAAGCTCGATCTGGTGGCGGTCTGGCGCGACACGCCGGCGGTTTTCACGCCTCGCGAGCGTGCCGCGCTGGCCTGGACGGAAGCGCTGACCACCCTGGCCCGCGCCGCCGACCACGGCGTGGAAGATCACGAATACGACGCCGTGCTCCAGCATTTCTCCAGGACGGAAGTCGCGTTCCTCACGGCCGCCGTCGCCAACATCCAGGCGTGGAACCGTATTGCCGTCGCGATGCGCTTTGCGCCGCAGGTGCCGGCCGCCGTGGCCGCAGAGGAAGCATGACCATGGACACCATCCGCCCCATCGAAGACGAAGCCGCGTTGCGTGCGTGCTTTCCCGTCATGCATCAACTGCGGCCGCATCTTGCCGACGCCGACGAGCTGGCCGCGCGCTGGCGCCGGCAGGTGGAAGACGGCTATCGCCTCATCGCCGTCTGGCGCGATGGCGTGCCGGTTGCGCTGGCGGGGTATCGGCAGCAGGAGAACCTCGTCTACGGTCCGTTCATGTATGTCGACGATCTGGTGACCGATGCCAACCTGCGCAGCAGCGGCCTCGGCAACGTGCTGATGGACCACCTCAAGGCCGAAGCCGAGTGCCTGGGCTGTGCACGGCTCGTGCTCGACACGCCGCTGTCCAACGTGCTCGGCCATCGCTTCTACTATCGCAATGGGCTGCTCGCAGGTGCTTTGCGCTTTGGCATGAACATGCAACCCGGGGCTGCACGATGACAACGTTGCTGCACGTGACCGTGAGCCCGCGCGACGATCGCTCGCACAGCCGGCGTGGCGCGCAATTGGTGATTGCACAATTGGCTGAAGCCGTCGGTAGCCTGCGCATCATCGAGCGCGACCTGGCGGCGACACCGCTGCCGCATCCGGATGCCGGCTTTGTCGAGGCCAGCCTCATGCCCGATGTCGACCGCACTGCAGCGCATCGCGCCGCGCTGGCGTTGTCGGAAACGTTGATCGGCGAGCTGGAAGCGGCGGATGCCGTGCTGATCTCCACGCCGGTGCACAACTACACGGTGCCTTCGGCGTTGAAGGCGTGGATCGATCTGGTAGTGCGGCCCGAGCGCACGTTCCGCCGCACGCCCACGGGCAAGGTGGGCATGCTGACCGATCGCTCGGTGCTGGTGGTGTCTGCTTCCGGCGGCAACTTTGATGGTGCCCACGCGCAGACCGATTTCCTGATGCCGTATCTGCGTTATGTGTTTGCTACGGTGGGCATCCGTCAGGTCGAAGGCATCCGCTTGCAGAACACGGCACGCGGTGCCGATTCCGCCATGCGGACCTTGGAAGGCTTCCGACAGGAGCTGGCTGCGCGGATGTTGTTGATGCCGCTGGTGGCCTGATTGCATCAGGCCCGACCGCGGTGTTGCGCGTGTCAGTGGACGGCCCCGCCGCTGACCTTCAGGTCTGCCCGCATGGCCAGCGCTGTACGCACCGCCAGACGGATCCGCTCGATTTGCGTATCGATCGCCAGGCTCGGCCGGCCCGCGTGCCGCGCCGCCAGCTCGGGCGTGGTCGGCACGTGGATGAAGCCGCCGCGCACATGCGGCGCACGCGTGGCAATGTGGTGCATCAAACCGTAGAACAGGTGGTTGCAGTTGTAGGTGCCTGCACTTTGCGACACGCCTGCCGGCACGCCCGCCTCGCGCAGCGTTTGCACGATCGCCTTGATCGGCAGCGTTGAAAAATACGCCGCCGGCCCATCGGGCACCACGGGCGTATCGACGGGCTGATTGCCCGCGTTGTCCGGAATGCGTGCATCGATCACGTTGATGGCCACGCGCTCCACCGATATCTCCGTTCGGCCCGTGGCCAACCCGAGCGCGAAAACCAACGTGGGCGACGTTTCCTCGATCGCGTTGACCAATGTTTCGTTGGCGAGACCAAACACACACGGCAACTGCCGCGCCACGATGACCGCGTCATCCACCTGCGTGCCGTCGAGTGCCTGCGCGATGTCCCACGAAGGGTTGGTGGGGTCGGATTCAAACGGCTCGATGCCGGTGACGAGAACGGTAGCCATGCGGGCGCTCCTCGGTTATATCCGTAGTGATGCAACTATTTGCCGATCAAAAAGGCGGCAATGACCGCCCCGTTTTTCTTACGTGTTCAGTGCACTCCGAACGTCGCGGATGGCCTGCACCGTATCGTCGAACGCGCTTGCGCCGACATGCTTGCGCAAGCGCCGCGCAACCTTGGCGCTGGCGCCTTGCAGCGCGTCTTCTACTGCACGGGCCGCCTCCGTGGGGAACAGGTTCCACTCGCGACCGTCCTCTGCGGACGGCTGGCGCTCCACCAGATTCTTGGCGACCAAGCCATCGACAAGACGCGTGGCCGTGGGCCGCGCAATGCCCAGCACTTCGGCCAGTTCGCGGTTGAGCACGCCGGGCCGCTTGAGCACCGCGCGCAGCACAAAGCCTTGCGGCGGCGTCAGGCCGAAGGGTGCGTACGCTGCCGCCCATTCGCGTTCAACGGAGCGCGCCAGCGCGGTGGTGTTGAAGTACAGGCAGTGATCAAACATGTGCGGCAGTCTAGCGACGGATCGTTAGGGATGCAATGAATTTATCCGCCCATCGATCTGCTCAAGGTGCGGCTTGGGGTGCGGATCAGGGTGGTGCTTCCGCCATCTGCGTCAGCTGCTTCAGCGCCTGGACGAAGTACGCCCGATCGTGCGGCGCCAAGTCCTGCATGGCTTGCGAGAGGCGCTCCATCGTTGTGCGGGCGATGACGTGATCGCCGTCTGCGTGTGAAAACCACGCCAGCTCCAGCAGCAGGCCGCTCACCTGCACATGGCCGTAGCGATGACGGCCGCTGTCGTGTTCGCGCAGGCGCAGTGCGGCCACATCGGTCCAGCGCTGCGGCCAGTAGCGCGAGTCAAATGCTTCTGCAAATGGGCCGGCCTGCGTGCGGAGGTCGGCCAACGTGAGTGCAGCCCGACGTGTGTCGGCGCGTGCAATGCGCATCAGCGCGATGGCGTTCCACGCCGATTGCAGCGGCCCACCGTTGCGCAGCGCTTGCCATTCGCTCATGGCCAGCCAGCGGACGGCATCGACCGTGCCGTCGGCATGCGCAGAGTTGCCAAGCACATCGCGCAGCAGCCAGCACGTCATGCCGAGGTTGGCGGCAACTTGCTGCACCGCGTCGGACGCCTGGCTTTCCAGTGCGGCAGCCAGCGCGGTTTCGAATTGCGCGACGATGCGCTGTGCGGCCTGGGCGCGTAGGTCCAATGCAAGGCCATCGGCATCGGCGTAGAGCAGGCGGGCGCGCTCAATGAGGGCGCTGAGGTTGTTCCATTCGAAGCGGATCTGTGGGTGATAGCGCAGCAGGCTGCGGCCGGGCTCGGCATCGGCCAGACGGGCGAGCAGGCCGGCGGCGAGGTCGAGGTCGCGGCGGTCATACGCACACCATGCGGTGACGATGCGCTCCATGGCGGCGAGGAAATCGTTACCGAGTACATGGCGCTGCCGGCGGTGCGCGCGCAGTTGCGAGAGCAGGGCGCTGGCGCGTGTGGAGTCGCCCAGGCGGCGTGCGGCCATTGCCTCGCCCAGGGTGACGAGGGCGCGTTGGAAGTCGTTGTCGGCGGCGTCACTGGCGTGGCGCAGCGCGAGCAGGGCGCCGCCCCGCTCGGTGTCGGACGCGCCGGTGCTGGCGCCCAGCGCATGCAGCAGACGGCCTTCGCGCATGGCGTGGCGCGCGGTCAGAAAGGCGTGCCAGAACGCGGGGTTGGGCGTGCCAGGCGCCGGGCCGGACAGCGCGCTGGCATTGGCTTCGGTGGTGTTGTCCGTGCTGCCATCCGGCGCGGCAATCCCGAGGAAGGCACGCACATCGGCATCATCGGCAATGCGCCCTTCAACCACGCAGACCACGCGCTCTGCGTCTTCGGGGGTGAGCCAGAAGGGCCCTTGGCTGCGCTTGTCTGCGTTGAGAAAGCGCGGCTCGCGATCGCGCGACTCGCCCCAGCCGGCCTGCACGCCCCAGTTCTGCCAGTCGCGAAAGGCGCGGCTGATCATCATGCGCTGCGTGCTGGCGTCCGATACGGCGCCGCGCAGGTCGGCCAGGCGCACCAGCGGTTGTTCCGGCGACAGACGGTGCGCGTAGGCAAGCCGCACCAGCAGCCACAGGCTCTGGAACGGCGCACGCCGGCCGTCGACGGTTTGCGGTGTGGTCAGCTCGACATGGAGGGCGGGCAGGGCAGGCAGTGTCATGCAGGCAATCAGGCGAAGCGAAACGTGGCGCCATTGTGCGCCAAGCCCCCTGTTACAGGAGTTACGCGCGTGACGTGCGGCGAGGTGGGTGCGCTGGTGGTGGCACGGCGCGCTCCCTACGATGCGCAGCGCCGGCTCATCCGCGTGTCGAGGGTTGCCGGCAGCCAATCACTCAATTCAAGGAGCTTTCCATGTTCTCTCGCTGGTCGAAGACCTTCGCGTTTGCCCTCACGGCCTGCGCCGTTGCTATGAGCACCGCCACGGCCCACGCCGAGCTGGTCGTACGCAATGACCTCAAGCGCGTGTTCGACGATGCCGGCGTCTCCGGCACCTTCGTGCTGATGGATATCAGCGCCGACCGCACCTATGTCGTCGATCCGGCGCGCGCCGCGCGGCGCATCCATCCGGCATCGACGTTCAAGATTCCGAACAGCCTGATCGCCTTCGACACCGGCGCTGTGCGCGACGATCACGAAGTGCTGCCCTACGGCGGCAAGCCGCAGGCCTACAAGCAGTGGGAGCACGACATGGCGTTGCCCGAGGCGATTCGCCTGTCGGCCGTGCCGATCTACCAGGAGGTGGCGCGCCGCGTCGGCTTTGAGCGCATGCAGGCCTACGTTGATGCGTTCGACTACGGCAACCGCCAGCTCGGCAGCGTGATCGACCAATTCTGGCTGCGCGGCCCGCTGGAGATTTCCGCGTTTGAAGAAGCACGCTTCACCAGCCGCATGGCGCTCAAGCAATTGCCGGTGAAGCCGCGCACGTGGGACATGGTCCACCGCATGTTGTTGATCGAGCAGCAGGGCGATGCCGCGCTGTACGCCAAGACGGGCGTTGCCACGGAATACCAGCCGCAGATCGGCTGGTGGGTCGGCTGGGTGGAGCGTGCAGGCCACGTGTATGCGTTCGCACTGAACATCGATATGCCACGCGAGGGCGACATGGCCAAGCGTATTCCGCTGGGCAAGCAGTTGATGCAGGCGCTGGAGGTGTGGCCGGCGCCGTGAGAGGGCATCTGCGGGCTTCGCCGTCTGACCCGCAATCAGGGATGCCCGCAATCCACAATGAGATTGATCCTGAGGACGATGAAAATCGTAAAAAACTATTGCGCCGGTCTGCCGGAAGGCGGCGGATGCGCACATCGAGGGTCCTCATGTTCAAGGTTGACAAGGCAACGGCGGTCGCCATGGTGGCCGCCCTCGGCGCGAGTAGCGCGCTTGCGGGCGGTAGCCAGGACGGCGTGATTCATTTCACGGGCGCCATCGTCGAGGCAGGGTTTCGCGTGCAGTCGGTACAGCGGTCAACCGGCGCGGAAAATGCAGTGCAGGCGCGTGCGTCCGCGGCTGGCGATCAGGTGGTACTGGAGTTTCATTCGCCGGCGATGCGCGTCGTACCGGTTGATGTATCGGTGGAGGCGTGCGCGGCATCGTCGCTCAAGCCCTTGCGTGTGGGCGATGCACGCGGCAAGGCGGACGTCCTGGCCAAATACGGCGGCTTCAAGGCCAACCTGCTGACGGCAAACAACGGCACGCTGACCTTGTCGCGGGCGACGGGGGCGGAACCAGCACTGGCTGTGGTGACACTGTCTTACCAGTAATGAAAAAGGCGGGAATCCCCGCCTTATTTGTCGACCGCCGCGATGGCGTTTACGACGCCACCGGCCCCACCGGCGATTGGAAGGGGTGGTATTGGTACAGCCACGTTTCCGACAGCGGCTTGCCATCCACACGCAGGAACAGCCGCATATCCACCGGCTCCTTCCCGTCGACTGTCAGATCGAACTGCGCACGCCAGTGGCCCGGCACGCCATTCGGCACGGCTTCGGTAAACACATACGAGAACGTGCCGCGCGAGGTGCTCAGCACGGCCTCTGGCTTGGTGCCGAAGGGCAATTTCTCCAGCGGGCCGCCCTTGAACTCAACCATGAACTTGCGCACGCCGTGCGGACGCGGCTGGCCCGGTTGGCCGCCGTTACCCATGCGCGTGGCCACGCAGCGCGCCAGTTGCGTCGGATACGGCTCGTCGGCCAGCCAGTGCAGGCGATAGCGCAGACGGTATTGGCTGCCCGCGCGCGCCGGGGCCTTCGGCACCCACATGGCGACGATGTTGTCGTGGATCTCGTCGTCGGTCGGGATCTCGATGAGCTGCACGGCGCCTTCGCCCCAGCCTTCCAGCGGCTCCACCCACAGGCTCGGACGGCGCTCGTAATGCACGCCGTCCTGGTAGTTGTTGAAATCGCGGTCGCGCTGCAGCAGGCCGAAGCCGCGCGGGTTGTTGTCCCCAAAGGCAGACGCCATCGTGCGCGGCGGATCGTTCAGCGGGCGCCAGATGCGTTCGCCGCTGCCGGTCCACAGGGCCAGGCCGTCGGAGTCATGCACTTCGGGGCGCCAATCGGTGGCCGTGCCCTTGGCGGTTTCCGAGAACCAGTACATCGACGTGGCCGGCGCGATGCCGAAACGGTCCACGTCCTTGCGCAGGAAGATGGCCGTGTCGATGTCCATCACCACGCCCTTCGTGCGGTGCATTACGAAGCGGTACGCACCGGTGATGCTCGGGCCGTCGAGCAGGGTGTAGATCGTCACGGAATCGGCGCGGTTGTCTGCCGGCGTGTCGAACCACACGTGCGTGAAGTTGGGGAATTCTTCGGGCTTGCCGGCCTGCGCCACGTCGAGCGCAATGCCGCGTGCGGACAGCCCGTACTGGTACAGCTCGCCGATGGCGCGGAAGTACGACGCGCCCAGGAAGGCAACCCAATCGTTCTTTTTCCAGTCGAGTTTTTTCTGATCGCCCAGGCGGCTTTCCTGGAAGCGGAAGCCGGCAAAGCCGCTGCCGCGCGGCAGCTTGCGCGCCGGGCTGTCGGCGGGCATGTCGAAATACGATTCGTCGTAGACGACCTCGCGTGCGGCACCTTTTTCCACCACGTGCATGCGCACCGGCGCGCGGAAGAACGTCCCCAGGTGGAAGAACGTCACCGGAAACTGGCCGGGACCGTCGGCAAAGAGCGCGTGGGCGGTGTCGAACTTGATCTTGCCGTGCGCCTCGTAATCGATCTTGGACAGGATGTCAGCCGGTGCCGTGGCGGGCGGCGTGTAAGGCTTGCTGGCCATCGAGCGGGCGCGTTCGATCAGCGCATCGAATGAGAACGGCGCGGCATCGCCGAGCTTGACGCGATTGGCGGCCAGCGCTTCGGGCGTGATGCCGAGCGCCGCCAGCGTGGCGGTAACGGACGCGGAGGCAAGAAGGGTTCGACGTGTGACCATAGGTGCCTGTGATGTGACTGATGAATAAGAAGGGTCCGACATGGTAACGCGGCCCCAGGTTCCGACACGGGCTGAACACTCCCCCGGATGGCCGATCCAGCGCCGTTCGGACGCCCAAATCGACCATTCATCGCAGAGCGTTTGACCTTTCAAGTGCCGGTTACGATACTTGATGACACATCAAACGGGGGCTGGGATGACGCTACGAGTGCGCAGCATCGGCATCGCTTTGGCATTGGTTTGCGCGGTAGGCGGCGCCCAGGCAGCGCCCTGCGACGCGCCAGCCCAGTTGAACGACGGCTGGCAGACCGAAGCCGACCCCGCCGCAGCCGGCTTCGATGCCGGCCAACTCTGCGCCGTCCTGCGCGGTTTTGCCGACGCCGATATCAACTTCCACAGCCTGCTCGTGGTGCGCCATGGCCATCTGGTGGCGGAGGTCTATCACGCCGGCAAAGATGAGCGCGTGAAGGATCTGTTCCGCACCGCGCGCACGTTCGACGCCAGCACGCTCCACGACATCCGCTCGATCAGCAAATCGGTGACGAGCCTGCTGTGGGGCATTGCGCAAGGGCAGGGGAAGATGCCGCCGCTCGACACGCCAGTGCTGTCGCTGTTTCCCGGGCTGGCCGATCTGAATCGCGATGGCCGCGAGGCGATTACGCTTTCGCAGATGCTGTCGATGTCCAGCGGCCTTGCCTGGAACGAATGGCGTGCGACAAGCTTTCTGAACAACGACGAGTTCGGACTGTTCTGGCACACGTCTCAGGCGCATTACGTGTTCGACCGCCCGATGGCGGCGCCGGCTGGCACGCAGTTCAATTACAACGGCGGCAACACGGCGGTACTGGCGCAATTGCTGACAGAGCGCGTGGGCATGTCGTTGCCGGAGTACGCGCGCACGCAACTGTTCGAACCGCTGGGCATCACCGACTGGGAATGGGTGGACGACTACCGTGGCCGCCCGCTGGCGTTTGCCGGCGTGCGCCTGCGCCCCCGAGATTTGGCGCGCATCGGACAGCTCGTGCTGCAGCACGGCCAATGGAATGGGCGGCAGATTGTGCCTGCGGAGTGGATTGCCGAATCAACACGCCCGCACATCGATACCGGAATGGACCTGCAGTACGGCTATCAGTGGTGGCTCGGCAAGGTGGTGGCCGGCGGCACCGAACAGGCGTGGATCGGTGGCATCGGCAACGGCGGCCAGCGTCTGTGGATCGTGCCGGGGCTCGACATGGTGATGGTCACCACGGCGGGCGATTACAACCAGCGGGCCAGCTGGAAACAGGCTGAAAACCTACTCGAGCAAGTCATGACGGCCGTGCGGCCATCACCCCGGTAACGGCTGCGCGGCTGCCCGGCTCAACGGGTTTACAGGAACCGGTCGAGGATCTTGCGGCTGTGCTTGTCGAGCGCCAGCAGATCGCGGATCAGGTAGTGGATGCCGTGGCTGTCGGAGATGAGCAGCGTGGTGCCGGTCAGGCGGCGGATGTCTTCTTCGCCGCGCAGCACGAGGTCGGTCTGGCCGCGGTCGGTCTGTACCGTCCACGTGCTGGGCGTGGCGTAGGTCGATACGCCGACGATCTTGCGGATCTCGGGCATGAATTCACGCGCGCCGAGTTCGGCTTCGATCAACGTGCGCATGGGCGCCGGCAGCGCTGCCGGCTGCGTGATCCATGCCAGCTCACGGCCGTCGGTGCTCATCAGGCTCAAGCCCTCGTCGACGGCGGAGATGGGGAACGCGCGCACGGGCACCACGCCTTCATGCACGGTGCCGTCGGCCAGGGTCATCACAAGCTTGCCAAAGCCGTTGCGGCTCAGGGAGAAATCGGGCGTTTGCATCGCAGTCATTTCAAATAGCGGTTCACTGCGCGTAAGCCGGCGCGGCGGCGTCCACGCGCTCGCCGTCGCTGGTCAGATCGGTGTCGGCGTCGACATTGCGGGCCTGCGCCTGATAGAGCTTGTAGTAAGCCCCTTCGCGCGCGAGCAACTCATCGTGGTTGCCCACTTCGACAATCTGGCCGCGATCCATGACGACCAGGCGATCCGCCTTGCGCAGCGTCGACAAACGGTGCGCGATGGCGATGGTCGTACGCCCTTGCACAAGGTTGTCGAGCGCCTTCTGGATTTCCTTCTCGGTCGTCGTGTCCACGGACGATGTGGCCTCGTCCATGATCAGGATGCGCGGGTTGATGAGCAGCGCGCGCGCAATCGAAATACGCTGGCGTTCGCCGCCCGACAGCGCCTGGCCGCGTTCGCCCACCAGCGAGTCGTAGCCGTGCGGCAGGCGCAGGATGAATTCGTGTGCATGGGCGGCACGCGCGGCGGCAATGATCTCTTCGCGCGTGGCGTCGGGTTTGCCGTAGGCGATGTTGTCGGCAATCGTGCCGAAGAACAGGAACGGCTCCTGCAGCACCAGGCCGATGTTGCGGCGGAATTCCGAGACGGGCAGCGAGCGGATGTCGGTGCCGTCCAGGCGGATCGCGCCTTCCGATACATCGTAGAAGCGGCAGATCAGGTTCACGAGCGTGCTCTTGCCCGAGCCGCTGTGCCCGACCAGCCCGATCATCTCGCCCGGCTGGATCGACAGGTTCAGGCCGCGGATCACCGCGCGGTTGCCGTAACGGAAGCCCAGGTCGCGCAGCTCGATCGCGCCGTTCACCTTCTCGATGTGCACGGGCTTGGCCGGCTCCGGCACGCTCGATACGTGGTCGAGAATGTCGAAGATGCGCTTGGCACCGGCCGCCGCCTTCTGCGTGACGGACACGATGCGGCTCATGGAATCCAGACGTGTGTAGAAGCGGCTGATATAGGTCAGGAACGCCACCAGCACACCGACGGTAATGGCGTCGTGGCTCACCTGCCAGATGCCGAAGATCCACACCACCAGCAGCCCGACTTCGGTCAGCAGCGTGACGGTCGGGGTAAACAGCGACCACACCGCGTTGACGCGATCGTTGATCGCCAGGTTGTGCTTGTTGGCCTCGGCAAAGCGCGTCACTTCGCGCTTTTCCTGGGCAAAGGCCTTGACCACGCGGATACCCGGGATGGTATCGGCCAGTACGTTGGTGATTTCCGACCAGATCCGGTCGATCTTCTCGAAGCCGTGGCGCAGGCGGTCGCGCACCAGGTGGATCATCCACGCGATGAACGGCAGCGGCACCAGCGTGACGAGCGCCAGCCACGGATCGATCGAGACCAGGATGACGGCCGTCATCGCAATCATCAGCACATCGGTGGCGAAGTCGAGCAGGTGCAACGACAGGAACACGCTGATGCGGTCGCTTTCCGAGCCGATGCGCGCCATGAGGTCGCCGGTGCGCTTGCCGCCGAAGTATTCGAGCGACAGCTTGAGCAGGTGCTCGTAGGTGGTCGTGCGCAGGTCGGCGCTGATGCGCTCGGACACGCGCGCCAGGAGATAGGTGCGCGCCCAGCCCAGCACCCACGCCACCAGTGCGGCGCCAAACAGGCCCGACAGGTAGAGCGTGACCAGGCGGTAATCGACGGGTTGCCCGTTCTGATAGGGGATCAGCACCTTGTCCATCAAGGGCATCGTCAGGTACGGCGGCACCAGGGTAGCGGCCGTGCCGATCAGCAGCAGGGCGAAGCCGGCCAGCAATTCCCACCGATACGGCCGGGCAAAGCGCCACAGGCGCAGCAGCGCCCAAGTCGAGGGCGGCTGCTCCACTTCACGGCTGCATTGCGGGCAGTTATCTTCGCCGGGCGGGAGGGGCGCCTTACAGGTGGGGCAGACCTCCGCGTCGGGCTGTGCGGCCTGGGCGCCGGTGGCCAGGGCGTTGCGCTGGGCGTCGAAGGCGTCGGCCAGGCGCAGGGCGTCGGTGTTGTGGCCCAGCGTGTAACGCCAGCTTGCCAGCCGGCGCTGTCCGTCGGACAGCTCGAGCGTGCCCACGCCGGCGTGGTCGCTGTGGGCAAGTGTCATGCCGGGGGCGATATCCCAGCTTTGCAAATCCTTTTCACCAGGCGCCTGGCAGACCAGGCGGCGGTTCGTAACAACCAGCCACCCGTGGGTAAAATGCAGCCTTGCGTCCAAATCCAGCTGCAACCCGGCCTGGACGGATTCTTCTGGAGCGAGGCTTGATCCCAGCGCGACACTCCAGGGTTCCTGAGCGCGGGCGACGGTGGGGGCGGACGATGGGGAGGACTGGGTCATCAGTGGCGCAAAGAATTCAAAAAGCGCGTCCAAATGGCCAAAAAACAGCCCAAAACGGGAAAAGGACGAACATAAATCGAGGCAAGAGCGTGGCGTCGCAATTGTTGCGGCCTGCAAATTTTGCTCGCAAGTATACATAGCCACGCCAGCACGGCATTTGGTGCGCTGCACAACGCACTTCGGGCTCAAGACGTCAACGCCGACGCCGTTGTAACGTTATTGAAAGGTAACGGTTCGATTCCACGGACCAATTCACGGGTACATCGCCCCCTGCTTCCAAGCAAATTCAATGAAGAAGAAGGACATTGAGATTCTCGATGTCATGTCGCTGCGCGGCCCGAATATGTGGACATATCGGCCAGTGCTGGAGGCATGGGTCGACATTGGTGAACTGGAGGATTTTCCTTCCAACACGATTCCGGGTTTCTACGAGCGCCTCTCGACATGGCTCCCAACGCTGATCGAGCACCGCTGCAGCCCCGGCGTGCGCGGCGGCTTCCTGATGCGCCTGAAGGAAGGCACCTGGCCCGGCCACATCCTGGAACACGTCACCCTCGAATTGCAGAACCTGGCCGGCATGCCCGGCGGTTTCGGCAAGGCGCGCGAGACGCCGGTGCGCGGCGTCTACAAGGTAATCGTCCGTGCGTGGCACGAAGACGTGACCCGCGCTGCCCTGTTCGCCGCCCGTGACCTGGTCATGGCGGCCATCGAAGACCGCCCGTTCGACGTGGACGCCGCCGTCGAAACGCTGCGCGACCTGGTGGACGACCACTGCCTCGGCCCCAGCACCGCCTGCATTGTCGATGCCGCCGATGACCGCAATATCCCGTCGATCCGCCTGTCGGACGGCAACCTTGTGCAGCTCGGCTACGGCGCACGCCAGCGCCGCATCTGGACGGCCGAAACCGACCGCACGAGCGCCATTGCAGAATCGATCTCGCGCGACAAGGACCTGACCAAGAGCCTGCTGCAGTCGTGCGGCGTGCCGGTGCCGGAAGGCCGCATGGTCGACAGCGCCGAAGACGCCTGGGATGCGGCTGAAGACATCGGCGTGCCGGTGGTGGTCAAGCCGTACGACGGCAACCATGGCCGCGGCGTGTTCACAAACCTGATGACGCGCGAAGAGGTGGAAACCGCTTACGCCGTGGCCATCGAGGAAGGCAACGGCGTGATCGTCGAGCGCTTCGTCTCCGGCAACGAACACCGCCTGCTGGTGGTGGGCGGCCGCGTGGCAGCGGCGGCGATGGGCGAAACTGCGTCGGTGGTCGGCGACGGCACTTCCACCATCGAAGAACTGATCGAATCGCAGATCAACTCCGACCCCCGCCGCGGCAGCACCGAAGAACATCCGCTGAACTGCGTGCGCCTGGATTCCGCCGCGCGCCTCGAACTCAAGCGCCAGGGCTATGCTGATGGCAGCGCCGTGCCGCCCGCGGGCCGCAGCGTGCTGATCCAGCGCAACGGCAACGTCGCTTTTGATGTGACCGACCGCGTGCACCCGAGCGTGGCCGCGCACGCATCGCTGGCCGCGCGGGTGGTCGGGCTCGATATTGCCGGTGTGGACCTCGTGGCCGACGACATCTCGCGCCCGCTGGACGAACAGCGTGGCGCCATTGTGGAAGTCAACGCAGGGCCCGGTCTGTTGATGCACATCCGGCCCGCCGAGGGCGAACCGCGCCCTGTGGGCCGCGCGATTGTGGATCACCTGTTTTCCGACAAGGACGGCGCGCAGGATGATGGCCGCATTCCCATCGTCGGCATCACGGGCACCAACGGCAAGACCGTCGTGGCCAAGCTGGTCGCGCAGTTGCTGCAGCTCTCGGGCAAGCACACAGGGCTGGGCTGCAGTGACGGCCTGTACCTCGATCGCCGCCAGGTAGAGGCCGGCGCCCGTAGCGATCGCGCCGCGTGGGACGCTTGCCACCGCATCCTGATGAACCGCGCGGTGGAAGCCGCCGTGTTCGAGAACGACAGCGGCATGATCCTCTCGCAAGGATTGCCGTATGACCGCTGCCAGGTCGGCGTGGTGACCAACTTCGGCAAGCCCGACCACCTGGGCGATTTCTACGTCGAAGACGAAGACCGCATGGTTAGCGTCCTGCGCACGCAGATCGACGTGGTGCTGAAAAGCGGTGTGGGCGTGCTCAATGCCGCCGATGCGCGCCTCGTTGAAATGGCCGAGCTGTGCGACGGCGAAGTGATCTTCTTCGCGTTGTCGGGCGATCTGGAAGCCATTGCCGCGCATCGTGCCGCTGGCAAGCGGGCCGTGTTCGTGCGTGACGGCAAGGTGGTGCTCGCTACTGGCGCGACCGAACTGGCACTGGCCGACGTGTCGGCCATTCCGCTGACCTACGCCGGCCGCGTGCCGTTCCAACTTGAGAACGTGCTGGCCGCCGTGGCCACCGGCTGGGCACTGGGCATTTCGAACGACCTGATGCGCGCCGGCATCGTCACCTTCGATGTGGGCCAGGTGGATGTGCCGGGCCGTTTCACGCTGTTCCAGCACAACGGCGCCACCATCGTGGTGGACGACGCGCACAACGCCTCGGCGCTGGAAGCTTTGGCCGCTGCACTGGACAACTTCCCCGCCCAACGCCGCACGCTCGTATTTGGCGCCGGGCTGCAGCGCCGCGACGAGGACCTGATTGCGCAAGGCACCGTCATCGGCCAGACGTTCGATCGCGTGCTGCTGTGCGAAGACGCCAGCGTCAAGCGCACCGATGCCGAGTTTGATCGCCAAGCACGCGCGCTGCTCAAGCAAGGGTTGCAGGCGGGCGGTCGCGTCGCTGAAGTCGTCGTCGAAGGGGCCAAGCGCCGGGATGTCGTGGATGCGGCGCTCTCGCAGCTCACGGCAGGCGACCTGCTGGTCTTGCAATGCGACGAGTGCGCCATCGAGGGCACCGTCGAGCAGGTCCACCAGTGGATGGGCCGCGCCGAATCCCAGAACTGACGATCGGGCCTGAATCCAAAAGAACGCCCAAAGCACAACGGAAAGCTGATTGCATGGAAGTCTCTCGTATCCGGGCCTTGCGCGGCCCAAATCTCTGGTGCCGCCATACGGCCATCGAAGCCATCGTGGCCTGCTCGGATCAATCCCAACTGCTGGCCGAACTGCCGGGCTTTGAAGACCGCCTGCGCGCGCGCTTTCCGGCGATTGGCCCCTTGCGGCCAGATGACGAAGCCGATGCGCCATCGATTGCGCACGCGCTGGAAGCCGCCGCGCTGGGCCTGCAGGCTGCCGCCGGTTGCCCGGTGACGTTCAGCCATACCGAGCCGACGCTCGAACCCGGCACGTACCAGGTCGTCGTGGAATACAGCGAAGAGGAAGTGGGCCGACTTGCATTCGAGCTGGCCGGCCAACTTTGCCTGGCCGCGCGCGACGACCAGCCGTTCGATCTGGACGACGCGCTGCACCGCTTGCGCGAGCTGGACGAAGACGTGCGCCTGGGGCCCAGCACCGGTTCCATCGTCTACGCCGCTGTGGCGCGCGGGATTCCGTACCGTCGTCTCACGCAGGGCTCGATGGTGCAGTTTGGCTGGGGCAGCAAGCAGCGCCGCATCCAGGCCGCCGAAACCGACATGACCAGCGCCGTGGCCGAGTCCATCGCGCAGGACAAGGATCTGACGAAGACCCTCCTGCACGCGGCCGGCGTGCCGGTACCGCTGGGCCGGTCGGTGCGCAGCGCCGAGGAAGCCTGGGAAGCCGCGCAGGAAATCCACGGCCCAGTCGTGGTCAAGCCGCGCGACGGCAACCAGGGCAAGGGCGTGGCCGTGCGCATCCGCACGCGCGAAGAAGTGATGACGGCCTACGAAGTGGCCGCCGACATTTCGTCGGACGTGATCGTCGAGCGCTACATCCCCGGCCATGACTATCGTCTGCTCGTGGTGGGCAAGCACCTGGTGGCGGCTGCACGCCGCGACCCGCCGCAAGTCATTGGCGACGGCAAGCACACCGTGCGCGAGTTGGTCGACGAAGTGAACCGCGACCCGCGCCGCGGCGAGGGCCATGCCACGTCGCTCACGAAGATCCGCTTTGACGACATTGCGCTGGCAACGCTTGCCAAGCAAGGCCTGAGTGCCGACGCCGTGCCGCCGAAGGGCACGCGCGTGGTGTTGCGCAACAACGCGAACCTCTCCACGGGCGGCACCGCCACCGACGTGACCGACGACGTGCACCCCGCCATCGCGGCGCGTGCCGTGGCGGCCGCGCAGATGGTCGGCCTCGACATCTGCGGCGTGGACGCTGTGTGCGAGACGATGCTCAAGCCCTTCGAGGACCAGGCCGGCGGCATCGTCGAGGTCAACGCGGCGCCCGGTCTGCGCATGCACTTGCAGCCTTCATACGGCAAGGGCCGCGCCGTGGGCGAGGCCATCATCTCCACGATGTTTGCCGATGGTGACGACGGCCGCATTCCCGTGGTGGCAGTGTCCGGCACCAACGGCAAGACCACGACCGTGCGCCTGATTACCCACCTGCTGGCGTCCAGCGGCCTGCGCATGGGCATGACCGGCACCGACGGCGTGTACATTCAGGGCCAGCGCATCGACACCGGTGACTGCAGCGGCCCGCGCAGTGCGCGTAACGTGCTGCTGCATCCGGACGTCGACGCCGCCGTCTTCGAAACCGCGCGTGGCGGCCTGCTGCGCGAAGGCCTCGCGTTCGACCGCTGCGATGTGGCGGTGGTGACCAACGTGGGCGAAGGCGACCATCTGGGCCTGAACTACATCAGCACGGTGGAAGACCTGGCCGTGCTCAAGAGCGTGATCGTGCAGAACGTGGCGCCGCGCGGCATGGCGGTGCTCAACGCCGCCGACCCGATGGTCGCGCGCATGGCCGACGGCTGCCCCGGATCGGTCACGTTCTTCGCGCACGACGCCAGCCTGCCGACCATGGCGCTGCACCGCGCGCAGGGCAAGCGCGTGGTGTTCGTCGATGGTGCCGAGATTGTGGCTACCGAAGGCGCCAGCGAAACGCGCATCGCACTGGCCGACATTCCGCTCACGCGCAACGGCACGATCGGCTTCCAGGTGGAAAACGCGATGTCGTCGATTGCTGCTGCATGGGCGCTTGGCATCGATTGGGCAGTGATCCGCCGGGGCCTCGCCACCTTTGTGAACGACGCCGCCACTGCGCCCGGCCGCTTTAACGTATTCGACTACAAGGGCGCCACGCTCATCGCCGACTACGGCCACAATCCCGATGCCATCCAGGCGCTATGCAACGCCGTCGCCACCATGCCGGCCAAGCGCCGCTCGGTAGTGATCAGCGGGGCGGGCGATCGCCGCGACGAGGATATCCGCCGGCAGACGCAGATTCTGGGCGGCGTGTTTGATGATGTGGTCCTGTACGAAGACCAATGCCAGCGCGGGCGCGCCGATGGTGAAGTGCTCGCGCTGTTGCGTGAAGGGCTGCAGGGTGCGTCGCGCACGAGCCGTGTGGATGAAATCCGTGGTGAATTTCTGGCTATCGACACCGCATTGGGGCGGTTGCAGCCGGGGGATCTCTGCCTGATTTTGATTGATCAGGTGGAGGAGGCGTTGGAGCATATTGCGCGGCGCGTTGCGGAATGAGTTTTGGCCCGCTTGATGGGGTTCGCCGGGGTTTTGTTTTTGTGGTTCATCCCTGTTTCGTACCCTGCCGGGCACGACTCACTTTTCTTTGTCTTGCCAAAGAAAAGTAAGCAAAAGAAAGGCGCGCCCGAGATGGCGAAAGACTCCTTGAATTTGCGTAACCGGGCGGAGAACGGGAAAACTCGCTGCGCTCAGACAGTTCCCGTTCTTTTTTCCGCCCGCTTACGAAAATTCAAGGCGCCATCAAGGGCTCAACGTCAAAAGAGAAAGGCCAACCCGTCGTGAGGTTGGCCTTGGCATTTGGGCTGGCGCCCAGAAGGTGTGGCTGTTGTCCTTTGACCTTCCTGCCCTAGATGGCGCCTTGAATTTCTGTTGCAGGGAGGAAAAAGGAAGGGAAACTGTCTGAGCGAAGCGAGTTTTTCCCTTCCCCTCCCTGCGACATAAATTCAAGGAGTCTTTCGCCATCTCGGGCGCGCCTTTCTTTGCTTACTTTCTTTGGGCAAGACCAAAGAAAGTGAGTCAGCCCCGGCAGGGGATGAAACAAGGGATGCACCAACAACAAAAAAACCAACACAAAACCACCCACAACATCGTTGGCCTATGATGACGCCTCCCCTGAGTGCCCTCGCCATCATGCCCAACCCCATCACACTCGCCCCAGTCGAGCTGGCAAAGTCCTACCGCCTCCTGAACCACGGCCCGACCACACTGGTCACCAGCGCCCACAACGGCGTGCGCAACGTCATGGCAGCAGCCTGGGCCATGCCGCTCGACTTTGACCCACCCAAGGTGCTGGTCGTGGTCGACAGCCGCACCCTCACACGTGAGCTGATCGAAGCCTCGGGCGTGTTTGCGCTCAACATCCCGACGCGCGCCATTGCCGAGACCACGCTCGCGGTGGGCACGCTGTCAGGCCGGGATGGCGACAAGTTCGATGCGCTCGGCTTGGCCACGGTGCCAGCCCGCACGATCGACGTGCCGCTGGTAGAAGGTTGCGCAGGGTGGCTGGAATGCCGCGTCATTCCCGAACCGCACAACGAGAAGCGCTACGACCTCTTCATCGCTGAAGTGACAGCCGCCTGGGCGGACCCGGCGCTGTTCAGCAACGGCCGCTGGCACTTTACCGATGCGGGCAGCAAGACCGTGCATTACCTCGCGGGCGGCGCGTTCTTCGAAACCGGTGATGCATTTACCGTGGAGGCTAAGCAGCCATGAGCGACATCGCCATCCGCCCGTTGGTCGATGAGGATGCCGCAGCGTTCAAGGCGCTGCGCCTGAAGGCCATTCAAGATGCGCCTACCGCCATCTGGCCGACGCACGATGAAGAGTCGGGGCGCACGCTGGAGGACACCCGCAACCGCATCCGGGCGACCGAGCATCAGATCGTCTTCGGTGCATTTTCCGGGCCGGCGCTGATTGGCATTGCCGGGCTGCGTCGCGAGCCGCTGGCGCAGGTCGCGCACAAGGCCGTGCTGTGGGGCGTGTTTGTTGATCCCGCACACCGGCGAGGCGGTATTGCCGGCCGTCTGCTCAACGCCGCCATTGCGCATGCGCGTGCTGCACAGGTGCTGCAGATTCATCTCTGCGTGAACGCCGAAAACCCGCGTGCGCAAGCGCTGTATCGCAACGCGGGTTTCGAGACCTTCGGTATCGAGCGCCGCGCCATGCGTGTCGGTGATCGGTTCTACGACGAAGAACACATGGCGCTGCGGTTGGACGTTTGAACCGTCAGGCACACGCCATCAGGTCCGCCACGCCTCGGCTGGCCTCGGCGCGGATGCTCGCCACATCGAGCCCGCACACCACACCTTCGTCCACCACGACACGGCCGCCGATGATGCTGGTGCGCACGGTGATGGGCTCGCCGGCGACCACGGGCGCCAGCGCGGGGTCGTGGAAGCCGTAGAAGCGCGGATGGTTGATGTCGTAGAGCACCAGATCGGCCGCTTGCCCGACCTGCAGCGTGCCGACTTCACTCAAGCCGAGCACGCGTGCGCCGCCTGCGGTGGCCCAGTGAATGACATCTTCAGCGGTGGTGGCACTGGCGCCTTGCGCGGCACGGTGAATGAGCCACGCGGTGTTGACCTCGCCGGTCATGCTGCCCGATTCGTTGGACGCCACGCCATCCACGCCCAATGACACCGGCACGCCGGCCGCCGCGAGTTGCGGCACTGGCGCGATGCCGCTGCCCAGCCGGCTGTTGCTGACGGGGCAGTGCGCGATGCCGCTGCCTGTTTGCGCGAGCATGCGGATCTCCGACGGCTGCAGGTGCACGAGGTGCGCAAACCAGACGTCCGGGCCCAGCCACTCGTGCTCGGCCACGAACTCCACCGGCAGGCAGTTGTACTTCTCACGGCAAAAGCGCACGTAGTTGTCGGTCTCGGACAAATGCGTATGCATGCGCAGATGCATCCCCCGCGCGGCACGCGCCAACTCGACCAGCAATGCCGGCGGCAACGAGAACGTCGGTGTGGTCGGTGCCACCACCACGCGGCGCATCGCGTCGGGGGCGTCGTCGTGATAGCGGTGTTTGAGCCGCTCGATGTCGGCCAGCATCTGGTCGAGCGTTTCAGGCTGCAGCGCCGTCTTGGAGAAGCCCGGGTGGCTGCTGGCCGACTCGATGGCGCCGCCACGGCAGAGCACGAAGCGCATGCCGAATTCATCGGCGACATCGAACAGCATGTCGCCCGATTCGGTGCCGCCGCCTGCGTGATAGAGGTAATGGTGGTCGGCGCAGGTGGTGGCGCCCGACAGCAGCAGCTCGGCCATGCCCAGGCGCGCTGCCGTGCGCATCAATTCCGGCGTAATGAGCGGCAGGCGAGGATACGGCACGCTGGCCAGCCACCCTTGCAGGTCTTGGTTCATGCCTTCCGGCACGGCCTTGAGCAGGTTCTGGAACAGGTGATGATGCGTGTTGATCCAGCCCGGGTAGACGATGCAGTCGCTGGCGTCGATGACGCGCTCGCCGGGGCGGGGCATGAGGTCGGGGCCCATCTCGGCGATGCGGCCGCCGGCGATGCGGATGTCGACGGCACCGGCGCGTGCTGCGTCACCGCGCAGGCCGGTCATGACGGCCAAGGGGCGGCGGATGAGGGTGTCTTGAGGCGTGTTGTGCATGGAGGTGTCCATTGGAAAATCAGGCGCGGCCGGCCGTACGCACGACAGACGCGGGCACGTGCGCTTCTTCGGTACCGTTGAGCAGCAGGTTCAGCGCCACCGATACCAGGCAGGCGATGACCACGCCGCTGTGCAGGAACGGTTGCGACCAGTCGGGCAACTGCTTGAACAGCGTGGGCGCGAGCACCGGCACCAGCGCGGCGGCAATCGTGAAGCCCACGATGAGCACGTTGTAGCGGTTGTGCTCGTAGTCGACGCGTGCCAGGGTCTGGATGCCCGCAGCGGCCACGACGCCGAACATGGCGATGCCGGCACCGCCCAATGCGGCAGGCGGCGTGGCCGCAATCACGGCGCCTGCCTTGGGCACCAGCGCCACCAGGCACATCAGCACACCGCTCACGGCCACCACCCAGCGGCTGCGCACGCCGGTGAGCACCACCAGCCCGACGTTCTCCATGAACGCAATGAACGGGAATGCGGCGAACATGCCGGCAATGGCGCTGGCCAAGCCGTTTGCGCGCAGGCCGTTGATGGCTTCCTCTTCTTCGATGGGCTTTTCGACGATGTCGCCGATGGCCAGGAACAGGCCCATCGATTCCACCATCTGGACGATCATCACCACGATCATGGTCAGCGCGGGCACCACGGCGAACACCGGCACCCCAAAGTGGAACGGCACCGGCAGCGTGACCCACGGCGCCTCAGCCACGCCGTGGAAGTTGCCCATGCCCATGGTGCAGCCCAGCAACGTGCCGACGATCATGCCCACCAGCACGGCAAGGTTGCGCAGCAGCGGGCTGCCGAAGCGGTTGATGAGCAGGATGGTGGCGACGACGACCACGGCCACCAGCAGAAACGACGGCGCACCGAAGTTGGCGGCGTTGCGTCCGCCGCCCACCCAGTCATACGCGACGGGAAAGAGCTGCAGGCCGATGACGGTCACGATGCAGCCCGTGACCACCGGTGGAAAAAATCGCCGCAGCCGCCCCACCAGCGGTGCGGCGAGCAGCGTAAACAGCCCGGCCGCAATGACCGCACCGCACACGCCCGCGAAACCTACGGCAGGGTTGGTGCCGATGGCAATCACCGGCCCCACGCTGCTGAACGCCACCCCCTGCAGGATCGGCAGCCGCACCCCGAACTTCCAGAATCCGATGGTCTGTAACAGCGTGGCAATGCCCGAGCAGAACAACGTGGTGCTGATGAGGACAATGGTGTCCGCCTGCGACATCTTCAGTGCTGATGCAATGATCATCGGCACCGCAATGGCGCCGATGTACGACACCGCCATATGCTGCAAGCCCAACGTCAACATCTGTCGGGTCGACAGAATCTGGTCGACCGGGTGTACGGCTGTTGTCATGGTTGTCTCCTATCGTTGTCATGCCCGGGGCGTGCCAGGAGCCGCCCTCGGGTCAGGGGGATGTCATGGCATGCTCACGCCGCCAGACACGCGTTGAAACCGTCCTGCAGGGCCGCACGATCGAGGTCGCGGCCGATGAAGACGATCTTGCTGCTGCGCGCTTCGCTGCCCCAGGGCTGCGTTGCGCGAAAGTCGATGAGGCTGTGCACGCCCTGCAGCACATAGCGCTGCGCCTGGCCCTTCACAGCCAGGATGCCCTTCATGCGGAACAGGGTCTCCGCCTGCTCGGTGCGCAGGGTGTCGATCCACGTGTGAAAACGCACGAGGTCCACGTCGGCCGGCACGTCAAAGCCAACCGACGAGACGCTCGGATCATGCTGGTGGTCGTGCTCATGTTCGTGCTCATCGTCATGCTCGTGAGCGTCGGCGTGAGCATGTTCATCTTCATGTTCATGGTCGTGTGCGTCATGCTCGCCATGGCCGGCGTCTGCGCCGATCTCCAGCAGCTTCTGCGTCGCCTCGAATGCGCCGACACCGATGATCTTGTTCAGATCGACCTCGGCATAGCTGGAAGTGACGATGTCGGCCGTGGCGTTCAAGCCGCGGATGCGCCCGCGCAGCGCGTCGATATCGTCGCGGCCCACAAGGTCCACCTTGTTGATGACGATGCGGTCTGCGCAGACGATCTGGTCGACGGCCTGGTTGTCGACGCCGTCGAGGTGCAGGTCGTCCAGATGCGCCGCAATGTGCTTGGCGTCGACCATGGTGACGATGGCGTCAAGCTCGACATGTTCGGCAATCGGGTCGTCGATGAAGAACGACTGCGCCACCGGATACGGATCGGCCAGGCCGCTGGTCTCCACCAGGATGTGGTCGAGCCGTTCGGGCCGCGCGACGAGCTGGCGCACGATGCGCACGAGGTCTTCGCGCACCTCGGCCGTGCAGCACACGCAGCCGTTGACCATCTCGTAGATCTCTTCGTTTTCCGAGGCCATGACCAGGCCGCCGTCGATGCCGACTTCACCAAACTCGTTTTCGATCACGGCGATCTTGCGGCCGTGGTTTTCGCGCAGGATGAAGTTCAGCAGCGTGGTTTTGCCGGCGCCAAGAAAGCCGGTGAGGATGGTGACCGGAATCTTGGTGTTCGGGCCGGGAAGCGTGGCGTGGGCGGTGGCTTGGGGTTTCATGTTGTCTCCTTGTCGGGCGTGGGTGGGGTACGGACTCAGGCAGGTAAGGCTTCTTCGCCCCAGCGCAGGGCGGTGCCGGCATCGAGCCCGAACAGGTCGAGCACGCGGCCGAGGGTGTGGCCGATCATGTCGTCCAACGTATTGGGGCGCGCATAGAAGGCCGGCACGGGCGGCGCGACGATGGCGCCCATCTCCGTGACGGCCTGCATGTTGCGCAGGTATGTGAGCGTGAATGGCGTCTCGCGCGCCATCAGTACGAGCGGACGGCGCTCCTTGAGCGTGACGTCTGCCGCGCGTGTCAGCAGCGTCGACGAGACGCCCGTGGCAATTTCCGCCAAAGACTTCATCGAGCAGGGCGCCACGATCATGCCCAGCGCGCGAAATGACCCGCTCGCAATGCCGGCGGCCATGTCGTCCGCGCGGTGGTAATGCGTAGCGCGATCGATCACGTCGGCAAGCTTGTACGGCGTTTCATGCGCCATCGTCAGCAGCGCAGAACGTGTGACGACGAGGTGCGTTTCCACATCGAGCGCGCGCAGCAGTTCGAGCAGCCGCACGCCGTAGATGAAGCCCGAAGCACCGCTGATGCCGACCACCATGCGCGGCCGGGCGGGAGCGCGAGGGTGGCGCGCGCTCATGGCCGCACTCCGGCCTGGCGGAGGATGTCGCCCGCGCGGGCAATGGCCTGCGGGTCGATGCGTGCGCGGATGCCCTCGAAGCCGGCGCCGCGCGTGGCGTCGATGCCCATGCGCGAGGTCGTGCCGTGCACGGACGACGACGGATCGAGCGGGCTGCCCGGCAGCCCATCGATCATGAACACATCCTGGTGCGGCTGGAAGTGCGTGGCCATGGCCCACAGCACCTGCTCGTCCTGCTGCAGGTCGATATCCGAGTCCACGGCAATCACGGTCTTGAGGTACGGGTCCCAGCCGAGCAGTGCCAGCATGACCTGCCGCGCCTCGCCGTCGCGCGTGGGGTTGAGCGCCACATAGCAATGGAAGTGCGTGCCTGAGTTGGGATAGTGCAGCGCCGTCACCGATGGGAAGCGCGCCTTGAGTTTCTCGCTCATCTCGGCTTCGCGCGGCAGGCGGGCCAGCGTCAGGTGCTCGGCGTACGGGCCGCCCACCACGTCGACCAGCCAAGCGTCGCGCCGGCGCATCAGGGCATCGATGCGCAGCACATTGTTGGTGGAGCGGTCGGACGAATAGCCGGTGAATTCACCGAACGGGCCTTCCTCGGCATAGGCGGCGGGGTCGATGGTGCCTTCGAGCACGAACTCCGCTGCCGCCGGCACGCCGATGCCGTAACGCGGCGTGCGCACGATATCGAGCGGCGCGCCGAGCAGGCCACCGGCCACGGCGCGTTCATCCGCGCCAAAGGGCAGGCGGGCGGCTGCGGCCAGCATGAACAGCGGATGCGCGCCCACCACCATCGCCACGCGCAGCATGTCGCCGCGTTCGCGCGCGGTCTGCAGCATGCGCCACAGGTGGCCGCGCGAGTGCAGGCTCGTCGCCAGTGCGTTGCGTGCATGGCGCATCGAGCGGTGATAACTCATGTTCGCCACGCCCGTCACCGGGTCCTCGGCCACGATGATGGCGTTGGTGATATAGGGCGCGCGATCGCTCTCGAAGTGCTTGATCATCGGCAGCAGCGCAACGTCCACTGCGTCGCCTTCGATCACCTCGTCGGTGATGGCACCGTGCGAGATGACACGCGGTGCGATGGGCGCATTGGCGCGTGCCTGGAAGGCATCGTGCAATTGATGCGGCAGCACGTCGAACAGCCGTGCCAGCCGTGACCGCGAGGCAAAGACGTTGGTGACCAGCGGCACCTGCAGGCCGCTCACCTGCTCGCAGACCAGCATGGGGGTCTGGTTGCGCGCAGCAAGCTGATCGATGACGGCGGTGACATCCTGATCGGCGGAGACGCCGTTGTGCAGGGTCAGCACATCTTCCGGATACAGCTCGCGATAGAGATTGGCGAAGACGTGGAAATCCTGGCCTTCGCCAAGCCGGGTCATGCTCATGGCACACCTCGCTAGAGGCGGGCGCCGAACACCACAGAGGCGCGGCGCCCGCGGGATCGGCGCTCAGGCCGCTTCTGCTGTCTGGACGTAGGTCGACTTCAGGCGCAGTTCCGCCTCGGCCAGGTCCTTGGGCGGCTTGGTGGGCTCGATGCCGACCAGTCGCGCAATGTTGTTGCCCAGATAGTCTTCGAGGTGGTCCTCATCGATGCCCAGCCCCTGCGGCGGCGCCGAGCACAGCACCTCCAGCTCGCGCAGCCACATGCCGGGCTCGTTGGGCGGCGAATCGGTCCCGAAGACGATCTTGTCGCGCGGCAACTGCTTTGCAAATTCGACGATGCGCGACTGGAAGCACCAGCCCGATTCGCAGTACACGTTGGGCGTGTCCATTGCCATCCAGAACGCTTCGAACGAGTAGTTGCCGCCGGTCTGGATGCCGAAGTGGCCGATGATGAAGTTCACCATCGGGAACTCGCGGATGATCGGGTAGAACATCGTCGGGATGGTGTACGGGCCGTCGCCGGTGTGGATCAGCACCACGATGTTGTACTTGGCGCAGACCTTCATCGCCGGGCGCAGCCAGTCCAGCGCGCGGTCGGGCCGGTAGCCGTGCATGTTGGCGTGCAGCTTGACCATCTTGAAGCCGTATTCCTTGATGTGGAATTCCAGCTCCGCTGCGCCGTTCTCCGGGCCCCAGCGCGGGTTGTAGGTGAAGTTGCCGATGAAGCGGTCCGGGTACTTCTGCGTCAGTTCGGCGATGTACGCCATGTAGTCGCGAATGCCTTCGCGGCCGCGGCGGTTGCCGTCGCGATAGCCGGTGTTGCCCGGCGGGGGCTGGATGAAGCCCATGTCGATGCGGCGGGGCTTGCCGTTGATCATGTAGGGGCCATCCATCAACTGGATCATGCGCTCGCCGTTGAACGGCGTGCCGGTGTGGCGCCAGGCCTCGTCGACGAGGTTGGTCGGGTGCAGATGGGTATCGATAATCATGTGTGCGCTCCGTGCGTGCTGCGGTGGCTCAGGCGGCGGCCAGCGCGAGCTGCGCTTCGGCTTCGGCCACGGTCTTGGGCGGACGGGTCGGCTCCAGGCCGATCATGCGGGCGATGTTGTTGCCCAGGTAATCCTCGAGCGTGTCTTCATCGAGGTTCAGGCCCTGCGGCGGGTCCATGCACAAGACTTCGAGCAGGCGCAGCCACATGCCGGGCTCGTTGGGCGGCGTGTCGGTGCCGAACAGGATCTTGTGCTTGGGCAGCACCTTGGCAAATTCGACGATGCGCGACTGCAGGCACCAGCCCGATTCGCAATAGACGTTGGGCAGCTCCATCGCCCACTGCATCGGCTCGAACACGTAGACGCCGCCGGTCTGCACACCGAAGTGCGCCATGATGAAATCGACGTTCGGGAACCGCTTGATCATCGGAATCCATTCCGACGGAATGCTGTAGGGGCCGTCGCCCGTATGCAGCTTGACGGGCACGCCCAGCTCGGCACATTTCTCGAACGCGGGCATCACCCAGTCCAGCGCGCGGTCGGGCCGGTAGGCGTGCATGTTGGCCTGCATCTGGACCATCTTGAAGCCGTGTTCCTTCACATAGCGCTCGATGGCCTCCACGCCGTTCTGCACGCCGCAGCGCGGGTTGTAGACGAAGCAACCCAGGAAGCGGTCGGGGTAGGTCTGCACCATCTTGAGCGTGTACGCCATGTAGGCGTCGATGGACTCGCGGCCCGAAAGCTCGCCGTCCGTCCACGTGTAGATGGTGTTGCCCTGCGGCGGCTGGATGAAGGCCTTATCGATACGGCGCGGCTTGCCGTTGATCATGTAAGGGCCGTCCATCATTTCGAGCAGGCGCTCGCCGGTAAAGGGGGCGCCGTCGTGCCACCACGCGAGGTCCACCAGGTCGGTGGGGTAGCAGCTGATGTCAATGATCATCGTTGGATCTCCTGATGACTGGGAGGAAGCGCGTGATGGCTTCCCGGTGAGGGCAGGCACGTGCGGCAGCGTGGCGCTTTGCTAGGCGTGTGCCTTCCCCTCGCCGGATCGCGTGATGCCGGATGCGTGCTGCTTGGGGCGCAGTATCGGAGTCAGGGCCGGGGACCGGCCAATACTATTTGGCGGCGGTCTTGATACGTTGCCGATATCGGCAAGTCGGTCGGAAGGCGGCGAGCGCTCAGGCGCCGAGCGTGTCGCGGGCGAGTTGCTGCACTGCGTTTACCACCGCCTGCGCGCGCTCACCATGGCCGCGCTGCCAGACGGCATACAGGTTGTAGTGCGCGGGGATGGCGACATCGGTCAGCCGCACGAGGCGCCCGTGTTGCAGTGCATCGGCCGCCAGCAGCCCACGGACGAGCGCCACGCCAATGCCGGCTTCGGCAGCCGCGACCATGTTTGCGGCGTTGTCGAACGCTGCCACCACGGCGGGTTCCAGCGGCTCCAGACCGGCGGCGTCCAACCACGGAATCCACGAGCGCCGCGTGTAGCCGAGCAGCGGCAGCGCCATCGCTGCCGATGGGGCCAGCGGCGCCTGCACGCCATGGCGCTCCAGCAGCGCGGGCGCCGCCACTGCGGTGACGTGGTCGCCACAGATCAGGGCCATCTCGCAGTCATCCCATTCTCCATAGCCGTAGCGCAGCGAGACATCCACGCGCTCGAACGAGGGCCGCTCGCCGCGCGTGGTCGACAGGAACATCACTTGGTAGCCGGGCAGCGCCGCCAGCAACTCCGGCAGCCGCGCATTGAGCCAGCCCTGCGCCAGTTCGCTGTCGACATCGACGATGAGCGTTTGCGGTACATGCCGGTTGCGCACCGAAGACAGCGCCCGGTCCACCTGCCCGAAGCCGTCGGTCAGCATGCTGGCAAAGAGCTGACCTGCATCGGTCAGGACGATGCCGCCCGCTTCGCGCACGAACAGCGGCTGGCCGATGAATTCCTCCAGCGAGCGGATCTGCTGGCTGATCGCGCTGTGCGTGAGGTCCAGCTGCTGCGCGGCCTTGGTAAAGCTGCCGGTGCGCGCCGCCTGCAGGAAGGCATGCATCGACTGGATCGACGGATAACGCTTGTACATGGCGGCGGTGGGTGAGCTGTTAGTTCGACTTACACGGGCTGGCAGAAATCGTCGCTGGCGGGGTGCCCGTGCGCGGCTCCATATTGGTGCCAGGCGCGGCCGCATGAGACGGCCCGATTCTGGAGGAGACAATGATGACCGAGATTATGGTCAATGGCGCGCCCCACGCGCTGGATGATGCCGATGCCGACATGCCCCTGCTGTGGGTGCTGCGCGATCGGCTCAAGCTGACGGGCACCAAGTTCGGTTGTGGCGGCGGTTTTTGCGGGGCGTGCACCGTCCATCTGGATGGCGCGCCAATCCGCGCGTGCATCACACCGGCATCGGCGGCGGCCGGGCACAGCGTGACCACGATCGAAGGCCTGTCGGAAGACGGCACGCACCCGCTGCAACGCGCCTGGGTGGCCGAAGACGTGCCGCAATGCGGCTACTGCCAGTCGGGGCAGATCATGTCGGCCGCGGCGTTGCTGGCGGCAGGCACGCCCGTCGACGACGAGGCCATCACGCATGCCATGGCCGGCAACATCTGCCGTTGCGGCACCTACGGGCGCATCCGCCAGGCCATCAAGCGCGCCGCCGACGAGCGAGGCAAGGCATGAACGCGCCGCGTGAGTTGCATGCGCCGTCGCGCCGCCAGTTCCTGCAGCAAAGCGCGCTGCTGACGGCGGGGCTGGCGGTCGGCTTTCGCCTGCCTGATGCACTGGCTGCCGGCAAGGATGTGGCTGCGGGCGAGTTCGAACCCAATGCCTGGGTGCGGGTGCTGCCCGACAACACCGTCAAGATCGTTGTCCACAAGCACGATTCCGGCACCGGCACGCAAACCGCGCTGGCGGCGTGCGTGGCCGAAGAGCTGGATGTCGACCCGATGCGCATTGCCGTCATCACGCCGGAAGATCCGTTCTTCCACGAATACATCCACCCGATCTGGAAGGTGTATTCCACCGGCGGCAGCACCAGCGTGTCGCTCGAATATGCGCGCCTGCGACAAGCCGGCGCCACGGCGCGCGCGATGCTCGTGAGTGCGGCGGCACAACGCTGGGGTGTCCCCGTAGCCGTTTGCAGCACGGCAGACGGCACCGTCATCAGTACCGACGGCCGCAAGGCCACCTACGGCGAATTGGCCGATGCAGCAGGCCGCCTGCCCGCACCTGCTAACGTGACGTTGAAGAACCCGGCGGACTTCAAGTACATCGGCAAGCTCAGGCATAAGCGTGATGCGCTGGCCAAGGCGACGGGCCGATTCCAGTACGGCATCGATGTGTCGTTGCCCGGCATGCTGGTGGCAGTGGTGCAGCGTGCGCCCATGCCCGGTGCACGCGTGCGCCGCATCGACAGCGCCGAGGCATTGAAGGTGCGCGGCGTGCGCCAGGTCATGACCATCCCGATGCGCTCCGATGTGCTGGGCGGTAACCAGGAAGGCGTGGCCGTGCTGGCAGATGACTACTGGGCCGCCAACAAGGGCCGCGCGGCGCTCAAGGTCGAGTGGGACGACAGCGCCTTCGCCGATTTCGACAGCGGCCACGTCGCACAGCATCAGGCAGCATGGCTTGCTAGCGGCAAGGC
Organism: Ralstonia sp. VS2407; assembly: GCF_052950655.1. Lineage (NCBI taxonomy): Bacteria > Pseudomonadati > Pseudomonadota > Betaproteobacteria > Burkholderiales > Burkholderiaceae > Ralstonia > Ralstonia sp. VS2407. Next base: position 143,129 of record NZ_JBRFVG010000006.1, read on the forward strand.
GCGCGTGGTGCACACCGTGCAGAGCGGCAATACGGACGTGGCGATGGCCCATGGCGCAAAGTGCTTCAACGCGGCGTATCGCATGCCCTACAAGCAGCAGAATCCGCTGGAGCCCGTCAATATCACCGCATGGTTCAAGGACGGCGCGATTCAATACTGGGGCGGCATCCAGGTGCCATCCACCGCGATGGAAGCTGCCGAGGTGATCTGCGGCGTGCCGCGCGACAAGGTGGTGCTGCACGAGATGGTGTCGGGCGGCAGCTTTGGCGCGCGCGAGAGCAAATACTGGCTGTTCGAAGTCAGCTACCTCGCCAAGAAGACTGGCGTGCCGGTCAAGCTGATGAACAGCCGCGAAGACGAGATGCGCGCGCTGTACGGCCACCCGGCAACGTATCACCGGCTCGAAGGCGCGCTTGATGCGCAGGGCCGGCTCGATGCGCTGCGCATCCGCGCGGTGTCGCCCGCATCGCCGGAACAGTGGGAGCCAGGCTACTTCGACCGCCCCGATCGCATGGATTACAGCACCACCGAGGCTATCTCGAAGTGGGATTTTCCATACCGCGCCAACCACATGGACATCGGCTGGGTGCGGCACGAAACGGGCATCCCGACAGGCTGGTACCGCGCCGTCAGCTTCATCCCCAACGTCTTCGCCACCGAGAGCTTCATGGACGAGCTGGCCACGGCGGCCAGGCGCGATCCGGTTGATTTCCGCATTGCCCACATGGCGGACCGGCCCCGGCATGTCGACGTGCTGCGCACCGCCGCGCATCGTGCCGGTTGGGGAAAGACTGCGCATGGGCATGCCCTGGGCGTGGCGACACACCAGGCGTATGACAGCTACATCGCCGTGGTGGCGCAGGTGGCGCGCAAGGACGGCCGCGTCGTCGTTGAAAGGCTTACCTGCGTGGCGGACGTCGGCCTCGCGGTGTCGCGCACGGGCGTGGAAGAGCAGCTCTACGGCGGGCTGATGTGGGGCCTCGGCCATGCGCTGTTCGATCGCATCGACATCCAGGGCGGCGCGGTGCAGCAAAGCAACTTCCACGACTACCCCGTGATGCGCATGTCGGACATGCCGGCCATCGACATCGTCATCATCGATGGCAATCGCGACAAGCCCGGCGGTGTGGGCGAGCTGGCCAACCCGCCGGTGGCGCCCGCCATTGCCAATGCCATCTTCCGGTTGACCGGCAAACGCCAGCGCGAGACGCCGTTCAACTTCGACCTGAAGGCATAGCGCATACCGTGGACATCCGCCTGCTGCGCTATTTCTCGGTGCTGGCCGACGAGTTGCATTTTGGTCGGGCGGCGGCGCGCCTGTTCATGTCGCAGCCGCCGCTGAGCCAGCAGATCCGGCTGCTGGAAGACGAGATCGGCACGCCGTTGTTTGTGCGCAGTCACCACCGCGTGGAACTCACAGCAGCGGGACGCACGCTCAAGGAGCAGGCGCCGCTCGTGTTTGCGCAGCTCAATCGCGCGCTGGACCTCACCCGGCAGGCGGGCCGTGGCCAGGTGGGCGAGCTGGAAATCGGCATGATCAGCTCGGTGATGGTGGGGCTGCTGCCCGAAGCGCTGCGCCAGTTTCGCGAGCGCTACCCCGGCGTTGAATGGCGCCTGCAAGAGATGACGCCTGCGGCGCAGGTGGCCGCGCTCAAGGAACGCCGCATCGATGCATGCATCTTCCGCTTGGGCCACGAAGACCCTGCCGTGCACAGCGAACTGCTGCAGCATGAGCCGATCGTGATGGCGTTGCCCGCTACACACCGCCTGGCCGGGCACGCCAGCCTCGCACTTGCGGACTTTGCCGGCGAGCCGTTTGTTGCGTTCGAATCCAAGCGATCGCGCTTTGCCGATCATCTGCTGCATCTGTGCATCCAGGCCGGCTTTGCGCCGCTCGTGCGCCAGCAGGTGACCGAAGTGCAGACGCTGTTGGCGCTGGTGAGCGCGGGCTTTGGCGTGGCGCTGCTGCCGGGATCGACGGCCAACCTGGCACCGCCCGGTGTGGTCTTCCGCCCGCTGGAGCCCGCGCTGCCGGCCGTGCCGCTATACGTGCACTATCGCGTGGACGATCACTCGCCGGTGCTCAAGGCCTTTCTGGAGACCCTGCGGGAAGTGAGCGGCACGAGCGAAGATGCCGTCGTTGCGCAGCCTCAGTCGGCGCTCGCCAGCCGATAGTCCGTCGGCCGCATGCCCGTCCATTTGCGGAAGGCGCGGTGGAAGGCGCTCGGCTCTGCAAAGCCCACTGCGACCGCGATGTCGGCGATGGTGCGGCGCGTGTCCTGCAACTGGCCGATGGCAATGTCGCGCCGCAGGTCGTCCTTGATGGACTGATACGTGTGGCCCTCGAGCTTCAGGCGCCGGCGCATCGTCGCTTCGGCCACGTTCAGTTTGAGCGCCATTGCGTCCGACGCGGGCCAGCCTGCCACCGGCAGATTGCGCAGCGTCTTGCGCACGCGCGCGGCGAAGGAATCCGGGTTACGGTACTTGACGATGAAGTTGCCCGGCGCGTCGCGCAGGAAGGTCTTGACGGACGCGGCCGTTTGAATGACCGGCAGGTCGAGAAAGTCCGGCGATAGGTCGACGTACGACGCATCGTGCTTGAACGCCATGTCGTCGCAGAACATCAGGCGGTATTCCTGCGCATCCTGCGGCGCCGCACAACGGAAGCGCGCGGCAATGAACGGAATGCGCCGCCCCACCAGCCAGCACACCAGGCCGTAGACCATGATGAGCCACGTGGCGTAGGTGAACATGGGCGGCACCCGCGTGCCTTTGCGGTGCACAAAGACGAGACGCACACGCTGATCGTCTTCTTCAACACGCACATGCAGATCGTCCAGCACCAGCCGCAGAAAACCCGTGGCACGGGCCAGCGCCTGCCGGCCCGTGCGCGCGGTGAGCGCCGCCTGCGTCATCGCCACGAAGCTGCCCCAGCGCATGGGGTGCGCATCCTGCCCGAAAAACTCATCGTCCATGGCCTGCGCAATGCCGGCCCACAGCGCGCCGTACTGTGCGGACGACACGCGGCTGCGCGGCTGCGCCAGCATCTGCGGCGTGATGCCGGCTGCCGCCATGATGGGCTGCATGTCCACGCCATGCGCGCGTGCACGCGTGACGGCCTCGTTGACGAGGCTGACCGAGACGGTTCCCTTTTCGTTGTTTTTCATTGGTATGGCAAATCCGCTCACGCAAGTTGATCGTGACGGGCATCGAAGCCGCCCAGCCGCGTGCCTACACTTTTTCCCCATCGAACCCAAGCGCCGCGGGCTGCACAGTGTAAGGCGCCTGCACAGGCAGCGTCACGCGGCCCCGGTCAGCCAACAAGCAAGAGCCAAGCGATGGACGACTTCTATACCGAAGAGCAGCGGATGATCCACGACGCTGCGCGCGATTTTGCCACCGAGCGCCTGGCGCCCAACGCCGCGCAGTGGGACCGTGACGGCGCCCTGCCCGACGAGGTGGTGCGCGAGATGGGCGAGCTAGGCCTGCTGGGCATGATTGTGCCGGCGGAGTGGGGCGGCTCGTATACCGACTACGTGGCCTATGCGCTCGCGCTGGAAGAGGTGGCCGCCGGCTGCGCCGCCAGCGCGACGATGATGAGCGTGCACAACTCGGTCGGCTGCGGCCCGATCCTCAAGTTCGGCACCGAGGCGCAGAAGGCGCGTTACCTGCCGGATCTGGCGACCGGCCGCGCGATTGGCGCGTTTTGTTTGACCGAGCCGCACGCCGGCTCCGAGGCCAACAACTTGCGCACGCGTGCGGTGCTGCGCGATGGCAAGTGGGTGCTCAACGGCAACAAGCAGTTCGTCACCAACGGCGCGCGGGCGGACATCGCGATCGTGTTTGCCGTGACGGACCCCGAGGCTGGCAAGCGCGGTATCTCCGCTTTCATCGTGCCGACCGACACGCCAGGCTTTCACGTTGGCCGGCCCGAGCACAAGCTTGGCATCCGCGCGTCGGACACCTGCCCGATCACGCTCGAAGACTGCGCCGTGCCCGAAGAGAACCTCCTGGGCGAGCGTGGCGAGGGCCTGAAGATCGCGCTGTCGAACCTGGAAGGCGGGCGCATCGGCATTGCCGCGCAGGCCGTGGGCATTGCGCGCGCCGCGTTCGATGCGGCACGCAACTACGCGAATGAACGCATCCAGTTTGGCAAGGCGCTGCGCGAGCACCAGACCATCGCCAACATGCTGGCCGACATGGCCACGCGCCTGAATGCGGCACGCCTGCTCGTCCACCACGCGGCGCGCCTGCGCAGCGCAGACAAACCGTGTCTGTCGGAGGCCTCGCAGGCCAAGCTCTACGCATCGGAACTGGCCGAAGAGATCTGCTCCAACGCCATCCAGATCCACGGCGGCTACGGCTACTTGGCCGACTACGCCGTCGAGCGCCACTACCGCGATGCACGCATCACCCAGATCTACGAAGGCACCAGCGAAGTCCAGCGGATGGTGATCGCGCGGCACGTCTAGCACGCACCGCACACATCGACCGCATACGAAAGAGCGCAAACGCGCCGACCAGGAGACGACGATGAACGAAGCGGTATCTGCAGCACAGGGTTTTGTGGAAGCGCGCGATTTTCTGCTGCGCCATCGCACCGACTACGACCGCGCGTATCGCGAGTTTGCGTGGCCGAAGCTGGACACGTTCAACTGGGCGCTCGATTACTTCGATGTGATGGCGCGCGGCAACGACAACCCGGCGCTGTGGATCGTCGATGACCCGCAAAGCGGCGGGTTGAAGCTCTCGTTTGCGCAGATGTCGGAGCGCTCATCGCGCATGGCGAACTTTCTGCGTGGGCTTGGCATCGTGCGTGGTGACCGCCTGCTGCTGATGCTGCCGAACCGCGTTGAACTGTGGGACGTGATGCTCGCGGCAATGAAGCTGGGCGCGGTGGTGCTGCCGGCCACCACGCAGCTTTCCCCGGATGACGTGCGCGACCGCGTGGAACTCGGGGGCGCGAACTGCGTGGTCGTCGACGCAGCGGAGCTGCACAAGTTCGACAGTGTTGATGCGAGCGTCAAGCGCATCGCCGTGGGTGCGCAGCGCGAAGGCTGGATCGACTTGGCAGCAGCCTACGACGCGCCCGCGCAGTTCACGCCTGACGGCCCGACCAAGGCGACCGACCCGCTGCTGCTGTATTTCACCTCGGGCACCACGTCCAAGCCGAAACTGGTTGAACACACGCACCAGAGCTATCCGGTCGGCCACCTGTCGACGATGTACTGGATTGGCCTGCAGCCTGGCGACATCCACTGGAACATCAGCTCACCCGGCTGGGCCAAGCATGCCTGGAGCTGCTTCTTCGCACCCTGGAACGCGCAGGCCTGCGTGTTCGTCTACAACTACGCGCGCTTCGTGCCGAAGGACACGCTGGACGTGCTGGTGCGCTTCAACGTGACCACGCTGTGCGCGCCGCCCACCGTGTGGCGCATGCTGGTGCAGGAGCCGCTGGCCTCCTACGCCGTCAAGCTGCGCGAGATCGTCGGTGCGGGCGAGCCGCTGAACCCCGAGATCATCGAGCGCGTGCGCAGCGCCTGGGGCGTGACCATCCGCGACGGCTTCGGCCAGACCGAGACCACCTGCCAGATCGGCAACACGCCCGGGCAGCCGGTGGTGCCCGGTTCGGTCGGTCGCCCGTTGCCGGGCTACCGCGTGGAGCTGGTCGACCACGACGATCAGCCCGCCAGCGAAGGCGAAATCGTGCTGCCGCTCTCGCATCGCCCGCTCGGCCTGATGCAGGGCTACGCCAACAACGCCAAAGCCACGGGCGAGGCCATGCGCAACGGCTACTACCACACGTCAGACGTGGCGATGCGCCGCGACGACGGCTACTTCGTCTACGTGGGCCGCACCGACGACGTATTCAAATCGTCCGACTATCGCCTGAGCCCGTTCGAGCTGGAAAGCGTGCTGATCGAACATGAAGCCATTGCCGAGGCGGCGGTGGTGCCAAGTTCCGATCCGCTGCGTTTGTCGGTGCCCAAGGCGTTCGTGACGGTGCGCCAGGGCTACGAAGCCGGCCCCGAACTCGCGCGCGCCGTGTTCCTCTTCTCGCGAGAAAAGCTGGCGCCCTACAAGCGCATCCGCCGCCTGCAGTTCAGCGAGCTGCCCAAGACCATCTCCGGAAAGATCCGCCGCGTTGAACTGCGCCGGCTCGAACTTGAACGCACCCCCCAGCCCGCCCGCATGCCCGGCGAGTACTGGGAAGAAGACTTCGCCTGATTTGCCCATCCCGCATTGACCCCGCTACCGCAACCGACACCGATTCGCCAGGAGACACTCATGAGCGCCGTTGCTTCCCTTGCTTCCGCCAAGCCTGCTGCACAGCATGGCACCCCGCCCACCGTCAAGCTGCTGATTGGCGGCGAGTTTGTCGAATCGCAGTCGAAGGAATGGCGCGATATCGTCAACCCCGCCACGCAGGAAGTGCTGGCGCGCGTGCCGTTTGCCACGGCCGGCGAAGTGGATGCAGCCATCCGCTCGGCACATGCCGCGTTTGCCACGTGGAAGAACACGCCGGTCGGTGCGCGCATGCGCATCATGCTGAAGTTCCAGGCGCTGATTCGCGAACACTCGCCGCGCATTGCCCGCACGCTCACCGCCGAGCAGGGCAAGACGCTGCCCGATGCCGAAGGCGACATCTTCCGCGGGCTGGAGGTGGTGGAGCACGCGTGCTCGGTGGGCTCGCTGCAGCAGGGCGAGTTCCTGGAGAACGTGGCCGGCGCGGTCGATACCTACACGCTGCGCCAGCCGATTGGTGTGTGTGCGGGCATCACGCCGTTCAACTTCCCGGCCATGATTCCGCTGTGGATGTTCCCGATGGCGATCGTGTGCGGCAACACGTTCGTGCTCAAGCCCTCGGAGCAGGACCCGCTCTCGACCATGCAACTTGTTGAGCTGGCATTGGAAGCCGGTGTGCCGCCGGGTGTGCTGAACGTCGTGCACGGCGGCAAGGATGTGGTGGACGCACTGTGCACGCACGAACATGTGAAGGCGATTTCGTTTGTCGGGTCCACCGCGGTCGGCACGCACGTGTATCGCCTCGGCAGCGATCACGGCAAGCGCGTGCAATCGATGATGGGCGCGAAGAACCACGCCGTGGTGTTGCCCGATGCGAACCGCGAGCAGGCCATCAACGCGCTGGTGGGCGCCGCCTTTGGCGCGGCGGGGCAGCGCTGCATGGCGACCTCCGTCGTCGTGCTGGTGGGCGCGGCGCAGCAGTGGGTGCCGGACCTGATCGCCAAGGCAAAAACGCTCAAGGTGAATGCCGGTGTGGAGCCGGGTACCGACGTCGGCCCGGTTGTCTCGCGTGCCGCCAAGCAACGCATTCTCGGTTTGATCGAATCCGGCGTGCAGCAGGGCGCCACGCTCGCGCTTGATGGCCGCGACGTGCGCGTGGCCGGTTACGAAGACGGCAACTTCATCGGCCCCACGGTCTTCACCGATGTGAAGACCGACATGGACATCTACACCAACGAAATCTTCGGCCCCGTGCTGCTGGTGCTGACTGCGCCCACGCTGGACGACGCGATTGCGCTGGTCAATGCCAATCCGTTCGGCAACGGTGTGGGGTTGTTCACGCAGAGCGGCGCTGCTGCACGCAAGTTCCAGAGCGAGATCGACATCGGTCAGGTGGGCATCAACATTCCCATTCCGGTGCCCGTGCCGTACTTCAGCTTTACCGGCTCGCGTGGGTCCAAGCTGGGCGACCTGGGCCCGTACGGCAAGCAGGTCGTGCAGTTCTATACGCAAACGAAGACGGTCACGGCGCGCTGGTTTGATGACGCGGTCGACGCCGGCGGCGTGAACACCACCATCAGCCTGCGCTGATCGCACCGGGAGCGTTGTCATGAAAATCGCATTCATCGGCCTGGGCAACATGGGCGCCCCCATGGCGCGCAACCTGCTCAAGGCGGGCCACGCACTGAGCGTATTCGACCTGAACGCGCAGGCGGTGGGCGCGCTGGTGGAAGCCGGTGCTGTAGCCGCCGCATCCCCCAAGGACGCTGTGACCGGCGCGGAGACGGTCATCACCATGCTGCCCGCCGCCGCCCACGTGCGCCACGTGCTGACGGCGGAAGATGGCGTGCTGGCGGGCATCGCGAAGGGCGTGCCGATCATTGATTCAAGCACCATCGACCCGGCCAGCGTGAAGGCGTTTGCTGCGCTGGCGGCCGAGCACGGCAACACCTTTGTCGATGCTCCGGTCTCTGGCGGTACGGGCGGCGCAGCGGCCGGCACGTTGACCTTCATGGTGGGCGGCAGCGCGGCGGCGTTCGAACAGGTGCGTCCCGTGCTTTCCGCCATGGGCAAGAACCTCGTGCATTGCGGTGACTCCGGCGCCGGGCAGGGCGCGAAGATCTGCAACAACCTCGTGCTCGGCATCACCATGGCTGGCGTGGCCGAAGCCATGTCATTGGGCGAGGCGCTCGGCATCGACCCGAAGGTGCTTGGCGGCATCATCAACACATCGACGGGACGCTGCTGGAGTTCCGACACTTACAACCCGTTCCCGGGCGTGATCGAGACCGCGCCATCCTCGCGCGGCTACACGGGTGGCTTCGGCACCGACCTGATGCTCAAGGATCTGGGCCTGGCCGGCGACGCCGCAAAATCCGTCCGCCAACCGGTCTACCTGGGGGCGCTCGCGCAGCAGCTCTATCAAACCGTGAGCAGCAAGGGCGATGGCAAGCTGGATTTCTCCGCCGTCATCAAGCTGTATCGGAAAGACGGAGCGGTGTGATGATCGAACTGGAAACGCTGCATGACGGCATCATCGCGGTGCTGACGCTCAAGCGTCCGCCGGCCAACGCATTCACGCCGGAGGGTCTGCTGCAACTGCAAGCCACCGTCGAACGGTTGAACGCCGACGCGCGCGTGCGCGCCATCGTCGTCACCGGCGACGGGCCGAAGTTCTTCAGCGCAGGGGCGGATCTCAACACCTTTGCCGATGGCGACCGCGATGTGGCCCGCGAGGCCGCTGCGCGCTTCGGTGCCGCGTTCGAGGCGCTGCAGAATGCGCGCCCGGTGGTGATCGCCGCCATCAACGGCTTTGCGATGGGCGGCGGCCTGGAGTGCGCGCTCGCATGTGACATCCGCATCGCCGAGGCCCACGCCAAGCTGGCCGTGCCCGAGACGGCCGTCGGCCTGCTGTGCTGCGGTTGCGGCACGCAGACGCTGCCCTGGCTTGTGGGTGAAGGCTGGGCCAAGCGCATGATCCTGACCGGCGAGCGCGTCGATGCGCAGACCGCCCTGCGCATCGGCCTAGTCGAGGAAGTCGTGGAAACAGGTGCCGCGCGCGAAGCCGCCATCGCCATGGCGCTGCGTGTGACCACGTTGAGCCCGCAGGCCGTTACTTTCAGCAAGCAACTCATCCACCAGGCGCGCAATGGCGTGCCGCGCAGCGCGGCGCTGGCCGTGGAGCGCGAGCGCTTCGTCGATCTGTTTGACCATCCGGATCAACGCGAAGGCGTGAACGCCTTTCTGGAGAAGCGCGCGCCGCGCTGGCATGCCGCACACGAATCGGAGACGCTGCAATGAGTGCCGTCCAACGTCAGGCAACGCTGCCCGAGGCAGCCGCTGCCGAACCCGAGGTATTGATGCGCGTGGTGAACCGCGTGGCCATCATCACGTTGAACCGGCCAGCAGCCTTGAACGCGCTGTCCCATGGCATGGTGCGCCAGTTGGCGACGCTGCTGGAGCAATGCCGGCATGACGACGGCATCGTCGCGCTGGTGCTGCGCGGCGCTGGCCAGAAAGGCTTCTGCGCCGGCGGCGATGTGCGCTCGCTCTATCAGCTTGCGCAACAGGGCCGCATGGATGGCGACGACGGCTGGCTGCAGTTCTTCGTTGACGAATACCGGCTCGACTACGCGCTGCATCAGTTCCCGAAGCCCATCGTTGCGCTGATGGACGGCATTACCATGGGCGGTGGCATGGGCCTGGGGCAGGCCGCACGTCTGCGTGTCGTGACCGAGCGCACCAAGATGGCGATGCCCGAGACGCGTATCGGCTTCCTGCCCGACGTGGGCGCCACGCGCTTCCTGAGCGTGATGTCCCCCGAGCTTGAGCTATATGTCGGGCTGACGGGCGTGACGCTCACGGGCGCCGACGCGCTGCATTGCCACCTGGCCGATGTGTGCGTGCCTGCGGAATGGCTTGCCTCCTTCGAAGAGCGCCTGCAGCGCATGCCGCACGATGGCGACCTCATGCAGGCGCTGCGCCGCGTGTTCGAGCCGCCGTGCAACGTCGTGCCGCACGCGCCGCTGGCACAGGCGACGCCGTGGGTACTGCGCTACTTCGATCGGCGTTCATCGGTCGATCGCATTGTCGCCACGCTGCGCGAGAGCCTGGAGCGCGAGCAGGCCCGCGAGCCGCGCCAATGGCTGCAGGGCACGCTTGATGCAATGACTTCACACTCGCCGACGATGCTGCACGTCACACGCGAAGCGTTGCTGCGCGGTCGGCAGCTGTCACTGGCCGAGTGCTTTCAGATGGAGCTGGGCATCGTCGCGCGCGGAATCCTGGACGGGGATTTCTGTGAAGGCGTGCGCGCGCATCTGGTAGACAAGGATCATCGCCCCGGCTGGGCGCCGGCAACGCTGCCGCAAGTGCGGCCGGAGCGGGTGCGGCATTTTCTGACGTCGCCGTGGCGGGCAGAGGGGCATCCGTTGGCGGGGCTTGGTTGAGCCGGGCGATCAAACGCGCCGCTGCCGGTCTCCCCACCACGCATCACGCAGGCGGCGTTTGGCGATCTTGCCGTTGTCATCGCGGGGCAGGGCTGCGGTGAATTCGATGTGGCGCGGGATCTTGAAGCCCGCAATCTGGCCGCGCAGCCACTCGATCACGGGCTCGGCTTGCAGGTCTTCGCGTTCGGTCTGCACCACGGCGACAAGGCGCTCGCCGTATTCGTCGTCCGGCACGCCAAAGACAGCGCAGTCGACCACATCGGGGTGGCGCAGCAGCGCATGTTCGATCTCGGCCGGGTAGATGTTCACGCCGCCCGAGATGACCATGTCCGACGCGCGGTCGCACACATACAGATAGCCGTCGGCATCGAGGTAGCCCATGTCGCCCAGCGTGACGAGGCCATCGCGCTCGGCCTTGCGACGTGCCTCGTCGTTGCCGCGATAGGTGAAGTCTGGGTAAGCGGGCTGGCGGCTGTAGATCAGGCCGATCTCGCCCGTGTCGCATGGCGTGCCGTCGTCGTGCAGGATGCGCACCTGCGCGTCGCACACCGGGCGGCCGGCGCTGCCGGGGCGAGCGGCTGCGTCGCGCGGGTCCATCACCGTGATCATGCCGGTCTCGCTCGACGCATAGGTTTCGTAGATGACGGGGCCGAGCCAGTCGATCATCTTGCGCTTGATCTCCGGCGCGCAGGGTGCGCCGGTGGAGGCCACGAAGCGCAACGAAGACAGGTCGTAGCGGCTGCGTTCTTCGTCGGTCAGCTTGAGCAGGCGCACGTACATGATGGGCACGAGGTAGACGGTGTCGATGCGGTAGCGCTCGATCTGCTCGAGCACGCGCAGCGCATCAAAGCGCGCGTTCACCACCAGCAGCTCCGCCATCTGCGCGGCTTGCTGCGCGAATAGACTCGGCGCGCTGTGATACAGCGGCGCCGGCACCAGCGCACGGCAGCCGGGCACGATACCGAACGTGGCCGCCACCACGGCACGCGCCTTCTGCAGATGCGCGTCGAGCTGATCAAGCGGCACGGCCTGACGCACCACGCCTTTTGGCCGGCCCGTGGTGCCCGAGGTATAGGCCATGTGCCCGCGCGGAGAAACCATCGGCCCGTCGTATGGCGTCTGTAGCGCGAGCCAGTTGGCATAGCCGTCGGCACGGTCGGTGCCTTCGGCGTCCACACGCAACAGCTGCACATGGGCAGGCAGCAGCGGTTCCACCGCATTGACGAGATCGCGATGGCCGATCAACACCTTGGCGCCCGAATCGCGCACGAGAAATTCCACCTCGGCCGGCGTGAAGTGCCAGTTGATGGGGCAGAAGTAGCACCCGGCGATGCGGCAGGCGTGCATCACGTCGATGTAGGCGGGCGCATTGCGCAGCAGCACCCCGATCACGTCGCCCTCCTGCACACCCATACGGCGCAACCCACCGGCAAGGGCGGCACCCCGCGCGAGCAGCGTGTCGGCATCGGTCGGGCGATCGTCGAAGATGAGGCTGGCGGTCATGCGTGTCTCCTGTGGCGGGTCTCTATGTTGTGATGTTGCAGTCGGACGGCAGCTTAGCCTGCGCAGCATGCCGGATCGCCCAACGCTGAACAATCCGCCCCCGATTGCGCACACTGGTGAATGCGATTGGACAACCGGGCCTGTTTATGAATCCCGCGCGGGCCCGGGCTCTCCCACTGGAGCGGTGCCATCCCCCTCCAAATATCCCTTGCAGCGGTGGGGTCGGATGTGTAGCCTATGCCACAAAATTACACATGCCTATAAGAAGAAGTCGAATGAAGACGGGGGAAGGCGGGCGTTGAAAGGGCGGCGGACCGATCCTCTCACCTCCGTCAAGCCGAGGGCCGGGCAGCCACACCGGGCTTGCTTCAGTAGATGCGCCCGACCGGGTCCGATGCGCTGTGGCACCACCGTCGTCAGCCGCAAGTGCTGACGCGTTAGGTGTCTCAAGGCGCTGCTTCTGGCGGCGCATGGCGCAGTCTGTCGAGCCTCTCCAGGCCTCACTTCAATGGCTTCCTTGTGGTTCATCCCCAACGGCGGGCAGCCGCACGCGGGATGTCGCCTTGCCGCGCGCCGTGCATGTCGTCGCGGGCATCGTTCTGAATGCGGTCACCCGCTGGGCTCCAAATGAGCGTGTCGAAAAAGTTCTCAAGCAGGCTTCTGGCCTGCTGTGTCGTCCTGGGTCTTTCCGGTTGCGGGGGAGGGGATGGAGGCAGCACAACCGGCGCGGCCTCTGCCGGGCCTACGGGGCCTACGGCACCTGCGGCACAGGGCTACTCCATTGGCGGATCGGTGACGGGCCTGTCCGGCGCCTTGGTGCTCCAGAACAATGCGGCCGATGATCTCGCCATCGGCGCCAACGGCACCTTCACCTTTGCGACCAGCGTATCCAACGGCGCGGCGTATCACGTCACCGTATCGACGCAGCCGGCGACGCAGACGTGCACCGTGACCAATGGCGCCGGTACGGTTTCGGCCGCCAATGTCGGCAACGTGTCGGTGGTCTGCGCAACGAATGCATTCAAGGTCGGCGGCTCGGTTTCGGGGCTGAATGGCACCGTCGTCCTGCAGAACAACGGCACGGACAGCCTGAGCCGTTCCGCCAACGGCGCGTTCGCTTTTACTACGCCTGTGGCGGAAGGCGGGGGATTCTCAGTCACGGTGCAGACCAATCCGGCTGGGCAGAGCTGCAGCGTTGCCAACGGCGCCGGCACCATGGGCACGGGCGACATCAGCACCGTTGCGGTCACCTGCACAACCAACGCCTATACCGTGGGCGGGACGCTCTCGGGTTTGAGCAGCGGCACGGTCGTGCTCAAGAACAATGGCGGCGACAGCCTCTCGCGCAGCGTCAACGGCGCCTTCACGTTTCCATCGGCGGTGGCCTACGGCAATCCGTACGTCGTGACCGTATCGAGCCAGCCCGCCAATCTGAGCTGCCCGGTGGTGAATGGATCAGGAACCATCAGCGGCAACGTGACGAACGTGTCCGTGTCCTGTTCGTGTGCGTCGGGTTATAGCGCTTGCAGTGGTGCGTGCGTCGATACCGCAACCGATTCGAACAACTGCGGCGGTTGCGGCGTGGTCTGCCCCGCCAACTTCGCCTGCAGTTCCGGCGGCTGCGTTGCCGCGGCTTGCACGACGACTGCCGACTGTACAGGTGGGGATGTCTGCCTGGGCGGCACATGCCAGGCGCCCACCTGCACCGATGGCGTGCGCGACGGTCAGGAGACCGACACGGACTGTGGTGGCGGCACATGTTCGGCATGTGCGGTGGGGCAGCACTGCGCAGCCCCGAGCGATTGCACTTCGGGCGTCTGTGCGTCCGGCGTCTGCCAAGCGGCAAGCTGTTTTGACGGCGTGAAGAACGGTAGCGAGACGGCAATCGACTGCGGCGGCGGTGTCTGCGGCGGTTGCGCGGCAGGGCAGGCTTGTCTGGTGTCGACCGACTGCCAATCCGGAGTATGCACGGCCGGCTTTTGCCACTGACCCGCGAGTTCTCCATCCATCTCCATGCAAGGAACGACATGAAGTTCTGGTCAGCCATCCTCGTCTGCGCCGCCAGCGCGCTCCTCTCGTGCGCGGCCTATGCCGACGCGCCGATGACCCAGCAACAAGGCGAGGCCATTCTCAAGGAGTTGCGCGAGATCCACCAGTTGCTGACGCGGCAGGCGGCGCCCGCTGCGCCGGGCAATGCCGCGCCGGCACGCACGCTGTCCGTCAAGGCGCCGGCAACGCATGTGTTGGGCAAGGCGAATGCGCCGATCACGTTGGTCGCCTTTACCGATTTCCAGTGCCCGTACTGCGCGCGCTTTGAAGCCACTACGTTTCCCGAACTCAAGAAGAAATACATCGATACGGGCAAGATGCGTTACGTCTTGCGAGACGTCCCGCTCGACTTCCATCCCTTCGCGATCAACGCGGCGCAGTCGGTGCGCTGCGCGGGCGATCAGAACAAGTATTGGGAAATGAAGGATCTGGTGTTCAAGAACCAGAGCCGGATCGACACCGCTGCACTGGCCTCATACGCCCAAGACCTGGGGCTCGACGCCGGCCAGTATCAGAAGTGCATGGCGGACAACAAGTATCTTCCTGAGATCAATGCGGATAGCCAGTACGCGCATTCCGTGGGCATTTCCGGCACCCCGTCGTTTGTGGTCGGCAGGGTGGTGGATGGCATGGTGCAGGGCCGCCTGATCGTTGGCGCGCAAGGTCTGAGTGTGTTCGAGCATGCCATCGAGGAGATGCTTGCCAAGCCGTAAGGCGACAGTGGGCAGCACACCACGCGAGGCCAGATCGGCTTGTGCCCGTAGGCCGCCTTCAGGCACAATGCGCAACCTTGTGGAGATGGCATTCCTCCCTTAACCGCCGGTCTGCGGATCACGAAACCGGCTGATGATGCCTACAAGTTCCTGAACGAAGGAAGTTGTAGGCACACGCCCAAACGA
Organism: Ralstonia sp. VS2407; assembly: GCF_052950655.1. Lineage (NCBI taxonomy): Bacteria > Pseudomonadati > Pseudomonadota > Betaproteobacteria > Burkholderiales > Burkholderiaceae > Ralstonia > Ralstonia sp. VS2407. The sequence continues at coordinate 158,274 of NZ_JBRFVG010000006.1, forward strand.
CGTTCTGTCGCTCAGGTTTGAGTTCTTCGAATCTGGTCATCATGAAGAAAACGCTTACACGCTCCGAGCCGATGCTCATGTTCGGGTATCTGCTGCGCTGGCTCTCGCTGGGCTCGCTCGTCGGCATGCTCGCCGGCTTAGGCTCTGCGGTGCTGCTGCTGGCGCTCGATTGGGCGACCAACACGCGCACCGCCCACCCGTGGCTGCTATGGTTCCTGCCCGTGGCGGGGCTTGCCGTTGGGTTGCTCTATCACTACACGGGGCGCTCGGTGGAAGGCGGCAACAATCTGCTGATCGACGAGATCCACGACCCCAAGCGGGTCGTGCCCAAGCGTATGGCGCCGCTCATCCTGCTGGGCACCGTCGTCACCCACATCTTCGGTGGTTCAGCGGGGCGTGAAGGCACGGCTGTCCAGATGGGCGGCAGCTTTGCGGACTACCTGACGCGCTTGTTCTCGCTGGCGCCGGCGGACCGGCGCATCTTGCTGATGGCGGGCATCAGCGCCGGTTTCGCATCGGTGTTCGGCACGCCGCTGGCTGGTGCCGTGTTCGGGCTGGAGGTGCTTGCGATCGGGCGTCTGCGTTATGACGCGATCCTGCCGTGTTTCATCGCAGCCATTGTGGGCGACCTGGTGCCGCCGCTGCTGGGCGTACACCACACGCCGTATGCGATTCCGTTTGTGCCGCATCTCACGCCAATCGCCATTGGCCTGGTTGTGGTGGCCGGCATCATCTTCGGTCTGACGGGGATGACGTTCGCGGCGCTCACGCATCGGCTTGGCCGCCTGTTGAAGCATCACATTGCGTTTGGCCCGCTGCGCCCCGTGCTGGGCGGCAGCGTGGTCGTGGCTGCGACCTTGGCGCTCGGTACAGACAAATACCTGGGCCTCGGCATTCCCGTCATCGTGGATGCGTTCCACAACCCGCTTCCGGCCTACGACTTTGCCGGCAAGGCGGCCTTCACCATCGTGACGCTGGCCTCGGGTTTCAAGGGTGGCGAAGTCACGCCGCTGTTCTACATCGGTGCCACGTTGGGCAATGCGTTGGGTTATGTGCTGCCGCTGCCGTTTCCGCTGCTGGCCGGCCTTGGGTTCGTTGCGGTGTTTGCGGGTGCCGCCAATACGCCCATCGCGTCGACCTTGATGGCGATGGAACTCTTCGGCCCTGAAGTCGGCACGTTTGCCGGCATCGCGTGTGTGGTGAGCTATCTCTTCTCAGGCCACACCGGCATCTATCATGCGCAGCGCATTGGCCATGCAAAGCGTCCTACCGAAGCAGCGCCTTCACATCAAACACCGTAGAAGCGTTCGCACAACGCCGCACTTGCGCCGAGCTTGCGCGACAGTTCGGACGCCGCCTGCAACTGCTTCGCGACGACATCCCCAGCGGTGCGCGCCGCTTCCAGCCGGGAGGCTGCGCCCGACAGCGTCAGAGCAGCCATGAACTTGTCGCCGGAACCGAAGATCGGCGTGGCAAACGCCGCCGTGTGCTGATCGCGCGCGCCGGAGGTGAACAGCGGTAATTCGGGCACGCCGTCATACAACGCTTCACCCAGCCCCCAATAACGCAGCACGTGGCTGATGGCCGTGTCGTCCAGCGGCAGCGACGTGCCAGGCAGGCGGGTCTCGCGTAGGCCCTCGGACGGCTCGGCGCGGAACAGGCACAGCCGTCGGCCGTGATCGACGACGTAGTACGATGCGCTCTCTCGCGTGGCCGCCGCCAGCGCGTGCAGCACCGGCTCCACCACGGACGACAAGTGGAACGACTGCTCGTACAGCTTGCCGAGATACAGCAGGCGCGGCCCGAGCGAGTACGCGCCGGACTCGGAGCGCGTGACATAGCTCATACGCTCCAGCGAGTTCATCAGCCGATACACCGTGGTCTTGTGCATGCCCGACGCTTGCGCCAAGGCCGCGAGTGACAGGGCTTCCGCCCCTGGCTTGAAGCAATCCAGCAAGGCCAGCGCCTTTTCCACTGCGGCAACGCCGTCATTTCCCATTTCCGAATCCCCGAACTCCGAATGGCGAGATTGTACTATGTACAACGCCGTTGTATCTGACGGAAGGGTAAACGCTAGTGGATCGACCCGCCTGCCGTGGCTATAGTGATTTCACTGAGTACACCAATGTTTTACACAGTACAACATCACAGTCTGAGGCCGGTTTTTCATGAGTACCCTTTCGCACAACACTTCCGCCATCGTTCGCGATATCGAACGCGTTTCGCCCGCGCTTGTCGAGGCGGCTGCCCGTTTTCAGGCCGCCATCCTGGCCGACGTTGCCGGCCGCCGCGGCACCTTGAACTGCCGCGTCAAACCGCTCGCGCCGACCATGAAGGTGGCCGGGCCGGCCGTAACGGTCGAAGTCCGCCCGGGCGACAACCTCGCCATCCATGCCGCGCTGGCGGTCGCCAAGCCCGGCGATGTGATCGTGGTGGACGGCAAGGGTGACCAGAGTTGCGCGCTGATCGGCGAAATCATGGCCACGCAGGCGCAGGCAACCGGCATCGCTGGGTTTGTCATCGATGGGGCGGTGCGCGATTCGCACGAACTGGCGCACGGCACGTTCCCGATCTTTTCTGCCGGCTTGAACCCGTGCGGGCCGACCAAGAGCGTGGCAGGCCGAGTAAACCTGCCGGTATCGGCTGCCGGCGCAACGGTGCACCCGGGTGACCTCGTGGTCGGCGACGCAGATGGCGTGGTCGTGATCCCGCGTGCCGACGTCGAGCGCATTCTCGTGCTCGCACAGAAAAAGGTGGACGCAGAAGCGGCCCGCATTGCGGCGATCCGCAAGGGCGATACGCGCCCGGGCTGGCTCGAAAAAGAACTGCGCGCCGCGGGCATGCTGGCTGAAGGTGAGGCACTGTAATGAGCACGACTGCAACCATGCCTGTCCTGCTCGTCACGGCGGCTGACCTGGCGCCGCAAGCAATGGAGATGCTGGGCGATTTCGAAGTCGTGTTTGCCGGCAAGCAGCCCACCGAAGACGACATCGTCGCGCTCTGCGCACGGCACAAGCCGGTGGCGATCATCGTGCGCTACGGCAAGATCAACGCCCGCATCATGGATGCCGCGGCCGGTAACCTGCAGGTGATCTCCAAGCATGGCAGTGGTATCGACGTCATCGATCAGGACGCCGCCGCGGCGCGTGGCATTGCGGTGCGTGCAGCAGTGGGGGCCAATGCCGCCGCCGTGGCCGAGCATGCGTGGGCACTGATCCTGGCGTGTGCGAAGTCTGTCCCGCATCTCGACGCGCGCATGCATGCCGGGCATTGGGATAAAGCGACGCACAAGTCGGTCGAGCTGGATGGCCGCACGCTTGGCTTGGTCGGCTTGGGCGCGATCGGGCGCCGGGCCGCCGCGATCGGGCTGGCGTTCGGTATGCACGTTGTCGCATTCGACCCGTACGCCAAGGAGGCGCCCGCAGGCGTCAAGCTGGTGAGCCTGGGCGAGTTGTACGCACAGTCCGATGTGGTGTCGCTGCACTGCCCGTTGACGGCCGAGAACCGCAAGATGCTGAACCGTGACGCGTTCAACTGCTTCAAGCCCGGTGCGATTCTGGTCAACACGGCGCGCGGCGGCCTCATCGACGAACCAGCGCTGGTGGAAGCGCTGGCCAGTGGCCAACTCCGTGCAGCAGGGCTCGACAGTTTTGACGTGGAGCCGATGACCACGCCGCATCCGTTCCAGGGCGTTGCGAACATCGTCCTGTCGCCGCACATCGGCGGCGTGAGCGACGCGGCCTACGTGAACATGGGCAAGGGCGCGGCGGCCAATGTGCTCGAAGTGATCGAGGAACGTGCCCGCACGGCGGCGTGATGTCCATGTTCCTGCTCTCGCCACCCGTGGTGCGTGAAGCTGAAGTCTTCACGCGCATGCCGGCCAAGTTTCGCAAGCCTGATGTCCAGACGGAATGGGCACGCGCCAATCGCGGGGGGCAAGCCACCGATTCCTTTCTCGAAGGACCGGTGTGGTGTCCGGACGGCCGCGGTCACGGTCATCTGTACGTGACCGATATCCCGCACGGCCGCGTCTTCCGCATCTCGATGGCAGGCGATTGGGAACTGGTGACCGAATACGACGGCGAGCCCAACGGCATGAAGTTCGTCGGCGATGCGCACCTGCTCATCACCGACTACCGCAACGGGCTGATGCTGCTCGACATCAAGCGCGGCGAAGTCACGCCGTATCTGGAGCGCCGCAACTCGGAGCGCTTCAAGGGCGTGAACGACCTGACGTTCGATTCGCTCGGCAACCTGTACTTCACCGATCAGGGCCAGACCGGGCTGCAAGACCCGACAGGGCGCGTCTATCGGCTCTCGCCGCAAGGCAGGCTCGACATGCTGCTCGGCAATTGCCCCAGTCCCAACGGGCTTGTGCTGTCGCCCGACGAGAAGGTGCTGTACGTCGCCATGACGCGCGGCAACTGCGTGTGGCGTGTGCCTTTACAGGCCGATGGCTCCGTCAGCAAGGTCGGACAGTTCTTCACGTCGTACGGCCCGAGCGGCCCGGATGGTTTGACGATCGACACGGCGGGGCGGCTGTTCGTGGCCAACCCCGGGCTCGGTCGCGTCTGGGTGCTGAACCACCGCGCGGAGCCAGATGTGGTCGTGACCAGTCCCGAAGGTGCATCGCTCACGAACCTGTGCTTCGGTGGCCCCGAAATGAAGACGCTGTTCATGACCGAATCGGTGTCCGGCACGGTGCTCAAGACCGAGATGGACATCGCCGGCCCGCAGCCGCATCGGGCAATGCAGACAAAAGCCACGCCCTAGCCACAGATCATCGATACACAACCCCTAGCGCTCATAGAAGCGCGATGGAGGAGACCATGCAAATGTCCCAGACCTTGAGTGCCACCACGCCAGCGCATGGCGCGGATGTGCGCTCCGCCGCCACGCTGCCCGATGCGGACTACCAGGCGAGCGAACGCACGCTGGCCAAGGCGTTCCGCCGCATCCTGCCGTTCATCTTCGCCTGCTATGTGATCAGCTATCTTGATCGCACCAACGTGGGGTTTGCCGCGCTCACCATGAACAAGGACATTGGCCTCACCGCCGAACAGTTCGGGTTCGGCGCAGGGCTGTTCTTCATCGGGTATTTCCTGTTCGAGATCCCGAGCAACCTCATCATGCAGAAGGTGGGTGCGCGCATCTGGATCGCGCGGATCATGATCACGTGGGGCATCTTCTCGATGGCCACGGCGTTCGTGGTCGGGCCCAAGAGTTTTGCGGCGGCGCGCTTTCTGCTGGGTCTTGCCGAAGCGGGCTTCACGCCTGGCATCTACCTGTACTTCACGCACTGGTTTCCGGGCAAGTGGCGCGCCAAGGTGACGGCCGCATTCCTGGTCGGCATTCCGGTGGCGAACATGATCGGCTCACCCATTTCCGGCGCTCTGCTCGAACTCGGTGGCCTGCATGGGCTGCGCAGCTGGCAATGGTTGCTGCTGATCGAAGGGCTGCCGGCGGTGCTGCTCGGTATCGCGTGCCTGTTCGTGCTGGCGGATCGGCCGGAGAAGGCGACATGGCTTACCGACGATGAGAAGGCCGTCCTTGCGCGCCGCCTGGCGCTGGAGCAACGCGACATCGCCAGCAAGCACGGCGCGACACTGCGCGGTGCCATGACCAATTGGCGCGTCTTCGTGCTGGCGTTCATCAACTTCTGCGGCATCGTCGGCTCCATCGGCGTGGGCCTCTGGATGCCGCAGATCATCAAGCAGTTTGGCGTCGAGCACACCGTGGTCGGCTGGCTGACGGCCATCCCGTATGCCGTGGGTGCGGTGGCCATGCTTTGGTGGGCGCGTGTGGCAAACCGGGCGCAGAACCGCATCCCGTATGTGGCAGGTGCGCTGGTGGTTGCAGCGGTAGCGCTGGCGGCCAGCACAGCCGTGGATGCACCGGCGCTCAAGCTGCTGGCGCTGTGCCTGACGGTGAGCGGCATCCTGGCGTTCCAGGCCACGTTCTGGGCGATTCCGTCCACGTTCCTTACGGGCCGTGCGGCCGCGGGCGGCCTGGCGCTGATCGTTTCCGTGGGCAACCTCGGCGGCTTTGTCGGCCCCTCGATGATCGGTGCCATCAAGCAGTTCTCGCATGGCTTTACTGCGCCGCTGCTGGCGGTGTCGGCTGTGTTGCTCATCGGAGCGCTGTCGATTGCCTGGCTGGGCGACCCGGGCGCCGATGCCGGTGAAGCCGACGCGATCCGCTGACGCAACGCCTCCAGCCCGGTTGACTTCATCCTCATCGAGAAAGCCCGTGCAAATCGTCCATGCGCCGCATCTGCCTATCAGGCAAGCGTGGCTCGCCACCCGTCAGGAAGCGGTTCTGCTGCCTGAGCTGCCGATCATCGATGCGCATCACCATCTGTGGGATCGGCAGACCGGCCGCTATCTGACCGAAGAACTGCAGCAAGACGTGAGCAGCGGCCATCGGGTCATTTCGACGGTCTATGTGCAGTGCAGGTCGATGCTGCGGAGCGACGGTCCTGTCGCCATGCGGCCGGTGGGTGAGGTCGAGTTTGCCAACGGGGTTGCTGCCATGTTTGCCAGCGATGCTTATGGGCCAGCACGCGGTTGTGAGGCAATCGTTGGAGGAGCGGATCTCTCATTGGGACGAGACGTTATCCCTGTGCTGGAAGCCATGCTTGAAGTCTCTGGTGGGCGATTGCGCGGCATTCGCAATCCGCTTGCATGGCACGAAAGCGATGCGGTGCGCTCCAGCCCGGTAACCCCGCCGCCGGACCTGATGTTCAGCAGGCCGTTCCGGGAAGGTGTCAGAGCGCTGGAACGCTACCGCCTGTCGCTCGATGCCTGGGTCTATCACACACAGCTCGACGCGTTGTTCGAGCTGGCGAGTGCGATGCCAGGGGTCACGATCGTCATCGACCACTTTGGTGGGCCGATTGGCGTCGGCCCGTACGCTGGGCAATCCGCCGCTGTATTTCAAGACTGGCGCAGGGCACTGACCCGGCTGGCAAGTCTGCCCAACACGCGGATGAAACTCGGCGGTGCGGGCATGACCGTGTTCGGCTTCGATTTTGCGTCTCATGAACAAGCCCCCGCATCGGAGATGCTCGCAGCCGCGTGGAGGCCGTACTTCGAGACCTGTGTCGAACTCTTCGGCGCAGACCGGTGCATGTTCGAAAGCAACTTTCCGGTCGACAAGGGGATGTTCAGCTACGCGGTGCTTTGGAATGCTTTCAAGCGACTGGCCGGAGCAGCGTCGCCTGACGAGCGGGCCGCGCTGTTCAGTCGTACGGCTGCATTGACGTACGGATTACACGTACCAGGAGACAAAACATGAAGGTTGTCAGTGCCGATGCACAGGCGGAGAACATGGCAAGCCGCCAGTCAGAGGACGCGCGGCGGATTACCGGCGCGGAGTGGCGTTCGCTGTCATTGGCTGGGCTGGGCTGGACGTTCGAGAGCTATGACTCTTTTCTTCTCTCGTTGCTGTTGCCGACGCTGGCGCTGCAGTTTGGCCTGAGCAAGACGCAATTGGGCCTCTTTACCAGCATCACGGCGGCTGGGCAGATCATCGGTGGCATCTTCTTCGGTTACGTGTCTGACCGTATCGGAAGGGTTCGGACCGCGATGCTCTGCATCGGCATCTATTCGCTGTTCTCTGGCTTGCTCGCCGCCGCGCCGAACGAGCACTGGTTTGCGGCTTTGCGTCTATGTGGAGCCTTGGGAATGGGCGGGATGTGGACCGCCGGCGCTGCCCTGATCGCCGAGACGTGGCATGCGAGCCGCCGTGGCAAGGGTGGGGCATTGATGCAGATGGGCCTGCCCATCGGCGCAATCATTGCAATCAGCGCGGCGGGGCTGGTCAGTAACCTGAATGATGGTTTGGCCGGCAATGGATGGCGCGTACTCTTTCTCATTGGAGCGCTGCCATTCTTTATCCTGTACTGGGTGGCCCGTCGCACGCCCGAGTCGCCGATCTGGCTTGAACGTCAAGGCAAGACGGCGCTTACCGCAACCCGGGCAAGTCGGGCGCACACAACTCCGGCAAGCCTGAACGTTCGCGGGTTGTTGACGGCGTTTTTCTTCATCTTCTTTCTGCAGTACCTGTACTGGGGTGTCTTTACCTGGACACCGACCTTCCTGATCACCGTCAAGCATCTGGATTTCGTGCACAGCCTGAAGTTCGTGCTCGCGCTGCAGTTCGGTGCCATCGCAGGTTTCTTGCTGTTTTCCGCACTGGTGGACCGGGTGGGCCGCCGACCGATGTTCATTGCCTACCTGCTCGTGGGGGCCGCAGCCGTGGGTGTCTATATTCTGTCGTCGAATCCGTTGCTGTTGATGGTGGCGATTTTCCTGACCGGATTTGGTGTGAACGGCATCTTTGCCGGATCGGGCCCGTTTCTGGCAGAGATTATCGGGAACACGACCTCGCGAGGGTTCCTCATGGGGCTGGCCTACAACGGCGGACGACTCGGTGGTTTCATTGCGCCGCTGTTGATTGGTGCGCTTGCTTCGACATCGGGTGGCTTTGTCCTCGGGTTGTCTACCACGATCGTGGCGTTTACGGCCGCTGCGATTGTCGTTCTTCTTGCCCCCGAAACCCGCGGCAAGACGCTTGGGTGATCCCCTGTCGTTCCACCACTGATTTCGCCTCAGAGGGCCCGTAGAGAGCGCCCATTGGCATCCGGAGACCTGTATGCAACAAGCTGGCATCACTGATGTAACTGATCTTGAAAAACAGACCCTGAGCAAGGTGGTCTGGCGGCTCGTGCCATTTCTCATGCTCTGCTACCTGCTGGCCTTCATCGACCGCGGCAACGTGGGCATGGCCTCGCTGCAGATGAATCATGACCTCGGGCTGACGGCCCGCGTGTTCGGGTTTGGCAGCAGCCTTTTCTTCGTGTCGTACTTCTTCTTCGAGGTGCCGAGCAATCTTGCGCTGCAACGCTACGGCGCGCGCATCTGGATTGCGCGGATCATGATCACGTGGGGGCTGATCTCGGCCGCGACGGCACTGGTGCAAGGCCCGGCATCGTTCTATGCGCTGCGCTTCCTGCTGGGCGCGGCGGAGGCCGGGTTCTTTCCCGGCGTGCTGCTGTATCTGTCGTATTGGATTCCGGCAACGCACCGTGCCCGCATCGTGGCGACGTTCATGGTCGCGATTCCGGCAGCGAGCTTCATCGGCTCGCCCATCTCCGCTGCGCTGCTGCAGATGGATGGATTAGCCGGCCTGCGCGGTTGGCATTGGCTGTTCATCCTCGAAGGCATTCCCACGGTGCTGCTCGGCATCGCGTGCCTGCGCCTGCTGACCGATCGGCCCGAAGAAGCCAAGTGGCTGTCGAGTGACGAGCGCCAGTGGCTCACGAACACGCTGGCTGGTGAAGCGCGTGGGCCCAAGAAGGTTGCGCAGATGCCGCTGGCCAAGCTGTTCTGTAATCGCTACGTGCTGTGCCTCGCGCTGGTGGACGTGTGTGCGTCGGCCGCCGGCAGCACGCTGTCGGTGTGGCAGCCGCAGCTTCTCAAATCGTTTGGCTTGACCGTCATGCAGACGGGGCTGCTGAACTCTGTGCCGTATGCAGTGGCTTCGGTGCTGATGGTGTTCTGGGGCCGCCGCTCGGACCGCCTCAAGGAGCGCCGCTGGCACACCGCCATTCCCATGCTGCTGATCGGCCTCGGCCTGTTCGGCACGTCGCTCAGCGGGTCGCTCGTGCCGACCATGGTGATGCTGTGCGCGGTGCTGGTGGGTGCCTATTCGTTCAAGGGGCCGTTCTGGGCGCTGGCCTCCGGCATGCTCTCGAACAGTGCAGCCGCTGCGGGGCTTGCCACCATCAACGCGATTGCCAACCTCATCGGCGGTGGCCTGATGGTGAATGTGTACGGCTGGGTCAAGCAGGCCACCGGCAGCTATGCACTGGCGCTGATGCCGTTGGCGCTGCTGACGCTGGTGAGCGTGACGACGTTGCTGCTGCTGAGTCGCGCGAAGCCCGAAGCGCAGGTGCTGAACAAGGCGGAGGCGGCCTGACCATGCGCGCCCTCAACAGAAGGCAATTCCTGCAGATCGCGGGGCTGGGCGCCGTGGCGGCCGCTGCTCCGACGCTTACCGAAGCGGAAGAGTTGTGGTCCACCGGTAGCGCCCCGCCGACGTTCAAGCTGCCGGCCGGCGCAGTGGATTGCCATATGCACATCTACGATGACCGTTTCCCCAGTGCCCCGGGCAGCACGCTACGACCGCCCAACGCAAGCATCGAGCAGTACCGCAAGGTGCAGGCGCGTTTGGGCGTGCAGCGCAACGTGGTCGTCACGCCGTCGACGTACGGAACGGACAACCGCTGCACACTGGATGCGCTGAAGCGTTTCGGGCCAAATGCGCGCGGTGTCGCGGTAGTCGATACCTCTGTGACGGATGCCCAGCTTGCGCAGATGCACGCAGCAGGTGTGCGAGCCATCCGCTTCAACCTGAGCTATCCGGGCGCCACCACAGTCGACATGCTTGCCCCGCTGGCGTCACGCATCGGCGCACTTGGGTGGCATATCGAGCTTGTCGTGCAAGGCGCGAAGCTGCCCGCGCTCGAGTCGCATCTGCTTGCGCTGCCATGTCCGCTTGTCATCGACCACATTGCCCATGTGCCGCAGCCAGGAGGCATGCAGTCCGACGCGATGCGCACAGCGCGACGCCTGGTCGACAAGGGAAACACGTGGATCACGCTGTCCGGCCCATACGTCGATACCAAGACCGGTGCACCGGCCTATGCCGACGTAGAGCCTGTCGCCAGGGCATTCATCAACATGGCGCCCGAGCGGATGCTCTGGGGCACTGACTGGCCGCATCCGACCCAGAAGGCCAACAAGCCGGACGATGCTGCGCTGGTGGATACGATTGCCGCATGGATCGGACGTGCGGATTGGCAGCAGATGATCTTTGTTGCCAATCCGGTGAAGCTTTACGGTTTTACCTAGGCGGCTTCCGATACGGCGATCACAGCGGAAACTATGCTTTCGGCAGACCAGGTCAGGACACCGCCGGAGTCGTCTTGCGCGATGGTGGAGAAGTCAATGTGAGTCCATCGCACCCACCAGCGGCATATCGCCCCGGCGTAACGCCGAACGTTGCACGAAACCGAGCGATGAACGCGCTGACGTTGTCATAGCCGAGATCGAGCGCCACCATGGTCACAGGCGCGCCGGCCGCCAGCCGTTCCAGTGCACACATCATGCGAAGCCGGTGGCGCCAAGTCTCGAATGCGTAGCCGGTTTCGCCGGCAAACCGCCGGGTAAGTGTGCGCGGAGCAACGGCGGCCCAGTCGGCCCATTCCTGCATGCGTCGGGTGTCGGCAGGATTGGCGATGAGTGCATCGGCGATCTTGCGCAGGCGCGTGTCGACGGGCATCGGTAAAGCAGTGGCCGCCGGTGTAAGCGCGCGGATTTCATCGGCGATCACCGCAGCGATGCGCTGCTGCTTCGCGTCGAGCGGCGCGTCCGACCACGTCGCCGCACGGGAGATCGCGGCGCGCAGCAGCGCTGACATCGACAGCACGCATGGCGCGCCGGGCAGCTCTTCGCATGCATCAGGCGCGAGGTAGGCGGACCAGCCGACGAACGGCCCGTGTGTTTGCGCGCCGTGCGCTACGCCGGGTGGAATCCATACCGCCTGCGCTGCAGGCACGACACAGCGGCTTGCGCCTGTCTGCACGGTCAATACCCCGACATCCGTTCCGAAAAGCTGCCCGCGCGCATGACTGTGGAGTGCGGTCGCGCGCGGCAAGGAACTGGCGTGGTCCGCCGCGTAGAGCCATCGACCACCGGCCGAGTCCACGCGCGCGGCTGAGAGGAGGGGTTGGGAGGGCATGGCTTGAAAAGCGTATTGATTGGCTATCATATCTGAGTCAGGCCAACTTACCCGCTCTACAGTGACGTGGTCAACCACACCCAAGGAGCACATAACATGCGGCCCGAAGATGTTCTTCCCGACACCGCCAGCCATGCCGATTTCGAAGGGTTGACCATCCGCAAAGGTACGGTGGCGGCCTTCCTCGCGAACGCGCAGGCGTGGCTGGATCCCAGCATCGATCGAGCGCAACGTGCCGAGGCAGAACAATTGATGCGCGAGGCGGTACCCGCGCTCGAAGCACTGGGCGTATTTGCCCTCCTGGAGGTGCGGGATGCAGCGCTGCGCGGGCTGATCGCGCACTGGCAGACGGAGCGCGCTGCATGCGCTGGTAAGGCGGCCTGAGCGCATAACCAAAGACAAAAACGGTCGTTCCCTCAACCGCAGGGCTGCCCATATGCTCCCCGGACCAACCTTCCGGAGACGCACCATGACGCAGCCGTCCTTGAGCACTGCCCCTGCCTGGAAACTCGACACCGTGGCCGTCCACGGCGGTTACAGCGCGGACCCGACCACCCGCGCGGTGGCCGTGCCGATCTACCAGACCGTTGCCTTTGCGTTTGACGACACGCAGCACGGCGCCGATCTGTTCGACCTGAAGGTGCCGGGCAACATCTACTCGCGCATCATGAACCCGACCAACGATGTGCTGGAGAAGCGCATCGCCGCGCTCGAAGGCGGCATCGGGGCGCTGGCGCTGGCGTCGGGGCAGGCGGCCGTCACGTATGCGATCCAGACGATTGCGGAAGCGGGTGACAACATCGTCTCGGCCAGCACGCTGTACGGCGGCACCTACAACCTGTTCGCGCACACGCTGCCGCTGTCGGGCATCACCACGCGGTTTGCCGACCCGAGCGACCCTGCATCGTTCGAGGCGTTGATCGACGACCGTACAAAGGCCGTCTTTGCCGAGACCGTCGGCAACCCGCTGGGCAACATCACCGACATTGCGGCGCTTGCCGAGATCGCGCACCGCCACGGCGTGCCGCTCATCGTCGACAACACGGTGCCGACGCCGTACCTGACGCGGCCCTTCGAGCATGGCGCCGACATCGTCGTGCATTCGCTGACGAAGTACCTGGGCGGCCACGGCACGAGCCTGGGCGGCGCGATCGTCGATTCGGGCAAGTTTCCGTGGGCGAAGCACAAGGCGCGCTTCAAGCGGCTGAACGAGCCCGACGTGAGCTACCACGGTGTCGTCTATACGGAAGCGCTGGGCGACGCGGCGTATATCGGCCGCGCCCGCGTGGTGCCGCTGCGCAATACCGGGGCGGCGCTGTCGCCGTTCAACGCGTTCCTGATCCTGCAGGGCATTGAAACGCTGGGCTTGCGCATCGACCGCATCACGCAGAACGCCACACACATCGCCCGACATCTGCGCGGCCACGCCAAGGTGGAGTGGGTCAACCACGCCAGCCTTGACGATCACCCCGACCACGGGCTAGTGCGCAAATACCTTTCGGGCAAGGCGCCGGGGCTGCTCACGTTTGGCGTGAAGGGTGGCTTTGCCGCCGGGGCGCGTTTTCAGGATGCGCTGCAATTGTTCACGCGGCTGGTGAACATTGGCGACGCCAAGTCGCTGGCCACGCATCCGGCATCGACCACGCATCGGCAGTTGTCAGAAACCGAACTGGTCAAGGCTGGCGTGCGGCAGGAGACGATCCGGTTGTCGATCGGCATCGAGCATATCGACGACCTGCTCGCCGATCTGGATCAGGCGCTGGCGTTGGCCTGATCGCGCGCAGAACCGCACTGGTTCACGGCTGCGCCGGCCGCTCCGGATACGCCTGCCGCAGCGCCTGTGCCAGCGCGTCATGCAAGCGCGCGCCGAGCGCTGTCAGGACGTGGCGGTCCCGCGTGAGCAGCGAGATGACGCGCTCGGGCATTGGCTGATCGGTCTCGATAAAGTCGATCGTCTGACGGATGATGGGCGAGCGCGTCGATTCGCTCGACAGCAGGAGCAGGGCGTCCGATTTCCAGCACAGTTCGAGCAGCAGGGTCATCGAGTTGCATTCGACCACGCGTTCGGGCGGGGCGAGACCGGCGTCGGCAAACAGTCGGTACAGCGGCGAGTGCTCGTCAGCAAGCGAATCGGGGGCAAGCCACTCTTCTTGCTGCAACGCATGCAGGGGCTGATGGCCGCGCAACGGGTGGCCCTTGCGTACGCCGATCAGCGTCTGCGCGCGGCAGACCACGGTGTGGTCGAACCCGCGTTCGCCCGTCTGCAACTGAGACGTCAGCGCAAAATCGATGGCGCCCTCGCGCAGCAGTTCCAGTAATTGGCCCGGACGTGCCTCCAGGATGCGCAAACGCGCATTGGGAAACTCCCGCCGGAAGGTCACGAGGCAGTCAGCCACCGGCCCGATGAGCGCGGTGACAGGGGTGACGCCCACCGTCAGTTCGCTCGTCACCGCCCCTTTCATGTCTTCCAGGTCTTCTCGTGCGCGCTTGACGCTTTCATTGATCAAGCGTGCATGCCCGACCAGGCGCTGGCCATACGGCGTAAGCCGGATGCCCTTGCTGGAGCGTACGAACAGCGTTGCGCCCACGCTGGTTTCCAGCTCCTTGATGGCCTTGCTGAGTGCTGGCTGCGTGATGTGAAGCAGGCGTGAAGCCTCCTGGATGCTGCCCGTCTCGGCAACAGTGACCAGTGCGCGTAGCTGGTTGAGCTTCATAGGTGTCCTTGATACACGGCGCGGCGGAGCTGGCATGCCGCACCGCCAGCCAGCAACTGTACTGCGGAATCCTCCCGGGGCGGCGGTTGGACTAGCCGGGCAGACTCGGATGCGCGCTCCCGCCATAGCCAACAGCTATAGCCATGAAAAAAAGCGAGAGGCGGAATCGGCCCGACCGCTCCTACTATTGCCCTTCAATCCAGCGCATTGCGGGACGCTCATAGAAGCCCGCCCGACTGGAGGAGACATCAAAGATGGATGCCCAGATCGCCGTGCCCGCTGGCGCCCCGCGCCAAGGCACCACCGCCGTGACCCCGCATTCGAGCCGCGCTGTCGTTGCCGCCGCCATCGGCAACGGGCTCGAAATGTACGACTTCACGGTCTATAGCTTCTTTGCCGCCACCATCGGGCGATTGTTCTTTCCGTCGAGCAGCCCGCTGGCCTCGTTGCTGTTGTCATTCGCCACGTTTGGTGCGGGCTTTGTCATGCGGCCGCTGGGCGCCGTGCTGATCGGCAACATGGCCGATCGGCGTGGCCGCAAGGCAGCACTCACACTGACAATTGCATTGATGACGGCGGGCACCGCGCTGATCGCCTTCACACCCAGCCACGCGGCGATCGGCGTGACGGCAACGGTGCTGGTGGTACTCGGGCGCTTGCTGCAGGGGCTGTCGGCCGGCGGGGAAATCGGCGCGGCGTCGGCACTGCTGCTGGAATCGGCCAGCAAGGGCCGGCGTTGCTTCCTGGTAAGTTGGCAGGCTGCCACGCAGGGTGCGGCGGCACTGCTCGGCGCATTGTCCGCGGCCGGTGTGAGCGCCGTGCTTAGCCCCGAGGCTCTACAGAGCTGGGGATGGCGGCTGCCGTTCTTGCTGGGCTTGTTGATCGCGCCGGTTGGCATGTATATCCGCCGGCATCTGAAGGAGGCGCACGAGGCCGCCCCCCACGGCAGCGTGGTCGACGTGCTTCGCCAGCATGCACGCACGCTGGTGCTGGGCATGCTGCTGATGACGGGGGCCACTGCGTCCATGTACATCCTGATCTTCTACATGCCCACGTACCTGATCCACTCGTTGCACATGCCGCCGGTCACGGCATTTCTCACGGCGTGCGTGGCGGGGTTCACCATGCTGGTCATGTCGCCGCTGTTTGGTCTGATTGCTGACCGCTTGCCGACGCGCAAGCCGATGCTGTATGTCGCGTCTGCGGTGAGCTTGTCGTGCACGTACCCGGGCTTCGTGCTGCTGTCTTCCGGTGCGGGGTTGGCACTCACTATGGGGTTGATCGTGCTGGGCGTGACGATCATGGCGGTCAGCAATGGCGCAGGCGCGGCGCTGCTGATGGAGGCCTTCCCGCGCCAGCATCGCGCAACCGGCATGTCGGTGATGTACAGCCTGGGGGTGACCGTGTTCGGCGGCTTTGCGCCGCTCATCGTTACGTGGTTGCTGGGCGTAACCGGCAACCCGATGGCACCGGCCTGGTATCTGCTGGCCAGCAGTGCAATCAGCCTGGGCGCGCTCACGCTGTTCCCGACGTATCCCGGCCGCGATTGAGATTGATGCCGCGCCATCATTGCCTTTACCTAGTTCGCCTCTGACCTCGCACCATGTACCTCGATCCGAATTCACCCAGCATCCCCCAGGCCCTGCACGTGGGCGCCGACCGCTTTGCCGAACTGCGTCACCGCATCCATGCCAACCCGGAATTGGGTGCCGACGTGCCGCACACTTCCCAGCTCGTCGCCGGTCTGCTGCGTGAATGGGGCTATGACGTGCACAGCGTCGGCGGCCACGGCCTGGTGGGGCAATTGAAGGTGGGCAACGGCACGCGCACGATCGGCCTGCGCGCCGACATGGACGCGCTGCCCATGCAGGAGCGCACAGGCTTGCCCTACGCCAGCCAGGTGGCCGGCCGCATGCATGCGTGCGGCCACGATGGCCATACCGCCACGTTGCTTGCGGCCGCCGAGCACCTGGCGGCCACGCGCAACTTCAACGGCACCCTGAACCTCATCTTCCAGCCCGATGAAGAGGGCCTGACCGGCGCCGTGGCCATGATGGACGATGGCCTGTTCGAGCGCTTCCCCTGCGATGGCATCTACGCTTTCCACAACGCGCCCGGCTTACCGCTGGGCGTGGCCGTCGTGCAGAGCGGCCCGCTGGGCGGTTCGTCAGATCGTGTAACGGTGACTTTCAGCGGGCGCGGCGGCCATGGCGCCATGCCAAACCTGGCGGTGGACCCGACGCTGGCTCTGGCATCGACGGTGGTGGCGTTGCAGGGCATCGTCTCGCGCAATGTCGCGCCCGTGGATGCGGCGGTCATCAGCGTTGGGCAGATGCAGGCCGGGACGACGCACAACATCATCCCCGAAACGGCCATGCTCAAGTTGAGCGTGCGCGCGACCAAGCCGGAGGTGCGCGAGCTGCTGGAGACGCGCATCCGCGAGGTCATTACGCACCAGGCCGCATCCTATGGCGTGTGCGCGGAGATCGTCTACGAGCGGTTGGTGCCGGCCATCTGCAATACACCCGAGCAGACCGCTATCGCGCGCCGTGCCGTGGCGAGCGTGCTGGGCGAGGAGCGCGTCATCCAGGTGCCGCCGTCTTCGCAGATGGGCAGTGAAGACTTTGCCTGGATGCTGGAAAAACGCCCAGGCTGCTACTTCGCGCTGGGCAACGGCTTGGGCGGCCAGTGGGTCGGCTGCTCGCTGCACAACGACGGCTACGATTTCAATGACAAGCTGATCCCCATTGGGGCGGCATGCTGGGTGGCGCTGGTGGAGGATCAGTTGCGCGCAGAGGGCTGACGCGCAGGCGACTCCCCCAGCCGCGCCTGCCGGAATACCAGCGCCATCACCAGCAAGAACGGCACACCTACCACCAGCGTCATGCGGAAATCCGCCATCCACGCCGTACTGACGATGATGACCGCCATCGCGACGGCGCCGATGACGGTCAGCGCCGGAAAGCCCCACATGCGGAACCGCAGCGTGCGACCTTCGCGTTCCGCTGCCCGGCGAAAGCGCAGGTGCGTGATGAAGATGACGAGCCACGTAAAGAGCGCGCCGAACATCGCAAGCGCCATCATCAGCAAGAACGAATGGCCCGGAAGCACGACGCTGAGTACGGCCGCCAGCGCAGCCCCAGAACTGGACACAGCGAGCGCGCGCAAGGGCACGCCGCGTTGGCTCACCACACCGAGCGCCCTGGGCGCCTGCCCGCCGCGTGCCAGGCTGAACAGCATGCGCGTGGACACATACAACTGCGCGTTCATCGACGACAAGGCGGCGGTGAGCACCACGAAGTTCATCACCCCCGCGCCGCCTGCAATGCCCAGGATCTCCATCACCCGCACGAAGGGGCTCTTGCCTGTGCCGGCTTGCTGCCACGGCACCACGGCCAGCATCAGCGCAAGTGTGCAGAGGTAGAAGAACACCAGCCGGAACAGCGTGGAGCGGAATGCGCGCGTGGCGGCCGCTTCGGGCTCGCGCGCTTCACCGGCGGCCACGGCAATCAGCTCGATACCGAAGAAGCTGAAGATGCTGACCACCGCGCCGAACCACACGCCATGCCAGCCGTTCGGCAGAAAGCCGCCCATGTCCACGTAGTTGTGAAAGCCGATCGATGCGCCTTCGGGCGCACGATGAATGGCATAGCTCGCCACCGCCAGAAACGCGACGATGGCCACCACCTTGATCATCGAGCACCAATATTCGGCCACGCCGAATACCTCGACGCTGCTGGCGTTGATCCACACGAGCACGGCAGAGAACCCCACGATCCATACCCACGCTGGCACGCCCGGAAACCAGTAAGCCATGTAAACCGCCACCGCCGTCACCTCTGCACCAATCACGAAGACGACCGCCGCCCAATACGCATAACGCACCAGGAAGCCGGCGAGCGGGCTAACGTAATGCTCGGCATAGGCGCCAAAAGAGCCGGTGGTCGGGTGGGCCACCACCATCTCGGCCAGGCAGCCCATGAGCAGCAGCGCAATGATTGCGCCAATGGCATAGCTTGCAATCACGCCTGGGCCGGCCAGTTGAATGGCCGCACCGCTGCCCAGGAACAGACCGGTGCCGATCGCGCTGCCGATGGCGATCATGGCGAGTTGCGCAGATGAGAGACGGTGCTGCAGGCCGCCTTCGCGTGCGGCCAGCGCTTCGAAGCTGCCGGTGGCCTTGGTCATGGTGTTGTCCTGACTGGGGAAAAGGCCGGGATGATACGCCGCTCCATGAAAAACGCCCCGCACGGAGGCGGGGCGTCTTGTGTGACCGGACGGAGGCTGATCAGCGCGCCACGGGTTTGGCGTACTGGATCGGAACGTCCACCCGCGCCTGCGGCAGCGTTTTCTTGAGCTGCGCACGCGCATTCACGGCATCCTGGAACGTAGCAAAGCGCAGGGTGCTGATGTTCAGGTGCCCGTAGTACTCCGCCGATACGGGCGTTGCGGGCAGGTTGCTCACCGCCTGGCGCACGCTGTCGACCGACACCTGCGAGACGACCACCTCGTTGCGGCTCTCGCCCACCACGCCGCGTTCATTGACGACCTGCGTGACGGCGGAGGATGCCGCACCCGCCGCCTTGGTTCGCGTGCCGCTGGAGAGCACCTTGAACGACTGCGATTCGATCTGCACTGTCGGTGCGCTTGCGTATTGCGTCAGCTCCTGCGTGCTCAGGTGCTTGCCCACCGTCAGGTCGGCTGCCTGGCACGCCGAAGCCATCGAGAGCAGCGCCGCCAGCGCCACGGTCTTCATCAGGGTTGTATTGATCATGTTGAATGGTCTCCGAACAGGCTCACTTGGCAGCAATCACGCGGTACTCCACGGCCAGCGGCGTGGCAAGGGTCACGCTGTGGGTACCGCCCTGGGGCTGGTATGTCGAACAGGCATTGGTCGGCACGCCGCTGACGGCGTAGACCTCCCACGTGCCGGCTGCGTTCTCGCCATAGAAGGCGTAACTGCCCAGGCCGTACTTGTTCACGGTATCGACGCCGTTGTTGTAATAGCCGTTGTAGGGCAGGGACAACGCCGACACCGTCCCCGAGGGCGACTTCACAAAGAAGCCGACACTGCCCACGCACACCGAGCCCGACACGCGCAATTGCAGGGCGTCGACCTTGTCGGTGCCCGACACGTTGAACTGGCCGAGCTTTTGCACCGCGCCGTAGTTCAACTGGTTCACGTTGGCAAAGGCCGCCGCGAAGTCCGGCACTGTCAGAGCGGCCGGCTTGTAGGTGACAGTGGCCTTGGCCATTTTCACCGCCGCTGACGCATCGACCAGCCCGAAGCCGTACCACGTGGAATATGCATAGCCGGCGGCATTGGTCTGCCAGCCGTAGTCCAGCCGTGCGGTGGTCGCGCCGTCAGTCAGCGCGGCGCTGGTATCGCCCGTGGCGGCACCGGTGAGCAGGTCGATTCGCGCGTTACGGCCGTCACGGCTGCCGTAATCGGTGTCGATCTGGCGGGCAGTTGCGCGCAGGATTTCGCGAACATCGCGCCACGTCAGATTCGGGTTGGCCGCCAGCATCAGCGCGACCACGCCGGACAGCGTGGGCGTAGCCGCCGACGTGCCGTTCATGCTGGAGTAATCGCACTTCGCGTTGTCTTTCAGGTTGGTGGCGGTGCCAGCAATCGCAAAGTCGTTGGTGTCGTCCGGATTGGTCCGGCTGTAGCCGCGTGCGCAGCCGCTGAGGTCGGTGGAGAAAATCTTTGGGCCGCTGCCGGTTTCCCCATATTTGCCGCCGTCGCCGTACTCGCCGCCCAGGCCTGTGATCCAGTTGACCGATCCGGCGTTGGAGTAGCTCGACTTGATGCCCTTCGCGTTTGCCGCGCCGACCACGATCACGCCGGGCTCCAGCGCTTCTGGATCATTGGCGGGATTCTCGCAGCCGATCATGCCGGCGGTGCTACCGACGGTCGGGCATGTGCGCGGCGGAACGCTGACGCCGTCGTTGATGTATTCGTATTCATTGCCCGACGCCTTGAGCATGACCAGCCCGCGGCCGCCACGCAGGTTCGGGAAGGCGCGCACCGCTGCCTGTGTCGAGGTGGACGTGTCGTATTCCAGCGGTGCCTGCGGGTTCGCGCCGTACGAGGCATTGATGATGTGGCCGTTCTTCGACCAGTCGGCGCCGCCGTAGGCCGCGGTCGTGTCCGGATTCGCTGCGCCGATAAAGCGCGCCCCGCCCAGCGTCGCGCGCGGAGCAATCCCCATGACGCCCTTGCCGTTCTGTGCCGCGGCGATGATGCCGGCCACGTTGGTGCCGTGCGCGTCTTTGATGTTCGCGGGAGTGTCTGCCGGTGTCGGATCGTTCGAACCATCGTCGAAGTTGTGCGTCATGTCCGAGTTGGCATTGGCGAACAGGTCTTCGTTGTGCACGTCGATGCCGTCATCGAGCACGAGCACGTTCACGCCCTGGCCCTTGATGCCGGCCTTGTGCGCGTCTTCCACGTCGATGTCGGTCGTGCCGTTGGCCACCAGGCCGAATGCAGCGAAGAAGCTGGTCGCCTGCTTGAGCGCCCATTGGTAGGCGTACAGCGGCTCGGTGCTGCCGGTCTGGCACGCGTACTTGGCATCGACGCCGGTTTCCGCGCAGGTGGATGCGGGCGGCGTGTTGCCCCCGGTGTTGCCGCCGTTGCTGGCCGTATTGCTACCTGAGTCTGCGCCGCCGCACGCGGCCAGGGCCACGGTGGCGAACAGCGTCAAGGCAAGCGTTTTTCCCGTAATGTCTTTCACGAGACCCCCGTTTTGTCGTTGTGTGTTGTGCAAAGCGCGGGATGTCCGCACCGCTTCGACCTGTTCGACGAAGAGAGGGCACGTCGCACGTGCCCGCCGCGAGAGCGTGGGCGCTCATCAGGTCGGGCCGGATGCTCGCATGCACGCCAGTGGGGATTCAACGGCGAAAGCGGCTGTGCCCGCGAACCGGTTCGGCAGTCGCGCGAACCTGTCAGCGCGTCTCAGCCTTTGGGGTGGCTGAGCGGGGGCGGCGGGAGGAAAACGGGAGCGCGGCAGGGGTACCGCGCGCGCTTCAGCGCATCTGCATGACCCAGGTGCGCCAGTCTTTTTGCTGAACGAAGCGCATGGCGGTGGCACGACCTTCGATGGCGAGCATGCGTGTCTCACGCGGTGACATGCCCGAGGCGCGGCGGTACGCGCGCGTGAAGTTCGATGCGTCGGAAAAACCGTAGGTCTGCGCGATTTCGGCCACCGACCGGTGCGTCTGCGAGCGGTCTGCCAGGATCGCGTGGCATTGCCGCAGGCGCTGCATGCGCAGGTAGTTGAAGAAGCCGCCTTCGCGCTCGAACAGCCGGTACAGCGTGGCACGCGAGATGCCGAACTGCACGGCAACCCCCTCGGGCGAAAGTGTGAGATCGGGCAGGTTCTGTTGTACGTGCCGGCAGATCGACGCAAACAGGCTTTCCCTGACGGCCGGCGCACTGGCTTCGGTCACCTGGCAGTTGATGGCGGCCGCCGCCAGTTGCAGCGTGCCCGGCATGACGGCCTGCGCCTCGGCCTCGCTCAATTTCCCGACCGATTGATAGAGCGAGCACAGGTGATCGCGCAGCAGCCCGACCATCGGCGCATCGCCGCGCAGCACGCGCATACTGAGTTCGTCCGGTGCGCGCAGCAGCGGCGCCAGCAGCCGCCGTGGCACCGCCAGGCTCAGGAATCGGCTGTCGGTCGTGCTGGTGGCGAGCGGCTGTGCAGCATCGACGATGAACAGATCGCCGGGGCGCGTGGCGGTGCCGGTGGCGCCGTCACGCTGTCCGCAACTGCCTTCCAGGTAGTACTGGAGCACGTAGACATCCATGCCGTCGCGCCCGAGCTTGGAGCGGGACCGATCATAGTGCTGTGCCTGCGCGCTGATCATGCCCACACCGGTCTCGCCGCACAGATACGCGTCAACGCTGGCCTGAAAGCCATGCGACTGCGGCGCGGCGGAGCGCGTGTCGAACAGCACGTTGATGGCATCCCGCCACGCCGCAAATTGATGCTCGCGCGGCAGCGCAGACGTATCGAAGTGGGAATGCGGAGGTTTGCTCACGGTGGTTTCCTGAAAGGCCCGTGCATTGTGCAGAAGCGGTGGCTCACGATGGCATGCCCCCAAAGTGGGGTGCCCGAGGGGGCTAGCCTAAACGACCGCCAACTTCGGTCGCTCCTGTCTGGGGATGACCACGTTGCGGCCCGCGGCCTTGGCTTCATACAGGCGCCCGTCGGCCAGGTGGATCAGGTCTTGAACGGTATCGTCGGCCGCAGCGAGGCCAGAGTGGGAAGCCACCCCAATGCTGACCGTCAGCGTGCCGTATGCGCTTCCCGCGTTGGGTTCGGCGGCGCGCAGCACGGCGGTGCGGATGCTCTCGGCCACGCGCAAGGCGCCACTGAGGTCTGTATTGGGCAGCACGGCGCAGAACTCTTCGCCGCCATAGCGGCCGGCAAAATCGCCCGGGCGCTTGATGCTGTCGTTGATGCAGCGTGCCACCGTGCGTAGCGCGATATCGCCGGCGGCATGGCCATACTTGTCGTTGTAGGGTTTGAAGTCGTCCACGTCGATCATCAGTACAGACATCGGGGCGTGGTGGCGATTGGCGCGGCGCCATTCCACGTCCAGTGCAGAGTCCAGCGCGCGACGCGTGCCGAGCCCGGTCAGGCTGTCGGTATTGGCCAGCAGGTGCAATTGCTGCTCCATCTCGAGCCGCTTGCGTAGTTGCTGCGCGAAAAGCAACGACAGCGCCATGAATACAGCGTCGAGCATCAGCACGGTGCCGCTGATCACCCATGCGCGCTGCCGCCATTCTGCGTAGATGTCTTCGGTGGCGAGGCCAACGGTGACAATCAGCGGGTGGTCGCCGATATGGCGGAAGCTGAACAAGCGCTCGATGCCGTCGAGGCTGGCGACGTCTACGTACGAGCCTTGCGGCGTGAGCAGGCGCTTCTGGAAGGCAACGGCATCGGCCAGGCTGCGGCCGATGAGTTTTTCGCTGTACGGTCGCCGCATGAGCAGCGTACCGTCCGTGCGTATCAGCGTGACGGTTGCGTGGGGCCCCAGGTTGATGCCATCGAATAGCCGACGGAAGTAGTTCAGGCGCAGCGTGCCGACCACGATGCCGTTGAACTCGCCATGCGGGCCGTTCAAGCGCCGGCTCAGGCCGAGCGACGTGTCCAGGCCGGTCACGCGCGGCGTAAAGGGCTCGCTGATGTACAGCCCGACATTTGCGGAGCCCCGATGCACCTGGAAGTAGTCGCGGTCGCCCAGGTGAATATGCCGCGGCGGCACCGAACGGGAATCGAAGACCACGTCGCCAACCTTGTTGGTCACCAGCAGGGAGCCCAGGTCCTGCGCGTTGGTCGAGCGGTCGAACAGCACGAGCTGGCGGACGTTGGGCGGCAGCGCCAGCATGGCGGGGTCGCGCACGCCGTCGATCACGGCCTGCAGCGACAGGTCGTACACCTCGATGTTGCGGGCAATGTCGCGTTGCAGGATCAGCGACAGGTTGTCGGCAGCATCGCGCGCGCGGGCCAGCGCGTCCGTACGCATTTCCCAGAGCGAGAGCGCGGTGAACGCGGCCAGCACCAGTGACAGCACCGACGCGCCGATGATCAGCAGGGAGGGGCGTCGCAGGAATGCGCCGGTGGCGCGCTCTAAAGGCATGCGCAGAATTGTGAAAATATTGAAAACGACAGTCTCGATTGTGTACCGGACCCTACCTTCCTACGCAATACTATCTAAGACGTTTTCTGGAAAGAAAACGTTTGCTAATGCCGATCCAGTCCGTTTGTGCAACGTTTTTGTGGGCGCAGGTGTGCGGCTTGCTGAGCATTGCCTGAGTGCCGCACCCGTGGCGCCGGGCACGCTGCCCGCCCGACATATGCCCATCGCACCTCCGTGCAATCGTGTCAGGCCGGCTTTGCCTATTCTGGGTAAGCATCCTTGGAGAACGCCATGCCAGAGCCAGACGATCGCGCCTCACCCACCCCGGCGCCCGCCAACCCGCATCCGCCCGTGGCCGATACGCACGAGGAAGCCCTGCTCGACGAGGGCATTGAAGAAACCTTTCCTGCCAGCGACCCGGTTTCCGTCGATGCCGGCAAGCCCGATGTGCCGCCAAAGGCGCCGGGGAGTGCGCCCAAACCGTAAAATGCAGACCGTGTGTCAACGCATCGGCCGCTTCAGCCGTATTACGTAGGCCACAAACAACGTGCGAATCCAGCACACGCGCCGTTTGAAGCGCGGGTCGCGAGAAAACCGGTGTGCGCGACATGCGCGTGCCGGTAGGTCAGGGTCCAATCAAGACGTCGACACCGCGCCGAGCGTGGGCTTGGGCGGTTTGGCTTGCCGCGCTCTCCCGCCTTTGCGTGCCTGGATTCGTATATCGCCTCCACCCGGCACTCCGCCAAGCCAGCAGGATTTCGTTTTTCACCATGCCTGACGCCGCGTCCAACGACGCCAGTCCAACATCACGCCGATCACCGGCCCGCACTGCGCATGACGCGCCCGCCACGCCCGCGCCGTCCGACTCCAGCTTTGGCGTTGCTGGCTGGATGGTGATCGGTGTTGTGCTCGTGCTTGGCGCGCTGGTGTTCGACAGCCTGTATGCGCTGCTCGACCATGTGCACTACGCAGACATGGTTGCCGCGCTGCAGGCCACGCCGCGCTCGCACCTGTTGCTGGCCATGCTGGCCACGGCGCTGAGTTACGTCGCCCTGACCGGCTACGACGCGTCCGGCCTGCGCTATGCGGCTGCACATGTCGCACCCGCCACGGTGGCCACGACCTCGTTCATTGCCTATGCGCTGGGCAATACCGTCGGCCTCGGTTCGCTGACGGCGGGGGCGGTGCGCACGCGCCTGTATACAGCGGCAGGGCTTGACCCGGCGCGAGTGACAGAGGCGGTGGCCTTTGATGCGGGCGCGCTGGGCGTGTCCACCACGGCCTTCGGGGCGGTCGGGCTGTTGTGGGGCGCCCCGCACATCGCGGCCATTGCGCATTTGCCGGCGGCGTTGCTTGAAGTCGTGGCGTTGCTGGTGCTGGCCGGCGTCGTGGCGTTGTTGGTGCTGTGCATGCGGCGGCGCCACGTGACGCTGTTCGGCCGTTGGGCGATCCGCCTGCCGCCGGCTGGGCTGGCAGCGCGGCAGTTCGCGATCTCTGCGGCGGATATGAGTGCGGCCGCGGCCGCGCTGTGGGTATTGATGCCGGCAGGCGCCGTCGATCTGCCCACGTTTGTCGCGTTCTACGCGCTGGCGGTCACGCTGGGCGTGCTGAGCCAGAGCCCGGGCGGTTTGGGCGTGTTTGAAGCCGTCATTCTGTTGGGCTGCAGCGGCCAGGCGCCGCCGGCAGAGGTTCTGGCCGCGCTGCTGTTCTACCGTGCCATCTATTTCCTGCTGCCGCTGGTCGTGGCTGCCGCCATGCTCGGCGTGTTCGAGTTGCGCTCCGGCGCCGGGGCACCGTTTGGCCGCGCAGCGGTCAAGCTGTCGCCGGGGCTGTTGGCCGCGCTGACGATGGTGGCAGGCGTGATGCTGCTCGTCTCGGGCGTCACCCCCGCCACCGACGAGGCCGAAGACCTCCTGCGCATGCACGTGCCGCTGTTCGTGGTGGAAGCCTCGCACATGATCGGCAGCGTGGCGGGCCTCATCATGCTGTTTGTCGCGCGCGGGCTGCTGCACCGGCTGGATGCCGCGTGGTGGGCGGCGCTGGTGCTGTCGCTGCTGACCGGCGTGCTGGCGCTGCCCAAGGGCATTGCCGTGTCGGAGATGGCGGTATTGGTGACGCTGGCGGTGCTGCTCGTCATCTCGCGCCGGCAGTTTGATCGGCCCTCGTCGCTGTTCTCGCAACGGCTGGAGGCGGGGTGGCTGCTCGCCATGCTTTGCGTGTTCGCGGCGTGCGTGTGGATCCTCTTCTTCGCCTACCGCGAGGTCGCCTACGCCAACCAGCTCTGGTGGCAATTTACGTTCGACGGTGATGCGCCGCGCTCCATCCGCGCGCTGATGGCGGTGGCCGTGACCGGCCTCGGGTTCGGCATGCGCCAGCTCTTTCGCAAGGAGCCCGGCGTTACGACCTTCCCGAGCGACGAAGAACTCGCCCGCGCGGCGGAGATCATCCGCAAGCAGCCTGCTGCCGATGCCACGCTCGCGCTGATGGGCGACAAGAGCCTGCTGTTCTCGCCGTCGGGCAACGCGTTCATCATGTATGCCAAGCAGGGGCGCTCGTGGGTGGCGCTGTCCGACCCCGTGGGCGCGCAGCAGGAATGGCCCGAGCTGATCTGGCGCTTTATCGAAATGGCGGATGCGCATGGCGGGCGCGCCGCGTTCTACAAGACGCGCCCGCAGACGCTGTCGCTGTATCTCGACGCGGGGCTGCGCGCCTACAAGCTGGGCGAAGAGGCGTATGTGTCGCTGCCCGAGTTCAGCCTGAAGGGCTCGCGCCGCGCCAACCTGCGCCACGGCGTCACGCGCGGCGAGCGCGAAGGCCTGTCGTTCGAGATCGTCCCCACGGCAGAGGTGCCGACCGTGCTGGACGAATTGCGCACCATCTCCGATGAATGGCTGCGCAACCAGAACGCGCGCGAAAAAGGCTTTTCGCTCGGCGCATTTGACGACCGCTACATCTGTAGCCAGCCCGTGGCCGTGGTGCGCCGTGAGGGCGTCATCCTGGCGTTTGCCACGCTGATGTGTCCAGACGTGCTGCGCATCGAGGCGAGCGTCGACCTGATGCGCTATCGCAGCAATGTGCCGCCGGGCACGATGGATTTCCTGTTCGGCAAGGTCATCCTGCACTTCCAGGCGCAGGGGTATCAGCGTTTCGGTCTGGGGATGGCGCCGATGTCGGGCATGGTTGAGCATCAGCTTGCGCCGCGCTGGCACCGCTTCGGACGGATGATGTTCCGGCATGGCGCGCGCTTCTACAATTTCAGAGGGCTGCGCAATTTCAAGGACAAGTTCGAGCCGGTGTGGGAAGCCCGCTACCTGCTCGCGCGTGGCGGGATTGCGCCGCTGTTCACATTGACGGACGTTGCCGCGCTGATCGGCGGCGGCTTGAAGGGAGTGATCTCCAAATGAGTTGGCAAGCACCGCGCACGCAAGAGGCGCGGCATCGGGGAGTACTACGCAAAGGCTTGCGTTGGGCTGGGCATTTGAGTGCGGTCGGCATGGTGCTGGCCGCGTCCTGGGCCATCGCTGCCGATGCTCCGGCAGCAGCCAAGCCTACGCCCGTGCAAGGTCCGGTGCTGGTGCCGCCCGTCGGCATGACGGGCGCCAGCGGGGTTGTGGCTGCGCCGCCGCGCGGCGACATGCCGCCTCGCCTGCAGATGAGCGCCGCAGCCGTCACCGCCAACAAGGCTGCCAATGGCGGCGTGCTGTCGCTGCCGGTGGTGGCGCCCGCCACGGCCGCGGCGGCGCCCGGCGCCGTCGAGTTCGTCACGCATGGGCGTTTTCGCGATGTGCCGGTCTACAAGCCGAAGGGTGAAATCCGCTCCGTCGTGCTGATGCTCTCGGGTGACCTTGGCTGGACGCCCGCCGCATCGCGCATGGCAGAAAGCCTCGCACAGCAGGGAGCATTGGTGGCCGGTCTGTCCACGCCCGCGCTGTTCGCGAGCCTGGAGGCTGACCTGGGCGATTGCGCCTTCCCCGATGGCGACCTCGAAAACTTCAGCCGTTTCCTGCAGGCCTACGAGAAGGTGCCGGGCTATTACCCGCCCATTCTCGTGGGCGACAACGAAGGCGGGGCGCTGGCCTACGCCATGATTGCCCAGGCGCGCCCGAATATCTTTGCCGCGGCCATGTCGATGGAATTCTGCCCCGTGCTGGAACTTCGCAAGCCGCTATGCAAGGGCGAGGGCGTGCACTTCAGCCGCCGCATGAGCGAGAGTCGCACCACGGCCAAGCGCGTCAAGCCGCCCGAGAACGCCGGGGTGGTGCTGCTGCCGGCCACGAAATTGTCTGCGCCGTGGGTGGTACTGCAATCGGCCACGCCGACGTCGTTTGCACACCGCTCCGGTCCGCTGTGCGAAGCGCGTGCCACGCAAGCCTTCATCGATACGATTTCGGGGGCGCAATCGGTGGCGTTGCCGGCCGCCGCGTCGGCTGCCAATGCACCGCCGGTGACAGCCAGCGAGCCTTTCAAGACTGCTTTCGCCAAGCTTGTCGCCCAACGCAAACCGCCGCCCCCGCCGCCGCCCGCAGCGGTATCCGACTTGCCGATCATCGAAGTGCCCGCGCAGCCCGGTACATCATCCGAGCTGTTCGCAGTGCTGCTCTCGGGTGACGGCGGTTGGGCCGGGCTCGACAAGGAGGTCGCGGCTGCGCTGTCCAAGTCCGGCGTGCCCGTGGTGGGCATCGATTCGCTGCGCTACTTCTGGACGCCGCGTACGCCAGCCTCCGCCGCCGCCGATATGGATCGCCTCGTGCGCTTTTACGCGGCGCGCTGGAAGAAGCAGAAGGCTTTGCTGATCGGCTATTCGCAGGGCGCAGACGTGCTGCCCTTCATCGTCAACCGGCTGCCGACGGCATCACGCGAGCATGTTGCGCTGGCCGTGATGATGGGCCTGGGCAAGCGTGCCGATTTTGAGTTCCACATGACCAACTGGGTGTCGAGCAGCGCGTCTGGCCTGCTGATCCTGCCCGAGGTGCAGAAGCTGCCGGCGGGCCTGGGCATGTGCATCTACGGCAAGGAAGAGACAGACACCAACTGCCCAGGCCTGGACCCGAAGCAGGTGCAGCTCGTGAAGCTGCCAGGCGGCCATCACTTTGATGGCGATTACGCCAAGCTGGCGCGCATCATCCTGGAAGGCGCGCGTGCATCGGGCAACGCCCCGCGCTGATTCGCCGGTTCCGGGGCTGCCGCGCCTCGCGCAGCGTGTTATGCCCCGGCGTTGTCGAGCAGGGGACCGGCCGGTGTGCTGGGCGCTGTCGCGAGCGATTGCACGCATTCGTCCACGCTCAACTCGTGCAGCATCTCCGGACGCAGCGTGTCATTGGCGGCGCGCTGCAACACTGTGAGCGCGCGCGGCTTGAGCCGCACCAGCATCAGTTGCAGGCCGCGCGCCGCACATTCGGCGGCAAAGATGCGCAGCGCCTCGATGGCCGAGCCGTCGACGTCCGGTGTTTCTTCCAGGCTGATCATGACGGTGCGCAGCGCAGGCTCGTGCGGCTGTTGCAGCATTGCGCGCACCGTGCCGAGCACGCGTTCGGTGTTGGCGAAGAACAGCGGCACTTCCGGCCGGACGATCAACACGCCAGGGACGGCCTTGGCTTCCGGGTGCAGAGACACATCGACAAAATCGTGGCTTTCGCGCAGGCGCCCCAGCACGCTCACGTTAGGCTCCGAGAGCTGGCGCAGCGTCAGCAGCAAGCTCACGCCAATGGCCGCCAGCAGCCCATGCAGCACGCCCAGAACCAGTACGGCCAGCAACGCGGCAATCACCACCAGCCGATCGCGGCGCCAGGTCCAGTAAGGCTTGAACACAGCCGGATGCAGCGAATGGCTCACCGCAAAGATCACGATGGCCGCCAGCACCGGCTCGGGAATCCGCGCGAGCTGCGGCAGGAACAACCACACGATCAGCGCCACCACGGCTGCTGCGCACAGCCCGGCCAGACGGGATTGCGCGCCCGCGGCTTCGTTGGCGGACGTGGCTGAATACCCTGCGCCGACGGGCATGCCGTGCAGCAGGCCCGAGAGCAGATTCGCGCAGCCCAGCGCGACGAGGTCACGGTTGGCGGAGATGCCATCGCCGTGTTTGAGCGCGAAGTTGCGGATCGAGCCGTAGGACTCGGCATAGAGGATCAGCATGAGCGCAAAGCCCAGTTCAGCGCTTTCCATCCATTGCACCCGGTTCAGTGCAGGCACGCCGAAGCTGATGTTCTGCAGGTCGATATGGCCGACCACGGCAATGCCGTAGCTGTGCCAGTCGATCCAGTAGCCGGCCGCGATGGCCAGCACGATGACGACCAGCGTGGCCGGAATGCGCCCCCAGCGCCCAAGGCCGAAGAGCAGCGCGAGTGAGACGGCTCCCAATGTCGTGCTGTACGGGTTCGTACCGGCCGCACTGGTGATGAGGTCCAGCGCGATGCGTGGCGTGTCGCTGTGGTGCACCGTCACGTCGAGGATCTTGGGCAACTGCTTGACGGCAATCGTCAGCGCCAGCCCGAATGTGAAGCCGCGCAGCACCGGCCGCGCGATGAAATCCGACATGCCGCCCAGCCGCGCCGCGCCGGCAAGGATGAACAGTACGCCCGTTGCGATGATGAGCGCCGCCGCCATCGTGAGCGCCGTCGCGCCGTTACCGCTAGGCTCCGATAGCACCGTCGCAAACAGCACGGCGGCGGATGACGACGTCGCCGAGACAATGGCAAAGCGGCTCGTGCCGACCAGCGAATAGACCACAAGCCCGCACAGCAATGCGATCAGCCCGGCCTGCGGCGGCAGGCTGGCGATGCCTGCGTAGGCAACGGCTTCGGGCAGCAACAGGCCCGCAATCGAGAACCCGGCGATCACGTCGCGCACCACGCGCTGCTGTGGCGGTTGTGGCGGTGCATCCAGCGGGGCAAAGCCCTCTGGGTGTTGCAGTGCGGCGGCGGGATGTTCGTTGCTGGGGGGCATGCGATGCGGTGATCAGGCTGAAATGGACGACGCCGCGACCCGGGTGGGCCGCGGCGTGCGGGTTTGCGTCAGGCGTGTCTTACTTGGTACAGGCCTTGCCGCGGCTCGGGCGCATGCCGGCGGCCTTTGCGTCGGCTTCGGTCATGTATTCCCCCTGCTTGGTCTTGCCGTAATAGTGATCGCCCGGGCAGTGATAGACCTTGGTACTGGCATTGGCCCATACCTTGTCGGGGCCGCCGCCGGGGGCAACGGTGCCTGCGGCGGCCGCAGGCTTGGCAGGCATTGCGGCTGCGGGTTTGGCGGCAGGCGCCGGAGCCGGAGCCGGAGCAGCGGCAGGTGCAGCAGGCGCTGCGGCTGCAGGTTTGGCCGGAGCCGGTGCTGCGGGCGCGGCAGCAGGTGCACCGCCTGCGCTGGCTTTCTTGTCGACGCCACCATGGCCGCGGCAAGCGCCCTTGAGCGTCGCGCCGCTATACGGCGTGCCATCCTTGCAGACCGCGTGGACGGCCGCCGGGGCCGCTGCCGGTGCGGTGGCGGGCGCGGCGGTGCCCTGCGCAAACGCCGAGCCCATCACCAGCGCACCCATTGAAAACATCAACGCAGACAGTTTCATAACGAGACCCTCAACGAGGCACGGAGATACGTGCGTGATCGATTAACGCTGGCCGACAGCGCGCGTTGACCCACCCGAGGGTTTGTCAGAAGACAAACGTAGCGGCGCTGATCATTCCGCAACAGTCGGCATCGCTTGTGTTGCGCCGACGGGCGATGCGGCGCCGGCGCCATCCCAGCATAGGCAAGATCACGTGGCCCGGCGAAGTTTCAGGCGAATGCGTCGATCCCCTGGACCAGCCGCTTGGCTAGGCGGGGCTGCCGTAGCTGTTCGAGCCACCATTGCAGTGCGCGGCCTTCTCCGTCGCCGTTGCGTTCACCTTTGCCGCTGCGCCAGCCGACGTAGAGCAGGTTGGGCTCGCGCGGATCGGTGGTGCGCTTTTCTACCAGTTCGCCACGCGCGAGCAATGACGACACGCGGTGTCTCGGCAGCCAACCGACGCCCAGGCCGTCGCGTTGGGCCAGCGTCTTGGCACGCATGCTGGGCACGGCCAGCGTAGGTTGCCCGCTGAGCATGCCGTAGGCGCGGCCGGCGGTGGTTCGCGCCGAATCGGCCACCACCACGGCGCGATGCCGGGCGATTTCCTCGCGCGTAAGTGGCACGTCGATGGCTGCGAGCGGATGCCGTGGCGACATGGCAAACACCCACTCCACCACGCCCAGCTCGAACCACCCGAGGTTCGGGATGGACGGCGGCTCATTCGTGGCCCCGATGACGAGATCGGCTCGGCCATCGCGCAGCGCCTCCCAAGTGCCGGCCAGCACCTCGTGCGTCACGCGTAGCGCCACGCCCGATTGCAGCGCATCGAACGCGTGCATCACGGGCATGAGCGATTCGAACTCCAGCAGCTCGTCCGTCACGATCCACAGGCGGTCTTCCCAACCGTTGGCCACCTGACGCACGCGCTGCGTCACGCGCGACACATCCTGCGCCAGCCGTGCGGCTTCTTCGGTCAGTAGCAGCCCGGCGCGCGTGAGTTGCAGCCGGTAGCGGCGCCGATCAAACAGCAGGGCGTCGAAGCGCTGCTCCAACTGTCGCGCGGCATACGACACGGTCGACGGCGCCTTGCCCAGTTGCGCCGCCGCACGCGACAGGCTGCCCGTTTGCCGGATGGCCTCAAGCAGGGCCAATTCTTCGTCCGTCAACATGTGCAATTCCTTCGAACATGTTCATCGTCCGGATCGTATGGCAAACCGCTTGCCCGCGTCCACACTGCAGTCACGCGATTGTTCAAGTTCAACTTTCCTACTGGAGGACATCATGAATCGCTTCGAAGGCAAGACCGTTCTGGTCACTGGCGGCAACAGCGGTATTGGCCTGGCAGCCGCCCAGGCATTTGTACGCGAAGGCGCCCGCGT
This sequence comes from Ralstonia sp. VS2407, assembly GCF_052950655.1. NCBI lineage: Bacteria > Pseudomonadati > Pseudomonadota > Betaproteobacteria > Burkholderiales > Burkholderiaceae > Ralstonia > Ralstonia sp. VS2407. The sequence continues at coordinate 191,357 of NZ_JBRFVG010000006.1, forward strand.
GGTGATCACTGGCCGGGACGCCGCCGCGCTGGAAACGGCGCGCGCCGCGCTCGGTCACAACGCCATCGCCATCCGCAATGAAACCGGCACCGTGGCCGCCGCACGCGAGCTGACCCGGCAACTGCAGGAGGCGGGCGTGCGTCTGGACGCCGTGTTCATCAATGCCGGCATGGCCAAGTTTGCCGCCGTGCCGGACGTGGACGAAGCCCTGTGGGATGCCACCTTCAACGCCAATGTGAAGGGCGCGTTCTTCCAGATCCAGGCGCTGCTGCCGATCCTCAACAAGGGCACGTCGATCGTGCTGAACGGCTCCATCAACGCGCACATCGGCATGCCGAATTCATCGGTCTATGCGGCGAGCAAGGCAGCGCTGATCTCGCTGGCGAAGACGCTGTCGGGTGAGCTGGTCGGCTCGGGCATCCGCGTGAATGTGGTCAGCCCCGGTCCGGTGACAACGCCGCTGTACGGCAAGCTCGGGCTGGATGCCGACACGCTGGCCGCCACCGCCGCGCAGATCCAGGGCCAGGTACCGCTGGGCCGCTTCGGCCAGCCGGAAGAGATTGCATCGACCGTGCTGCATCTGTCGGCGCCGGAATCGGCCTTCATTGTTGGCACGGAGATCGTTGCCGACGGCGGCATGAGCCAGCTTTAAGCCCATCCCTTGGCGCGTGTGCCCGATTCGGCTTGGCCGGCCAACGTCAGAAGTTGTGGGTCACGCGCAGTGTCAGCGTGCGGCCGGGCTGAACGGGGATGAAGTTTCCGGACTGCGCGTTGCCGTAAGCGCGGATATTGAAGAGGTTGCGCGCGAAGAGATCGACGCTCCAGGATTTCTGGTGCCAGAAGAGGCTGGTGTCGACGCGCACGAAACCGGGCATGCGAAACGGGGTGTCGCCGTAACACGGGGCGCCGCGTTGCCCGGTAACGCCAATCCCCGCGCCTGCGCCTTTCAATGGGCCTGCCTGCATGGTGTACGTCGTCCAAACCGCGCCGCTCAGGAATGGCGCTTGCGGCAGGTATCCCGTGGTCAGCGTGCCCGATACGCGAGATAGTGCGACCCACAGCGAAGTGTCCAAGCCCTTGGTGACGGCACCTTGCATCGAGACTTCCAGCCCTTCGCTGCTCTGTTGGGCGATTTGCGTGTCGTAGCCGGCGGGTGCCACATCCACGAGTCTCACGTTGTGCGCATCGATGCGATACAGCGCAGCCTGCGTCGTCAGCCCACGGTTGGCATCTGCCCAGCGCAGACCGGTTTCCAGCTGGCGACTTCGCTCAGGCAACAAGGCTTGGTATGGGTCGAAGTAGCTGGTGTTGAGACGGAAACCGCGCGAGTAATCGGCAAACCAGGCGGTATGCGGCGTGAGCTTGTAGAGCAGGCCCAGCGACGGTGTCCAGGCGGTGCCCTGAAGCTGCGCGCGCGGCAGTTTGGCGACGTAGTCATTCACGTACAGGGCGCCGGACAGCTCCCAACGCTCGCCAATGGCAATCTGGTCGCGCACGCGAAACACCGACTGCCGCACCGACTGCGAAACCTGCAGGCCCGGCACGAAGGTGGCCGGCGGCAGTGCGACCGGCGCAAACGGATTCTGGGGCATGAGCGCGGGAGTTGACGCAAAGGCCATGTCCTGCCGCTCGTGGAACTCGTCCCAACCCAGCGTCAACGCGTGCTCGAACAGCCCGTGTGCGAACTTGCCCGTCAACTCATTTGAGATGGCCCACGCAGTGTTGTCGCTGCGGTCGCCCAGATTGAACGTCAGCGAGGGCGCGGTGTTGTTGATCACCGGGGCCAAATGCCACAGCACGGATTGTTGGCTGAGCGCTTCGTACGTGCCGCGTGAGTGCAACGACCAATCGTCGGAGAGGGTGCGCGACACCTTGTAGTAGCCGCGGCTCGCGCGGGACTGCACGTTGTCGTCGGCATTGCCCAGCGGGCTTTGCAGGGCCAGCCGGACCGGTGCGCCATTCAGCGCAAACGTGGCCGGCGGCATGGGCTGACGGCTGGTTGCGGATTCGAGCCCGACCGAGACTTCCGTTGCGGCATCTCGCCAGCCGAGCGCCGCCAGCCCGTAGCTCTTGCGGCGACCGGCGTATCCCGAATCACTGTTAGCCGTCGTGTCCTGCAACGCCACTGTCCGGTAAGACAGGTCGGTCGATCCGATGGGGCCGGCCAGATCCACCACGGCCTTGCGCTCGGCATGCGAGCCGATTTCCGCGGTCACCGTTCGCTGCGGCATGACCGCGGGTGCCCTGAGGTTGGCATTGATGGCGCCAACGGCTGTCGGGGTGCCACCGATGTCGGCATGCGCGCCCTTGATCACCGAAACATCTTCGACCGCCTCGACAGGTCGCAGCGAAGCCATCTTGTCGGGCTGCCCATCGACCGTGATCTGTCCTGTCATGAAACCCCGGGTGGCGTAGCGGGGGGCGGCCGTGGGATCGAGCGACATGGACGAGACACCGGCCAGCGCCAGGGCATCTCCAATCGACGGCGCATTCTGGCTTGCGAGCAGGTTTCTCGTGAGCGCGCTGACGGCATGGGGCACGCTCGTGATGGGCGTCTCGATGTGCGTGGCGAAGCCGGTTGTGAACGCGGCAAAATCGCTGCCCGTCCTCGCGCGTACCTCGGCGGGCGGCAGGGTCCCGATGTCGCGCGGCGCCTCGGGGGCACCCACGATGGTCAACGTGTTGTCGGTCAGCGTGGTCAGTTGCAGCCCACTGTTTTTTAGAGCCTGCTCCGCCGCCTGCTGGGCCGACATGGTGCCGCGAACCGGACCAGCGAACAGGTCTTTCGCAAGGCCGGAGGGAAACGACATGGGCTGTCCGCTCACGCGAGCGATTTCCATCAACACGCGCTCCAAGGGCGCTCGCTCAATGGAGAAATCCCATGTGTCTTGCGGTGCAGCGTGGGCGCACTGCACAGCGAACAGCGCGGCAAGACCGAGCAGCCGCACCCTATGCCATGTGCGACCCGTGCGCGGCGGCAGGCAGGCCTGCGCCGCAGCGCATGCGAAGGCTTTAAATGGCCGCATGGCACTGATGCACGCGGCGCAGCGGCACTTCGAGCACATCCTGAACAGATCAGGCAGTGGGGTCTGCGGGCACCCTGGCGGGCGCGGCTGCGGCTCGATAGCGGCGCTGAAAAACACCGCGCCGCTGCCTGGCGTGAGCCCCTGCGCACATCTCTCTTGGTGAGCGAAATTCCCGTGTGTACTGCCCCTTCATCACGCAAGTCCCCCGAATTTTTTTGGTGGTACGGCGCAACGCGGTGTGCAGGAACCATGCCATGCGCGGCTTTGGGGGCAGAGACGTACCGTGCCGCGATGCCTGACAGGATGCGTCGTCAAGCTTCCATGGCGGGGCAGATTTGATGAGGTTTTTTCAAGATGTTTTCGGGCCGCACGTCCGAGGTTCCGGACTCACGGTGAACATTGTTGAGATTCGGGGTGGGAGTGAGCGCACCCGTGGCAACGCGCTTTAGGAGAGTCCGAACGTTTTTCTCAGGCTCGAGTCAACGGGGCCAGCCGGCATGAAACGGCGCAGCTTGCTCAGAAGAGATGCCTCGCCTTTTGGTGTGCGGCGCATCTTCCATGCCCCCAGTGCAGCATCGACGATGGTGCTTGCGACACCATCGGGGTCCGGCGCCTTTTGGACGCTTTTTTGAATCGCCTGAGAAACGATGCCGCGCTCCGCGTCGTAGGCGGAGACCTTGGAAACCGCTTGAGGCGCGTTGACATCCAGGCTGGTCTTGGTGAATGACGGCTCGACAAGCACCACACGGATTCCGAACTTGCGCACTTCGTGATCCAGCGTCTCGGACATTCCTTCCACCGCGTGCTTGGATGCCGAATACAGGCCCATGTAGGGCGCTGGCAGGAAGCCGAGCACCGAGCTGATGTTGACGATGCGCCCCGAGCGTTGCGCGCGCATGTGCGGCAATACGGCTTGCGTGGTGCGCAAGATGCCGAACACGTTGGTATCGAATAGCGTCTGGGCTTCGGCAACCGACGTTTCTTCTGTCGCGCCGAGCAGAGCCACGCCGGCGCTGTTGACGAGCACATCGATGCGCTTGGCCTGCGCGATGATCGTCTCGATTCCACGCTGGACAGAGGCTTCATCACGGATATCCATCTGGATCAGTTCAACACCGGCGATCGGTTGAGTGCGAGCGATGTTGCGCACGGTGCCGAATACGCGGCACCCGCGCAGGGCAAACTTTGCGGCGGTGGCACGGCCGATGCCGGAGGACACGCCGGTAATGACAACAACTTTGGAATTCGACATGGCAGTTTCTTTGTGTATGGGTGAATGGGAGCTGCGATAAATCGGGTTTTGCCAGCGGTCTATTTGCTGGCGACAGCGGTCGGGGTATCGGGCTGCCAGCCACCGCCCAGCGCCTTGAATGCCGCTACAGCGGCACGCGCGGATTCCGTTTGGGCTTGGGCGCGTGCGTCCGAGGCACGCAAGAGGCTCTCGTCTGCCTGCAGGACTTCGATCAGGCTGACGACGCCTTTTTGGTACGCCGCAAATGAAGCATTCCGCGCGCGGCTCAGCGAATCCACGCCTTGCGCGAGCACCGTGGCTTGCTCCTCGCGTTTGACGAGGCCGGAGAAGGCGTCCTCCACATCTTGCGTGGCGCGCAACACCGCGAGCCGGTACGCAGCCAGCATCTCCGCCTCTTGCCCCTTGGCTTGATCGATCTGCGCGTTGATGCGGCCGAAGTCGAACAAGCGCCAGCGCAGGCCGAGCACGCCCGCAAATTGGCTGGCACCGCTGCCGAACAGACTTCCAGCGCCTATCGATGTGGCGCTGCCGAGCAGGCCGCTGAGCGAGAGCTTCGGGTAGTACTCCGCGATGGCGACGCCGATGCGCGCGTTGGAAGCAGCGAGGCGGCGTTCAGCAACGATGAGGTCGGGGCGGCGCCGCAGCAGTTCGCCTGGGGATCCGCTGATGGCAATTTGCGGAGCGGCCGGGATGTCTTTGTCTTCCATCAGCTCCGCGCGGTGCGTGCCCGGGACTGACCCGAGCATCACGTCCAGCGCATTCATCGAAGCATCAACGCCCGCCTCAAGTTGCGGAATGGAGGCGCGCACCTGCGCGAGCGCGCCTTCGGCCTGCCTGACCTGAAGCTCGGCTGCCAGCCCCTTGCCGTATAGCAGGTTGATGGTGGAGAGCAATTCCTCTTGTGTTTGCACCTGGTGGCGGGCCACCTTCAGGCGCGTTTGCAAGCCACGAATGGTGATGTAGATATCAGCGGTCTGCGCGGCCACTGCCAGCCGTGTCGCGACTGCGCCTGCCTGGGAGGCCTCATAGTCGGCCAATGCTGCCTCTCGGCCACGGCGCAGGCCGCCGAATACATCCAACTCCCAGCTTGCGTTGGCATCGGCCTCAAACGCGTTGCCGTAGCGGTCGAAGCCGGGTCTTGAATTCAACACGCGGCCTAAGGGCGTTTCGACAGACTGGTACGCACGCGCGGCCTGGCCCGTGAGATTGCCCGAGGGCAGCAACGCGGCATTTGCGGCACCTAGGCCAGCGCGAGCTTGCGTAACGCGGGCGAACGCCTGGGCAAGGTCCAGGTTCTGTTCCAGTGCGAGCTGCACCAATCTGATGAGTAGCGGATCGCCGAAACCTGCCCACCATGTGGATAGATCCGCTGTTGCATTGGCCGTGCGTTGCTCGACCGCCGTCTGGCCTTGGAATCGTTCCGGAACCGGTGCATCGGGCTTCACATAGTCGGGGCCGACCGCACATCCGGCCACTAGACCTGCAAGGAGGAGGGCCGCAGAGGCTTGTTTTGGCAACATGGTGAGGTCCATCGAAATTTTTAGTGACTATAGTACAAATTGGTCACAAGTTGTTCAACTATAGCGACTCGCGTAAGCTGACGCCCATGAAGACCCCTTCCTACCCCGTCTCCGCCCGTGGCCCGGCGGACCACGATGTACGAGATCAGATCGTCGCCGCCGCCACCGAGCACTTCAGTCGGTACGGCTACGAGAAGACCGCTGTGTCCGATCTGGCCAAGGCCATCGGTTTTTCCAAGGCCTACATCTACAAGTTCTTCGAGTCCAAGCAGGCCATTGGCGAGATGATTTGCGCCAACTGCCTGCGCGAGATCGAGGCCGACGTGAATGCCGCCCTGGCGGAGGCGGATTCCCCGCCCGAGAAGCTGCGCCGCATGTTCAAAGCCTTGACGGAATCCAGCCTTCGGCTGTTTTCCCGCGACCGTAAGCTGTACGAAATCGCTGCCTCGGCTGCGACCGAGCGGTGGCAGTCGGTGATTGCCTACGAGGGCCGCATCCAGCAACTGCTGCGCGACGTGCTGCAGGAGGGCCGGGAGACCGGAGATTTCGAGCGCAAGACGCCGCTGGACGAAACCACCGCGGCCATCTCCCTGGTCATGCGTCCCTACATGAATCCGTTGCTTCTGCAGTACAGCTTTGATTACACGGAGACGGCGCCCGGACTGCTTTCCAGTCTTGTGCTGCGGAGTCTCTCCCCCTGACACGAAGATTTTTTCTTTGTGACTATTGACTAAATTAGTCACAAGAACAAGAATGAAAGCCCAGATCATCTTGTCGATGGGGTTTTCATGCTTTCGCGTCGCTTTGTTTCCGCTACCGCTGCTCTCGCGTTGCCGCTGGCGTTGATCGCTTGCGGCGAAAAAGCCCCCGCCGACCCGCGCACCGAGGCGCCTCTGGTGCGCGCCGCGTTTGTTCGGCCCGTGGCGTCTGCATCGCGCTCGTTCACAGGCGTCGTGGCTGCCAGGGTGCAGAGCGACCTCGGATTCCGCGTGCCCGGCAAGGTGCTGGAACGACTCGTGGACGCAGGGCAAACCGTCAAGCGGGGCCAGCCGCTCATGCGCATCGATCCGGCAGATCTGAAGCTTGCCGCGCATGCGCAGTTGGAAGCCGTCGTCGCCGCCCGGGCACGCGCGCAACAGACGTCGGAAGACGAAGCGCGCTACCGCGACTTGCGCGGCACGGGGGCGATTTCCGCCTCCGCTTACGACCAGGCGAAGGCTGCGGCGGACGCGGCAAAAGCGCAATTGAACGCCGCAGAAGCGCAAGCCGATGTTGCGCGCAACGCCAGCCGTTACGCAGAACTCGTTGCTGACGGCGACGGCGTGGTCATGGAAACGCTGGCCGAGCCCGGCCAAGTCGTCAACGCGGGGCAGGTGGTCGTGCGCCTAGCGCATGCTGGCCGCCGTGAAGCGGTAGTCCAGCTGCCGGAAACCTTGCGCCCCGCCATCGGCTCGGTAGCGCTGGCCACATTGTTCGGGAGGGATGGCGACGGCACGCCTGCCAAGCTGCGGCAACTGTCGGATGCTGCGGACCGGCTTACCCGCACGTATGAAGCGCGTTATGTGCTCGACGGCGATCTAGCCAACGCGCCGCTGGGCGCCACCGTCACGATTCAGATTCCCGATCGGCCAGCAACGGCGCAAGGCGATCGTCAGGGGGCCGATCTGCAGATACCCCTCGGTGCCGTGTTTGATGCGGGCAAGGGCCCAGGCGTGTGGGTCATCCAGGGTGATCCAGCGAAGGTCTCGTGGCGCTCCATCGCGCTCCTGCGCCTGGGCGACGAAAGCGCTCGCGTTGCAGGCCAGGTTAAACAGGGAGATCGCATCGTCGCGCTCGGCGCACAACTGCTACGCGAAGGACAGCAAGTGCGCGTAGCGGGTCAGCAGGCCAGTACCGCAGTTGCTGCAAATGCGGAGGTGCGCCCGTGAGCCAAGGTCGTTTCAACCTCTCGGCCCTGGCGGTGCGCGAGCGTGCCGTCACGCTGTTCCTCATCTGCCTGATCTCGCTGGCGGGGCTGATTTCCTTCTTCAAGCTGGGTCGCGCGGAAGACCCGGCGTTTACGGTCAAGGTGATGAACGTCGTCACCGTGTGGCCCGGCGCCACCGCGCAGGAAATGCAGGACCAGGTGGCTGAGAAGATCGAAAAGCGCATGCAGGAATTGCGCTGGTACGACCGCACCGAAACGTACACCCGCCCCGGTTTGGCGTTCACCACGCTGACTTTGCTCGACAGCACCCCGCCGTCGGAGGTGCAAGAAGAGTTTTATCAAGCGCGCAAGAAGGTCGGCGACGAGGTGGGCAACCTGCCGTCCGGCGTGATCGGGCCGATCGTCAATGACGAATATTCGGACGTGACCTTTGCATTGTTTGCACTCAAGGCACAAGGCGAGCCGCAACGTGCGCTCGTGCGCGATGCGGAGACTCTGCGCCAGCGCCTGCTGCATGTGCCCGGCGTGAAGAAGGTGAACATCATCGGCGAACAGTCCGAGCGCATCTACGTCGAGTTCTCACATGACCGGCTGGCGACGCTCGGCGTGAGCCCGCAAGACGTGTTTGCCGCGCTCAACAGCCAGAATGCGCTGACGGCCGCCGGCTCGGTCGAAACGAAAGGGCCACAGGTGTTCATCCGCCTGGATGGCGCATTCGATGAACTACAGAAGATTCGCGATACGCCGGTGGTCTCGCAGGGCCGCACGTTAAAGCTCTCCGACATCGCCACTGTCAAGCGCGGTTATGAAGACCCCGCCACATTCATGGTGCGCAATGGCGGGCAGCCCGCGTTGCTGTTGGGCGTCGTCATGCGCGATGGATGGAACGGGCTCGATCTGGGCAAGGCACTCGACAAGGAAGTCGGCGCCATCAATGCGGACATGCCGCTCGGCATGAGTCTGACCAAGGTGACGGACCAAGCCGTCAACATCGCCGGTGCGGTCGACGAGTTCATGCTCAAGTTCTTTGCTGCGCTTCTGGTGGTGATGCTGGTGAGCTTTATCAGCATGGGCTGGCGCGCAGGCCTTGTGGTGGCCGCAGCCGTGCCACTGACGCTGGCCGTGGTGTTTGTGGTGATGGCCGCTACAGGCAAGAACTTCGATCGCATCACGTTGGGGTCGTTGATTCTGGCATTGGGCCTGTTGGTGGACGACGCGATCATCGCCATCGAAATGATGGTGGTGAAAATGGAAGAGGGCTACAGCCGCGTGGCTGCTTCGGCCTATGCGTGGAGCCACACCGCCGCGCCCATGCTGTCGGGCACGCTGGTCACGGCCGTCGGCTTCATGCCCAACGGCTTTGCGCGATCCACGGCGGGTGAATACACCAGCAACATGTTCTGGATTGTCGGCATTGCGCTGATTGCATCCTGGGTGGTCGCGGTGGTGTTCACGCCGTACCTGGGCGTGAAGATGCTGCCCGATTTCAAGAAGGTCGAAGGCGGCCACGATGCGATTTACGACACCCCGCGCTACAACCGCTTCCGTGTGCTGCTCGGGCGCGTGATTGCGCGCAAATGGCTAGTCGCGGGCGCGGTGGTGGGCCTCTTCGCCTCGGCCATAGCGGGCATGGCGGTGGTTAAGAAGCAATTCTTCCCAATCTCGGATCGCCCGGAAGTGCTGGTCGAGGTGCAGATGCCTTATGGCACGTCGATCAACCAGACCGACGCGGCGACCGCAAAGATCGAAGCCTGGCTCGCCAAGCAGAAGGAAGCCAAGATCGTGACGGCATATATCGGCCAGGGCGCGCCACGCTTCTATCTGGCAATGGGGCCAGAGTTGCCCGACCCGTCGTTCGCCAAGATCGTGATCCGCACCGATAGCCAGGAAGAGCGTGATGCGCTGAAGCAGCGTCTGCGTCAGGCCGTTGCGGATGGCCTCGCCCCCGAGGCGCGCGTGCGTGTTACGCAGCTCGTGTTCGGCCCGTATTCGCCGTTCCCGGTGGCTTACCGCGTGACCGGCCCGGATGCGGAGACATTGCGCCGCATCGCCGCCGATGTGCGGCAGGTCATGGACGCCAGTCCGATGATGCGCACGGTGAACACGGACTGGGGCATGCGTGTACCGACGCTGCACTTCACCTTGCAGCAAGACCGTCTCCAGGCCGTGGGCCTGACTTCCAGCGCCGTTGCGCAGCAACTGCAATTCCTGCTCAACGGCGTTCCGGTGACGGCGGTGCGCGAGGACATCCGCACCGTGCAGGTGACCGCGCGCTCGGCCGGCAACGTGCGGCTCGACCCGGCCAAGATCGGAGACTTCACACTGGCCGGTGCCAGCGGGCAGCGCATCCCCCTCTCGCAAATCGGCAAGATCGAGGTGCGCATGGAAGAGCCCGTCATGCGCCGGCGCGACCGCATGCCGACCATCACGGTGCGCGGCGATATTGCCGACGGTCTGCAACCGCCCGATGTGTCGACCGCCATCAGCAAGCAGCTTTCCCCGATCATCGAGAAGCTGCCGAGCGGATACCGCATTGAGCAAGCGGGCTCCATCGAAGAGTCGGGCAAGGCGACGAAGGCCATGCTGCCGCTGTTCCCGATCATGCTGGCGGTGACCTTGCTGATCCTCATCTTCCAGGTGCGCTCCATTCCAGCGATGGTCATGGTGTTCCTGACCAGCCCGCTGGGGTTGATTGGTGTGGTCCCGACCCTGATCCTGTTTGGGCAGCCGTTCGGCATCAACGCGTTGGTTGGCCTGATTGCGTTGTCGGGCATCTTGATGCGCAACACGCTCATCCTCATCGGGCAGATCCAGCACAACAAGGACGAGGGATTGGACCCGTTCCGGGCCGTGGTGGAAGCGACGGTCCAACGTGCCCGCCCGGTGATTCTCACGGCGCTGGCCGCCGTCCTGGCCTTCATCCCGCTCACGCATTCGGTGTTCTGGGGCGCGCTGGCGTACACGCTGATCGGCGGAACGCTCGCGGGCACAATCCTGACCCTGGTGTTCCTGCCGGCGATGTACTCGATCTGGTTCAGGATCCGGCCTGGCAACGCGGCCGAGGCGCAGCCCACATCGCACGAAGCGGCGCAGCCCCCAGGCCCGCTGGTGCCCGAATAATCTTTCCCAGCCTGCCCTAGTTACCTCCGTTCTCTCTCGACCTTCGGGCAGGCGTTTTTTCTCCTTGGGAGTCGCACACTGTCATGGCGTCTCCCGTGTCATTGACGAAATGTCATTAATTGACGTATCGTCAGTGCCCATGAAACCCATCGAAGAAAACCGCCTTCTGCTGCGCGAAGGCCGCAAGATCGTCGAGGCGCTGGGCAACACGCTGGCGCCGCTGGTGGAAGTCGTCCTGCACGACCTGACCGATCCCGATCATTCCGTCGTCGCCATCGCCAACAATCTGTCCGGCCGCCAGGTGGGCGACGCCGTGACGGAGCTGGGCCTTGCACGCCTGGCCGATCCGGACTTCCCGGAAGTCATCGAAAACTACGCCAACCGGTTTCCCGACGGGCGCCCGGCCAAGAGCACCTCGATCGGCCTGAAGAACAGCCGTGGCGATTACGTGGCGGCCATCTGCCTGAACATGGATGTATCGATGCTCGGCGCCATGACGGCGAGCCTCACGAAGTTGATGCGCATCGATGTTGCCGCGCCGCCGGTGCCCGAGTCGCTGGGCTCCCGCCGCGTGGAAGACGTGCGCATTGCACTCGAACAGTTTGCCGCCGCCCGCAACACCACGCCCATGGCCATGACGCTCGACCAGCGCCGCGAAGCCATGCGCGAACTCGCCGCCAGCGGCCTGCTGAACTTGCGCCGCGCACTGACCGAAGTCGCTCAGACACTCGGCGTGGCGCGCTCCACCGTCTACACCTACCTTCCCGAGGACCTTGCATGAGCCTGCCCATTTCCTACGACGACGTTGTTGCCGCGCACGCGCGCCTGCAGGGCGTTGCCCACAAGACGCCCGTGCTGACGTCAGCAACCGCCAATGCCATGACCGGCGCCGAGCTGTTCTTCAAGGCTGAGAGCTTTCAGCGCATGGGTGCGTTCAAGTTTCGCGGCGCGTACAACGCGCTGTCGCAATTCACGCCGGAGCAGCGCAAGGCGGGCGTCATCACGTTTTCGTCTGGTAACCACGCGCAGGCGATTGCGCTGTCGGCAAAGTTGCTCGGCATGCGTGCCGTCATCGTCATGCCGAAGGACGCACCGGTCGTGAAGGTGGAAGCCACGCGCGGCTACGGCGGCGAGGTGGTGTTCTTCGACCGCTACACCGAAGACCGCGAAGCCATCGGCCGCAAGCTGGCCGAAGAGCAGAGTCTCACGCTGATTCCGCCGTACGACCATCCGCACGTGATGGCCGGGCAGGGCACGGCGGCCAAGGAACTGATCGAAGAGGTTGGCCCGCTGGACGTGCTGCTGGCCCCGTTGGGCGGCGGCGGGTTGCTCTCCGGTTGCGCCACGGCAGCGCGCGCGCTGAACCCCGCGTGCAAGATATTCGGCGTGGAGCCCGAGGCCGGCAACGACGGCCAGCAGAGCTTTCGCAAAGGCGAAATCGTCCATATCGACACCCCCAAGACGCTGGCCGACGGCGCGCAGACGCAACACCTGGGCAACTACACGTTTGCCGTGATTCGCGAACTGGTCGACGACATCATCACCGTGAGCGATGCCGAACTCGTCAGCGCCATGCAGTTCTTCGCCTCGCGCATGAAGGCAGTGGTCGAGCCCACCGGCTGCCTGGCCGCCGCTGCGGCGCTGAACGGCAAGGTCGATGTGCGCGGCAAGCGCGTCGGCGTGATCCTGTCGGGCGGCAATGTGGACTTGCAACTCTTCGCCAAGCTGGTGCTGGGAGCCGAGGCAGCCAGATGAGCGGCGCACACTATCTGAACGCGCCGGCATTGCGGCCGCCGGCAGGGCACTACTCGCACGCGGTGTGTGCCAATGGCTTCGTGTTCGTCGCCGGACAGATTCCCGTGACGCCCACCGGCGAAAATCTCGTCGATGCGCCATTCGAGACACAGGTGCGGCAGGTCCTCTCCAACCTGGACGCCGTGCTTGCCGCTGCCGGCACCGACCGCTCGCGTCTGGTGCAGGTGCGCGTGTACGTGACTGACATGGAGACGCACTGGCCCGCGTTCGATGCGCTCTACCGCGCGTGGATCGGTGACCTCCGCCCGGCGCGCGCCGTGGTGCCGGTGCCGACGCTGCACTACGGTCTGGCAGTGGAAATCGAAGCGACGGCACTGGCGGGGGATGCAAACGCTTGCGCTTGATGTGCGTCAGGCGGGTGGGGTTCGCGCGAGTTGATCTCCCGCCGTTTGGCCGCCATTGTTGCAGAATGGAAGGCATGCCTGCCGAGGCACATGCCCGACCAAGACGCACCGATCCCTCGCCCCCATGACCCTGCAAAAAACGCGGCAACTCACCCAGGAAGATGTGCCGGTCGGCCAGCCGCTGCCGTTCCCACTGGCCGATAGCGGGGGCCACCTGCTGCTGCCCGCCGGCGCCGTGGTTCCGGATGCCGAAGACGTCCGCCTCCTGTTTCATCACGGCCCGGTGCTGGCATTGGATGAAGGCGAGGGCGTTGAGGTTGCTGCACCTGCGGCGCCCGGTGAAGCCAAGCCCCGCCTCGCGTCGAGCGGTCTGAGCGTGGGTACCGTCCTGCAGGTGCAGGAGAAATCCGCACCGATGCGCGGCCTGCTGCCGTGCCGCCTGATCGGCTACATCGAAGGTGAGGCGGTGTTCGTCACGCAGCCGGCCGACGGCAAGCGCACGCTGCGCCCGGAGGTTCGGGACATCCTCTTGCTGCGCGGATTTTCCGGCCGCGCGGTCGTTACCATGATGTGCAGCGTGGTGTCGGTGGGGCAATTTCCTTCGCCGTACCTCGTGCTGTCTGCGCCGATCAAGATGCAGAAAATGCCGCTGCGCCGCGCCAAGCGTGTGCAGGTCCGGATCGGTGCCCGCTTGCGCCCCGAAGGGCAGGCGGCTTCCGCGGCAGATCGCGTGGCGGTGATCCGCGATATCTGCCTGAATGGCGCGCTTGTGCAAAGTGCCAGCGCGGCATTTCAGCCCGGCGACAGGCTGTCTGTCGATTTCAGTGCCTACGTGGATGGTCAGCTGGAGTCGTTCTCCCTGACGGGCCGCGTGGCGAGCGGGTCGCCCGCGCTGGGGGCGCCTGCATCTGCGTTTCCGTCGTTCGGCATGGAGTTTTCATTGTCGAAGGAGCAGACGGCGCAGCTTTCGCACCTGATCATCGATCGGCTCGACGAAAACGCTTGAGCGCCTAGCCCGCCAGCATCGTTTCCAGCAGCCAGGCGCCGGCCTGCCCCAGCGTGCGATTGCGTGACCATACGGCGTCGACCGGCACGAGGCGCGGCCAGCCCCGTGCACGCACTTCATGCAATCGGTCTGCCGCAAAGTGGTCTACCAGCCAGCGCGGCAGCTCCGTCCATCCGAAGCCCAGCACGGCCATTTCCAGCAGCATCAGGTAGCTCGGCGCAGACCAGCGGCGCAGGCTGCGCACGGGCACCGCGTCGGTGCGCGGCCCCGTCGGATCGACGAAGGTGTTCAACCGTAGCTCGCGCGCCTCGCGCAGTATGGCGTGCGGCACTTCCTCTTCACCGTATCGGGCGAGCGGGTGCTGCAGCCCCACGAACAGTCCGATCTCCGATTGCTCTGCAATGGTGGCCCAGCCGATATCGGCCGGATATGCGGCCTGCGCCGCTACCAGGCCGATCTGGGCACGGCCCAGCTGGATGATATCGACCACGTCTTCGTGTTCGGCGATCAGGCATTCGAGTTCGAGGTCGGGGTAACGCTGCTCTAGCGTGGCGAGCGTCTGCTCATACCGGTCCGACTGATAGGTGTCCGACACGACGAGCGTCAGGCGCGCCTCCAGGCCACCGGCCATTTGCGCCGCCAGTCGGTCCATCTGCGCGCTGGCGTCGAGCACGCGGCGCACCTGGGTGAGCATCGCGTGGCCCGCTTCGGTCAACGTGGGCTGGCGCGTGCTGCGGTCGAAGAGCGTCAGGCCCAGGTCGATTTCAAGATTGGCGATCGCCTCGCTGACCGTGGACTGCCGCTTGCCCAATTTGCGGGCTGCGGCGGAAAAGGAACCGAGCGTGGCGGCTTCGGCAAAGGCCAGCAAGGCTTCGGGCGAATGACGCATTCAGTACTCCGGACGGCGAGATAGCGCTCAATATATCGGAAAAACCGATGCTAATGAACTGGATCATGCGGCTAATACCGATGAAAATGGCGCTGTTCTTTGGAGGTAAGTGCAATGCAAGTCATACAAAAAACGCCAGCCGAGCGCCTTGTCCATGCGCTGACGTTCGAGTTGGTTGCCATGCTGATCTGTGCCCCGCTGTTTAGCTGGCTGATGGATCTGCCGTTGGCCGAAATGGGCGTGATGACGCTCATGTTTGCGGCGGTGGCGATGGTGTGGAACATGGTGTTCAACGCCATCTTCGAGCGCGTGGAGCGTCGCTACAAGCTCTCGCGTACCGTGGTCCTGCGGGTGGTGCATGCGTGCCTGTTCGAGGGCGGGTTAGTCTTGATGCTGGTGCCGCTGGCTGCCTGGTGGCTCGACGTGGGTCTGTGGGAAGCGTTTGTGCTCGACATCGGCATCATGCTGCTGTTTCTGCCGTACACGTTCTTCTTCAACCTTGCGTATGACCACGTGCGCGCGCGCTTGATGTCGCGCCGAGCGCTGGCCTGATCCCCGATGGGCTTAGGGCAAAAGGGGCAGTGCGGGAGGTGATGCGCTTCCTATAATGAAGTCCCCTTCCAAGACGGGCGCCGCGGTCGCAAGCCGCGGCGCCCGTATTCCTTCATGCCGCATCTTTCTGTTGCCTCATCGCATGCCTCGGCAACCGTGCTGCGCCAGTGCTACGTGGCGGCGTGCGCGGGCGATGCTACGGGCGTGATGAACGTGCTGCGCGATGCGTGCGGCGCAAACCATGCAGCGGCCCTGATCCGATGGCGCGTCGATGGAAGGTGGCACTGGGCGGCGTCACGCGGCGCATGCTCGGCCGACGTGCTGCTGCATGCGGTGCGCGGTGATGGTGTGGAGACCTGGCCCGTGGCCGATGCCGAAGTGCGCGGCGTGGTGTGGCTCGATTACCGCAAGTCGGGCGTGCCGCAACACCTGCAGCATGGTGCGGCGCCACAAGCCTTGCTGCCGCACTTTGCGCAAGCACTGCCGTTGTGCTGGCAACGCGTTGCTGCACGCACAGGCTTCTCGCCTGCGCAGCCGGCCAGCCTGTGGTTGACCGATGCATTCCACCTGACGCGCCGCGAAGCCGATGTGGCCGATCTGCTCGCAAGCGGCTCGGACCCAGCCTGCATTGCCCGCACGCTGGGCATTTCACTCGACACGGTGCGCACGCACCTCAAGCACGTCTATCGCAAGACCAACACGCACAGCCAGTGCGATGTGGTGCGGCTGATGCTGGCGCTGTCTGCGCGTCGGTAGCGGCGGTCGCGTTTTGATCAGGCAGTGGCCATCTTTGGTGGCGCCACGGCAGGGGTGCCGTCCTGGAAAAGGGTTTGCAGTTGCGCCCGCAACTCGGGCGAATCGGTGTGCTTGTGCACGGAAACGGCATGCTGCACGGCCGCCTCCAGCAGTTCGGCATCGCTGTCGGCGCTGATGGCGACCGAGCAGTTGGTCTCGCTGGGGAAGGCGCGGCAATCGATGTAGCGGCGGCCCATGGCGGTGCTCCTGGAATGACGAATGACGACGGCACGACGCGATGAGAGTGTGGTCGCGCGTACGTTCGTTATAGGTTTGCCGCAGCGGCGCGTCGTCACCCGCGTGGGGTACGCGGTTCGTTACCGTGCCTTCCGTCAGTCGTCCAGCTTCGCGCCACGCTCCTTCAACAACGCGCGCAGTACTGACCGATGGCAATGCGCTTCATCCTCGCAATAGCAGCCGACCGACAGGTTGGTCTGGTGCGATAGCGCGGCCAGCATGTCGAGCAGGCGCGCTGCATCACCGTCGCGCATTTCGGTGCGGAAGTGGCGTACGAAGGTTTGCCAGCCCTTGTCTTGCTGATCCTTGTCGTGCGCGGTTTGCGCGGCCTGCGCCTGCTTGACCAGTTCGGGCGTGGGCGAGAGCAGCGGCATCCACACGTCGTAGAAATCGCGGCTGGCGAATTCTTCCTTCGGCACACCGCGCGGTGGGCGCCGCACGGTGCCGATGCGCAAGCCCTCACCGGGGTGACGCGGCTCGCCGAGCCGGACGATGCGTAGTGCCATGAAAATACCTCCGTGCGGATGCTGCGTGCTGCTCGATGTGCTCAGGCGTTTCGTGTTACGAACCCGGCCGGTTCTGCACCGTCGGGAAAAACACATCCTTCCACGACGCGGGCTTGTTCTTGAGCGTGCCCACGCGCTGCATGAATTCAGCATAGTGCGCGACGCCCACCGGCGTGGTCGTGAAGCGCGAATCCGGATCGTCCAGGATCTTCTTCACGTCTTCCGGCGAACTCTTCACCTTCGATTGCGCAATGTAGATCTGCGCGGCCTTGGTCTTGTCCTTGGCGATGAGGGCGTTGGCTTCATCCAGCGCCGCCACGAATGCCGCCGACAGCTTCGGGTTGGCCTCGTAGAACTTCTTGCTGGTGTAGGTCATGTCCAGCGTGATGTTGCCGAGCACGTCAACCGTGTTGAACACGCGGTGCAGGCCGGGGGCTGCCGCCTCGGTGTACGAGAACGGCGGCGAGGCCATGTGGCTGTTGATCTGGCTGCCGCCGGCCAGCATGACGGCGGTGGCGTCTGGGTGCGGCAGCGGCACGGTGATCGGGTCAAGCTTGTTGAATTGCTTGTCGCCGAAGGTCTTGGCGGCAGCCATCTGAAGCACCACGGCCGGCAGCGAGGTCTTGATGCCGGGCACGGCAATGCGGTCCTTGTCGGAGAAATCGGCCAGCGTCTTCACGTTCGGGTTGCGCGTCATCAGGTACATCGACGATGAGCTGAGCGACGACAGCCCGCGCACTTCCATCGCGCTGCCGCGGGTCTTGTCCCACAGCGTGAGGAAGCCCGGCACGCCCAGCGAGGCGATGTCCAGCGCGCCCGAGAGCATGGCGTCGTTGATGACGTTGCCGCCATCGAGGATGCGGTAGTTGACCTTCACGTCGCCCAGGCCGGCGGCCTTGGCTTGCTTCTCCAGCAGGTGCTCGCTGGCCATCACCATGATGGGGAGGTAGAGGATGCCGTAGCCGTGGGAGATGCGGACTTCGGTGGCTTCTGCGTGGGCGGTGCTGATGGTGCCGCCCAGGAGCGATGCGGCCAGCGTGGCGGCCATGGTCAGGCGGAGGACGTTACGGCGGGGTTTGTGCATGTGTTGTCTCCTTGTTGCTCTGTTGGTCTTTATGTTTGTTGGTGGTGTATTCCCTGTTTCACCCCCTGCCGGGGGCGACTCACTTTCTTTGTCTTGCCAAGGAAAGCAAGCAAAGAAAGGCGCGCCCGATGCGGCGAATTCCCCTTGAATTTCTGTGACCGTGCGGGGAAGGAGGCAAACTCGCTTTGCTCAGACAAGCCTCCTTCCTTTTTCCGCCCGCTCACAAAAATTCAAGGCGCCGCATAGGGCAGGGTACGGCCAAACCGTCGAGGGGCGACTGTGAGCGCCTGGACGGTTTCGGTAGTCAAGCGCGCCCTTAGTTCTGCATGCCCCAGCGTTTGACGGTCCGGGCTTCAAGCGTGCGGAATACCAGGTTCTCTACCAGCAGGCCGATGATGATCACCGTCAACAGACCCGCAAAGACTTCGGGAATCTGCAGCTGGTTCTTGTTCTCGTAGATGTACCAGCCGAGGCCGCCCTGGCCGGAACTCACGCCAAACACCAGTTCCGATGCGATCAACGTGCGCCATGCGAATGCCCAGCCGATCTTCAGGCCGGTGAGGATGGAGGGGAACGCGGCTGGGATCAGGATCTTGGTCAGGTACCCCATGCCGGATAGCCCGTAGTTGCGGCCCACCATGCGCAGCGTGTTCGATACCGACAGAAAGCCGGCATGCGTGTTGAGCGACACCGCCCACACCACGGAATGCACGATCACGAAGATCAGGCTGCCGTTGCCGAGACCAAACCACACGAGTGCGATAGGCAGCAGCGCAATGGCGGGCAGCGGGTTGAACATGGCCGTGAGCGTTTCCAGGAAGTCCTGCCCGAGCCGGTTGCTGATGCCCAGTACCACCAATGCGCACGACAGGGCCAGCCCAAGCGCGTAGCCCGCAAGCAGCGTTTGCATTGACGTGCCGATGCGAGCGAACAGTGTGCCGCTGGCCAGCCCTGCCCACAGCGCCTGCACGGTGTCGGAGAAGGTCGGCATCAGCAGCGGGTTGTCGAGCCAGCGCGCTCCGCCTTCCCACACGAGTGCCAGCACGACGAGGATGACGAGCTTGCGCAACCATGCCTGCTCGTACAGGCGCTCGGCAATGGAGAGCGGTTTTTCCACCACGCCGATGCGCTCGAACGCCACGGGCGTGCTGTAGACGGGCGCGCGGTTGCTGATGTCGGTGGTGGCCGGCATGGAAAGGGTTTCAGTCTGCATGGGTTTCCTCCACCGTGCGGGCGAATAGCATGTCGTGGATCTCGGCTTCCAGCGCCTTGAAGCGCTCGGGGTCATCATCGCCGCGCGCAAGGCTCGGCAGTTCGGCGCGGACTTGGCCCGGATGCGGCGAAAGGATCAGGATGCGGCTGCCGCAGCGGATCGCCTCCGGAATCGAGTGCGTGACGAACAGCACGGTGAAGCGCGTTTCATCCCACAGTTGCAGCAGCTCGTCCTGCATCTTGCGGCGCGTGAGCGCATCGAGCGCGGCGAAGGGCTCGTCCATCAGCAGCACGTCGGGCTCCATGGCCATGCCGCGTGCGATGGCCACGCGTTGCTTCATCCCGCCCGACAGCATGTGCGGGTGGTGGTCGGCAAATTTGGTGAGATTGACCTTGTTGATGTAGTGCAGGGCGCGTTCTTCGGCCTCACGCGCGCCCAGCTTGCCCGTGGAGAGCAGCGGGAACAGCACGTTCTCCTTCACGGTCTTCCACGGCAGGAGCTGGTCGAACTCCTGGAACACCATCATGCGATCCGGGCCGGGCTTGGTCACGGGCTGGCCCTTCAGGCGGATCTCGCCTTCGGTGGGCGTGAGGTAGCCGCCGATGGCCTTGAGCAATGTCGATTTGCCGCAGCCCGATGGGCCCAACAAGATGTAGCGCTCGCCGGGGTAGACCTGAAAGTCGACGCGGTAGGTGGCCGTCACCAGATGCTGGCGTGTCTTGTACTGCAGCGTGACGCCGCGCACGTCCAGCAGCGGCGGCGCGGTCGATGAGTTGGCCTGCATGATGTTGTCTCCTGTGTGTG
The DNA here is from genome assembly GCF_052950655.1 of Ralstonia sp. VS2407. NCBI lineage: Bacteria > Pseudomonadati > Pseudomonadota > Betaproteobacteria > Burkholderiales > Burkholderiaceae > Ralstonia > Ralstonia sp. VS2407. The sequence continues at coordinate 211,447 of NZ_JBRFVG010000006.1, forward strand.
TTTTTGTCGGGTCGGGTGGCAGCGTGGGAGGGCGTTACCGGATATCCACGTGGTACCGGAAGTGCGCCGCCGCGCCCCGCGAGCGCCGCCATTCAAGCGGCACCCGGTCGTAGCCGCGCGCAACGCGTTCGATGACCATCACCGGATCGCCGGGCTGGATGCGCAACAGCCGCGCGTACGTTGCGTTGACGGCCTCGGCGGTAAGCGTTTCTTCAGCGCTGGCGATGATCTGGCCGCAGTGGGATTCGTACAGCGGATACAGCAGGTCGCCAAACGCGTCGAGTTCCAGCGTGGCGAGCGGGGCGAAACGGTCGTACGGCAGCCAGATTTCTTCGGCCAGCATGGGTGCGCCATCCAGCAGGCGCAGCCGGGTCAGGCGAATGACCGGTGAGCCTGTTTCGATCTGCAAGCCAGCTGCGGGGGCAGACGGCGCATCCAGCACATCGCGCTTGAGAATGCGGCTCTCAGGAATGCGTCGCTCGCCGCTTTCACTCTGGAAGCGGAAGAAGCGGAACAAGGAGCTGGCAAAGCTTGCCCGGCGCACAAAGGTGCCGCGGCCCTGGAAGCGCTCCAGGAGGCCCTCGGCCACCAGCACATCCACGGCTTTGCGGACCGTGCCGACTGCCACGTTGTACGTCTTGGCAAGCTCGGCTTCGGTGGGGATGGCGTCGCCCGGGCGCCAGTGCTGTTGGGCGATCTGCGCGGCCAGATCGTCGCGCAATTGCTGATAGCGGGGCAGGCGGAGATCGGCGGGCATTAGGTATCTGAAGTGGTCAACTATTCATCTATATGATTTGTCATTGTAGGGAGCTTGCGAGCGGCTGGCATTACAGGAAAACCCGCAGGGCCCGGTCGAATCGACACGGGCCCTGCGGGTTTTTGAGAGAACTGCTGAGTTAAGAATTAACGCGTGGCGCGAGCCGAAGCCGGCAGCGGCTCAGTCTGTTGTGCCTTCGGACGGCGCAGCAGCCGCAGCGCATACCAGGCCAGCACAAGTGCACCGATGGCGAACACGATGTCACCCGGCACGCGCAGCCAGACCAGCGTTTCCATCACTTTCGAGTGCACCACCTCCGGCGAGCGGGCGTACCACATGCCCTTGGTGACGCTGGCCCAGGCCTGGTAGATACCGGCCGGCAGCAGCGACATGAACACCATCATGGCCAAGCCGATATTCAGGCCCCAGAACGCGGGCTTGAGCAGGCGGTCGGCATGCAGGCTGCGGGCATACAGGCCGCGCAGGCAGAACAGCATCAGGCCGATACCGAGCATGCCGTACACCCCGAACAGTGCGGCGTGCCCGTGGGCGGCCGTCATGTTCAGACCTTGTACGTAGTACAGCGAAGCCGGCGGGTTGATGGCAAAGCCGAGCAGGCCGGCGCCGACGGTGTTCCAGAAGCCTACGGCCACGAAGCACAGCACGGGCCACTTGTAGGCGTTGAGCCACGGCGTGCCTTGCGTGCGGCGATAGTTCTGCAGCGCTTCGAGCCCGATCAGCGTAAGCGGCACCACTTCCAGCGCAGAGAACACCGCACCCACCGAGATGATCGACGTGGGCGTACCCGTGAAGTACAGGTGATGCAGCGTGCCCAGAATGCCGCCGAACAGGAACACGATCGTCTCGGCCACGATGGCGCGGTTGGCGCTGCTGGCGCGAATCAGGCCCAGGCGCGTGAAGATGAGCGCGATGACGGCGGTGGCGAACACTTCAAAGAAGCCCTCGACCCACAGGTGGACGAGCCACCAGCGCCAGTACTCGATCATCGAATAGTGCGTGTGTTGGCCCCACACCAGCGAGGTCGAATAGAAGCCGCCGATGCACGTGGCCGACAGGAACACCATGGCGATCAGTCCGCGCGATTCCGACGGCGTCTTCAGTGCCGGCCATAGTGCGCGGCCCAGCAGCACGACCCAGAACAGCAGGCCGACGAACAGCAGGATTTGCCACACGCGGCCCATGCTGGTGTATTCCAGCCCCTGGTTGCCGACCCAGAAACCGAAGTCCGCACCACGATGTTGCAGCGTGCCGAGCCAGCCGGTGGCGATGGAGCCCACCACGATAAAGATCAGCGCCCAGAACAGCAGGTCAACGCCCAGCTTCTGGAACTTCGGTTCACGGCCCGACAGCAGCGGCGCAATGTAGAGGCCCGTAGCCAGCCACGCCGTGGCAATCCACAGCACGCCAAGCTGCGTGTGCACGGTCCGGCTGATCACGTACGGCAGCACCTGCGCCAGCGGAATCCCGAAGAACGATTCACCTTCCACCGCATAGTGCGCGGTGATGGCGCCCATGCCGATCTGCACCAGCATCAGGCCGATCACGGCAAAGAAGTACTTGCGCGTGGCCTTCATCGACGGCGTGGCAACCACGTTGAGGAACGGGTCGGCCGGCAGCGGCGCAGCCTCCTCTTCGTGCTTGCTGCTGCCGTGCAGCCACAACATGGCGGCAATACCGCCGAGCAGCAGCACGATGCTGACCATCGACCACATGGCGGCGCCGCCGGTCATGGTGTTGCCAACCAGGGGTTCATGCGGCCAGTTGCTCGTGTACGAGATGTCGGTCTCGCCCGGGCGGTCGGCAGCGGCGGCCCACGACGTCCAGAAGAAGAACGCCGCAAGCGCTTCGCGGTCGGCCGACTCCGGCAGCACGCCCGTGGCCATGGCGTATTGATCGCGCAGCGTTGCCAGCGACGGATCGGTGCCGAACAGGGCCTCGAAGTGCTGCGCCACGCCGCGGATGGCCTCTGCGCGCTCACGCGACACGGTCAGGATGTCGCGATTTGCGTCGTACGTATTGCGGCGCATTTCCTCCTTCACGCTGGCGTCGACGGCGGCTTGCTGCACGGTCGTCAACGGCGCGTCGGTATCGAACTGCTGATGCGCGCGAATCGCTTGCAACGCCGTGGCTTCACGGTGCAGCCAATCGGCAGACCAGTCAGGCGCAACGTAGCTGCCGTGGCCCCAGACGGTGCCAAGCTGCTGGCCCCCGGCTGCCAGCCAGGCCTCTTGCCCGCGCTGGATTTGTTCGCCGGTGAAGAGCACCTCGCCCACAGAAGTGACGACGGCATGCGGGATCGGCGGCGCTGCCAGATAGATCTGCCGGCCCAGATAGCCCAATGCCCCGAACGACAGGATGAAGATCAGGCCGAGCCACCGCCACAGCCTTTGGTTGTTTTTCATGACAGGGTTCCTTGCAGGATGCAATCGGAAATTCAGGCGCCACCACCGCAACCACCACAGCAGTGGCCGGCGCTGGCGGCAGACGCCACCTTGGTGATGGCGACGCGCCACGTGGCGGGGCCGCGCTCAAGGTAGTCCCAGGAAAACTGGCCCGGGCGCTCCACTTGAAACTGCGACTGCAGCGGGCGCGGATCGTGATCGTTGATCAGCTCCAGGCTCTGGCCGATGCCGAGTTCCCCGAAGGCAGAGAAGATCAGCGGATGGCGCTCGCGCGGCGCCAGCACGCGGAGGTCGAGCTGGATGGTGGAGGCGGACTGTGTCATGGGGATTCCCTCTGTGGGTGTCGCATCAAAAGATGCATTAAGGATGCAACTATATTAGTGAGCGGAATCTCCGCCGTTATTGATGTATATCAGATGCTTGTTTTATGGGTATCTTGATGTGGCAAATCACGCCACGACTGGGCTTGCGTGCCACGCGGTGCGGTGGAAGTGCCGGTCGGGGCCGGTTTTCGTTTGCGCTGTATCAAAGCCCTAATGGCCGCCGGGGCCTAACGTGGAGCGGACGACACCAGACCGATACACGGGGGAAAAAATGAGCCGTCTTCACACCGTCCGCAGCCTGATGCGCGCGGGCTTGATTTCTGTGGTGCTGGGCGCACTGCTTGCGGGCACTGCAGCCCGCGCCGCGAGCGCCAAATTGCCCGGTGACTTCGGACCGCCACGCGGCGAGCCGATCCACGCCGTCCTCACGAGCCCGCCGCTTGTGCCACCGCCGGTCCACCGGAACTATCCAGCCAAGGTCATCGTGGAGCTGGAAGTGGTCGAGAAGGAAATGCAGATCTCCGAAGGCGTCAGCTACACCTTCTGGACGTTCGGCGGCACCGTTCCCGGCAGCTTCATCCGCGTGCGGCAGGGCGACACGGTGGAGTTCCACCTCAAGAACCACCCGAGCAGCAAGATGCCGCACAACATCGACCTGCACGGCGTGACCGGACCGGGCGGCGGCGCTGCATCGAGCTTCACCGCACCGGGCCATGAATCGCAGTTCACCTTCAAGGCGCTCAACGAGGGCATCTACGTCTACCACTGCGCTACCGCGCCGGTGGGCATGCATATCGCCAACGGCATGTACGGCCTGATCCTGGTCGAGCCGCCCGAAGGCCTGCCCAAGGTGGATCACGAGTACTACGTCATGCAGGGCGACTTCTACACCGCCGGCAAGTACCGCGAGAAGGGCCTGCAGCCGTTCGACATGGAGAAGGCCATTGACGAACGCCCGAGCTACGTCCTGTTCAACGGTGCGGAAGGTGCGCTCACCGGTGACAAGGCGCTGCACGCCAAGGTGGGTGAAACGGTCCGCATCTTTGTTGGCAACGGCGGGCCGAACCTGGTCTCAAGCTTCCACGTGATCGGCGCCATCTTCGACCAGGTGCGCTACGAGGGCGGCACCAACGTGCAGAAGAACGTGCAGACCACGTTGATCCCGGCGGGTGGTGCGGCGGTTGTGAAGTTTACCGCGCGCGTGCCCGGCAGCTATGTGCTGGTCGACCACTCGATCTTCCGCGCCTTCAACAAGGGCGCCATGGCGATCCTCAAGGTGGATGGCCCGGAGAACAAGCTCGTCTACTCTGGCAAGGAGCTGGATTCGGTGTACCTGGGCGATCGTGCGGCACCCAATATGAGCGCCGTCACCAAGGCGACCCAGGCGTCGGTAAGCGGCACGCTGACCGTGCAGGATCAGGTGCAGGCTGGCCGCGCGCTGTTTGCGGGTACCTGCTCGGTGTGCCACCAGGGCAATGGCGCCGGGTTGCCGGGCGTGTTCCCGCCGCTTGCCAAGTCGGATTTCCTGGCAGCAGATCCGAAGCGCGCCATGAACATCGTGTTGCATGGCCTGAACGGCAAGATCAAGGTCAACGGACAGGAATATGACTCCGTCATGCCGCCGATGACGCAGCTCAATGACGACGAGGTCGCCAACATCCTGACCTACGTGCTCAACAGCTGGGACAACCCCGGCGGCCGCGTGAGCGCAGACGAGGTCAAGAAGGTGCGTGCCCAGCCGGCGCCCGCCAAGGCTGTGGCCGAACATTGACCGGATCCGCACGACCATGTCCCGCCTGACCTTGCACCTTGCTGCCATGTTGATGGCGCTGGCCGGCGCCGCAGCGCAGGGCGCCACCTATGTGCGGTTGCCCGGCGGCGACTTCGACAGCGTGCTGCCCCAGAACGCACCGGGGCAGCCGCAGCGGGTGCGCATCGAACCGTTTGAGTTGCGCTCCACGCCCGTCACCATTGGCGAATTCCAGACCTTCGTGCAACGCCACGAGGCCTGGCAGCGTGGCCGTGTGCCGCAGGTCTTTGCCGGCAAGGCCTACCTTGCCGACTGGGCCGATGCGACGCATGCCGATCCGCAGGCGTCGCCGCAAGCGCCGGTGACTGGCGTGACCTGGTTTGCCGCCCGTGCCTATTGCGAAAGCGAAGGCGCGCGGCTGCCGACGTGGCTCGAGTGGGAATCCGCCGCTGCGGCCGACGCCACCCGCGCAGACGCCCGCGACGACCCGCAATGGGCGCAACGCATTCTCGGCTGGTACGAACGTCCCGCCACGCGTGTGTTGCCGCCCGTTGGCGGCCCAGCGGATGTCCATGGCGTGCGCGATCTGCACGGCCTGATCTGGGAATGGGTCGACGATTTCAACGCGTTGTTCATTGCCGGGGACAGCCGCACGCAGGGCGACCCCGACAAGCAGAAGTTTTGCGGCGCCGGTGCCATCAGCATCGTGCGCCGCGACAGCTACGCCGTGCTGATGCGCGTGGCGTTGCTGTCATCACTCGAAGGCGCCGATGCCACGGGAAGCCTTGGCTTTCGCTGCGCCCGATCCCTCAATGGAGAACGTCCATGACGCTTCTTAAGCAACTTTGCCGTGCCTTCGTGGCATGTGTGCTGGCGGGGGCCGCCGCAGGCGCGCTTGCCGCCGGGCCCGTCGCTTCGGGCTCGCTGTATCAATCTGACGTGGCGTTGACCGACCAGAACGGCCGCGTCTTTCATCTGGCAGACCTGCGCGGCGAGCCGGTGCTGGTAAGCATGTTCTATTCGTCGTGCCAGATGGTCTGCCCGATGATCTTCGAGACCATTCGTGCGACGCTGGCCAAGGGCGGTAAGCCCGCGCACGACGGCGTGCGGGTGCTGATGGTGACGGTCGATCCGGAGCGCGATTCCGTTGCGGCGCTCAAGAAGACCGCCGCCGCGCACAACGCTGGCGAGCACTGGCAGGTCGCCCGTGCCGACGCGAGCGGCACGCGTGAGGTGGCGGCCTTGCTGGGCGTGCAATACCGCCGTCTGGCCGATGGCGATTTCAACCATTCGAGCACGATCCTGCTGCTGGACGCGGAAGGGCGCATCAGTGCGCGCACCAATACGCTGGGCGCGGTCGATCCGAAACTGGTGGATGCCATGCGCAAGCTGGTGGCGGCGCAGGCGCGATAAGCGTACCTAGGCCTTGCTGTAAGCAATCACCGTCTGCGTCTGCACGCCAAGGCCGTCGATGCCCAATCGCATGGTGTCGCCCGCGTTGAGATAGCGCGGCGGCTTGGCGCCCATGCCGACACCGGGCGGCGTACCGGTGCAAATCAAGTCGCCGGGGTGCAGCGTCATGAAGCGGCTGACGTAGCTCACCAGATGCGCCACGCCAAACACCATGGTGGCTGTGTTGCCCCGCTGCGCACGTTCGCCATTGACGTCGAGCCACAGGCCAAGCGCTTGCGGGTCGGGCACTTCGTCGCGTGTGACCAGCCACGGGCCGACGGGGCAGAAGGTGTCGCAGCCCTTGCCCTTGTCCCAAGTGCCGCCGCGCTCCAGCTGGAACTCGCGCTCCGACACATCGTTCACCACGCAATAGCCGGCAACGTGCGAGAGCGCTTCTTCGCGGGAAACATCGCTCGCCGTCTTGCCGATCACTACACCGGGTTCAACCTCCCAGTCGGTCTTTGCCGAGCCGCGCGGCAGCATGACGGCATCGTTGGGGCCGTTCAATGCGCTGTTGGCTTTGAGGAAGAGGATGGGCTCAGCGGGTGGCGGCAAGCCGGCCTCGGCTGCGTGGTCGGCATAGTTCAGGCCGATCGCGATGATCTTGCCGATGCCCGTCCATGGCACGCCAAACCGCGTGTCCTGCACCACGGGCAAGGCAGCGATGTCTATGCCTGCGAGTTGCGCGAGGGCGGCATCTGACAACTGTTGCGGGCCCAGGTCGCCAACCACGCCTGACAAGTCGCGCACGTGGCCTTGCGTATCGATCAGGCCTGGACGTTCTGCGCCGGGCGCACCCACGCGTACGAGTTTCATTGCGCGCCTTTCTTGGGGGCTTCCTTGGTTGATCGGGTAGGGCGCCCGGCCTCGGCCAGGCTGTTTGCCACGACGCTCAGCACTTCCTTGGCGGTGTTCTCCGAGTGCAGGCGCAGCACCTGTGCCAGGCGCGGGCGCCCTGGCTCCCGAAGGGCGGCCATGATGGCTTCGTGTTCTTCGTGCGATTCCTGCCAGCGCAGCGTGTCGGCATTGGCCGCACCGCGCGCGCGATGCACCTTGCTCATCAAGGTCGCATAAATGCCAGCCAGCACGGGGTTGGCCGTGCCGTCGATGATGAGCTGGTGAATTTCCTGGTTGATGCGGAAGTACTCGGTGCGTCTGCCCGCCGCATGGGCCTCAAGCATTGCCTGGTGCTTGCGCTCCAGACGCGCCAGAGCTACCTCGGACAGCCGCGCCGCCGCCAATTCTCCAGCCGTGAATTCCAGCCCATGCAACGTTTCGAAGGTCGCGCGCAGTTCATCCAGATCGAGCGGTGCAACGCGATAGCCGATGTACTGCCGATGCAGCACCAGCCCCTCGGCCACCAGCACCTTGAGCGCCTCACGCAGCGGCGTCTTCGAGACATCGAACATTTCACTGAAAGCACGCTCGTCGATGCGGGCACCGGGCGGCAGTTCGCCTTCTTCGATGAGGGTGCGCAGGCGCGAGGCGATTTCGGCCGACATGCCGAGCGTTCGCAGGCGAGGGGATTGAAGCAGCGGTTGGGTCACAGACGTCACCAGAATGGGGAAGATGCACCACAAAAGGCTATCACACACCGAGATTGTGCTTTTGGGAGGCAATAAAATCAATAACTTACAGATGTTGTAATTACAGATTACGTATCCTATACTCGGCCACGTTGCGCAACACAAACCAATCAAATCGACTCAGGAGGTCGTTTCGGTGGGCGGAGTTGGAGCGGGCCGGCGTCAAGACCGGCCGCCCAAGCCCGTTTTCCGAAACGACTTCTGGAGCTACCAGGAGACACGCGTAATGGAAACCGCAAGCCCGGCCCCGGCCATGGCGCTAACGGAGACGAAGAGCTCTGTGCGCTGGAAGATTTTCTTGATGATGTTGATGCTGATATCCATCAACTATGTCGACCGCGCATCGCTGTCAGTCGCGATGCCGTTGATCGCTAAGGAGTTCAACATCGGCCCCGCGGTGCAAGGCTTACTGCTGAGTTCGTTCTTTCTGACGTACGCGCTCATGCAGATTCCGGGCGGCATGTTGGCCGACCGCTTTGGGCCACGCGTGGTGATTGCCGGTGCCACGCTGGGCTGGGGCTTCTTCCAATCCATTGCGGCGCTGTGTACCGGTTGGGTTCCGCTGCTGATCACGCGTCTTGGCCTGGGTGCGGCCGAGGCGCCCATCTACCCCGCCGGCGGCAAGCTCAACGCCATCTGGATGACGCAGAACGAACGCGGCCGCGGTGCCACGCTGCTCGATGGCGGCGCGCCGCTGGGCGCGGCATTGGGCGCGCTCATCATCGCCGGGCTGATCGCCGAATTCAATTCGTGGCGCACGTCGTTCGTGGTGGCCGGTATCGGGACGATGGTGGCGGGGCTCTTTGCGTGGTGGTACATCCGCAATCACCCGCGCGAGCATCCGTCCGTCAATGATGCTGAAGCCTCCTACATCGAGGAGGCTCATGCTGCCGACCAAGCTGCAGAGCCCGCCGCCGTAAGCGGCAACGTGCTCGACTTCTTCAAGTACCGCTCGGTGTGGGGCATGTTCTTCGGCTGGATGTGCTTCAACGCCCTGTTTTACGGGCTGCTGACCTGGATGCCGACCTATCTGTCGAAGGTGCATGGGCTCGACATCAAGGAGATGGGCGGTGCGGTCTTCACCATGTTCTTCTCCGGCTTTGTGGGCGAGATGGTGGGCGGCTGGATTGCCGACAAGTGGATGGCTACCGGGGCATCACGCGCCCGGGTGCTGCGGACGCTGTTTGGCGTCGCTTCGGTGCTGGCCACGATTGCCATCTACACGGTGGCGCGCTTCAAGGATCCGGTGGTCGTGGTGGCACTGTTGTCGACCACGCTGTTCTTCCTGCGCTGGTGCGGCCTGTTCTGGTGCATTCCGTCGATCCTGGGAACGCGCAAGCGTGTGGGTTTCCTGGGCGGCACGATGAACCTGGGCGGGAACTTCGCGGGCGTCGGCATGCCGATCATCGTCGGCTTGATCGTGCAGGCGACGGGTTCGTACGACATGGCGCTGATGCTGTTTGCTGCCGCCGGCGCCGGCCTGTTCATCTGCTCGACACTGCTGATCGACTACAGCAAGAAGCTGCCGGTCTGAGGTGCGATGCACTCTCGAGTAGGCCAACGAAATCTACGCACGCGGCGCGGCGTTTGCTTCTGATTTCCGGCAACAAGCTGCAACCGTACTCATCAACATAACAAGCAGGCCCCGATGCCGCTGTTGCGCGCCGGGGCGCGCAAACCACGAAGAAGACTCCCATGACAAAACGCATCAAGCTCGGCATGCTCACGCCATCGTCCAACACGGCGCTGGAACCCATTACCAGCGCCATGGTGAGCGGCTTGCCCAACGTGAGCGCGCATTTCTCGCGCTTCACCGTGACGGAAATCTCGCTGCGCGACCAGGCGCTGGGGCAGTTCGATCTGGAGAAGATCCTGAACGCCGCCAAGCTGCTGGCCGACGCGCACGTCGACGTGATCGCCTGGAACGGCACGTCGTCCGGCTGGCTCGGCTTTGAGAAAGACGAGGCGCTGTGCCGCCAGATCACGGAAGCCACCGGCATTCCGGCCACCACGTCTGTGCTGGCGCTCAACGAGATTCTGGCCAAGACCGGCGCACGCGATTTCGCCCTCGTTACGCCGTACCTGGATGACGTGCAGCAGCGCATCGTGCAGAACTACGCGCGCCACGGCTTCAACTGCGTGGCGGAGCGTCATCTAGACTTGCACGTCAACCACAGCTTTGCCGACGTGGAAGAAGACACGATCCGCAGCCTAGTGCGCGAGGTGGCACAGAAAAAGCCGGCGGCCATCACCACGTTCTGCACGAACCTGCGCGCGGCGCATCTGGTGGAGGCACTGGAAGCGGAAACGGGCATCCCGGTGTACGACACCATCTCGACCGTCGTGTGGAAATCGCTGCGGCTGGCGGGTGTCGACACGCGCGAGCTGCGCGGCTGGGGTCGCCTGTTCGCGGACGTTGCTTAACGGAATGAGGGAGCGCCAAGCATGTCCACGGAACTCGACCTGGTGATCCGTAATGCGGATGTGGTCACCGCATCCGACCGCTTTACCTGCGACATTGGTGTGCGCGATGGCCGCATCGCCGTGCTCGGCCACGGCTTGCCGCGCGGCGCGCGCGAGATGGATGCCAGTGGCCTGCTGGCGCTGCCCGGTGGCGTCGACGGCCATTGCCACCTCGACCAGCCCATGCCCGACGGCATGCGCATGGCCGACGACTTCTTCACCGGCACGCGCGCGGCCATCTGCGGCGGCACGACAACGGTGATCCCGTTTGCGGCGCAGGAGAAGGGCGGCTCGCTGAAAGCGGCGGTGGCCGACTACCACCGTCGTGCCGAGGGCCGCGCGGTGGCCGACTATGGCTTCCACCTGATCGTGGCCGACCCCACGCCCCACGTACTGAAGCACGAACTGCCAGAGTTGATCCGCCAGGGCTACACCTCGTTCAAGGTCTACATGACCTATGACGACCTGAAACTGTCCGACCGCGAAATGCTGGACGTGCTGAACGTCGCCAAGCAGAACAACGCACTGGTGATGGTGCATGCGGAAAACGCCGACTGCATTTCGTGGCTGACCGAGAAGCTGGTGGGCGAGGGCCGCATCTCGCCGCGCTTCCACGGCCTGTCGCGTCCGGCAGCGGTGGAGCGTGAAGCCACGCACCGTGCCATCACCTTTGCCGAGCTGGTGGACGTGCCGATCCTGATCGTGCATGTGTCGGGCAAAGAAGCCATCGAGCAGATTCGCTGGGCACAAAGCCGCGGCTTGCAGATCCTGGCCGAGACGTGTCCGCAGTACCTCTACCTGACCGCCGAAGACATGGGCCTGCAAGGTGACGATGGCTACGAAGGTGCCAAGTGCGTCTGCAGCCCGCCGCCGCGCGATCCGGAAAACCAGGCGGCCGTATGGCGCGCGCTTGCAGGAGGCGTGTTCAGCGTGTTCTCTTCCGACCATGCCCCGTTCAACTATGACGACCCGGAAGGCAAGAAGCTTGGCGGTCAGGCGCAACCGTTCGACCATATTCCGAACGGCGTACCCGGTATCGAGACGCGATTGCCGTTGCTGTTTGATGGCATCGCGCGGGGCAAGCTGTCGCTGCATCAGTTTGTGGAACTGACGTCGTATCGCCCGGCACGGCTGTACGGTTTGTATCCGCGCAAGGGCACGATCGCCGTGGGCGCCGATGCCGACATCACGCTGTGGGATCCGGAGCGCCGCGTGCGCATCACCAACGATGCGTTGCATCACGCGGTGGACTACACGCCCTATGAAGGCATTGAAGTGATGGGCTGGCCGGTGCATTGCTTCTCGCGCGGCGAGATGCTGGTCGAAAACGGCAAGTACCTCGAACCGGCCCCTGGGCGGGGGCAGTTCCTGCCGGCGGGTGCCCCGTCCCTGGTCTGACGTTTCTGGTTGGGTTCTCAAAATTTCATCATGCGTATTCTGGTCGTCAATCCCAATATCTCCGAGAGCGTGACGGAGTTGATTCATGCCGAGGCGCGTCGCTCCGTTTCACCCGGTACCACGCTCACGATGGCGACAGCGCCATTTGGCGTGGCCTATATCGAAACGCGCTTTGAGGCACTGGTGGGCGGCTATGCCACCGCGTGCGTCGTTGCCGAACACGCCGGTCAATTCGACGGCGTGGTCGTGGCGGCGTTTGGAGACCCCGGCCTGGCTGGCATCAAGGAGCTGTGCAACGTGCCGGTGGTCGGCATGACCGAAGCGGCGCTGGCCAGCGCCTGTCTGCTTGGTCAGCGCTTTTCAATCATCGCGATTTCGAGCCGTATCCAGGCGTGGTACCGCGAATGTGTAGCGGCCAATGGGCTGGCGTCGCGGCTGGCGAGCGTGCGATCTTTGCAGCAGCCGCTGCGCGACATCGGCAGCGTGCAGGAAGACCACGCGGCACGCCTTGAAGAACTGAGCCTGCAGGCAGTGCGTGAAGACGGCGCAGACGTGATCATCGTGGCCGGCGCACCGCTTGCCGGGCTGGCGCGCACACTCAAGGACCGCATTCCCGTGCCCGTTGTGGATGGCGTCTCCAGCGCCATCCGCCATTGCGAGAGCCTGATTGCGCTTGCCCCGAACGGCGCAGCGGAAGGCAGCTTTGCGCGTCCGCCGCACAAGCCCAACCACGGGTTGCCTCCTGCGCTGGCTGCCATGCTGGCATAGGCGGGTTGTCTCACCGCCCTGGAAGGCGGGCCGGTGTGGCCAGAGGTACGATGCGCTATCTGCCTGATCTGCCATCGCTTCCGCCATGTCTCTCCGCGCCTTGAGAACGCTCGTTGCCATCGCCCGCCACCGCACGTTTGCGCGTGCTGGCGAGGCGATCGGGCTCACGCAGTCGGCTGTCAGCCTGCAGGTCAAGTCGCTGGAGGAGGAGTTCAACGTCCGCCTGTTCGACCGCTCACGCCGCGAGCCCGCTTTGACAGAGGCGGGCCGCATCGTGCTCGCCCAGGCTGAACAGATCCTCGCGCTGTATGACCGCATTCCCGACGCGCTGAGCGATGAGCGTGCGCTGGTCGGGCGGTTGCGCATTGGCGCCATTCAGACCGCGCTATCGGGGCCGCTGCCCAATGCGCTGCTGGCCCTGCGGACGGCGCATCCCGGCCTGCGCGTGCACGTGGCCGCCGGCATGTCGGCCGAGCTTGCGCAACGCGTGGCTGACGGCGAGCTGGATGCCGCGATCACGTCGCACCCTGTGCGGCCGCATCCGGCGGAGCTGGTCTGGTCGACGCTCTATGAAGACCGCTTCTGGCTGCTCGCCCCCGCCCAATATGCCGAGCATGATGCGCGCGCGCTGCTGACCGAGCTGCCGTTTATCCGCTTTGATGCGCAAGCCTGGGCCGGCCGCATGATTGCCTCGGAGCTGCGGCGCCTGGGCGTGAAGGTGCGCGAAGAGATGGTGCTCGACAACAAGGACACGATCGTGCGCATGGTGGCCAGCGGATTGGGTGCCGCCGTGGTGGCCCTTTCCGATTCGGAGCTGACGCAATTGCCGCCTGTTACCCGTCTGCCATTCGGGCAACCGCAATTGCATCGGGCAGTGGTGCTGCTTGAACACCAATCGCGGGCTTCGCAGCGCTTTACCCAGGCATTGGCCGACGCCGTCGTCGCTTCTGCAATGAGAATTTCTCATTGATTGCCAGATAAATAACAATTATTGCTGCTGTGACTGCGTGATAGCTTGGCGGTGTTCCTGATTTTCTTCGAGCGCCTCATGTCGTTCCGCACGTTCCTCTGCCTCTCATCCACATTGCGGGTACGCCATGGTGCGGGAGCACGGCCATGACCGCTGCCATCCTGCTCGCGCTCGCGCCTGTCGCCCTTCTGGTTGCGCTCGGCCACTGGCTCAAGCGCTCCGCCTTCCTCGCCGAAAGCTTCTGGCCGCAGGCCGAGCGGCTCTGCTACTACGTTCTGTTGCCGTCGCTATTCATGCATGGTCTGGCCACGGCACACATGCAGTCTTTGCCCGTGCTGCCGCTGGTGCTGACGTTGATCGGTGCGACATTGCTGGTGGCGGTCGCACTGATGCTGGCCCGGCCATGGATGCAGGTGGACGGTGCGGCGTTCACGTCGGTGTTTCAGGGCGCAGTGCGGTTCAACAACTACGTAGGCGTGTCGCTCGCCACGGGCCTCTTCGGGGCCAAGGGGATTGCGCTGGCTGCGGTATGCAACGCGGCGATCGTGCCAACAGTCAATCTGCTGTGCGTGCTGGTCTTCGCCCGCTATGGCTCGGTGCGCCTCGGTGGGCGTGCGCTGGTGCGTCAGATCGTGACGAATCCGCCGGTGGTGGCTTGCACGCTGGGCATTGCCATGCAGGCCTTGGGGCTGCAGATGCCTGGGGCGATCGAGCCGGCGGTGCGGGCGCTCGGCCTGGCATCGATGCCGCTGGGGCTATTGTGTGTGGGCGCTGCGCTGAACTTCAGCGGCGTGCGTTCGTGGGCGCAGCCGGTGGTCGTGTCGTCAATCATCAAGTTTCTGGCCATGCCCGCGTTGACGCTGGCCGTTGGCCACGCATTGGGCCTGACCGATGCTGCATTGATCGTGGCGCTGCTGTTCCAGGCGCTGCCCACGGCGTCTTCGTCGTACATCATGGCGCGCCAGCTGGGCGGTGACGCGCCGCTCATGGCAGGCATCACCGCGGCGCAGACGGTGATGGCCGCGGCAGCCATGCCGGCCGTGATGACGCTGCTGGCCCTGACGCGCGGATTACCCGAAGGGTTGCTCTCGGCGCTGTGAGCCAGAAGCGTCAAAAGGCTTGCCGGTTCAGAGGTGCACAACGTCCAGCATGGCCTGCACAAACGCCTTCGGTGCTTCCTGCGGCAGGTTGTGTCCGATACCGCCACCGATGTTCCGGTGCTGGTACTTGCCCGTGAACTTCTTCGCATAGGCCGACGGCTCTGGGTGCGGTGCGCCGTTGGCGTCGCCTTCCATGGTGATGGTCGGCACGGTGATGGCCGGGCCCGTGGCCAGACGTTGTTCCAGCGCGTCGTACTTCGATTCGCCCTGCGCCAGCCCCAGGCGCCAGCGGTAGTTGTGGATGACGATGTCGACGTGGTCGGGGTTGTTGAACGCGGTGGCGCTGCGGTCGTACGTGGCGTCGTCAAATTTCCAGGTGGGCGATGCCAGCTTCCAGATCAGGCGGTTGAATTCCTTGCAGTTGGCGGCGTAGC
This sequence comes from Ralstonia sp. VS2407, assembly GCF_052950655.1. Classification (NCBI taxonomy): domain Bacteria; kingdom Pseudomonadati; phylum Pseudomonadota; class Betaproteobacteria; order Burkholderiales; family Burkholderiaceae; genus Ralstonia; species Ralstonia sp. VS2407. The sequence goes on from NZ_JBRFVG010000006.1 coordinate 226,871, forward strand.
CCCGCGCGCCGCGTTCCGTCGTGAAATAGAACTGGTACCACCACGCAAATTCCGCAGCCGGCGGCAGCGGCTTGCGGTTCGCCTCCTGGCTGCCGATCAGGTAGCCGCTGACGGACACCAGCGTCTTGCAGCGTTCCGGCCACAGCGCCGCGACGATGTCTGCCGTGCGCGCGCCCCAGTCGTATCCGCCAAAGTGCGCCTGCTTGATGTTCAACGCGTCCATGAACGCGATGATGTCGGCGGCCAGCGCAGCCTGCTGCCCGTTGCGCGGTGTGTCTGCCGAGCGGATGCGCGTCGTGCCATAGCCGCGCAGGTACGGCACCAGCACGCGATAGCCTGCCGCCGCAAGCGCGGGCGCCACCTCCGCATAGCTGTAGATGTCATAGGGCCAGCCATGCAGCAGGACCATCACGGGGCCGTTCTTCGGCCCCAGGTCTGCGTAGCCGATGTTGAGCACGCCGGCATCGATCTGCTGCAGCGTGCCGAACGGGTTGGCCTGCCCGGCCAGCAGCGTGCCTGCATTGGAGGATGGTGCCGGTTGCGCATGCACAAGTTCGGCCAGCCCGAGATCCAGCACACCAATACTGGCGATGGTGGTGCCCAGAAGGCGGCGACGGCGGAGGTTGACGGGGTTCGACATGGGGGTTCTCTCTTTGCGGTGGTTGGGGCAGGGGGTTAGTGAACGAGCTTGACCAGCGGCTCACCGGACTTCACGACATACGTCGCCAGTTCCGATGCCTTGCCGCTGCCGACGTTTCTTGCTGAGTGCGCAACGCCAGCCGGAATGAACAACGAATCGCCGGTCTGCAGCGTCACAGGGGGCTGGCCATCCAGCCGGTATTCGATCGTGCCTTGCAGAACGTGGGCGATTTCCTCGCCGGGGTGGACATGCGCGGGGGCAAACGCACGCTCATCAAAATCCACGCGCACTTGCAGGGCTTCACGGCCTGGCACGCTCAGGTCGTGATGGACGAGGTCTGTCCGATGCAGCCCTGCGGCTTGCGCAAACGCGTTGTGCGCGCCCAGGGCGCCAGCCAGTACGAGCAAGGTTGCGGTCAATCGAGTCGGTTGCATGAGGGCTCCAGTGATCAAGGATGGATGACGAGGCGGGGTCTTGCTCGCCTCGTTTCCAGCATTGGGCGCCTCCGATGTATCCGGTCGGTTTCACGATGCCGCCGATTTGTATTGCTTTGTAGCAATGGGCATCGATGGACGGGGTTTTGTATGCGTTTGTATCCGGTAGCGGCTCTGGTACATGCCCAGACAAAACGGGCAGCAGGTCGCTACGTGCTGGATACGTCAGGCGCCTTAAATGCATTCCGTGGCCAAGACGCCGGTCGAACGCAACGTAGCGCAAAGCAAAGCAAGACATCGGCAGGCCGCGCAATCCCAACCCAACTGTTCAAAGGAAAACGATCATGACCCGCAATCTCGCCAAGACCCTCGCTGTTGTCGCCCTCGCTGTGGCCGCTGCCGGCGCGCAAGCCGCTTCGTCCGTCGGTGCACGCGACCCGTACACCGAAGGCGCCCGCGCCGTGCAGAGCGCGGTGGATGCCTACACCGAGGGCGCCCGTTCGTCCGACGTCTATACGGACGGTGCGCGCTCCACCGACATCTACACCGACGGTGCCCGCAGCGCGAACCCGTACTACGACGGTGCACACGCCTGAACCGGCAGCCTCGCGTACGCCCCATCCCACTAAGAACCGAACAGACAACAAGGACCCGACATGTTCAACCGCAAAGCCGTCTCCATCGCAGCGTTGGCACTTGGCATGGCTGCCAGTGCGCCCCTGTTGGCCGCCACGGCAGCCGATGCCGATCAACCTTCCGTCGTGATCGTGCACGGCGCGTTTGCCGATGGGTCCGACTGGGCCAAGGTGATTCCGCTGCTGCAGGCCAAGGGCGTGAAGGTGCAGGCAGTGCAGAACGGACTGAACTCACTGGCCGATGACGTGGCTGCCACGCGCCGCGCCATCGGCAACCAGCCGGGCAAGGTCGTGCTGGTGGGGCATTCATGGGGCGGCACGGTCATCACCGAAGCCGGTGCGGACAGCAAGGTTGCCGGCCTCGTGTATGTGGCGGCGTTTGCGCCGGACGTCGGCCAGTCGACGGAAGAGGTGGGCAAGGACTACGCGCCCGCGCCGGGCATCAGCAAGCTCGTCGCTGATGCCAACGGCTATCTGTCACTGCCTGCCGAGGCGCTGGCGAGCGACTTTGCCCAGGATGTGCCCGCTGCCCAGGCGCGCGTGATGGCCGCCACGCAAGGGCCCATCAAGGCGACGGCATTTGCCGAGCGCACCACGGTTGCGGCATGGCAGAGCAGGCCGTCGTGGTTCATCGTCAGCGCACACGACAGGATGATCCAGCCGGATCTGGAGCGTGCCATGGCCCGGAACATTGGCGCCAAGGTGACGACGCTGCCGACGAGCCACGTGCCGCAGCAGTCGCGGCCGCAGGATGTGGCCAAGGTGATTCTCGAAGTAGTGCACGCGGTCCAGGCGCGCAACTGAGGCCGCGCGTGTTGTCTGCGCGTCAGTTTGGGCGTTGGCCCATGGCGCGCAGGAAGTTCTGCTGCGCGGTCAGCAACTCCCCGTAGGTGAGCGCGCGGTAGTCGAGCGCATGGGTGCGCGCCACCTCCGCCACGCGCGCTGCCAGTGCCGGATAGTGCCGGTGGCTATAGGTCGGGAAGAGGTGATGCGTCAGGTGCCAGTTCAAGCCGCCGAGCCAATAGCCGATCCACGCCGGTTGCGGTTGCCAGTCGCACGCGGTGTGGAATGCATGCTCGTGCCACGTGTGCGGTAACTGGCCAGATTCGGGCGGCAGATAGAACGTCACGTCCGCCCAGTGCGTGCCCAGGATCAGCGCGACCAGCACGCATGAAGCCAGCATCTGCCCTGCGAAGTAGCCAAGCGCCACCCAGCCCCAGCCGAGGCCGAGCCGATGTGCCACCCAGGCGGGCACCGCCACCGCAATGAGCAAGTGCAACGCCTTCGCAGACAGGAACGTCGCCCAGCCGCGCAGGCCGGGCAACACGCGATCCGCCGCCAGCGGCGTGAGGCCAAGGCGATCCGACCAGTCGTAGATCCAGTTGATGTACGGCAACGACAGCGCGGCAATCAGCGGCCAGTAGCGATGCTGATAGCGAAACTGCGGATACCACGGCTGAAAGGGCGTCTGCCGCAGGAACCGGTTTGGAGCGGTGTCGAGGTCGTAGTGTTCTACGTTGGCATGCGCGTGGTGATAGTGCACGTGGCGCACCGTCCAGTAGGCGGGTTCGATGCCGAGCGGGATGGCGGTCACGCGCGTCATGAGGCGGTCCAGCCATGCCCAGGGGGAGAGCGCCCGGTGTGCGCCGTCGTGCAGCACGTTCATGGCCAGCAGCATCGCGATGAATGGAAAGGCCATGTAGGCGAGCACGAAAGCCGTCGCATTCGTGGCCGTGACCATGGCGCCATACAGCAGCGCGGATACCACAACGAGGAAGGCGCCCTTGGCAATGAACTGCGCATCGGCAAAGCGATGGTCGCTGCATGCCCGCAGATGGTCGTGCGCGACACGGCGCAAATCGTCGACGAGTGATGACGAGCGCGGTGAAGCGTAGCGGAGCTTAGCGAGATTCGGCATGCGGCGACGAAGAGAGCGGCGATTCGGTCCGCAGCGCATGCCACAGTCCACAAGCAAGACCATGCAACCCGAGCGCAACGGCCAACGTGTCGGACAATGCATCGCCCGCGCCGCATATGCCGATCATCAGCACGGGCAGCGCAAGCGCCAGCAGCGGCCAAAGCCAGCGGCCCCAACCGCGCCCGTCGGACAAACCGCCCAGCGCCAACGTGAGCAGCAGGATGAGGGTGAACCAGACCGCTTGCCAGTGTTCGGGCCACAGGCCATCGGTGCGCACATAGTCGATCACCACGCCAAACAGCAGCACACCGCCGGTGGCGATCCAGCCGGCCGGCGTGGCACGCGTATCGCGTTGCAAATGCGGCGTACGCAGCCCCAGCCATTGCAATGCCGGCACCACGTTGGCCCAGAACGGGTTGTCGCTGTAGGTGGGCCTGTGCACGCCATAGCGGATGGGTACGTCGGGCAACGCGCGCTGATACGTGCCGAACAGCTTGTCCCAGAGGAGCAGCGTGCCGCCGAAGTTGCGGTCGATGTACTCGGGGTTGCAGCCGTGATGCACGCGGTGGTTGGCGGGCGTGACCATGAAGCGGTCCAGCACGCCCGAGCGGCCGACCAGTCCACAGTGGTTGTAGAACTGCACCGAGTAATGCAGGCCCGACACCGCCACGAACATCTCCGGCGTAACACCCAGCAGCGCCAGCGGCACGAAAAAGGGCAGCGATGTCAGCGACGACAGCCACGCGTTTCGCACGCCCAGCGACAGGTTGAAATGCTCGCCCTCGTGATGCACCGCGTGGATCGCCCACAGAAAGCCCAGCTTGTGATGCGTGCGGTGGAGCCAGTAGAAGCCGAGATCCCACGCGACAAAGGCAAAGGCCCAGCCCGCAATCGGGTGCCAGCCATCCACCCAATGCAGGCTGGCATGGGCATACAGCCACGTAAAGCCAGCGACTTCCACGCCGCGGCACAGCCACATCAGCACGTGGCCCGAGTTCAGATTGAGGATGACGTCGCGCCACGGCACCGGCTGGCCGCGCCACCACTTGAGCGCAGCCAGTTCCAGCAACACGCAGCCGAGCATCAATGCAAGCGGCAGGGCAAAGGCATTCATGTGGACACCGGTTCGATGGAGAGCGTTGACGCGCGTCGCGCCAACCATAGACGGACAGCCGCGCCGCACAGCACGCCCACGGCCACGCCTGCAGACAGATCGAGGGCAACGTGCCGGCGCGTCTGGATCGTGGCGTACAGAATGCCGAGGCCCCAGGCTGTGGCGAGCGCCGTGCGCATCGGCCTGCGCGAATCGGCCAGCGCCCACACCGAGAGCAGTGTGAGCGCCCCATGCAGCGAGGGCAGGCAGTTCTGGCTCGAGTCCATGGCGATCAGCATGCGCTGCACGCTGCCGGGCAGCGATGCGTCCGTCAGCGGCGGGTAGTGCAGCGTGGTCGGCCACAGCAGAAACACCGCGCCGCTCACGAGCGCACTCATCTGCATGGTGCGTTCCAGCCAGGGCAGGCGCGACATGTCGGCCCGCAGATACGCCAGCGGAATCAACGCGAAGAACGACACGTACAGCCAGATGCCTGACGTGCTGAACGGAATCGCGCGGTCCAACGCGGTTTCCAGCACGACCGTGCCAACGCCTTGCAGCGCCCCGCAGATGCCATAGACGAAGCCCACTGAACACCAGCCCAGGGCCATATGACGCAGGCGCGTGGCAAGCGGGCTCATCGTGCCGCTCCTGACACTTTGAGTCGAACGATGCGGCGGCGCTTGGTGGTGAAGTCCGTGGCGATGCGCTCGGGCGTGGCGTGCCACGTCACGCGCGATGCATCGACGCCCTGGCAGACGAAGACATCGGCCAGATGCGCTTTGCACGTGCGCGCAATGTCGGCGTCGGCCGGATGAATGGACAACGCGAGCGTGCTCGCATCGGTTTGGACCAGGCGGTAATCCGCATGCAGCGGCAGCGCCTGTGCCAGCGCCCGCGAACACACGTCCGCAAACAGCGTGACGGTACCGCCGCCCAGCGCGGGCAGGACGAGTGTGTCGTCGCAGCGGCCTTCGATGCGCTCGATGGCCATCGCCGGATTGCCGCAGGGGCAAGCGCCCAGCGCTGGGTCGCGGCGGATAAGGATGTCATCCAGCCGGTAGCGCACGATGGGCTGTGTGCTGCGTGTGAAATCGGTAATGACGGGGACGAAGCGGTGCGCGTCCAGCCATTGCGGCTCGATGTGCACGTGCGCTTCGTTCAGGTGCAGCGCGCCGTGCGGGCAGGTTGCGCCCAGGAACCCTTCGGTGGCCTGATAGACCTCGCCGACGTTACCAAAGGCCTGCGCAAGCAGTGCGCGGTCCATCGGCTCCAGCACTTCGGCGCCGGACAGCACCTGCACAGGCGCGATGTCGAGCCTCCCTGCCAGCTTCTCCATGGCGAGCGCACGCAGCACCTGCGCGGGCCCCACGATGATGGTCGGCTGCAATGCTTCCAGCGGCGCGCGGTGCGAATCGAACGGCGCAAACAGATCGAAGAACGAGAACGTCAGCCACGGGTTGCGCACGGCCGTGTACAGATTGCTGTTGGCACGCAGGAACAGCGCGACGCGTTCGCCATGCAACAGGCCGCGCGGCAGCAGCTTGGCGAGCAGGATGCCGGCCCACTGCGCGCGCTCGGTCGGGCTGACGACAAATACGCCGCGTCCGCCCGATGTGCCAGACGACAAGCCCACCGAATACGCACCGACCGTCGGCCGGAAATCGCGCGACTGCTCGGCCTGCTGCGCGCACGCGAGCACGTCGGCCAGACGCAGGCCGGCGGTGTTCATGGCGTCGAAATTGGCCATCATCGTGGCCTTGTCCATCAACGGCCACTCGTGCATCGGCTTCGATGCGAACGTGCGGAAATACGGGCTGCGGGTCAGCACGCGTTGCGTGAAGCGCTTGATTTGCCGCTGCTGATGCGCTTCCAGCGCAGCGCGATCAGCCAGCCGCAACCGGCGCGTTTGCCAGTACGACCACAGCAGGCGGTGCAACGCCGTCACAACGCCCCCTCGTGTGTGAGCAGGATGCGCACATGGCCGCCCGCATCGAGCGCGTGCAGCTTGCGCAGCGTGTCGAAGTAGGCGTGGCGGTCTTCCATGATCGAATACGCGAGCACCGACGGCCCGCGCAGCTCGCGATAGCTCAGCGGCGACCAGGCGGCGTCGGCGGCCAGCAACACCCAGCCTTCCTGCGTGCGCACGAACGCGCCGAGGTGTCCGGCGGCGTGGCCAGGCAGCGGCACGATGAGCACGTCGCCGTTGCTGTTGGGCAAGGCCCAGGCCGATGTGAACGGCGCCAGCTCCGGCGGCAGCGCAACCTGCTCGAACTGTTCGACAAAGCGCGTGCGCGTTTCAAAATCTTCGGGAATCAGACCCGGCACGAAAGCGCGCCGCAACGCGGAAACACCACGCAGCGCACGCAGGTGCATCCATCCCTCGCCGGAGCAGATGACGGGCACGCTCGGAAAGTCGCGCAGACCGGCAACGTGGTCACCGTGGAAATGCGAGACGATCAATCCATCCAGGTCAGCCGGGCGCACGCCCTGTTGCGCAAGCTGCGCCGCCATGGATTCCGACGTATCGAAATACACCGGCGTGACCTTGCGATAGATCGCAAACAGGCCGCTGCGCGTGTGGTCATGAAAATGCGAGGCATAGCCCGTGTCCCACAGCCAGCGGCGGCCTGCCGCTTCGATCAGCCATGCGCGTGCAGGGAAGGCGCAGGTACGCAAGCCCGCACCGCGCAGTGCCACGCACGCGGTGTGCGTGCAGTAGCCGGCTTCAAAAACGGACAACGTTGCCATGTTCACGTAACCAATGGGCCGTGCGGCGGATGCCTTCGGCCATGTCGATGGGCGGCACGTAGCCGAGTTCGATGCGCGCGCGGTCGTTGGCGAGCGTCATGTCGTAGTGCAGGGCGGCGGCGCTGTAGCGTGTGAGCAGCGGCTCGCGACGCGTGAGAGCGCTGCCGGCTTCCATGACGCGTGCGGCCAATGCCATCGCCGGATACGGCACAGCGCGGATGCGGTAACGCAGGCCGAGCTGTTGCCCCAGCAATTGATCGAGCAGATCGCGCAGCGTAGCCGGTGCGTGGTTGGTGATGTTGTAGGCGGCGCCGGAAGGCACGCTCGCTGTGGTGGCGCATTGCATGGCATGCACCACGTTTTCCAGGTACGTCAGGTCCATGCGCGCCGCGCCGCCACGAGGCAGCGGCAGCACGCCGCCGCGCAGTTCCAGAAGATGCAGGATGCGCGGCAGCACCACGCGGTCATGCGGGCCGAACAGCCCGCGCGGCCGCAGGATGACGAAGTGCGTGCGGTGCTGCGTGGCGGTCTGCTGCTGGATGGCCGCCTCTGCCAGCATCTTCGTCGCCGCGTAATGATTGGGGAAGCGCGCAGGGCGATAGCTCTCCGGCAGATCGGCGTGATGCTGGTAGTCGAAATAGATCGATGGCGTGGAGATATGCACGAAGCGGCGGACGCCACGCTTGACGGCACCTTCGGCCAGAGCGGCCGTTGCGCGCACATTGGCCGCGTAGAAGTCCTCATACGCGCCCCAGGGCGATGACAGCGCCGCGCAATGCCAGACCGTATCGACACCATCGAGCAGCGCATCGAGCGTGGCCGGTGTCAGTTGTGCCAAATCGGCGGGCACATAGTCGGCGCCACGTGCGATGAAAGCCTCACGCTGCGCCGCATTGCGCCCCGTCGCGCGCACGCGGGCGCCTTGCGCGAGCAGTGCATCGACTGCGTTGCGGCCGAGCCCACCCGTAGCGCCTGTCACCAGCGTCGTCATAGCGTCAGCACCATGCCGCCGAGCGTCAGGCCGGCTGCCGTGCCGACCAGCAGAACCGGCTTGCCAGGCTCGATGCGTTGGGTCGTCACGGCTTCATGCAGCGCCGTGGGAATCGACGCGGCCACTTGGTTGCCGTGCTGCGCGTAGATATCGATCACGCTGGCTTCCGGCACGCCCAGCCGTTTGCGTAGATGCTGCATCCCAAGGTGGCTCGCCTGATGCGGCACGACGACATGCATGTCGTGCAGCGTGTAATGGCTGCCCGCGAAGAGGCGATCGAGGAACCCGTCCATCAATTGCGAGGCGAGCTTGAATACGCGCTTGCCATCCATGTGGAACAGGTAATCGGTGGGTTGCGCACCGGTGCGCGGGTTGCGGCGCGTGCCGCCCGCGCGGATTTCGCAATAGGCTTTGCCGGCGGGGTAGGTCTCCATGCGGTAGGCGTGGATGCCCGTGCCGGACACCGTAGGCGCCGCTTCAACGATGACCGCCGCTGCGCCGTCGCCGAAGATCAACGCGGTCTCGGCATCGTCCCAGTCGATGCCGCGTGAGGCCAGGTCGGACGCCACCACGGCGATGCGCTTGTACGCGCCCGTGGTCAGCAGGCTACTTGCCACATGCAGCGCCGTGAGGAAGCTCAGGCAACTGGCGTTGACGTCAAACGCGGGCGTGCCGGCGGGCAGCCCGGCGTGCTCCAAGATGCGCGCGGCCGTGTTAGGCAGCGCCTGTTCCTGCACGCCCGAGGCGGAGATCAACAGGTCGATGGACGCGGCCGGAACATCGGCGCGGCACAGCGCATCGCGCACGGCAGCACCGGCGAGTTCCGACTGGTGCTCGCCCAGCGTGGCATGGTGGCGAACGTCGATACCGGATTTCTTGCGTACGTAGCCTGCCCGATGGCCCAGGCGGGCATCCAGTTCAGCGGACGTGACTTGTTGTTCCGGCAGTGCCTTGCCGGTGGAAAGCAGATGAATCGGCAGCATAGATGCAGGCACGCACGGCGTACGTTGCCCTGTTCCCTCTTCCGGCTGCTGAGCGCGCGAGGCGCATGCCGCAGCGTAATGATCTTGTCTTGTTGTGCCGCGATTCTAGCGGGTGCGGCCTGCTCTGCCGGATGAAGATTCGTTAATAATGGCGCCGTCTTCAGGCGCCGTAGCTACGCAGCCGATCGAGGTCGACGACCGTCACGCCGCCGTATTCCAGCCGCACCACGCCGTCCTTCTCCAGGGCCTTGAGCGACTGGTTGGCTACCTGCCGCGTCATGCCGGAAAGCAGGCCAAGTTCTTCCTGCGTGATCTCGAGGTGGTCGCCCGCGCCCGGGTAGAGCACCGGGTTGAACAACGATGCAATGCAACGCGCCAGCCGTGGCGTGACATCCAGCATCCGGTCGTATTCCAGCAGCGCCATGAAGTGCCCAAGCCGCTCGTTGAGCTGCTTCACCAGGAAGCGGTTGAACGCCACGCTGTTTTCCACCAGCCACATGAAGGTGGCGCGGTCCATGAAGGCCATGCGCGTGTCGCGCAGCGCAACGATGTCGTAGCGGCGCGGCTCGTTCTTGAGCACCGTGCCTTCGCCAAACCAGCCGCCGGCCGGCACGCCCGTAAACGTGACGCTGCGCCCTTCGGGCGACACCGTGCCGATCTTGATGAGGCCCGTCACCACGCCCGTCCAGCTCTCCAGCAACGTGTTTTTCGGGCAGATGCAGGCGCCACGCGCATAGGTTTTCTCAACGATGCCGGCGCAGGCGCGGTCGGCTTCTTCCGTGGGCAGATCGATGGACCACGCCGCGATATGCGCCAGCCGTGCGCGGCTGATGCCGGGGCGCGAATTGGTGTCGTGTTCAGCCACGCTGAATGCCCACCGGCAGCGTGCTCACGCGCTGGGCTTCGGGCGTGGAGAGCCAGCCGGTGCGCAGGCTGTGCAGGAACATGTCGGTCGCGTCTTCCCCCCAGAACAGTTCGCCGTCGTGCACCAGCGTGGGCACCCCGAACACGCCAAGCGCGATGGCCGCGTCGGTGTGTGCACGCAGCGCGTCTTTCACGGCGGGCTGTTCGACAGCGGCGGCGCCTTCTGCAAAGCTGACCGCCTCGCACAGCGCGGCAAAGCCCTCGGGCGATGCCACATCGTTGCCGTCGCGCCAGATATGCCGGAACACCGCCCGCACGGCATCGAGCGATCCGCCCATCGCAATCGTCAGCCGCAATGCCTTGATCGGGTTGAACGGGTGCGCGGGCGGCATGCGAAACGGAATGCCGAGCTGCTGCGCGCGAAACAGCGCGTGCCGGTACGTGAACACGCGCTTGGAGGTGATCTCTGCCGGGCCCTTCTGCCCCCAGTGATGCAGGATCGCACCCAGCACCAGCGGGCGCGGGCGGATGACGATGTCATTGGCCTCCTGCAGCGCATCGAACTGCTCCAGCTGCAGGTAGGCAAACGGCGAGATGACATCGAAGAACCAATCGACGGTGGTGGCCATGCAGTCTCCTCAGGCTGCGCGCATCTGCAGCAGCGGCGCCAGCGTAAAGGGCGCTGCCGTCATGGCGCGAATGTCGTTGAGTGTCGCATGCGAGAGGATTTCACGCAGCACCAGCCCGGCGTCGGTCACGTCAAAGACAGCGTGCTCGGTCACGATGACTTTCACGCAGCCCCGGCCTGTGAGCGGCAGCGTGCAGCGCGGCAGGATCTTGGAGTTGCCGTGCTTGTCGGTGTGTGCCAGCGCGGCAATCACCTTGCGCGTGCCGTAGCAAAGGTCCATTGCCCCGCCAATGCCGGGCCACCATTTGCCGTTGCGATCGCACGCCCAGTTGGCGAGGTTGCCCAGCGCATCCACCTGCAATGCGCCGAGGATCGTCACGTCGATGTAGCCGTTGCGCATCGCGCCCAGCGACGTGGCGAGGTCCATGAGCGCAGCGCCGGGCAGCAGGGTGATGGGCTCGCACCCGGCGTTGGTGAAGTCGCTGTCGATGGTGTCCAGCACAGGGCGTCCGCCAAAGCCGAAGGCGCCGTTTTCGGTATGGAAGATGACGCCCGCATCGGTGTCCAGGTAGTTGGCCGTGAGCGTGGGGATACCCAGGCCAAGGTTGACGACTTCGCCCGCGCGCAGTTCTTGCGCGCAGCGGGCGGCAATGCGTTGCTTGGGCGTTTCGGGCAGAGCTTGCATGGCGGTCTCCTGGTGGTGTCGATCGACGATCAGGCTTCGGCAGCAGGCAGGCGGCCGAGCTTCGTCCAGTGGTGCTTGTAAAGCGCGTGCTGGTCTTGCAGCGACAGCCCTTGCACCACCGCATTGACGAATACGCCCGGGCAGCCGACGCGCTCGGGCGGAATCGCGCCCACTTCGACGATCTCGTTCACCTCGACGATGGTGTAGTCGCCGGCCATGGCAATGTCGCGCTGGTTCTGCAGCGCCGTGCCGCGAAATTCCACGTTGCCAAAGGTATCGGCGCGCCAGCCTTTGATGATCGACACGTCGGCGCGCAGGGGCGGCTCCACGAAGCAGGTCATTCCGTCGACGGTGATCGTCGGCTTGGGCGTACCGAGCTTGGGAAACATCCCGGGCTGGTCGAGGATGCCCACGCCCACCGGCACCAGCGCGCCGCCCAGGCCCAGCGCACCCGCGCGCACTTTCTCGGCCCAGGTGCCCATCGGAAAGAACTCGGCCACGCGCACGGAGTCGGTCAGGTAAGCCTGCGTCGATTCATCGGTCGTGCCGACGTGCGTGCCGATGAACTCGGCCAGTTGGCCCGAGCTGAACAGCCGGGCTTTGAGAAAGCCGCCGCGCAGCCCCGGCGTGTTGGTGATGAGCGTGAGCTGGCCGATGCCGCTGGCGAGCAGCGCCTCGATGCAGCAGGCCGGCTCGCCGGCGCCCACGAATTCGCCCAGCATCAGGCGGCTGCCGTTGCGGACGTGGGCGATGGCCTCGTCCACGGAAAGGACTTTGTTGGCGTAGCGCATGTGTTGTCTCCTGGGGGGGGGCGCCTGGCCGCCCTGGGGGAGCGGTCTGCGGCGCAGTGTAGGAGCGGTGTTTTCGGCGCGATGTCTTCTGCATGACATTTGCTTCGTAAGGTTTCGCAAAGGGCAATCCTTATAGTTGTGACGCGCCAAGAACAAATCCGCGCCGCGGTTGTCGCACAAGGGCCGCCCGGCCCTTTCCCTGCTGTTCCGCTCCTCCAGTCTTTGAACCCGCGCCATTCCCATTCCAGGACCGCATGCACGTAGACACCCCGCTCATCTCCACCATCATCGGTGGCATCGTGCTGGCCTTCATCTTCGGCACCATCGCCCAGCGCCTGCGGCTGCCGCCGCTGGTGGGCTACCTGATGGCGGGCGTGGTGGCCGGGCCGTTCACGCCCGGTTTCGTGGCCGATCAAAGCCTTGCGCCGCAACTGGCCGAACTGGGCGTAATCCTCCTGATGTTCGGCGTGGGGCTGCACTTCTCGATGAAGGAGTTGCTGGCGGTCAAGGCCATCGCCATTCCGGGGGCGATCGGGCAGATTGCGTTGGCCACGCTCATGGGCATGGGTCTGGCGTGGCTGCTCGGGTGGGATTGGGGGCCGGGCCTGGTGTTCGGCCTGGCGCTCTCGGTAGCGAGCACGGTGGTGCTCCTCAAGGCGCTGGAAGATCGCGGCATCGACAACTCGCACGAAGGCCATATCGCCGTCGGCTGGCTGATCGTGGAAGACCTCGTGATGGTGGTGACGCTCGTGTTGCTGCCGGCCTTGGCCGGCGCGCTGGGCGGCGCCGGCAGCACAACGGTCAGCACGTGGGACATCGTCAAGGTGCTGGCGGTCACGCTCTCGAAGGTGGTGGCGTTTGCCGCGCTGATGCTGGTGGTGGGCCGCCGCGTGATCCCGTGGATGCTCGAGCGCATCGTCATGACGGGCAGCCGGGAGCTGTTCCGCCTGGGCGTGCTGGCCACCGCGCTGGGCGTCGCCTATGGCGCGACGGTGCTGTTTGGGGTGTCGTTCGCGCTCGGCGCGTTCTTTGCGGGGATGGTGCTGGCCGAGTCCGAATTCAGCCAGCGCGCGGCGGAAGAATCGCTGCCGCTGCGCGATGCCTTTGCGGTGCTGTTCTTCGTGTCGGTGGGCATGCTGTTCGACCCGAGCGTGCTGATCGAAGACCCCTGGGCGGTGCTCGGCACGGTGCTGATCGTGGTGGTGGGCAAGTCGTTGGCAGCCTTTGCGGTGGTACGCGCGTTTGGTCACGGCAACCGCACGGCGCTCACGATTTCCGCCAGCCTCGCGCAGATCGGCGAATTTTCGTTCATCCTGATCGGGCTGGGGATCAGCCTGGAAATCCTGCCCGACCGTGCGCGGGGGCTGCTGTTGTCGGCGGCGATCCTGTCGATTCTGCTGAACCCGCTGATGTTTGCCTTGATCAACCGCCTCAAGCGCGAGGTGGCCCCCGAGCCGGCGACGGCGGATTGAGCGTCAGCGCCGGCCCGAACTGTTTTGCAAGGAAGGAGTGTTCATGAGCAATCTGACTATCGGCATGATCGTCGGCAGCCTGCGCAAGGCGTCGTTTAACCGCCAGCTGGCGCAGGCGCTGGCAGGTTTGCTGCCGTCGGGCGCGACGGCGCAGTTCATCGAGATTGGCGAGCTGCCGCTCTACAACCAGGATCTGGATGCCAGCCTGCCCGAGCCCGTGCAGCGCTTCAAGGCAGCGGTGGCGGGCGTGGATTCCGTGCTGTTCGTCACGCCGGAATACAACCGCGGCATGCCGGGCGTGCTGAAGAATGCGATTGACTGGGGTTCTCGGCCGTACGGCCAGAGCGTGTGGGGCGGCAAGCCGGCTGGCATTGCGGGCGCTTCGCCGGGCGCCATCGGGACGGCGCTGTCACAGGCGCAATTGCGCAATGTGCTCGCGGCGGTCGGCGTGAAGGTCTTGCCGCTGCCGGAGGTGTTCTTCCACTTTGCGGGAGAGCCCTTTGATGCCCAGGGCGGGGTGACGGATGCGCGGACGCGCCAGTTCTTGCAGGGGTTTGTCGACCGATTCGTTGAGTGGGCCGGTCAGAAGCCAGCCTGACGAATGGATCAACCGGGGTGTTCAGGGCCGGGCGGGAAAGGGGTTCCCGCTCGGCCGTTTTGCCTTTAGGGCGGGGGCGTTAAGCCAGGAAAGCGGCGGCGCTGATGAGCCAGCCTGCTGCCACGCAGCTCGCAATCCAGGCGGCCATGACGGCGCCAATATCCAACCATTTCATCATTGTTCTCCTTACAACACTTGCATTGCTTGTTCAGGCAATCGATGTCTGAACAACTGTCACGAAGTGTAGGTGTTGCAATGCGGAAGAACAATACGGCGTCGGGTGAACAGACTGTTCCAAGAGTAACAACAGATTTCAGCCCTTGCGTGGACGGGCCTGCGCTCAGGAGCCAGGGCCGTCACGCGCGCTACACTTGTTGTTGCGTTGCAACAATTACGGCGAAAGCTCGGCGGCTATTTCGTCCGGAAGGTCGCGGCCACCAAATCGGCAAAACGTGCCTCTTCGGCAAACTCGGCAGCGTTGTCGTGCGCCGCGGTGCCGAATATTCGGAGCAAGTAGACCGCGCCGTTGCCAAAGAACGCATAGCCGCGCACCACGACTGTCCGTGCCGTGGAGGTGCGCCATTCGCCCTCCCAGTAGATCAACCGGCGCCCTGCCAGCACCTGCTGCGACGGCGCCTTGCCGCGCACGAGGCGGGCAGCCCAGGCCGGGCGATCGCCATGCACGCGCGATTCCATGTGGTTGAGCAGGATTGCCAGATCGCGCGGGCGCAGGGTTTCAAGATAATCCGGCGTGCCTTTGTCGAAATCGGACTTACGCACCGTCACCAGCGCGAAGCTCTCCGGCGCTACGGTCTGCTGCGCAAACACCAGCCGCGATGGGCCGAATGGCGAGTTGATGGTCGCCGCAACGGAAGGAATGGGCGTTTCTGTGTTCAGCCGCAATGGGCCCCACGTGCGGGGCAGGGCGACGCTCGCGCCCGCGTCAATGCGTTGCGTGACTGGGTAGGCAAAGCGGGGCGCCGCCAGGGTCGGGCACCAAGGTGCCATGCCGGCCAGGGCAAGCCATGCGGCCGCGCATGCGTATCGGGCGCCTCGGCTCCAGCGGCGGTACCACTCTGCAATGAACGGCGCCACTCGCGGGCTCCTGGCAGAAAAGATGACGGACGATTCCGAGGGCGCGTGCATACCCCTGCACAGCAATGGCTATGCCCGCGCCTATGTGTGGCGCCGTCTTCCCCCGCTGCCAACATATCGATTTGTACGCACCCGCGCTATCGGCGTGTGGCGGGGCATCGAACGGATTAATCCGGGCGTGGGGTTGTTGGCGTGGCTCCATCACAATGCGATTCCATGGCTCTTTCCATGGAGCCAGAACGTTCGGTAGGGTGAAGGCTTCTTGTTGTTCTCGATCCAGGTTCGACGCATGCCCACCCTCAACGCTTATCAGCAACCCATTGGTGCACCGCTGCCCGACTGGACGGCCCGGCCTCTGCCGCCGCACACGCCCCTCGCTGGCCGCTACTGTCGGCTTGAGCCGCTTGACGCTGCCCGCCATGCCGACGCGTTGTTCGAGGCGTTCAGCCAAGCGCAGGACGACCGCGTCTGGACGTACATGGTGGAAGGCCCGTTTGCCGATACGGCAGCGCACCGCGCCTATATCGAGCGCATTGCGGCCAAGCGCGATCCGCTGCAATACGCGGTGATCGACGCGCGCACCGATCGTCCGGTCGGCACGCTGGCGCTGATGCGCATCACGCCCGATCATGGCGTGGTGGAGGTGGGGGCGGTTACGTTTTCGCCGTTGCTGCAACGCACGTCGGCATCGACCGAAGCGCAGTTCCTGCTGATGAAGCACGTCTTTGAAGACCTCGGCTACCGGCGCTATGAGTGGAAATGCGACAGCCTGAACGCGCCGTCGCGGCAGACCGCGCAGCGGCTGGGCTTTCAGTTCGAGGGCATCTTCCGCCAAGCGGTGGTCTACAAGGGCCGCAGCCGCGATACCGCGTGGTTCTCCATCATCGATGCGGATTGGCCGCAGGTGCGGGCCGCTTTCGAGCAATGGCTGTCACCGGGGAACTTTGACGAAGAAGGGCGCCAGCGGGCGTCACTGGCTGCATTGCGTCCGGCCTGATGCGTCTTGCTACGAATCGGGCGCTGACGTATCGGCAAACATGCCGCGCAGTGCCAGCGCACGTTCGGTTTCGGGCAGGGCCAGGATGGAGCGCGAAAAACCGATCAGCGCCTGGCAGCGTTCGGCCGGTGGTGCGGAGTGGCGCAGCGCCGGGACGGTCAGCACGCGTTGTTCATTGAGGGGAAGCGCGGCCACGGCCAGTTGCAGCACCGGCAGGGTTTGTGCGCGCGTCACAACGGGCGCGTGGTCCGGGTCGGCGGCCTGCATCAGGTCTGAGAACAAGGCCTGCTCGCGGGTGACCAGCGCGCGCGGCAATCGAGCCGCAGCAGCGCTTGCCCCGGAGGTGCCTTCGAGATAAGCCACGCAGGCTTCGGGGCTCATACGCTGCAGGGCCTGGGCCTGTTCAAGCGTGAGTTCCGCGTTGGCAAAGAGCAGGGCGTTGGGCGCGGTCGGAATCAGCGCGCGGTACAGCTTGCCCGTCTGCTCGCGCAGCAGTGCCATCACCTGCGCATCGGTAACGTTGCGCCGCAGTTCTGGCCACAGCGTATCGATCAGGCGGCTGAAGTGTGCCGGGTATTTGCGCTCCAGCGTTGCATACAACGGCGCGCTGCGCAGTTCAGCGGCCAGGGCTTCGCGGGTATTCAACTGCGTGGCCATGGTCGCGTATTCGCCCCCGGGCGACGGGCGGGTGACGACGTGGTCGGCCAGCAGTTCCTGCGCGGTGGGAAACCACATCTGGTCGAACGGCGTGTCCTGCACGCGGCGCACGAAGGCGTCGGGCAGGCCCGCGTCTGAATACGCGCGCCAGAGTTCGCTGTCGGTGGCGCCGGGGGTCTGGTCGTGATCGGCGCCTACCGCGCGCGGGCGGTGGAAGCCGATGCGTGCGCCCGGTGCCGCAGCGCGGTCAACGCCTGCCAGGAAGGCGATCGTGCACGCCGAGGCACAGGTGCGTTCAACATACGTGCGCAGATGGTGCCGGCGGATGACGTCCGCCACCAGCGTCCCTTCGCGCAGCCAGCCGCCTTCCGAGCGCAGCACGACGGCCACGGCGTTCGGCGCCTTGCGCAGCGCGGCTTCCAGTGCATCGGCGGCGCCGTCGTTCATGCCGCCGTTGAAGAGGACGGCGCGCCCGTCGCGTTGCGGTGTCACCGTAAAGGGCGATGCCGCTTGCTCACCCAACGCGGTGCGCAGATGCGCGCTCAGCCGCGGCCCATCGTTGATGAGGCGCGAGCTGGTGCCCACGGCGCCAAGCACGATCATCACCTTGGCGATCAAGGGCCACAGGTTCGACATGCCGGCACGCCGGTTGCGCGCCTGTTCTCGATCGGCCGAACGCCAGGTGCCGACTACCGCCCAGATCCACAGCGCCAGCCCCATCACGTAAATCACGAGCAACGCCGACGATGCCGCGCGCGCCGGTGCGTTATGCGCCAGCGCATGCGTGACGCCGGCGCTGAGCGCCACCACGCCAAATTGCATCAGCGCGGTGTGCAACCAATACGAGCGGGCGAGGTTGTAATCACCGCGCCAGTGGCGTGCAAAGAAATTGCGCGAGAGCGTGCGTTCCGGATGCGGATCGGCGGGGGCGGTTGGGGGCAGGGCGTCGCTGGCGGCGGAGGTCATGCGTGTTCTCGATGCCGCACACAGGATGGCGGCGCGGCGATTGTCGCTGTCGGCACCGCAAGCTGGCGTCCCCCCGATGGGAGGGGGTGGAAAAGGAGGTGGTCAGGCATCGGCAACTGGCGCCATCAAGGACAGGTCGCCGCGTTGCCGCCTTCAGGCCCTGACGGAAACCAGCGGTGGCTTGGCCGGCGTGATGGCCTCTGCGCTGGCGGGGTGCGCTGACTGCGCTGACTGCTCGGACTGAGCCTGCGTTGCTTCGCGGGTATGCAGACGGGCATCGCTCGCCGTGGACGAGGCGGTCACTTTGTCCGTCGTGCGGGCCTTGGCCGCTGCGTCGGTATTGCCTGTGCCAGAAGCGCTTTTCGATGCGTTGTGTCGGTTTTCCAACCGGGTTTGCGCCTGCTCCAGGCCGTTCTGCGCCTGAAGGCGAGCGATTTGCGCCTGCACGATCTGAATCTGCTGGCTGAGCAACTGTGCCTGCTCGCGGGCCTGATCCGGTGGCAGATTCTGCGCGGGCAGATCCTGCATCGACTTCTGCAGGTTCTTGAGCTGGCGCTGCAGGCGCTCGATGTCGCCGGCCGAACTGCTCCCGCTGCCCGATGCGCCGGCGGTCGCAGTAGATACGGAAGGGGAAGAAAGTTGCATGGCCGTCTCGCTGATCAGTACGCCCTTCATCGGAAGGCCGGCGGAAAACTTTAGCGTTCGTGCGAACAATTCTCGAAAATCTTCAATGTTCTGTGTATGAGAACGTGATTTCTCCAGAAAGAACACAGGCCTCAACGATCTGATCGTCGCCCGCAACGGCGATGTGTATTTCACCGACCAAGGCCAGACCGGCCTGCATGACCCGACCGGCCGTGTGTATCGCCTGTGCACGGATGGCCGGCTCGATTACCTGCTCGCCAATGGCCCGAGCCCGAACGGTTTGGCGCTGACGCCCGACGAATCCGCGTTGTTCGTTGCCATGACGCGCGACAACGCCCGTCGTCTCGCCGGATGGCGAACCGCTGGCGCGCATCGCGTCGTGCCGGGGGCGCACCACCACCAGCGTTGCATTCGCGCTGGACGAGCAGTCACTCGTCGTCACCGAATCCGCCGCGGGCACCGTATTGCGCGCCCGCTGGACCGCGCCGCATCACGATTGACGACACACGTGAGCTGTTGCCGCAGCTCACGTTGTCCTACACCTGTCCTACAAAGAGGGTGGCCGTCCAATCGTCAAAATTCCCGCATTTTTTCGCTCTGCAGAGGGCCATGCAGCACCTTTTGCTGCTCCGCATCAAAAGAAGTGGCGCCCCCTTCCTTTCCAGCTCGGGCAACCCTGTGGCACCGCTGGTTTTTGTATTTTTTAAGTAGACGTGTCTTTTTTAGTAAAACAAACTGGTAGGAGGTGTCCTACAAAATCGCCATTTGACTGTAGGAACGTTCCTACAAAACCAGCCAAAAATGGGTCGGAACTGTCCTACACGACGTGTAGGAGTGGGTCAGAAGTGTCCTACAAGCGGTTAACCCGGCATCCGATGCTCACAGTCGCAGAAGTGCGACGCCTTCTTTGTCGATTTCTGACAACTTTAGGCAATTTAATTGCTATCTTTCGCCGTTCATTGGGGTAAATACGTGTCAAACACCCGCTTTAGCGCATCGTCTACCCAGGGCCGCTGCGTCGGCAAAGGCTTCATTTGCAACGTTTATTAACAGATTTGTAGGAAAATTGCCTACAAGAGAACGGACTACCTCACCCCCCTGACGTAGGGGTCCCCCCTTCTTTACTTAGCCCAGACGTAAACCCACAATGTGTTCAACAGAAAACAACTTCGCCATGTCTTTAGCGACGTGAGTAAGAAGGAGCAGGAAGTGCCGGCAACGGCGCCGACTGCAGGAACATCCGATCTGTGGGGATTGGTGAACAGCCCGGCGAGGGTAGGCGCAAAAAAATAGCGCCACCGGACATCACCATGCGAGATCGGATGCAAGTTGTACTTTTACTGCACACGACGGGACATACATGGACACGCAAGACATTGTTTCCGAGATCAGCGAACTGAATCTCACCTACTTGATGCTTGCTCAGCAGATGCTGGCCAAGGATCGCGATGCCGCACTGTTTCGCCTCGGCATCTCTGAAGAATTGGCTGACATCCTGCTGACGATGTCGCCCGCGCAGATCGTCAAGCTGGCCAGCACGAACATGATGCTGTGCCGCTTCCGCTTCGACGATCACGCCATCCTGGGTCTGGTGACCCAGCCGCACCGTGACAAGGGTCTGCAGCAATCGCAAATGTCGATCCTGCTGGCACGTCAGGCGGTTGAGCAGATCAGCTGAGCCATTTGCGGCGGTCTTTTCGCCGGGTTCAGAGATTGCACTTTGGATGAGTAGCAAGCGAAAGCGGGAGCAGTGCCATGCGTCACACCAGCGTCATGAACGAAGTTCAGCAGATCCACCTCGCAGCGGAATTGATTTCGCTCGGTGCGCGCCTGCAACTGCTGGAACAGGAAACCACGCTCAGCCGTGAGCGTCTGGTCAAGCTGTACAAGGAAATCCGTGGGGAATCGCCGCCCAAGGGCATGCTGCCCTTCTCGGCAGACTGGTTCCTGACGTGGTCGCCGAACATCCATTCGTCGATCTTCCTGAACATCTATCGTTTTCTGGGTGAGAACAGCCGCAGCACGGGTGTGCGCCGCCTGATCTCGGCCTACAAGCTGTACCAGGAACATATTCACGTCCACGAACAGGAAGAGGTGCTTTCGATCACCCGTGCGTGGATGATGCTGAAGTTCTTCGAGGGGAAGATGCTGCACACCGTGAAGTGCAAGCGCTGCACCGGCCATTTCGTGGCCCACGCAGATGACCTGCACCATGATTTCGTGTGCGGTGTATGCCAGCCGCCGTCACGCGCAGGAAAGAAAAAGCGCGTCGCTGCTCCGGTTGATGCGATCGCGGAAAAGACGATCGACGCCTGATAACGGCATTGCAGGAACACGGGAATACGGGACTTGTAGAACCGCCGGGGGATGGTCAAAAAAGGGCGGACGGGAAATACGGGTAGCAGTACGGGAAATACGGGAATAGCCGGCAAGATCGGCAGATAACAATACAAAGAACAAAAGAGCAAGGAACACAGAGCAGGAAAAGCACAGGGGCTCAGGCAGGACAAAAGGGGAAGGGGGTAGGCCGGTCGCGGGAAACTGCGGACCGGCATTTTTTTTGCCGCTGGGCGCAGAAAACGGACGAAAAAGTGGGGACGGAAAGCGATTTCCGTCCCTTTTTCTTTGGATCGGCCTACCGGGAAGCGCTCTTTGGGCCAGGTGGTGCTCAAGCCGCCCGTTTTGTTGCCGTTCTTGGTGAAGAAGGGCGCGGCGGCAGGTTTTTCGAGCACCGCGCAGCAGCAAAACCCGGCGCTCAAGCCTTCAGTTAACCGGGGGGATGCCGTTATTCCCTCTTGTATTGATCGAAGGATCGCCCATTCAGGAGTTCGCCCCGTGTTAGTTGCCATCGGTTACATCGTGATTCTCGCGTCGGTGTTCGGCGGCTACATGCTGGCCGGAGGACACCTCGGGCCCTTGTTCCAGCCGACCGAACTGCTGATCATCTTCGGCGCCGGCATTGGCGCCTTCGTGGTCGGTAACGACAAGAAGGCCATCAACGCCACCGTCAAAGCGCTGCCGGGCCTGTTCAAGGGTTCGAAGTACACCAAGGCCCTCTATATGGAAGTGATGGCGCTGCTGTACGTGGTGCTGTCCAAGATCCGCCGCGAAGGGATGATGTCGATCGAAGCCGACATCGAAGCCCCGCACGAAAGCACGCTGTTCGCCAATTACCCCGCTATCCAGGCCGATCACCACGCGCTGGATTTCATCTGCGATTACCTGCGCCTGATGGTGGGCGGCAACCTGAATCCGTTCCAGATCGAAGCGCTGATGGATCAGGAAATCGACACCCACCACCACGAAGCCGAACAACCGGCCCGCATCATCACCAAGGTGGGCGACGCCATGCCGGCCTTCGGCATCGTGGCCGCCGTGATGGGCGTGGTGCACACCATGGGCTCGGTCGGCCTGCCGCCGGCAGAGCTGGGCAAGCTGATCGCATCCGCGCTGGTCGGCACGTTCCTCGGGATCTTGCTGGCGTACGGCTTCATCGGGCCGCTGGGTTCGCTGCTGGAGCAGCGCGCCGAAGAATCGACCAAGTTGTTCCAGTGCATCAAGGTGACGCTGCTGGCCAGCATGAACGGCTACGCCCCGGCCATTGCCGTGGAATTCGGCCGCAAGGTGCTGTTCTCGACCGAGCGCCCATCCTTTGCCGAACTGGAAGACCACGTGCGCGGTGCCAAGACAGCGTAGCGCTGAACCCTATATGAGACAGAGCATGGCCACCGAGCCGTGCCATTAACGACGCAGCACACACCGACGGGAACGGACCATGAGCAAGTCCAGCACGCCGACCTTCATTGTCATTCGGCGCAACAAGAAAGGCGGACACGGCCACCACGGTGGCGCGTGGAAGATCGCCTACGCCGACTTCGTGACCGCCATGATGGCGTTCTTCCTCTTGATGTGGCTGCTCAGCTCGGTGACCAAGGCCGAGCTTTCGTCGGTTGAAACTTACTTCCGCACGCCGCTGAAGGTGGCGCTGTTTGGTGGCGCCGGTTCTGGCGACCAGTCCAGCATCCTGCAGGGCAGCCCCGCGCTCAAGCAGAACATGCCGCAGCCGAACCCGAGCCCGAGCCCGACGGTGCAGCGACAGCGCAACATCCGCGATGAGTCGGACGATGCGGCGCTGAACAAGCTCAAGCAGAAGATTGCCGAGATGGTCGAGACGAACCCGGTGATGAGCCAGTTCAAGCACCAGTTGCTGATCGACATGACCACCGAAGGCCTGCGCATCCAGATCGTCGACCAGCAGAACCGTCCGATGTTCGCCAACGCCAGCGCCGAGGTGCAGCCGTACATGCGCACGATCCTGCGTGAGCTGGGCTCGGCGCTGAACGACGTGCCCAATCCGATCAGCCTGTCGGGCCACACCGACGCCACGCAATACGCCACGCAGCACGGCTACAGCAACTGGGAACTGTCGGCCGACCGCGCCAACGCATCGCGACGCGAACTGGTGGCCGGCGGCATGAAGCCCGAGAAGGTCAGCCGCGTGGTGGGCCTGGAGGCATCGGTGCCGCTGGACAAGACGAACATCTACAACCCGATCAACCGCCGCATCAGCATCGTCGTGCTCAATGCACGCGCCGCTGAAGCCGTGCGCTCGGGTGGGGTCGAGCCGGTGGCCGACCTGCGCAATGACGGCAAAGACACGCTGACCGATGCTGCCGCACGTGCCACGGGTGTGGCCGATGCAGTGAGCGCGGCCAAGCCATAAAGAGCGCCGAGGGGAGAAACAGTCGATGAGCGAGAAACACATCCTGGTGGTGGACGATTCCACGTCGATCCGCCGCATGATTGCCACGTGCCTGCGCGAGTGCGGCTTTGTCGTGACGGAAGCCGGCGACGGCACCGCCGCGCTGGAAGCCGCACGCACGCTCGCCCAGGGCAGCCACCACCTTGTGATCACCGACCAGGTGATGCCGTCGATGGACGGCCTGACCCTCATTCGCGCGCTGCGCACACTGCCGGCCTACGCCGACACCCCGATCCTCATGCTGACCACCGAGGCTGACAGCACCATCCGCGACCAGGCACGCGCTGCAGGCGCGACGGGCTTTCTGCCCAAGCCGTTCGACCCGGATGGGCTGACCGATTCGGTGATGCAGTTGCTCGAATGGCACGCGCAGACCCACGGGTCTGCTTCGACGCATTAAACGACCGAGACGACAGATATGAACCTCGACCTTAGCCAGTTTTTCGGCGCCTTCTTCGAAGAGGCGGAAGAGCTGCTCGTCGACATGGAGCGGCTGCTGCTCAACCTCGATGTCGCCAACCCTTCTTCTGATGATCTGAACGCCATCTTCCGCTGCGCGCACTCCATCAAGGGTGGTGCTGCGACCTTCGGTTTCACGCACATGACGGAACTCACGCATGTGGCGGAGTCGATTCTGGACCGCGCTCGCACCGGTACCCTGCAGCTGCGCGAAAACATGGTGGATGCTTTCCTGGAAACGAAAGACGTGTTGAAAAGCCAACTTGATGCCTACCGGCAAGAGCACCCAATCGATACGGCCACGCTCGAATACATGGTGGCCAAGCTCAACAGCCTGACCGCCGAGGAAGGCGCCCCTGTTGCCGCCGCGCCGGTGGCTGCGGCGCCCGTGGTGGCGACGCCCGAACCGGTGGCTGCACCGGAACCCGAGCCGGTGGTGGCTGAAGCGCCTGCGGCCGACGCCGTGGGCGACATTGACGGCGGCCTGGACATCAAGCTCATCAATGTCTCGAACGAAGACTGCGAGCTGATCGTCACCGAACTCAAGCATCTGGGCACCGTGTTGCGCCACGCGCGCACCGGCCGCAACAGCGACATCGTGCTGCAGACCACCTGCACGGCTGACGACATCATCGCGGTGAGCTGTTTCATCATCGATGCGGATCAGATCGTCATCACGCCGCACGCGGGTGGTGCGGCGCCGGCGGTGGCCGAAGCCGCTGTGCCGGTTGTTGCTGCACCGACGCCCGCCGCCGCGCAGACGGAAGTGCACGCCCCGGCCGCCAACGAAGCTGCGCCGGCGCAGGCCGTTGCCGCTGTCGCCGCCCCCATGCCGGCCCGCCCGGCCGCTGCCGACCACAAGCCCGCCGTGGCTGCGGAAACGTCGATTCGCGTCGGCGTGGAAAAGGTCGACCAGCTCATCAACCTGGTGGGTGAACTCGTCATTACGCAGGCCATGCTGGCTCAAACCGCGCAGGCCTTCGACCCGGTGCTCAACGAGCGCCTGTTTGCCGGCCTGTCGCAGCTCACGCGCAATGCACGCGACCTGCAAGAGGCCGCCATGTCCATCCGCATGATGCCGATGGATTACGTGTTCAACCGCTTCCCGCGCCTGGTGCGCGACCTGGCACACAAGCTTGGTAAGCAGGTCGAGCTGTCGACGTTCGGCAAATCAACCGAACTGGACAAGGGCCTGATCGAACGGATCATCGATCCGCTCACGCACCTGGTGCGCAACAGCCTGGACCACGGCATCGAATTGCCCGAGGCCCGCGTGGCCGCCGGCAAGGACGCCACCGGCCAACTGCTGCTCTCTGCTGCCCACCAGGGCGGCAACATCGTCATCGAAGTGAGCGACGACGGCCAGGGCCTGAACCGCGACAAGATCCTCAAGAAGGCTCGCGAGCGCGGCCTGCCCGTGTCGGACAACATGACCGACGACGAGATCAACCAGCTCATCTTCGCGCCGGGCTTCTCCACCGCCGACCAGGTGACGGACGTGTCCGGCCGCGGCGTGGGCATGGACGTGGTCAAGCAGAACATCCAGTCGATGGGCGGCTACGTCGAGATCCAGTCGCAGAAGGGCAAGGGCACGACGATCCGCATCGTGCTGCCGCTCACGCTGGCGATCCTTGACGGCATGTCGGTCAAGACCGGTGAAGAAGTGTTCATCCTCCCGCTGTCGTGCGTGGCCGAATCGCTGCAACCGCGTCCGGAAGACATCAAGGCTGTGCCGGGCGGCGGTCGCCTGCTCAAGGTGCGCAACGAATACCTGACGCTGGTGCCTATGTACGAACGCTTCCGCATCACGCCGTCGCTGCCCGATCCGTCGGAAGGCATCGTCGTGATCCTGGATTCGGAGGGCAAGAAGATCGCGCTGCAGGTCGACGAGCTGGTCGGCCAGCAACAGGTGGTGGTCAAGAACCTGGAGACGAACTACCGCCGCGTGCCGGGCATCTCGGGCGCGACCATCCTGGGCGATGGCAGCGTAGCGCTGATCGTCGACGTGTCGGCGCTGATGCGCGAGACCCGCGCGGGCCATTCAGAAAACGCGATGCGTGCCGTTAGTGCCGAAAAGCACGAGGTGGGCGAAGCACAGGGTGGTCGTTTCTCGACCGAGGCGATGGCCGCGGCATAAGCGTTCACGCCTGGCAGGGTGGGATCCACCACCACAACGAATTCAATCTAGTGGCCCGACGGGGCCGAGGGGAGCCGCAATGGAAGTCAAGAAACACGTGGTCGGCGAAGACACCGGCGGGGAAGAGTATCTGGCCTTCACGCTGGGCCGCGAGGAATACGGCATCGACATCCTGAAGGTGCAGGAGATCCGCGGCTACGAGACCGTCACGCGCATTGCCAATGCGCCCGATTTCATCAAGGGTGTGATCAACCTGCGCGGCATCATCGTGCCGATCGTTGATCTGCGCATCAAGTTCCAGCTCGAGCGCGTCGAGTACAACCAGTACACCGTCGTCATCATCCTGAACCTGATGGACCGCGTGGTCGGCATCGTCGTGGATGGTGTGTCTGACGTGCTGACGCTGCAAAGCCAGCAGATCAAGCCGGCGCCGGAGTTCTCGGGCGCGCTGGATACGGAATACATCCGTGGTCTGGGTTCGATCGACGAGCGCATGCTGATCCTGGTAGACATCGAGCGCCTGCTGATGTCGGCCGACATGGCACTGTGCGACGAAGCGGAAGCCGCCTGATCGCGACATGAATCCGGCTGGGGCGCGGCGTACGTGCCCACAGCGATTGAGGCCGGGCCGAAGGGGCCCGGCGGGCGACAAGACACCGTAACAACAGGTGCGGCGCCGTTAGGGGAGGGAAGCATGTTCAGCAAAATGACCATCCGGCTCCGCTTGGGGCTGATGATGGCGGGCATTGGTGTGCTCGCCGTTATCGTGGGCGTGTCGGGCCTCATCGGCATGCAGCACGCCAACACCCGCGTGCAGGACGGCTATGCCGTGCAGCTGGCGGGCACCGTGGCATTGGCCGAATCCGATTCCAACCTCCTGAGCTTCCGCATCGTGCTCGATCGTGCAGCCATGGCGCCCAATGCGCCCGGCACGGAGAAAACGGTCGAGCGCGCCAAGATGTTCCTCGACAAGTCCGACGCCGCCTGGAAGCGCTACCGCGCGCTGCCCACCACGGCGGAGGAACGCAAGCTGGCCGACGAGGCCCAGGGTCTGCGCGACGTCTTCGTGCGTGACGGCGCACAGGTGTTGATGCAAGCCGTGCAGACGCACGACGAAGCGCGCATCAACAAGACCGTCATGGACGTCATGCCCGCCCTGTACCGTCCCCTTGGCGACAAGGTGACGGCGCTCAACCGCCTGCAGATGGACGCGGCCAAAGCCAGCTACGAAGCCAGCCAGGCCGAGCACCACGCGCTGAGCGCTCTTACCACCGGCCTGCTGCTGGGCGGCATTCTGGTGGGCGGGCTGCTGACGTGGGCGCTGCGCCGTTCGATCACGCTGCCGTTGATGCGCGCCATTGAACAGGCCGAGCACATCACGCAGGGCGACCTTACGCACACCATTCATGTGGACCGTGCCGATGAAACCGGCCGCCTGCTGCAGGCGCTTCAACGCATGCAGGAAAGCCTGCAGAAGATGGTGGGGCAGGTGCGCTCCGGCTCCGACTCGATTGCCAGTGCCACGCAGCAGATTGCCGCCGGGAATGCCGATCTGTCGCAGCGCACCGAGCAGCAGGCTTCGGCGCTGGAAGAAACCGCGTCGAGCATGGAAGAGCTGACGAGCATCGTGCGGCAGAACGCCGACAACGCGCGCCAGGCCAGCACGCTGGCGGGCAACGCCTCGGATATTGCCGTCAAGGGCGGCGAAGTGGTGGGGCGCGTGGTGGACACCATGGCCGGCATCAACGACAGCAGCAAGAAGATTGCCGACATCATCGGCGTAATTGAAGGCATTGCCTTCCAGACGAACATCCTGGCGCTGAATGCGGCGGTGGAAGCCGCACGCGCAGGCGAGCAGGGCAGGGGCTTTGCGGTGGTGGCCGGTGAGGTGCGCAGCCTGGCGCAGCGCTCGGCCACGGCAGCCAAGGAAATCAAAGAGCTGATCAGCGATTCGGTTGGCCGCGTTGAAAACGGCACCACGCTGGTGGCCGAAGCGGGCAGCGTCATCGACGAAGTGGTCGTTGCCGTGAAACGCGTGACCGACATCATGGGCGAGATCAGCTCCGCATCGGACGAACAAAGCGCCGGCATCGAGCAGATCAACCAGGCTGTCACGCAAATGGACGAAGGCACGCAGCAGAACGCCGCGCTGGTGGAGCAAGCCGCCGCCGCCGCGATGTCGCTGCAGGAACAGGCCAGCGGTCTGCGCCAGGCTGTGGCGGCGTTCCGGACGCCGGCCGGTGCACAGGCAAACGCAGTGTCCACCGTGCCGGTGGCCGCACGCGCGGCTGCCAAGCCGGCGCCCAAAGCCAAGGCCGTGCCGCGCCGTGCCGCCAAGCCGAAGGCCGCCGCACGCAATACTGCTGAACCCATCGCGCAGGCCGTGGCTGCAACTGCAGCGCCGGCCAGCGCCAAAGAACAACAACGCGAGCGCACCGCCGCCGCTGCCGTCACCAAAGCGGCTGCGTCAGCGCCCAAGTTGCCCGTACCCAAGCTCGTTGCCGCAGGCGGCGACGATAGCGACTGGGAAACCTTTTGACCATGTATGCACGGGATCTTCGCTGCTCGCGAAAGCTCTCTCGTGTGTGTTTGTGGTGTGCAGCCTGCCCTCCGGGGCAGGTTTTTTTTTGCCTGGGCTAGTGCCTGCTGAAACCGGGGTGACCCCCCACTGAAGTGGCATGACCCCACGGCGGTTCTAAAGAGCCGTCCCCCACAGGCCGATAGCGGTTAGGGGGCATATAAAAAACAGGAAGAGGTAGACAACATGGGTTGGATCAAGCGGTTGCCGGTGTCCACGGTACTTACCGGTGGTTTCCTGATCGTGGCGGCCATGGGCGCGGCCATTGGCGGGTTGGGCATCTACACGATCACGCAGTTGACCAAGGCAAGCGAAGAACTGGCGCAAAAGCAGATGCGCGCCATCACGCAGATGGGCAGCGCGGCCAACAGCCTGGCGCATGCCAGCCGTGCGCAGACGGCGCTGCTGATTGCCACCACGCTCACGGAGCGCAAGACGCTCAGCACGCAGATTGCCGACAGCATGCAGCACCTGAAAGACGGTGTGGAGAACGTGCGCCCGCTGTTCACGTCGGACGAAGGCAAGAAGATGATCCGCGAGGTCGATGCGATCTACCCGGTCTGGAGCAAGCGCATGACCGACTTCGTGGCGCTGATGGACAAGCAGGGCCTGGACCCGACCCAGTTCGACAGCCGCGTCACGGCCGAGAACGTCGGCTTGCTGGATGACACCGCCGCGTTTGAAAAGACGCTCGACAAGATGGTCAAGCGTGTGGAGGAGGTCTCTGCCGCATCCACCGTCAAGGCTCGTGACGACGCGGAGCGCTCGCGCCTGGTCATGATTGTGATGGCCTGCGCGGGCGCGCTGCTCGGCATCGTGCTGGGCCTGGTCATTGCACGCCGGCTGTCGCGCCAGTTGGGTGGCGAGCCTTCGTACGCGGCCGAGATTGCCCGCCGCATTGCCGCCGGAGACTTGGCCGTGCACGTGCAGACGCGCCCCGGCGACCACGACAGCATGCTTTTCGCCATGGCGCAGATGCAGCAGCAACTGACCGGCACGATCACCAACATCAAGAGTTCTGCCGACTCCATTGCCAGTGCCACCAAGCAGATCGCGGCCGGCAATGCAGACCTGTCGCAGCGCACGGAAGAGCAGGCCTCGTCGCTGGAGGAAACCGCTTCCAGCATGGAAGAACTCACCAGCATCGTGAAGCAGAACGCCGACAACGCGCGCCAGGCCAGCCAACTGGCCGGCAGCGCGTCGGACATCGCCGTCAAGGGCGGCGAAGTGGTGGGCCGCGTGGTCGAAACCATGGCCGGCATCAACGCCAGCAGCAAGAAGATCGCCGACATCATCGGCGTGATCGAGGGCATTGCGTTCCAGACCAACATCCTGGCGCTGAATGCGGCGGTGGAAGCCGCGCGCGCGGGCGAGCAGGGCCGTGGTTTTGCCGTGGTGGCGGGCGAGGTGCGCAGCTTGGCGCAACGCTCGGCCACGGCGGCCAAGGAGATCAAGGAGCTGATCGGCGATTCCGTCGGCCGTGTGCGCAACGGGTCGGCCCTGGTGGCCGAAGCCGGCACGGTCATCGAAGAGGTCGTGGTGGCCGTGCGCCGCGTGACGGACATCATGGGCGAGATTTCCGCCGCGTCGGACGAGCAAAGCTCCGGTATTGAACAGGTCAACCAGGCCGTGAACCAGATGGACGAGGTCACGCAGCAGAACGCCGCGCTGGTGGAGCAAGCCGCCGCTGCCGCCCTGTCGCTGGAAGAACAGGCGCAACTGCTGCGCAATGCCGTGGCGACATTCCGCACCGATGCCTCGGTGGAGTTGGCCGTGGCGGCGCCGAGTGCCCTCTCTGCAGTTTCTGCCATTTCGGCACCGGCCGTCCGCAGCGAGATCCGCCCAGAGAAGACCGAAGTGGTGCCTTCCGTGGCACGCGCCATGGCGTCGCGCAAGTCGGCCAAGCCGGCAGCGGCGCCCGAGGCTGCCCTGGAGGCTCCCGCCGCGCAAGAAGAAAAAGCGCCTCAAGAGGCACACGTACCGGTTGCACCTGTGGCCGCCGCCGTCGTTTCGGCTGCCATTTCCGAGGCCGCCATTGCCCCGACCCTCAAGCTCGCCGCCGGTTCTGCCGATGAAGATGACTGGAGCACCTTCTGACGCCAGCCTCGCCAACAGCAAACTTGGCGCGGCCCGCGGAAACGGTGCCCGCCAACGACTGAGAGCGGGCATCAAGACTCGCCAAACACGGGGTTAGTTATCCATGGCAGCACAAAATTTGGCGCCAGTTTCGCCGACGCTCGCGTCGCGTGAGTTTTCATTCACCGCCGAAGATTTCGGCCGCATCCGCGACCTGATCTACCGCCGCGTCGGTATTTCACTGTCCGACCGCAAGAGTGAAATGGTCTACAGCCGGCTGGCCCGCCGCTTGCGCGTGGTCAACCTCGGCTCGTTCCGCGACTATCTGGATGCGCTGGAAAAAGGCCACCTGCCCGACGAGTGGGAAGCCTTTACCAACGCGCTGACCACCAACCTGACCGCGTTCTTCCGCGAGCAGCATCACTTCCCGATCCTGCACGAGCACGCCAAGGCCAAGCGCACGCCGTTCACCGTGTGGTGCTCGGCATCGTCGACGGGCGAAGAGCCATACTCGATCGCCATCACGCTGGCCGAAGCCTTTGGTTCGATGTCGCCCAGCCAGGTGAGCGTGGTTGCCTCTGATGTGGATACCAACGCGCTGGCCCGTGCGCGTGCCGGCATTTATCCGATGGAGCGGGTCGCGGCCCTGTCGCCCGAGCGCCTGAAGAAGTATTTTCTGCGCGGCACCGGCAAGCAGGAGGGCTATGCCCGCGTGCGGCCCGAGCTGCAGGCCATGATCGACTTTCGCCAGATCAACCTGCTCGACCGCGATTGGCCGCTGCAGCAGAAGTTCGACGTGATCTTCTGCCGCAACGTGATGATCTATTTCGACAAGCCCACGCAGGCCAAGATTCTTGAGCATTTCATCGACGTGATGAAACCCGATGGCCTGCTGTTTGCCGGCCATTCGGAGAGCTTCCTGCAGGTCACCAAGGCGTGGTCGCTGCGCGGCAAGACCGTGTACGAAATCGCGCCCGAGGTGCGCGCCAAGATGGGGGCACGATGATCGAATTCGGCAAACGCGCGACCCCGCAATCGGCGGCCGACGCCGTACGCACTGACAGCGGCATGAACAGCGGCATGAGCGCTGGCGCCATGGCCACGCTCGCGCAATCGTCCGCCAGCACGCACGCGTATTACGACACCACCTTCGGGCGGCGCGCCATGAAAGTGCTGCCTGGCGAGTATTCCGTCACCACCGAAGACCTGATGCTGGTTACGGTGCTCGGCTCGTGCGTGTCCGCCTGCGTGCGCGACAAGACCCTCGGCATTGGCGGCATGAACCACTTCATGCTGCCCTCGCGCAACGAAGGCGAATCGATCCTGTCGCCCTCCATGCGCTATGGCACGCACGCCATGGAAGTGCTGCTGAACCAGCTCTACAAGGCCGGCGCCAAGCGCGAGCGCCTGGAGATCAAGGTGTTTGGCGGCGCCGCCGTCCTTGCCGGCATGAGCACGCTCGACGTGGGCGAGCGCAACGGCAAGTTCGTGCTCGAATTCCTGCGCAACGAAGGCCTGACCGTGGCCGCCAAAGACCTCTTTGACGTGCACCCGCGCAAGGTGTATTTCGTACCGTCCACCGGCCAGATCATGGTGCGCAAGCTGCGCTCGCAAAACTCGGCGGCCGAGCTGGACAGCGAGGCGCAATACGCCAGCAAGCTGTCGAAGTCCATCACGACAAAGCCAGCCTCCCGCCTCCAACTCTTTACCTAGGAGACCGCTGAAAAACGATTCTGACGGCCCCGCGCCGCCTTGCCGTACGACTTGTACTGTCTGCGTCGGCGCTGATCCATCAGAACCGCTTCGCTTCGTTTTGCAACGGTCTCAACATTCAGAAGACTTGCTCCCGAACATGAACGACAAACGCAAGATTCAGGTGCTGTGCATCGACGATTCCGCACTGATCCGCAGCATCCTGAAGGAGATCATCAACAGCCAGCCGGACATGGAAGTGGTGGGTGTGGCGCCCGATCCGATCATCGCGCGCGACCTCATCAAGCAGACCAATCCGGACGTGCTCACGCTCGACGTCGAAATGCCGAAGATGGACGGCCTCGACTTCCTGGAAAAGCTCATGCGCCTGCGCCCGACGCCGGTGGTCATGATCTCGTCGCTGACCGAGCGCGGCTCTGAAGCCACCCTGCGCGCGCTGGAGCTGGGCGCAGTGGATTTTGTCGCCAAGCCCAAGCTGGGCATGCGCGACGGCATGAACGAATACGCCGACCAGATTGCCGACAAGATCCGCACGGCGGCCCGGGCAAAGCTGCGTCCGCGTACTGTCGCACCGGTTGCCGTGGCTGCGATGCCCGGATCAGCAACTGCATCCGCACCTGGCGCACACGTTCGCGCGGACCACGCACCGGCCACCCCGGCACCTGCGCGTACCCATTTCTCGTCGACGGAAAAGCTCATCATCGTGGGCGCTTCCACCGGCGGCACCGAGGCCATCAAGGATTTCCTGCTGGAAATGCCGCCCGATTGCCCGGGCATCCTCATCGTGCAGCACATGCCGGCGGGTTTCACCACGTCGTTCGCCAAGCGGCTGGACGGCCTGTGCCGCATCCGCGTGAAAGAAGCCGTGCACGGCGAGCGTGTGCTGCCCGGCCACGCCTACATTGCCCCGGGCGACATGCATCTGTCGCTGGGCCGCAGCGGCGCCAACTATGTCACCGAGCTGGACCAGGGCCCGCCGGTCAACCGCCATCGCCCGGCCGTGGATGTGCTGTTCCGCTCTGCCGCGCGCAACGCCGGGGCCAACGCCCTGGGCGTCATCCTCACCGGCATGGGCAAGGACGGCGCGGTCGGCATGCTGGAAATGCGCAACGCGGGTGCCTATAACGTTGCCCAGGACGAGGCGTCCTGCGTGGTCTACGGCATGCCCAAAGAGGCCGTGGCACACGGCGGCGTGCATGAAGTCCTGCCGCTGTCGCAGATCGGCCCGCACGTGCTGGCCAAGCTGTCGGCACACGGCCGTGTGACGCGGGTATAACGCAATATTTGCGGGTACATTGGTTGCGGGGCGCAGCAGTCAGGCGCCCCGCACCATTCCGGCGCTCAAGAATCGGCCCCAGGCGCCGATAAGATTGCCAAGGAAGCCCGAAACCCCCCAATTCAGTTAGTTTGCGGAGATTGTGTCCATGGACAAGAGCCAGTACCGATTCCTCGTCGTCGACGATTTCCCGACGATGCGCCGGATCGTGCGTAACCTGCTCAAGGAACTCGGTTTTGCCAACGTCGACGAGGCCGAAGACGGCGCCGCCGGCCTGGCCAAGGTCAAGGAAGGCCGGTTCGATTTCGTGATCTCGGACTGGAACATGCCCAACATGGATGGCCTGCAGATGCTGCAGAGCATCCGTGCTGACGCCAACACCGCCATCAGCAAGCTGCCGGTGCTGATGGTGACGGCCGAGGCCAAGAAGGAAAACATCATCGCCGCTGCCCAGGCAGGAGCCAACGGCTACGTGGTCAAGCCCTTCACGGCTGCCACGCTGGACGAAAAGCTGGGCAAGATTTTCGAGAAGCTCGAAAAGGGGGCGTGATGAGCGAGATGCACGATGGCGCCCAGGCACCTGCCGCAGAAGGCGCAGACCACGGTGACATGCCGGAAATGCTCCAGCGCATCGGCCACCTCACTCGCATGCTGCGCGAAAGCATGCGCGAGCTGGGTCTGGACAAGGGCGTTGAGAAGGCCGCATCGGCCATTCCCGACGCACGCGACCGCCTGAACTACATCGCCAACATGACCGAGCAGGCGGCCACCCGCGTGCTCAACGCCATCGACGCCGCGCGGCCCGTGCAAGACGCGCTGGAGTCCGACGCCGAGGCGCTGGTCAACCGCTGGCAGTCGTGGATGGACCGCCAACTGGGCGACGAAGAGATTCGCGCGCTCGTCGGCCAGACCAACGGCTTCCTGCGCAGCGTTCCGGAAAAGACGCGCGACACGAACCAGCAGCTCATGGAAATCCTGATGGCCCAGGACTTCCAGGACTTGACCGGCCAGGTGATCAAGAAGGTGCTGGACGTTGTCCAGCTCATCGAGAGCCAGCTCGTCGGCATCCTGCTCGACAACGCGCCGGAACACCTGCGCGTGGAAGCCGCGCAAGTTGCCACGACGCTGCTCAACGGCCCGCAGATCAATCCGGACCATCCGGATGTGGTCGCCAACCAGGAACAGGTGGACGACCTGCTGGAAAGCCTCGGGTTCTGAACCTGCATTGCCAGCCCCTCGCAGGATGCGGGGGCGCTGTTTCTCCGTGTTGTCAGCCTCGCGTTGACAGTTGCGACGGAGCGAATCGCCTCATTGGTTCTTCAGCGCAGCGCGCGCCAGCATGGCGTCGATCTGCGCGTCCTTCCTCTCCCAAAGCTGTGCAAGCCAGCGATGAAATTCGCTGCGCAATGCCGCATCGGCGGTGTTGTCGCCCGCGCAGAGTCCTGCCGGGATCGGCAGTTCCCGCACGTGCACCATCACCCGCCCGGCCCGAGAGTGTCCTGCAGACGTAGGAACGAAGCCTTGGCCTGCATCTGAGAACATGATGCATCGCAGCCTCTGCGCCAAATACGCTGCCTTGTCCGATGGCTCGCGACACGTCGATGACGACGACGTGTGCGGCGCCGTGACCGTCTGCGGCGATGGCATTCCCAGACCGCGCTACGTGCGCGTCAGGAAGGTGCCGGGTGCAGCGGTATCCCGCCGGTATTTCCATGACCGCCGTAGGGGAGTTGACACGTTACAACGCCCCACAAAGCCTTGCGCTGATTGGCGTCAAGGCCTGAGCCGGTATTCATTCTTATCATGGTCATGGCCTATTTGGGCCACTGTTCTCACTCCTTTTGATTCGAGGTATCGACGTGCTCATTCGACCTATAACCATTGCTGCCCTGGTGGGGTTCACCTTGCTGACGGCATGCAGCAAGAATGAGGAGGCTGCTTCCGCTGCCTCCGCCACTGCGGCTCCCGCAACTGTGGCTGCAGCAGCCGCTGCGCCGCAGGCAACCCAGGCCAGCGCCGGCGATGTCGAGAAAGGAGAGAAGGTCTACAAGTCCACCTGTGCGATGTGTCACGGCACCGGTGCCGGCGGCGCGCCGATGTTCAAATCGAAGGACGATTGGGCCCCTCGCATCGCGCAGGGCAAGGACACCCTCTACGACCATGCGCTGCACGGCTTCTCGGGCAGCAAGGGTACGATGCCCGCAAAAGGCGGCAACGCATCGCTCGGCGATGAAGACGTGAAAGCCGGGGTGGATTACATGACGTCGAAGGCGACGTAACGACATCGCCCTCGGGCAGGGTTGGCGGCGCTCCGGGTGAGCGCCGTTTGCTTATGCTTGCAACAGCGGGTCGACCAGCACGGCATCGATCACGGCGCGCACGTTGGCCCAGGGTTCCGCGCTCGGGTGGGTCAGGCGATCTTCGCGCAGCACGTCCGACGCATCGTGCAAATGGTTCGGGAAGGTGGCGAGGGTGCGATGCAGCGGCGCGGTGTCGATGCGCAATTGCGCATCCCCCCAGCGCCACGCGATTGCGTATTCCGACGCAGCGGGGTAACGCAGTTCGAGCAGAACGCCGTTGTTGAGCGAGACCAGTAAGGCGTCCTGGCACAGCGTCGGAGGTTCTGCCAACACCGCACCGTAGTGCGCCTCCAGTGCCTCTTTGAGTTCGAGATGGTGCATGATCAGCCTCCCATGCGCGCCAGCAGCGCCTTCAGTTCAGCGGTGACGTCTTGTTTGGCGGTGGCAAGCGCGAGTGAGCCGAGGTAATGCTCATAGGCCGGATGCTCCGGCAAGTCCGCTGCCGCGATACGCGCGAGCAGATCCCCCTCGTCGTTCACCCCATAGGGTTCGAGCAGCTTGCGCCGGCTTTCCCGCAGCTCGTAGGACAAGCGGCTGAGCTGCTCCATCTGAACGGCATCGTCGGGCGGTAGATTGGCAAAGTAATCGATCATTTCGGGTTCTCTGGGGCCGGTTACATCTGGTGGTCTTTCAGTACGCCACCGTCGAGCTGTGCCATTTGGGGCGTTATTTCATTGAACTTGTAAACCTTGCCGCCTTGACGTGTAGCGAAGGCGTCCGCATTGGCCTGCGTGGCAAAGGATGCAAACGTGGCGCCCATCGATCCGCGCGCCTTCGATCCCACGACGTAGAACGCGGTGCGGGCATCGATCCAGTGGCCCTGCGGCGTATTCCAGTCTGTCTTGGCCATGTCTTGCACGTACATGGCGCGCATGTGCCGCTGTTGTTCAGGGCGCAGCACGATCGAGAACAGCTCGATGGTGTCGCAGAAGACGTCAGGGGCGCCCTTGTCATACAAAATCTGCGCCTTCGGGCCGGGGAAGTCAGCCACCGTCATGCCGTCGAGGCTGCAGGGCGTATCCCGCGTGAGTTCGATCGGATCAGGTGTAGAGGTGGCGCCTTGGCAGCCGGCCAGGACGATTGCGGTGGCGAACAGGGCCGTGCGCGCACGGCGGCGCAGGGCGGATAGAGGAGGTTGCAGTGTGCGTTTCATTTGCGGAATTTCCATGCGGCCACGGCGAGCGGAGCGACGATCCAGGCGGTCATGAGGGAGCCGAGCACGAGCGGGTCGGCCATGCGCTCGGGGAATACGGTCGCTAGACCGTAGAGTGTTCGGACTTCGTCAAAGCTGAAGATGTTGAGGATGCGGAAGATGTCTGCCGGGTTGAGCAGCATCAGGTAGGGCAGGGCGTCAGATCCCAGCTTTCCGCCCGTGGCGATCAGCGCGCCGAGCAGCAGCAGATCGAATACCAGCACGAAGAAGAACCACAACGCGATGGCGACACCGCTTGCGCGCGTGCGATCGGCGGCAACGACGGACACCAACAGGGCCAGGCTCAGGAAGGCCATGCCCAGCAGCACTGAACTGAGCATGAAGCCAGCGTAGTGATACATGGCCGCGAGCGGCAGCTTCACGGCCAACAGTATCCCGACCAGCCCAAAGCCGACGATCGTGGAGCACGCCAGCGCGGCCGCTAAGCCGAGGTATTTGCCGAGCAGCAGCTCGACTCGGGTGATCGGCATGGAAAGCAGCAGGTCCAGCGAGCCGCGCTCGCGCTCACCCACGATCGCATCAAAGCCGAGAATCAACGCAATCAGCGGTACGAGATAGATCACCAGGCTGACCAGGCTGGCGATCGTGACTTCCATGCCGCGCAGCCCGACTTCGCCTTGCTGTGCAGCACCGAAGTAGGCGATCACCAGCGCAAAGGCTGTCAATACGGTGGTCACCGCCAGCACCCACCGGTTGCGGATGCGGTCGTGGAATTCCTTGGCGACGACGATACCGATCTGCCGGGGTTCGAGTGTCAATTGCATGTCCGGCCTCAAGCAGGTTGGCCGAGGAGCACGTCCTCGAGCGAGGGTTCGCGCAGTTGCAGATCGGCAAGTGTCGCGCCGAGCGTGGATAGCGATTGCAGCAATGGCATCTTCGCCGGCCGCGGGCACAGCACGGTGGCGCGCGATCCATCGATGTGCAGTTCGCATCCTGGCGCGGCCGCGAGCGCGCGCCGCAGGGCGGGCTCGGCATGTTCAGGGCCGCCCGTCAGCCGCAGGTCGAACCACAGCGGCAGGGCCATCGATTCGCGCAATGATTGCACCGTGCCCTGCGCATGCACGCGTCCGTTTTTCATGATCGCCAGGCGGCCCACGCGCTCCTGGATTTCCGACAGGATGTGCGAGGTCAGCACGATGGTCACGCCCTGTGCCTGCAGTTCGCCCAGGGTGCGATAGAAGTCGCGAATCCCCTGCGGGTCCAGGCCGTTGGTGGGCTCGTCGAGAAACAGGAGTGTGGGCTGGCCGAGCAGGGCCTGGGCGAAACCGAGGCGCTGGCGCATGCCCTTGGAATAGCCGCGCACGCGGCGGTCTGCGGCATGGGACAACCCCACGCGTTCCAGCACGCGCGCGCAATCCGTTCGCGGCGCACGCTTGAGCGCAGCGAAGAATTCCAGCGTTTCCTGGCCAGTCAGGTTGTCATAGAACACCACGTTTTCCGGCAGATAGCCAAGGTTGCGCCGCACCGATCGGAAGGCCCCACTGCTCATGGGCTGGCCTCCAATGCGCACTTCACCCGCGGTGGGCGCCTCCAGCCCAAGGAGCATCTTGAACAGCGTGCTTTTGCCCGCGCCGTTGTGGCCGATCAGGCCGAATAGCTCGCCGGGATGCACCGTCAGGCTCACGTCCGCTACGGCTTCGATCTCGCCGTAGCGCTTCACCAGTTGCCGCGCTTCAATCATGTTTGTTCACCCACGCGCGCCAATCATTGCCCCGTGGACGCATGCGGGGGCTGGCGTCGACCACACTGGGTGAGCGCAGCAGCGGGAATTGCTCCGAGATCAGCCTCAACGTCTGTACCGCGGGGCTATTGAGCAGCAGCTTGGCGCTCGGGAAGCGCCACAACAGCCGGTCCATCAGATCGCTTGCGCGATAGGGCACGTCGCCGCGGCCGTCGCCGTTGCGGTCCCATCCGGCATAGTTGCTCCAGTAATTGCCGCTGCGCCCGCCCCAGGGCTCGTCGTGCGTGGCAACGTAGCGCACCTGCTCCTGGTTATCGATGAAATCGTTACCGTCCACCTTGTTGTGAATGGACCCTGCCCAGACGTGCATGCCGACCGTATTGCCGATGACGAGGTTGTTGCTCAGCACGTTGTATTCGGCGTCGTAGACGAAGAAGCCGCGCAGGTTTCCGGACACCACGTTGTCTTCAATGACCGAATCCTGGATGGTGCGCAGCATGATGCCGTGGTCGGTGTTGCCCCAGGCGCGGTTGCCGCGCACGATCTGGCGGCGCGTCATCATGAGCGCCAGGCCACCGCGGTTGTGGTAGGACTCGTTGCCCTCCCACACGTTGTCGTTGGAGTTCATGTAGTGCGTGCCATAGCGCACGTTGTGGATGCGGTTGGCACGAAACAGCGCGTGGTGCGAGACATCGACATAGATGCCGTCACGCGAAAAACTGATCTCGTTGCCGTCGAGCTGCGCACCCGTCGTGTTGTAGAGCTGGATGCCGTTGCCGCGTTGCGCGGAGGGGTAATCGCGCTTGCCGGCAATCACGTTGCCCACGACGTGCACATCCTTCACGCCTTCAATCCACAGGCCGAACAGGTTGTAGGTGAGCTCGCAGTGTCTGACCGTGGCGCGATCGGCGCCGGGCTGGATGTAGATGCCGGCGTTCTGCGCGCCGAGGTCGTCGCCGCTGTCGCTGACAATCAGGCCATCCATCGTGACGTCCGGCGACGCGACGCGGATTACATCGCCGGCAAGGCCACCGCTGATGGTGGGGCGGTCGATGCCCACCAGGGTCAAGGGCTTGTCGATCCGGACCGGGCCTTGATACCGCCCGCGCTCGATGATGAGGGTGTCCCCTGCATGCGCGAGCGTGACCGCCTGCGCAATCGAACTGCCGGCATGCACGCGAATCTCCGCACCGCAGGCCGCAGTGCAGACCAGCAGTGCCGAGATCGCGCAGAGGAGCCGGGTCAGTACAGCCATTTCAGTTGGGGCAGGGATTGCAGCGCCGGCAGCACGCCCACGCCCTTCATGGCAAGGAAGAGGCCTGCGCCAATCAGCAGGTTCTTCATGCCGACATAGGCAGCCATGTCGGCCCAGGAGGCTGTACGCAACTTGTAACCCCACCAGGCGCCTTCCTTCACATAGGGCTTGCACGCCATGCGCATGACCCATTCGTAGGCGGACCACGCCAACCACCAGCCCAGTACGATGCCGGCGCCAAGCCTGCCGCCCGCACCGAGCAGCCACGCCCAGGTGACCAGCACGGCCAGGCCAATGCCGGCGGCACGGAAGAACAACGGGTGGCTGAGGAATTGCCGGTTCCACGGGAAGAGGTGATCAGTCAGTTCACGACGCAACCGGGCGAGCGTGCCTACCGGAGGCAGCGGCAGCGAAGCGGGCGCCGGTGCAGCGGGTTTGGGCGGCGCGCTTGGCACTGGCTGGATCGGGATGTAGTAGCCGTCGGCGCCGATCGGTGTCAGTTTCAAGCCGGCACTCGTGCGGTGCTTGCGCTCCTTGACCAGCGGAGGGCACGCATGATCGTCGTAATACATGACCATGCAATCCAGGCACAGCAGGCATTCGCGCTGGTCGATCTTGCCGTCGCGTCCGATGGCTTGCGATCCGCAGCCCGCCTCGCAGGCGCGGCACGGGCCGCATTCCTGCTTGCGTTTCAGACCCCACCACCGGAACGTCGACGGGATAGCGAGCGAAGCGCCCAGCGGGCACAGGTATTTGCAGAATGGCCGCTCGATGAACAGGGCGGCGACAGCCAGCACGCTCCAGAACGTGACGAAGGGCCACGTCCGGTTCCAGACGCCGACCAGGAACGTGGTCTTGAACGGCTCGATCTCCGCCAGCTTCTCGGCGGTGCCCATCGAGTAGAACGACATCCCGAGCAGGCCGGCAAACACGCCGTACTTGATCCACTTGAGCTTGTCGTGCAGCGCCTTGGGCAACTGGAACTGGAAGCGCGCAAGACCAAGTTTGCCCCCCACCTTGTAAAGGATCTCACTCAGCGAGCCGTAGGGGCACAGCCAACCGCAGAACATGCCGCGGCCCCAGAAGAACACGCTGATGATGATGAACCACCAGAACAGGAAGATGAACGGATCGGACAGGAACAGATCCCACCGCCACTTGAAGAGAATGGCGTGGAACCATGTCAGCACCTGCGTGATGGACGGCTGCGCCATGAGATGGAATCCAGCGAAGCCGATGCTCGTGGTCCACAGCGCGTACTTGGGCCAGGAGACCCAGCGCTTGTCCTTGCGCCTGGAGCGGCGCACCAGCGTGTCGCGCGACGCGTATACCGCGCCCGCGCCAATCAACAGGAGGGCGAACAGGCCGATCTCGACGGCGCGCGCCTTCCAGATTTGCAGCCAGGGCGGAGCGGGGCGGTCGTACTGCGGCCGCCCGCCAACCAGCTCATCCGCCGGGAGCCAGTATTCCTGGTCGAAGCTTGTGAATGTCTTTGCGCCGGTTTCCGCGTCCAACTTGTTGGCCAGGAACACCAACTTCCACGGATACGCCGACGAAAACCCCGGGCTGCGGATGATGAAGATGCCAGATTCGCGATACTCAGGCGCACCGGTTGCGCGGATGCCGTAGAGGTTCTGGTAATCGAGGTCCCGGAAGGTGAAGGTGTCGGTATCCTGGGCGACCTGGATGCGGTCGAAGATGCCCCCGCGCACGAAGCCGGAACCTTTGAAACTCTCCGTGCCGTTCGACGCGATGAAGATCGCGTGTTCGCCGGGCCTCAGGCTCGACATGAGCGATGCGTAATTCGCGTCGCCCAGGATGCTGCGCCCTACGACAGGCGCACTGATGTCACCGAACACCATATCCACGTAAGGCTGGCCGCTGGCTTGGAGTCCAACGTCTTCAGGGTGAACGGTCAGGCGCTGCACAGCGCCCTGGTCGAGCAGTGCCTTCCAGCTCAGCGGTTGATTTGCCGGCGTGAATTTCGCCTGGGCGCGCCGCTTGGGCGCGATGATGCCGGCCTGTTCTGCCACGGCCTTGCCGCTGCGCAGAATGACCTGATTCTCGGACATCACCGTCACGGTCGCGCCACTGATCGCGTCGAGTTCGACGGCGCCCTCGCTCACGGCGTGGGATTTGCCGATCTCGATGCTTCCCCCGACGAACTTGCCGACGTATTGCGAGGTGAAGTGCGTCAGTTGGGTTTCTGGAATGCCCAGCAGAAGGATCGGCTCGGAATGTCGCAGGACCTTGACGCCCGTGATCACGCCGTGCGCATCCATACCCATCAGGGTAATGATGGGTTTGCCCGAATAGCCGGGCATGTCCACGATGTCGGTCGACAGGAACGCATAGCCGACCAGCTGGCGCTTGCCCGCAACGTCGCGATAGCCCTCTACGTAAGGGGGGTGCCCCTTGCGCGGGGAGAAGCTGTTGGCGCCTGGCAGCACGTCCGTGCAGGGCACCATTGCGCACAGGTTCGGGTCGGTCGATAAACCGGCGGGCAGCGGCGCCTCATAAGCCATGCCGCTGATGCCCGCCAGCGCGGACGTGTCCATCGCACAAGTGGCGGCAATCACCGCCAATCGTGAGAACAGGTGTTTCATACGTCCGCCTTCTCCCTTACGCCTCAACAAGCATGCGCGAGCGCATTTCCAGGTGCAGCGCGTGGCAGAAGTTGGTGCAGTAGCACCAGTAGACCCCGGGCTTGTCGACCTTGAAGGTGACCGACTTGGTTTCCTGCGGGTTCACGATGAAGTTGATGTTGTACTTCGGGATGGCGAAGCCGTGGGTCAAGTCCTCCACCTTGTCGAGGTTGGTGAGGATGATCGTCACCTCATCGCCCTTCTTCACAGTGAACTCGCGCAAGCCAAAGGCAGGTGCCTGCGAGGTCAGGTAGACCGTCACCTGCTTGCCCTTGCGCTCGACGCGGCACTCCTTCGGGTCTTTCACCGCGTGCGGGAACTCATCGATGTTGTAGACCTGACGCGTCTTGATGATGTCGCGGCGGATGACGATCGAGTCGTGCGGCTCGGAATAGACCGCATGGTCTGCCACGAGCTTCATCTTGTCGCCGGAGATGTCGATGAGCTGCGCTGTTTCCGGGTGCAGCGGGCCGACCGGCAGAAAGCGGTCTTTCGAGAACTTGTTGTCCGAGATGAAGAACTTGCCATCCGGCTCCTTGGTTTCGCCCATCGAGGTGAAACCGTGGCCCGGCTGGTAATTGACGTCGATGCGGTCCACCACCGGCACGGCGGTCTTGTCGCCCTTGAACGCCTTGATCGCCGCTTCAAGGTTCCATTTGACGATCTGGCTGTCGAGGAACAGCGTGGTATAGGCGTTGCCGCGGTTGTCAAAACCGGTGTGCAGCGGGCCGAGGCCGATCTCGGGTTCGGCAACGACGCAGTCGCGCGGCTCCTTGAGCTCGCCGCTGAACCACTTCAAGACGAGGTCGTGCTCGATCAGGGTTGCCGTCGGCGACAGCTTGCCTGAACACGCGTAGTACTTGCCGTCCGGGCTGGCATTCACGCCGTGCGGGTTCTTGGGCACGGGCACATAGCAGGTCAGCGCGGTCTTCGGGTCCGTGTTGGCGGCTTTGGTGCCATCCACGACAGGGACTTTCGAGGTGCCGATGGTGAAGGTCTTGCCGGCTTTGACCGCGGCTTCGATCCGTGCCACGTTGAAGAACACGCACGCGTCGCGCTCGGCGGACATCATCTCTTCGTAATGCACGCCGCCTTCGGTGTTGTACTGGTTGGAAGCAGCGAGCTTGCCGTCATACGACGTGGCCACCAGGTCCATGTTGCCGTCGACCTTGACCTGCCAGCGGGGCTCCATCGTCTCCGCGTCCACGCAGGTGAACAGGCAGAAATACTTCTTCGGGTCGTTCAGGTCGCGGCCGTCATTGGGCTGTGGAATATGGAACTCGTTGCCGCAGAACACGCGGGTGGTGTGGTTGATCTTGTCATCCACCGGGTCCCGCTTGTCCGGGAAGACGCCATGGAAGCCCTGGACGTTCGGCAATTCGACGATCTTGTCGCATTCCATCGTGTCCATGCGCACCCGGGCGAGCCGGCTGTGGATCTTGTCGTTGACGAAGATGTATTTCCCGTCGTACGTGCCGTCGGTATAGGACGGATGCACGTGATGGGTATCGCCGGTCCAGTACTTGAGCGTGCCGTCCGGGTTGGTGCCCATGATCTTCTTCGATTCGTTGGTGATACCCCAGCCCACCAGGCAATCGATGTTGAAGACGGGGATGCGCTTGAAGCAGCGCCCCGAAGGCAGACCGTAGATGCGAACCTCACCCGAGTGGCCGCCGC
Organism: Ralstonia sp. VS2407; assembly: GCF_052950655.1. Classification (NCBI taxonomy): domain Bacteria; kingdom Pseudomonadati; phylum Pseudomonadota; class Betaproteobacteria; order Burkholderiales; family Burkholderiaceae; genus Ralstonia; species Ralstonia sp. VS2407. The sequence continues at coordinate 271,546 of NZ_JBRFVG010000006.1, forward strand.
TGGAGAACGCGTAGTACGTGTCCAACTGGCCGGGCGGCACTTCGTACTTGCTGTAGTCGACGCCGCCGGCTGCGCCCGGTTTGCCATCGGCCGGAGCCGCCGCCGCAGGTGCATCCTTGTCCGAGCCTTTGTTGCAGGCTGCCAGTCCGGCGGACAGGCCCACGCCGACCAGGCCCGCTGCCGTCCGGTTCAGAAAGCTGCGTCGTGTCGGGCTCACCGGAATCGGATTCTCAAAATCATTGTTGGATTGGCTCATCTCTTACGCTCCCTCAGAATTGGAAACCACATTAACAAACCGCAGGAATTTGCTATTGATAGCCATCAAAGTCAGGGGAAACCCATCAATTCGAGATGAATTGAAATGAGCCCTATTCGATTGACCATTGGAAATTTGAATAACCTATTTTTATTGAGGCTATTCGGATATGAATGAATGTGACGATGCCGTTGCGCTTTGTGCGGGTTGCGGTGTGGATCAGGTGGTTGTGGCAGGGCGGCCGCCCAGCGCAGCAAACGCGGTCGTCAACCGGTCTTGATGGCGGCCATCCACATCGCGCAGGACGAAATAGGCGGCCAGCCCGAGTTGCTCGGCAACCTCGACGCCGCGCTCGGGGCCCAACACAATCAGCGCCGTAGCGTATGCGTCGGCAATCGCACACTGCGACGCGGCCACGGTGACGGAAGTCAGGCCATTGGCGATTGGGCGGCCTGTACGTGGATCGATCTCGTGTGAGTAATGTTGCCCATCCTGCTCGAAGCAGATGCGGTAATCGCCCGACGTTGCCATTGCCATATCGCGCAATGGCACGACGAATCGGGCACGGCGCGGTAGCGTCCGCTGAGGCTCTTCAATACCGATTTGCCACGCGCGCCCGTCATGGCGCCGGCCCTTGGCGCGCACCTCTCCACCCACCTCGACCATGTAATCGGAGATGCCAAGCGCGTCGAGCGCGATGGCCGCCTGGTCGACACCAAAACCCTTTGCGATGGCCGATAGATCGGCATAAACGCGAGGGTCGGCTTTCGTGGCGGTACGCGTGCGCGGGTCGATTTCCAGTGCGCCGGTGCCGACTGCGCTCTTGAGCATTGCCAGCTCGTACGGCGTTACCACACGTTGAGCCTTTTCCGGCCCGAAGCCCCACAGGTTGACGAAGCTCCCGGCTGTGATATCGAACGCGCCATCCGTTGCGAGGCTCACTGATTTCGCCATCTGCAATACGCTGATCGTGTCGGCGGACAACGCGAAGGGGCGCCCGCCCGCATACCGGTTCAGTTGCGACAGTTCCGAGTCCGCCCGATACGTTGACATGCGTTGGTCAACTCCCTGTACAGCCGCATCCACGGCTGCGCGCGCCGCATCGAGCAATGCCGTGTCATCAAGCGATGCAAGCGCGAGCCGGACGTGATATGTCGTGCCCATCGTGTCGCCGTCGAAGGCATATCGGTACTGGGCCGCCGGTGCGCTCGCGGCCGGACTGGCAGTCCAGCGCAGCGTGTGCGTCAGTCCGGCGAGCCCGATATTCGGCAGGGTTCCACGGAGGGGCGGAGTGCAACGGTTCAAGATTTCACCGCATGTGTCAGAAGCGGCCGATGGTAGCGCTACGCCTGCGACACAGATTGATTCGCATCAATTGGCCGAAATACCCGTGGCTAGAATTGATACAAATCAAGTATTGGAGATGCATTTTTATCCGCAATGCAATGTCGGGTATTTTTTTTGGATAATTTTTTGCTATGCAGGAATTGGAAATGCCAATGCCGTAAGAAGGGTCTATTTAAATTAGATAGAAGTCATTCATGCCCTCGATCAATTTAGAAGGTGGGCAGAGTCGATATGCTCGTCATCCTGGCGTTGGCTGGCGACGCGATTGTCGATGGGATGCGGCAATGCCTCTCCCGCGGTGCCGTCGATCTGTCTTTTGTGGGCGGGGAAGCAGCGCCCGCTTACCTTCGGAGGAGCTTTCAGTTGTGATTCGCCGCAGTCCTCTTCTGTTCAGGGCCGTCATTGCCTGTGGCACCAGCGCGAGCGGATGGAGCGGGTCATGACGATGCGCCGTCCGCTGTTGGCACTGGCTGTATTGCTTGGGACGCTCTGGTCTCTCTGGTGGTTTGTGGGACGTGCAGCCCTGCGGGCGGAACCGAAGTTGCCTGACGAGATCTGCTTTGTCGCGCCGGCCGTGCCGTACGATCCGCGGTCCGGATTGCAGCCACATGCCCCTCGTCCGGTTCCAGCCAACGCGCGTTGCCCCGTCTGTGGGGCGTTTCCATCTCGCGTTCCCGGGTGGGCGGCGCAGCTCATCTTTGCCAATGGCGATGCGTACTTCTTTGATTCACCGCTGACCCTGTTCATCTACCTGCGAAACCTGCAGCGCTATGCACCCGGGCGACAGGCCTCGGAAGTTGCCGCCAGCTACGTGCATGCCATGGGAGAGGGTGGATGGCTTCCGGCACTGCAGGCCGTTTATGTGTCGGGGTCGACCGCTCTGGGACCGATGCGGCGCGGCAATCTTCCCGCATTCCGGAATCTGGCGGATGCGCAACAGTTCATCGCGCGAAATGGTGGCGTGGTGGTGCATCCGGCGGATATCACGGCAGACCGGCTGGAGGATGTCGAGCCGCACCGCATGCATCGCGCAGCAGACCCCACATAGGGGTGCGGTGTATTTGCGCAGCCAGGGGGCACGACCGCAAACCGGGCGGCTTGCTCATGCGAGCGGATCGGGTTCGAGAGGGGCCATCGCCACCGCGCGGGACGGCTTTTTGCCGATAAGCGTGCTTTCAAGGCGTCTTCTTTGCGCTTCGATGGCCAGACCGGGGCGGGATAATGCGAGCGTCCGTCCACCCCTCGCACGCCCGGCATGTCCGAAGAAAGCGATCTCGAAAAAACCGAACCAGCCTCTCCGAGGCGCCTCGAGCAGGCGCGCGAGGAAGGCGACGTTCCCAGATCACGGGAACTGGCTTCGTTCGCCCTCACGGCGGTGTCCGCGGGCGGTTTGTGGGTGATGGGCGATTCGATTGTGCGGGCTGCGTCATCTTTTCTGGCGCGCTGCCTGGAGTTCCACCGCTACAACTACACCAGCGGGCAGGACCAGTGGAACTACGTGACCGGCCAGTTCATGCCGCTGGCCATGGCGCTGGGCGGGCTGATGCTGATGCTGGTGATTGCCGCGCTGTCGCCGCTGGCGCTCACGCGCGGGGCCATCTCGTTCAAGCCGCTGGCCCCCGATATTTCGCGCCTGTTCAAGCTGCAGGGCCTGACGCGCATGTTCTCGCTGGAGGGGCTGATGGAGCTGCCCCGCCTGCTGATCAAGCTGTTCCTGATTGCCGGCGTGGGCTGGTTGCTGGTCCGGTATTACCGGGGTGACCTGATCGAACTGCCGCAGCAGGACCTGGGCGTGGCCATGCGCGACACCCTGCACGTGGCCGGCGTGGCCTTCCTCTGCATGGCGGCGGTTATGATGCTGGTGGCGGCCGTGGATGTGCCGCTGTCGTTGTGGCAATACGCGCGCAAACACCGCATGACCAAGGAAGAAGTGCGCAAGGAGCACCGCGAGTCCGAAGGCGATCCGCACGTCAAGGGCCGCATCCGCAACCTCCAGCGCCAGGCGGCCCAGCGCCGCATGATGGCCGATGTGCCCAAGGCCGACGTGATCGTCACCAACCCGACGCACTACGCCGTGGCGCTGCGCTATTCCGAAAAGGAAGGCGGAGCGCCGCGCGTGCTGGCCAAGGGCGCTGACATGGTGGCGGCCAAGATTCGCGAGCTGGGGACGGAGCACAAGATTCCCATTCTGGAAGCGCCCCCGCTGGCCCGTGCGCTGTACCGCCATACCGAGATCGGCCACCAGATTCCCGAAGCGCTGTACGCCGCCGTGGCTGAAGTGCTCGCCTATGTCTACCAGCTGCGCCGCCTGCACCAGGTGGGCGGCCGTGTGCCGGTGCGCCCGACCGACCTGCCGGTGCCCGCCGATATGGACCCGGGGCCACAGCCCGGCCCGGACGACGAGCCCGAAGACGCTTAAACCGCCGCCGGCCGAGCAAAAAGCCTCACGCGTCGAGCTCTGAGCTCGGATCGCCGAGCAAAAAACCTCACGCGTCGAGCTCCGAGCTCGGATGGCCGAGCAAAAAGCCTCACGCGTCGAGCTCCGAGCTCGGATCGCCGAGCAAAAAGCTCCAAGCATCGAGTTCAGAACTCGGGCTGCCGAGCAAAAAGCCTCGTGCTCGACACTTTTAGCTCCGCGAACGGCCGTTTGAGGCTCGCGCATGGGGCGCTTGGCATGCAATGCCGGCCAATCGGCGCCAATGGCCGCTTCCGCACCCCCCGGTGGGAGGGTATTTCAAAGAAAAGCCGCCTTTTGGGCGGCTTTCTCACGTCTTCGATTTGGCGGCTCACCGGGCAAGATGGCATCCATCGAAAAGCCCCCCGCTGCACGCCCCGCCAATGAACGCCGCACTGCTCCGAGTCACCGACATCCTGCGCAAGGGCGACTACCGCTCCGCCGCGGGCCCGGTGCTCATCATCCTGATCCTGGCGATGATGGTGCTGCCATTGCCGCCATTCATCCTCGACCTGCTGTTCACGTTCAACATCGCGCTGTCGATCATCGTGCTGCTGATCAGCATGCACACGCTCAAGCCGCTGGATTTCTCGTCGTTTCCGAGCATCCTGCTGATCACCACGCTGATGCGGCTGTCGCTGAACGTGGCGTCCACGCGCGTGGTGCTGATGGAAGGCCACACCGGCCCCGACGCCGCCGGCAAGGTGATCGAAGCCTTCGGCCACTTCCTGGTGGGCGGCAACTACACCGTCGGCATCGTGCTATTCATCATCCTGGTGATCATCAACTTCATGGTGATCAGCAAGGGCGCGGGCCGTATTGCCGAGGTCAGCGCGCGCTTCACGCTGGATGCAATGCCCGGCAAGCAGATGGCGATCGACGCCGACCTGAACGCCGGCCTGATCCGCGAAGACGAAGCCCGCAGGCGCCGCACGGAGATCGCCCAGGAAGCCGAATTCTTCGGCTCCATGGACGGTGCCAGCAAGTTCGTGCGGGGCGATTCGGTGGCGGGTATCGCCATCCTGCTGATCAACATCGTCGGCGGCCTGGCCGTGGGCGTGCTGCAGCACGGCATGGACGTGGGCCACGCGGCCACCAACTACACGCTGCTGACCATCGGCGACGGCCTGGTCGCACAGATTCCCGCCCTGGTGATCTCCACCGCGGCGGGCATCATGGTCAGCCGCGTCTCCACCGACAAGGACGTCGGCCAGCAACTGTCGAGCGAGCTGTTTGCCATGCCGATGGTGCTGATGACGACCGCCGGCGTGCTGGGCCTGCTGGGCCTGGTGCCGGGCATGCCCCACATCCCGTTCGTGCTGTTTGGCGGCGGCCTGGGCTACCTGGGCTGGTACCTGAAGAAGAAGCGCGAAGTGCCCGAGGTCGAACCCGTGCTGCAGGCCATTGCCCCGGTGGATACGCCCGAGGCGAGCTGGGACGACGTGTCGTGGGTCGACGTGCTGGGTCTGGAAATCGGTTACCGCCTGATCCCGCTGGTCGACAAGAGCCAGGACGGCGAGCTGCTGCGCCGCATCAAGGGCATCCGCAAGAAGTTCACGCAGGACATGGGCTTCCTGGCGCCGGTGGTGCATATCCGCGACAACCTGGAACTGGGCCCGTCGTCGTACCGCATCACGCTCAAGGGCGTGGAGATCGGTCACGGTGAGGTGCAGCAGGGCAAGTTCCTCGCCATCAACCCGGGTGGCCAGGACGGCCTGGGCGGCCACGGTGGCATGGGCGGCCTGGGTGGTCGCCTGGGCACGCAACTGCCCGGCACGCCCACCGTGGACCCGACCTTTGGCCTGCCGGCCATGTGGATCAACGCCGATGTGCGCGATCGCGCGCAGGCCGAGGGCTACACCGTGGTCGATTGCAGCACGGTCATCGCCACCCACGTCAATCAGTTGATTTACACCCATAGCACCGAGCTTCTCGGCCGTTTGGAAGTCCAGCAATTGCTCGATCATTTGGGCAAGGAAGCACCGAAGCTGGTCGAAGACGTTGTGCCGAAGCTGTTGCCCGTCGCGACCGTGCAGAAGGTGCTGCAGAACCTGCTGGACGAAGGCCTGCATATCCGCGACATCCGCACCATCGTCGAGACGCTGGCGGAACACGGAGGCAGGACGCAAGACCCCGCCGAACTCACCGCCGCCGTGCGTGTGGCGCTGGGCCGGGCGATTGCCCAGCAGCTCTTCCCGAACAAGACCGAAATGCAGGTCGTCACGCTTGACCCGAATCTGGAGAACATCTTGCTGCAAAGCGTCGTTGGCTCGAACGCCGGCCCGATCGAACCGCAACTGGCTGACTCGCTCATGCAAGCGGCTGCGGACTCGTCGCGGCAACACGAACAGATGGGTCAGACGGGCGTCCTGCTCGTACCGCCCGCACTGCGCCCGATGCTTGCCCGCCTGTTCAAGCGTGCCGCACCGAGCCTGCGCGTGCTGTCGCACGCAGAAATTCCAGATCACCGAACGATTAAGGTTGTCGCCATGCTTGGAGGCCGCGCATGAAAATGCATCGATTTACCGGACTGACGTCGCGTGACGTCTTGCGCAAAGTCCGCGACCAACTGGGCGATGGCGCTCTGATCCTGTCGAACCGCGCCATTCCGGGTGGCATCGAGATCATCGCGGCATGCGACTCGCACGTGGATGCGCTGGTCGACACGCAATCGTCGGCACCCAAGACGGCGCAGCGCCGTCCGATGGCGCCGGCCCCGATTCCCGAGCCCGCCCCGATTGCCGCGGCAACCGCAGCCGTCGTTGCCGCTCAGGCACCCGCTGAAGAGGCCCCGCAGGCCGAGGCCCCGGCACCGAACGCGCTGGCCCGTCTGCGCAACCGCTTCATTGCTTCGCGCCGCGCCCCCGCACAGGAAGACGCACCGGCAGCGCCGGTCGCTCAAGTCGCTCCGGCAGCCAAGCCTGCCGGCCGTACGCTGCAAACGCGTGTTGACGACGACGTGGCGTTCGGCGAAGAAGATGCGCTGGCTGCGTCGACCCGCATGCTGGCCGGCCTGTCGCTGGACCGTGCCAATGCCGAGGTTGCCCAATCCGCAGCGCAGGCCCTGGCGAGCACCGCACAGTTCATCGCCCGCCGCACCGCGGTGGAAGACGATGAGCCGGAGGTGGAATCGACCGCCCGCTTTGCCGCACGTCGCGAGCAGGCACGTGAACAGGCACGCGAGCAGGATGACCGCCCGGTTTCGCTGCGCAGCTTTGCCGAGCGCGTGGAAGCCCAGGCCCGTAATCTTCGCGCCGAGCAGCAGAAGGCCGAAGCGCCCGTGAAGGCGCGCATCGAGGCGCAAGCCGACGCAGACAAGGCGTCCGACATTTTCGTCCGCGTGGAGGACACAATGGCCAAGCCCGAAGCCGCGCGTGATGACGTGAGCCTGCAGCGTTCGGCCATCCAGGCCGACGTGAAGGAAAGCATCCGTGCCGAGACCGACGTGATGACCCGCCGCATGGTCGGCGAGATCGAAACGCTCAAGAGCACCCTGAACGACGCCATGTCGAGCCTGGCCTCGCTGGGCGTGAAGCTGGGCGACCCGGTGCGTACGCGCCTGTTCCAGACCATGCTCAACGCAGGGTTCTCGGCACAGCTCACGCGCTACGTGCTGGAGAACATGCCGCAGCACGACTCGTATGAGGGGGCGCTGGACTTCGTGCAGCGCGCGATTGAAAAGAACCTGAGCACCGTGTCGGATGAAAACAGTCTGCTCGACCAGGGTGGCGTGTTTGCCCTGATGGGCCCGACCGGCGTGGGCAAGACCACCACGACCGCCAAGCTGGCCGCGCGCTTCGTGCTGCGCCATGGCGCATCGCGCGTGGCGCTGCTCTCGACCGACAGCTACCGGATCGGCGGCCATGAACAACTGCGCATCTACGGCAAGATCCTGGGCGTCTCGGTGCATGCCGTGAAAGACGCGCAAGACCTGAGCCTGGCGCTGAACGACCTGCGCGAGAAGCACGTGGTGCTGATCGACACCATCGGCATGAGCCAGCGCGACCGCGCCGTGTCCGAGCAGATGGCGATGCTGCATGCCGTGGGCCCGTCGATCAAGCGCCTGCTGCTGCTCAACGCTGCCAGCAACGGCAAGACGCTCGATGAAGTGGTGGGTGCCTACCGCGACGCCAACCTGGCCGGCTGCATCCTGACCAAGATCGACGAGGCCGCCTCTGTGGGCCACGCGATGGACGTGATGATCCGCCGCCGCCTGCCGCTGCACTACGTGTCGTACGGCCAGCGTGTGCCGGAAGACATTGCGGTGCCGAACAAGAAGCTGCTGATCCATCGCTCGTTCCGGGCCGGTGCGGAGCAGTCGTCGTTCACGCTGGATTCGGATGAATCGTTGCTGGTGGCGCAGGGCGCGGTGTTGCGTAACTCAGGTAACCGCGAACCTGGCCTGGCCGCTTTCGATTTCGCCTGACAAGGGGGCGACCATGACGACGCCATTCGCCAAGGATCAAGCCGCAGGGCTGCGGCGCATGCTCGGTCATGCTGCTGCCCGCCGTGTGCTGGTGATCGGTGCGGAAGAGCAGGTCGATGACTTTGTCGACAACCTGCGCATCGCGCTGTCCGCCATGGGCCGCGACACGGCCGTGGTGAACGCCCAGACCATGCTCGCCATGCCCGGCGTGCTCGAGCAGTACGACGAGACGGCGGATGTGACGCTCGTGGCCGCGCATTTCGGCACCCGGGCGCTGAGCACCGTGGCCGAAGCCTGCGACGACGTGCTGCTGACCTTCTCCGATGGTCCGGAAGGCATCAAGAGCGCGTACACGCTGCTCAAGAAAACCGCCGTGCTGCAAGGCAGCGCTGGCATCCGCACCGTGGTGTGCGGCGCGCATTCGGTGGATTCCGCCGTGCGCGTGTTCGGCAACCTGGCCAATACCGTGGGCCAGTACCTGAACACCCGTATCGATTTCGCCGGCTACCTCCCGGAGGACCGGCACGTAGAACTTGCGCTCTCGCTCGGCAAGCCCGTGGCGAGTGCGTTTCCCGCATCGCCTTCGGCCATGGCCTTCCGCCAGCTTGCCGAAGAAATGTTGAGCTGGGCCAGCGCCGAGGCCCAAGCCGGTGATGGCAATGCGCCGTCGCGGGTGGTCATGTCGGCGCGGGCACCGGCACAGCCGGCAGATGAATCGGCGCAAGCAACGTCAATGTCGACAGCGACTCCGACGCTTGGCGCCACCGCACGCGCGGCCGAATTGGTTTATTGAGGCGCAGCATGAACGAAGCGTCAAAGGCAGGCATGGATATGTACACCGCAACCGGTCGCAAGACCAAGTCCGACGAGATGGCCACGTACGCACCACTGGTGCGCCGCATTGCCAACCAGATGATGGTCAAGTTGCCGGCCAGCGTTGAGCTGGACGACCTGATCCAGGCTGGCATGATGGGCTTGCTCGATGCGCTGTCGCGCTATGAGGAAACGCAGGGCGTGCAGTTCGAGTTCTACGCGGCCCAGCGTATTCGCGGCGCGATCCTGGACGAACTGCGCGGCTCGGACTGGCTGCCGCGCGGCCTGCGCCGCAACGCACGCACGATCGAGCAGGCGATCCAGAAGCTGCAGCAGCAGAAGGGCCGCGCGCCCACCGAGACCGAGATTGCCGCGGCGCTGGGCATGTCGCTGGCCGAATACCAGAAGCAACTGGTCGACCTGCAAGGCAGCCAGCTGCTGTATTACGAAGATTTCGACCGCGAAGACGCCGACGCCTTCATCGAGAACCGCGCGCCCGAGAACGACGCCACGCCGCTGGACCAGCTGCTGGACCACGACCTGCGCGAATCGGTTGTCGCCGCCATCGAGGCACTGCCCGAGCGCGAAAAGCTCATGATGAGCCTCTACTACGAGCAGGATCTGAACCTGCGCGAAATCGGCGCCGTGATGGGCGTGTCGGAATCGCGCGTGTGCCAGATCCACAGCCAGGCCATCGCCCGCATCCGCTCGCGCCTACGTGATCGCGCATGGCTGCCGACGCCGACCTGAACTGAGGTCTGCTGAGCGCCACTGACAAGACCTTCTGCTTCACTGGGTTTGTTGGCGGCTCCCGGTTCCAGCTTTACCTGCCAGGTATTTCTACTGCGCGGCCAGCGACTCATGTCGCGGCCGCGCTTTTTCTTTGGGGCGTCGTTCACGCGGGCACGCGTGGAGGCGTGAAGAGGTGGATGACGACGCACATACGTTTAAGAACGCAAAATATGTACACAAAAAACGTATGGAATTGTTGACAGAAAAATGGCGCCCCTCCAAGATTCCGGCAAATACGCGGCATCACGCCGCATGAATGCCGGCGGATGGAATCCGCCCCATCCGCCTAAAGCACGCTCCCGGCATTGACACGAGAGCGGCCCCAGGAGACAGACAATGCGCCAATCCCCCGGCCAACCCTCGCCTTCTTCGTCGACAATCGCCGACACCGTTGCCGATCCCGTCAACGAGTTCCTACCGCTGCCCCGTCTGTTCGCACTTGGCCTGCAACACCTGTTGGTGATGTACGCCGGGGCGATTGCCGTGCCGCTGATTGTCGGCAATGCGCTTGGCCTGTCGAAGAGCGATCTCTCGTACCTCGTCAATTGCGACCTGTTTGCGGCTGGGATCGGCACGCTCATCCAATCGCTCGGTTTCCTGATCTTCGGGATCCGCCTGCCGGTGATGATGGGTGTCACATTTGCTGCGGTGGCACCGATGATCGCCATTGGCGTAGAGCCCGGCATGGGGCTGCCCGGCATTTTTGGGGCGTCCATCGTTTCTGGTGTGTTCGGCATTGCCATTGCGCCGCTGATGGGCCGGTTGCTGGGCCTGTTCCCGCGCGTGGTGACGGGCACGGTCATCATGCTGATCGGCTTTTCGCTGCTGAGCGTAGGCATCAACTGGGCCGCGGGCGGTCAGCAGATGATTCCGCAGGTGGTCGACGGCGTGAAGCACATGGTGCCGAACCCGGCGTTCGGCGATCCATTCGGCCTGGCCATTGCAGCGCTCGTGCTGGTGACGATTCTGTTGCTGACCAAGTTCGGCAACGCACTGCTGTGCAATATCGCGGTGCTGCTTGGCATCGTGACGGGCACGCTGGTGGCGGCGGCGTTTGGCAAGGTGTCGCTGGCCGACGCCAGCGTCGCGCCGCTGATGACGCTGGTGACGCCGTTCCACTTTGGCATGCCGAAGTTCGAGCTGTCGGCCATCATGTCGATGTGCATCGTGATCGTGATCACGCTGGTGGAATCAACCGGCATGTTCCTCGCGCTGTCGCACGTGGTGGGCAAGCCCATCTCGCGCAACGAACTCACCAACGGCCTGCGTGCCGACGGTCTGGCGACGGTGGTGGCGGGGGTGTTCAACACGTTTCCGCATACGTCGTTCTCGCAGAACATCGGGCTGGTGTCGATCACGGGCGTGCGTTCGCGCTATGTGGCGGCCGCCGGCGGGTTGCTGTTGATCGTGCTGGGGCTGTTTCCGAAGCTGTCTTACGTGGTGGCTTCCGTGCCGCAATACGTGCTGGGCGGCGCAGGCATCGTGATGTTCGGGATGGTGGCCGCAGCCGGCATCCGCATGCTGGGCATGGTCGACTTCCAGCAACAGCGCCACAACCTGTTGATCATCGCCGTATCGGTCGGCTTTGGCATGATGCCGACGCTGGCGCCGGCGTTCTTCCACCACTTTCCGGACTGGACGCACCCGATCACCCACAGCGGCATCGTGATGGGCACGCTGGTGGCCGTGGTGCTCAACGCATGGTTCAACGGCATTCGCGGTTCGCACGAAGTCATGCACGGCGCGGCCGCAGCTGCGCATTGAACATCCAAGCCGCGTGCCTCAGCTCGGCTTAGGTCTGCGGATCAGGTCTCGCTCAGGCTTCTTCAGCAACCGACACGCGGTATGCGGTGTGCTGCCGGTAGACCTGGCCCGGGCGGAACATGACCGTTTCCGCATCGGGCATGTTGACCTGGTTCGGGAACGCGCTCGCTTCCAGGCATAAGCCGCTGCGTAGCGCGTGCGTGCCGGCCAGCTTGTGGCCCGAATAGAACTGCAGCCCGCGCTGATCGGTGAGCACTGTCAATTCGCGCCCGCTGCCGGGGTCATACAGCCGGGCGACCGGGCGCACCTGCGAGCGCCCCTCCGGCGCCGTATTGCGCAGCACAAAGCAGTGGTCGAACCCGCCGGCCTGCGCGAGTTGCGCGTTAGGCCAGTCCAGCCGTACCCCGATGGGCGCACCCTGGCGAAAATCGAACGCCGTGCCCGCAACGCTGGCTGTTCGTGTCGGGATCAGCTTGGCATCGACTTCCAGATACGCGTCGGCATCGATCGACAGGATGTGGCCCTTGATGTCGGTGCCGGGCTTGCCGCTCAGGTTGAAATACCCGTGGCTTGTCAGGTTGATCGGCGTGGGCGCATCGGTCCGGGCTTCGTAGTCGATCGACAGCGTGCCATCGTCGTCAAGCGCATAGCGAACCTGGACGGCGACGTTGCCGGGGAATCCCGCATCGCCTTCCGGGGAGTTGAGCCGCATGACCAATGCGCCGTCGTGATCCTCGGCGTGCCATAGCGCCCGATGAAACCCGCTCGCCCCCCCATGGAGCAGATTGCCGCCTTCATTGCGATCGAGGGCGTAGTCGATGCCGTCGAGCGTGAACCGCGCGCCCGCAATCCGGTTCGCCCAGCGTCCGATCAATCCGCCCAGATAGCCTGGTGATTCAAGGTAGGCGGCTGGCGTCGCGTGGTTCAGGAGAATCTCGCCCAGGCGCCCGCCGCGGTCAGGCGCTTGCCAGGAGACGAGCGTCGCCCCCAGGTCGCTGATCGAAACGCGCATGCCCAAGGCATTGCGCAGCGTGAACAGCCGAACCGGTTCACCGCCCGGCAGTTGTCCCCATGTTGCTGACGAGATGGCGCCGTCGAGCGGCGCGTGTGCGGACAGCGCTGACGCGATGCTCATGATTGGCCCTCTGTGATGGTGCGTTCCTGGTATTCGCGTGGCGTGCAATCCAGCTCGCGTCGGAATACGGCGTGCATGTATTGCGGGGAGGTAAAGCCGCAGCGCACCGCCACCTCGGCGGTGGCGACATCACGGCTGGCCAGCATGTGCTTGGCGGCGTCGAGCTTATGGCGAAGGATTTCCTGGTGCACGGTGCAATTCAATTCACGACGAAAGTGTTCTTCGAGCGATGACCGCGAGATACCGACGTAGTCCGCGACCTGCTCGGTCTTGATTCCCTGGCAGGCGTACTGCCGGATGAAATGTCGCGCGCGCATGACATACGGGCTGGCAAGCGGCTGGTGCCGCGACGACGCCAGCACATTGATGCCAACCGGCGGCACGAGAATCTGCCGGCCTGCCAGGCGGGCGCCGCCCAGCATCTGATGCAGCAGGTGTGCGGCCGTGCGCCCCATCTCCACGGTGCCCTGAATGACGGACGACAACGGGATGCGGCTCAGCGTGCGTGTGAGCGGATCGTTGTCGATGCCGATGATGGCGACTTCCTCCGGCACGGCCAAGCCTGCCGTCATGCAGGCCTGCAGCAGGTGCCGGGCTCGCGCATCCGTCACGGCGATGATGCCGATGGGCTTGGGCAAGGCGCGCAGCCATTCAATCAACTGACCGATCGCCTGATGCCAGGTCGGCGCGCTGGTCGAGAGGCCCCGGTAAATCTCCTGCTCGATCGGGGCGGTGGGATTGTCCTGCCGGCGCAAGCGTGTAAAGGCGAGTTCGCGCTGCTGTGCCCAGCGGTTCTCTGGCGCCTGGGGCAGGCTGTACAGCGCAAAGTGCTGCAGGCCGGCTTCGATCAGGTGCCGGTAGGCCAGCGCGACCAGCTTGCCGTTGTCCGTTGCGACATACGGCTCCTTTGCCGGGTATTGCGTTGCATCTTCATACGATGAGCCGACGGCCACCACCGGTAGCGGGCAACCGCGCAGCGCTTCGGCGACGGCGGGGTCGTCGAAATCCGCAATGATGCCGTCGCCGTCAAAGCGCTCGATGCCGGGTAGGCGGCAGCGGAAATCCTCTTCCAGAAACAAGTCCCACGTCACGCGGGTGGAGCGCATGTAGTCGCCAATGCCCGCGATGATCTCGCGGTCATACACCTTGTTGGCATTGAACAGCAGCGCAATGCGATGAATGCGCGCGTGCTGCGATGGATCGGACGGTTGACGGTGCATGGTGGCTCGGGCCGCTCGCGGTGGCAGGGGTTGCCAAACGGCTGCAGCGCTGGGGCGTGCAGCGCGCTTGCACATTCTATTGGCTGCGTGGGGCGCTGTCAGACGATCGCAGCGGGGTGGCAAGAAATGTTAGGGCGGTTGGGCAATTTCGTAATTGCCCGTGCTGAGCGGCCGCATCACCATGCGATGGCCGTCGAGCCGGGCGAGATCACTATTGCGGCGCACCACGCGCACCGTCGGCCTAGGGGTATCCACCAACAATAGAAGATGGAGTGAGACATGAAATCGAACCAACGCCGTAGTGTTCTGAGGGCCGCCTTTTGCGGTGCAATGCTCGCCAGCCTGTCGATTGCAGCGCCGCTGGCGCACGCCAGCAAGGCGCATCCGGAAATCGGCTTTTGTATCGACGACCTGCGCGTGGAGCGCTGGTCGCGCGACCGCGACTACTTCGTCGCCGCCGCAGAAAAGCTGGGTGCCAAGGTGTCGGTGCAATCGGCGGATGCCAGCGAGCAACGCCAGATCTCCCAGATCGAGAACCTGATCTCGCGCGGCGTCGACGTGATCGTCATCGTGCCGTTCAACTCCAAGGCGCTGACCAATGTGGTGGCCGAAGCCAAGAAGGCCGGCATCAAGGTGGTGTCGTACGACCGCCTGATTCTCGATGCAGATGTTGACGCCTATATCTCCTTCGACAACGAGAAGGTGGGCGAGCTGCAAGCGCAGGGCGTCTACAACGTGCGCCCGAAGGGCAACTACTTCCTGCTGGGCGGCGCACCGACGGACAACAACGCGAAGATGCTGCGGCAGGGCCAGTTGAAGGTGCTGCAGCCGGCCATCGACCGTGGCGACATCAAGGTCGTTGGCTCGCAATGGGTGCCGGAGTGGAGCGCCTCTGCGGCGCTGGGTATCGTCGAGAACGCGCTGACCGCGAACAACAACAAGATCGATGCTGTGGTCGCATCCAACGACGGCACGGCCGGTGGCGCAATCCAGGCGCTGGCTGCGCAGAAGCTGGCCGGCAAGGTACCGGTGTCGGGTCAGGATGCTGACCTTGCCGCCGTCAAGCGTGTGATTGCCGGCACGCAGACGATGACGGTCTACAAGCCGCTCAAGCTGATTGCTACCGAGGCCGCGCAGCTTTCCGTGGCGCTCGCCAAGGGCGACAAGCCGAAGTTCAACGCGCAGTACGACAACGGCAAGAAGAAGGTCGACACGGTGTTGCTGCAACCCACCCAGCTCACGAAAGACAACGTCAACCTGGTGGTGAAAGACGGCTTCTACACGCAGGCTCAGATCGGCGGCCAATAAGGTCGCGCAGTCAGGGCCACTTTGTGCCGGCGACGAGCCAACGCTTTGTCGCCGGCCGCGTTCGTACCTCAAGGACGAGGCATGTCTGAACCTCTGTTGCAGATGCGCGGCATCGTCAAGACGTTTGACGGTGTGAAGGCGCTCGACGGTATCAACCTGGTTGTGAGGCCGGGCGAGTGTGTCGGCCTGTGCGGCGAGAACGGCGCCGGAAAATCAACGCTCATGAAGGTGCTCTCCGGTGTCTACCCGAGTGGCACCTGGGATGGCGAAATCCTGTGGGAAGGGCAGCCGCTGCACGCAAGCGGTATTCGCGATACCGAGCGCGCCGGCATCGTCATCATCCATCAGGAGCTGATGCTGGTGCCGGAGCTGTCGGTGGCCGAGAACATCTATCTCGGCAACGAAATCACGCTGCCCGGCGGGCGCATGAACTACGCGGCCATGTACCAGGGCGCGGACAAGCTGTTGCGTGATCTGAACATCCAGGGCATCAACGTGGCGTTGCCCGTGATGCACTACGGCGGCGGCCATCAGCAATTGATTGAGATCGCCAAGGCGCTCAACAAGCGCGCCAAGCTGCTGATCCTGGACGAGCCATCGTCGTCACTTACGGCGGCTGAAACGCGCATCCTGCTCGACATCGTGCGCGATCTGAAAGCGCGCGGCATTGCGTGCGTCTATATCTCGCACAAGCTCGACGAGGTGGAGGCAGTGTGCGACACGGTCACCGTCATCCGTGACGGCCGCCATGTGTCGACCGCGCCGATGGACGCGCTCACCACCGACCGCATCATCGCGCAGATGGTCGGGCGCGAGATTACGCAACTGTTCCCGCGTGAACCGCATCCCATCGGGGAGGTTGTTTTCGAGGCGCGCAATGTGACGTGCTATGACGCGAACAACCCGACTCGCAAGCGGGTCGACGATGTGTCCTTTTCGGTGCGGCGTGGCGAAATTCTTGGCGTGGCCGGGCTGGTCGGTGCAGGGCGCACAGAGCTGATGCAGGCAGTGTTTGGCGCGTATGAAGGCGCCAGCGAAGTCGAGCTCGTACTTGACGGCAAACCGTTGAAAGTCCGCGCGCCACTTGACGCCATTCGTGCGGGCATCGCGATGGTGCCGGAAGACCGAAAACGTCACGGCATCGTCTCGCTGATGAGCGTCGGACACAACATCACGCTTGCCGTCCTCCAGCGTTTTTCGCGTCTCGGGCGCATCGATGGCGCGGCCGAACTCGACACGATCCGCAAAGAGATGCGGCGGCTTGCCGTGCGGGCAGCGCATCCAATGCTGCCGATTGCCAGCTTGTCGGGCGGCAATCAGCAAAAGGCCGTCCTCACGCGAATGCTGCTCACCGAGCCGCGCGTTCTGATTCTGGACGAGCCGACGCGCGGCGTGGATGTCGGCGCCAAGTATGAAATCTACAAGCTCATCGGTGACCTGGCCAAACGCGGCATGGCCATCATCGTCATTTCATCGGAGCTGCCCGAAGTGCTCGGTATTTCGGATCGCGTGCTGGTGATCGGCGAGGGCGAGCTGCGTGGCGATTTCGTGAACGATGGGCTGACGCAGGAACACATTCTGACCGCAGCCATTCAACCGGTGCGGCACGCATCCACTTTTCATCAGGTAGGCCACGCATGACTTCTCAGACGAGCCCACAAGCCGCCGGCGGGGTGGACCCTTCGCGTCGCACGCTCAAGGCAACCCAGCGCCTGAGGCAACTCTTCGCACGCTACAAGATCCTGGCGTTGCTGATCGCCGTGGCCGCGATCTGGCTGTTCTTTTCAATGCTGACCGACGGCGCGTTTACGTCGCCTCGCAATCTCTCCAATCTGCTGCGGCAGATGTCCATTACGGGGATGCTGGCCTGCGGGATGGTGTTCGTGATCATCGCGGGCGAGATCGATCTCTCCGTCGGTTCGCTGTTGGGCCTGCTTGGCGGCGTAGCTGCCATCCTGGATCAAGGGCTGGGTTGGCCAATTGTGGCGACGGTGCCTGTGGTGCTGCTGCTCGGCGTGGCCATGGGGCTGTTCAACGGATGGTGGTCGACCTACCGGGGCGTTCCGTCCTTCATCGTTGGCCTTGGCGGCATGCTCGCGTATCGCGGCATTCTGCTCGGCCTCACACATGGCTCGACGATTGCGCCGGTGTCGGACAGCTTCGTGCTGATCGGCCAGGGCTATCTGCCGCGCCGGGTGGGTGACCTCATGGCAGTGCTGATCTTCTGCCTGTTGATCTTCGTGGTAATCCGGCAGCGGCGTGAGCACCGCCGCTATGAGCTCGACGTCGCACCGTTCTGGCAAGACGTCGCCAAGTTGATTGCGGCGGGCGCGGTCATTGTTGCGTTTGTCGCCACGCTCAACAGCTATGGCGGCATCCCGGTGCCGGTTCTCCTCGTTCTGGCACTGCTGGGTATTTTTTCGTGGATCGCCAGCCAGACGGTATTCGGGCGCCGCATCTACTCCGTGGGTTCAAACCTGGAGGCCACGCGCCTGTCGGGCATCAACACCGATCGCGTGAAGCTGGCCATCTTCGGGCTCATGGGCCTGATGTGCGCGTTTGCCGGCATCGTCAATACGGCGCGGCTCGCTGCGGGCTCGCCGTCCGCCGGAACCATGGGCGAGCTGGATGCCATTGCGGCCTGCTTTATCGGCGGCACGTCCATGCGGGGCGGCGCGGGCACGGTCTACGGTGCGCTGGTCGGTGCGCTCGTCATGGCCAGCCTCGACAACGGCATGTCGATGCTCGACGTCGACGCTTACTGGCAGATGATCGTCAAGGGCGGCATCCTCGTGCTGGCCGTCTGGGTGGACGTCATCTCGCGCTCCGGCCGCCGCTGAGTTTGCGTTTCGGGCTTTATCCCTTTTGCTGTAACTGGAATCTCCTATGTCTTATGCGATTTATCCGAGCCTTGTTAACAAGAACGTTGTGATTACCGGCGGCGGTAGCGGCATTGGCGCCGCCATCGTTGAAGGCTTCGCGAAACAGGGCGCGCGTGTCACGTTTCTGGATATTGCGCGTGCGGACTCAGAAGCGCTGGCTGCGTCGCTGGGTGAGTGCGTGCATCCGCCGGTATTCCGCTACTGCGATCTGCGCGACATCGACGCCTTGAGCAGCACGTTCTCGGACATCGAGGCCGACACCGGCCCCATCGACGTGCTGATCAACAACGCCGCGAACGATGACCGTCATCAGATCGCAACCGTAACGCCGGCCTATTGGGACAACCGCATCGAAGTGAATCTGCGCCATCAGTTCTTCTGCGCGCAAGCCGTGCTGCCCAGCATGAAGAAGCAGGGGCGCGGCGTGATCCTGAACCTCGGGTCCATCTCGTGGCACCTTGCCCAGCCGGACCTCGCCATCTACATGACGGCCAAGGCCGGCATCGAAGGTCTGACGCGCGGCCTGGCGCGCGATCTTGGGGGATTCGGCATTCGCGTCAATTGCATCGTACCGGGCGCGGTGCGCACGCCGCGGCAGATGGCGCTCTGGCAATCGCCCGAAAGCGAAGCCAAGCTGCTGGCCGAGCAGTGCCTGCATGAGCGTGTCGAGCCGGAACACGTGGCGCGCATGGCGCTGTTTCTTGCGTCGGACGATGCCGCGCGCTGCACGGCGCGCGAGTACTTTGTCGATGCCGGGTGGTACGGCGGATGAAGATGCCGATCACTCCGGAATGCGTCTGGCGCGTTGGCGCAACGCTTGGGGAAGGCGCGGTGTGGCATGCCGCGTCGCGCTGCGTGGTCTTTGTCGATATCAAAGGCAGGCGACTCTACCGCTATGACCCGGATACCGATGTGCGCCGCAGCTGGGTCGCGCCCGGCCAGATCGGCTTTGCGCTGCCCAGCGTTGACGGCGGCTTGGTCTGCGGCGTGCAGGGCGGTCTCTACCGGTTCGATTTCGCAAGCGGTACCTTCAGCCGCGCGCTGCCGGTCGAGACCGATCGGCCGGGAAACCGCCTGAACGACGGCTATGTCGACCGCACCGGGGCGCTGTGGTTTGGCTCGATGGACGATGCAGAGCACGAGGCGAGCGGGCAGCTCTACCGCGTCGGTCGGGATGGCCGGCTGAGCGTGCGCGATTCGGGCTACGTCATCACGAATGGCCCGACCGCGAGCCCCGACGGCCGCACGCTGTATCACACAGATACCTTGCAGCGCGCGGTCTATGCCTTCGACCTTGACGACGACGGCAGGCTGGAGCGCAAGCGCGTCTTTACCTCGATTGAGGGCACCGGCTACCCCGACGGCATGGCCGTCGATGAAGAAGGGTGCGTGTGGGTCGCGCTGTTTGGCGGAGGCCGGATCGAGCGGTTCTCGCCCGACGGCCGATGCATCGGGCGCGTCGAGTTTCCGTGTTCCAACATCACCAAGCTCGCATTTGGCGGCAATGATTTGCAGACCGTCTATGCAACCACCGCCCGAAAGGGCCTGACGGACGAGGCGTTGCAGAAGGAGCCGCTTGCCGGCGGCTTGTTCGCGTTTCGCGCGCCGGTCAAGGGGCTCCCGTCCACGGAATGTGCCGTGGACTTTTCCGCAGCGAAGACCGATCAGGCCTGACGGATGAGACCTCGTGCGGCCAGGTTGCGATACAGGGCGCGCACACCGAACGTCCACGGTGCGATCTCCGTCGACAGGCGCACCGTGTTGACCAGCGCGCCGAGGGGTGGGGCGCTGATCGTCACGCGATCGCCGAGGTGGTGCGTAAAGCCGGCACCCGGCGCGTCACGGTCCTTGATCGGCGAGAACATCGTGCCGAGAAACAGCATGAAGCCGTCCGGATACTGATGGTGCGGCCCGCAGGTCTGGGCCACGAGGTCGAGCGGGTCGCGGCTGATCTCGCTCATGTGGCTCACGCCGTCGAGCACAAAGCCGTCGTCGGTGCCTTCAACACGCAGCGATACCTGCGTGGCGCGAATCGTGTCGATGGTGAAATGCTCGTCAAACAGGCGCACGAACGGCCCGATGGCGCAGGAGCCGTTGTTGTCCTTGCATTTGCCTAGCAGCAGCGCGGAGCGCCCTTCGATGTCGCGCAGGTTGACGTCGTTGCCGAGCGCCGCCCCCACGACATGCCCCGTGCTGCTGACTGCCAGCACGATCTCCGGCTCCGGGTTGTTCCAGCGTGAGGCCGGATGCAGGCCCACATCGGACCCGAACCCGACTGCCGACATCGGCTGCGATTTGGAGAACACTTCCGCATCGGGCCCGATGCCGACTTCCATGTATTGCGACCAGGCGCCCCGGCGCTGCAGTTCGTCCTTGAGCCGCATGGCCGCATCGGAGCCGGGCTTGATCTTCGAGAGATCGGAGCCCACCACGCCGACGATGGATTCGCGCACGTCGCGGGCCTTGGCTGGGTCGCCGCCCGCCTGTTCTTCGATCACACGCTCGATCAGGCTGACGGCAAACGTCACGCCGCAGGCCTTGATGGCCTGGAGGTCGTTCGGCGCAAGCAGGGTTGGCACGGTGCCCGCGCGATCGGCAGACATGGAGCGTTCGACAAGCGCTTCGACGCGGCCCAGGTTTTCGCCCTGCGCCTGCCGGGCAACGGCCAGTGCGTCAGGATGCTCGAACAGGTCCGCCACGGTCGGCACGGCTTCCGTGATGTCGAAGACGACACCGTTGCGTACCACCACGACAGACGGCCCCTCGCCGTTGGCGGTCGTGCGCCAGATCCGACCGACGAGCGTTG
This sequence comes from Ralstonia sp. VS2407, assembly GCF_052950655.1. Taxonomy (NCBI): domain Bacteria; kingdom Pseudomonadati; phylum Pseudomonadota; class Betaproteobacteria; order Burkholderiales; family Burkholderiaceae; genus Ralstonia; species Ralstonia sp. VS2407. The sequence continues at coordinate 292,750 of NZ_JBRFVG010000006.1, forward strand.
ACTGCTCCAGATCGCGCGGCAAGTAGTTGGCGATGTCGGTCATGTGCGCTGCGCTCCGTCAATTGGACACCCTTGTTGTCAGGGAACCCGCGTGATCGTAGAGATGGCGATGCAGGGTGTCCAACACGGTGACGTAATTTCCAACCTATTGGACAATAGGCAATCAATGAGCCGGGTAGGTTTCCAGTGAAGACAGACTATGAGGTGCCAGCGCTCAAGCGCATTCACGAAGTGCTGGAGATACTGTGCGCGGCGACATCACCTGTGCGACCCGCCGCGTTGGCGCAGGCGACGGGCATGTCCAGAAGCACGTTGTACCTGCTGCTGGAGTCTCTGGAAAAGCGCCGCTGGATCGAGAAGCGGGCAGACGGCTACCTGATCGGCTTGACGTTGTTCGAGCTGGGCAACGCCTATTTCCGCCACGACAGCTTGTTGGCAGCGTTCCGACGTGAATCCGCCGCCTTCGTGGCCGCACACAACGAAGTGGTGCAGCTTGCCGTGCTCGACGGCACGGAGGTCGTCTATATCGCGCGGGAGGATGCACCGCGGCCGGTCCGCCTAGTATCGGATGTCGGCCTGCGCTTGCCGGCCCATTGCTGCGCGCTGGGCAAGGCGCTGCTTGCGAGCCTTGATGACGAAGCGGTGTGCGCGCTCCTGCCGGCCCGTCTTGCCGCCATGACGGAGCGCACCACCACGCGCCGTGCCGATCTGCTCCATGAGCTTGAGAGCATTCGCGCGCGGGGTCTGGCGACGGAGCGCGAGGAGGTGGTGGCGGGGCTCGCCTGCTTTGCGGCGTTCGTTGGTGTCACACCGCTGGGAAAGCGCGTTGCGGTGAGTTCCAGCGTGCCCGTCAGCCGGCTGGACGCCCGCAGGGAGAAGCGCCTTGTCGTCGGCGTTGCAGGCATGGCGGATCGCATCGGCCGCGCGCTCGCGCAGGCGTAGCGACGGGCTGCTTTGTGGGCGGTTCCGCTATGATCGCCACTCCTCTTTTTTCTTTCCTCTTTTCCCTTGGCGTGTAGGCGTTTCTCATGACCACCGGCACCACTCCTCCTCGCATGGCCGATGTTGCGCGCGTTGCCGGCGTCTCGAAGATGACGGTGTCGCGGGTGCTTGCAGGCGGCAGCGTGTCGCCCGAGACCCGTGCACGCGTGCAACAGGCCATCGACGCACTCGGCTACGTTGCAACGGCCGCCGCCGGGATGCTGTCCAGCGGACGATCGGAGTTTGTCGCCGCCTTGGTGCCCTCGCTGGCCAGTTCCAACTTTGCCGACACCGTGCGCGGCTTGACGGATGCGCTTGCGCCGCATGGCCTGCAATTGCTGCTGGGTGATACCGACTACCACCTCGACCAGGAAGAGGCGCTTGTGAAGTCGCTGCTGCGCCATCAGCCGCGTGCTATCGCATTGACAGGGCGCCACCACAGTGCAGGCACGCGCGCGCTGCTGGAGCGCGCCGGCATCCCGATTGTCGAGATGTGGGATCTGCCCGACCGCCCGATCGACATGGCGGTTGGGTTCTCGAACGCCAAGGCGTCGCTCGCGATGGTGCATCACCTGCACAGGCGGGGTTACCGGCGAATCGGTTTCCTGTGCGGCGCAAGCAAACTGGACCGGCGCGGCACCGACCGCATGCGCGGATACGTGAGCGGAATTAAGGCGCTCGGCCTTGGCGAGCCGCGCGTGATCCGCCTGGGCGAATCGCCCATCACCATGAGCCACGGCGGGCCTGCCATGGCCGCTTTGCTGGAAGCCTGGCCGGACACCGATGCCGTGATGTGCGTGAGCGACATGTCCGCATTCGGCGCCATCATGGAATGCCACCGCCGCGGCCTGTCCGTGCCCGGCGACATCGCTGTTGCGGGCTTCGGCAATTTTGAAGTCGCGTGGTGTTGCCACCCGACCATCACGACGATCTCCGTCGATGCCTATGGCATCGGCCTGCGCACGGGCGAGGTCTTGCTCAACGCGCTGGGCGTTGGCGAGGCTACGGCCACGCGCAAACTCTCGCGCATCGAATTCAGCGTGGTCGAGCGCGAGAGCGCGTAGCCGGCAGCACGCCGCCGGTTGCTTCCTGCCTCAATGCGAGTGCCGTGGATTGCCGCGCGTCTCGATGACGTTCAGATACAGCGTTGCCGGCTCCAGGCATCCGCCCGTTGAAAGCTGCCCGACGAACTGCCGATAGAGTTCCTGCCAAGGCGTTTGCGACTGCGGCACGCTGAACGTTGCGGTTTCACGCCGGCGCTCAAGCTCTTCCGCGTCGAGCAGTACATCGACCTTGCGCGCGTTGAGGTCCACGCGGATGCGATCGCCCGTGCGCAGCAGCGCCAAGCCCCCACCCGCCGCCGCCTCCGGCGACATGTTCAAAATGGATGGGCTTGCCGAGGTGCCGCTCTGCCGGCCATCGCCCATGCACGGCAGCGATTCGATCCCTTGCTTAACGAGCGCCGCCGGCGGTGCCATGTTGACGACCTCCGCACTGCCCGGATAGCCGACCGTTCCGCAGCCTCGAATGACGAGGATGCAGCGCTCGTCAATCTCGAGCGCCGGATCGTTGATGCGGGCGTGATAGTCCTCTGGGCCATCGAAGACGATCGCGCGCGTCTCGAAAACATTTTCCGCGCCGGGTTCGCTCAGGTAGGTCTGCCGGAACGCCTCGCCCACTACCGACATCTTCATGATGGCGCTGTCAAAGAAATTGCCCGACAGCACGATGAAGCCGGCGCGATGCTTGAGCGGCGCGTCCACAGGAAAAATCACATCGCGGTCGGCGTCGGGGGCGGCATCGGCAATCGCGCCGATCGTACGGCCAGACACGGTGGCGCAATCGCGCCGCAGCAATCCGCCCGCGTCCAGCTGCCGCAATACGGCGGGCACGCCGCCCGAGCGGTGGAAGCTCTCACCCAGGTATTCGCCCGCCGGCATGCAGTTCACCAGCAGCGGCACCGATTCTCCGTGGCGCTGCCAGTCTTCGAGGCTCAGTTCCAGGCCCATGTGGCGTGCAATGGCGATGAGGTGAGGCGGGCAGTTGGTCGACGCGCCAAGCGCCGAGGCCACCATGATGGCGTTCTCAAACGCCGCGCGCGTCATGATCTTCGAGGGGCGGATGTCTTCGCGCACGAGGTCGACGATGCGCTTGCCGGTGGTATAGGCCATCTGCCCACGCTCCCGATACGCCGCCGGAATGCTGGCGCACCCGGGCAGCGACATGCCCAGCGCTTCGGCCAGGCTGTTCATCGACAGCGCGGTGCCCATCGTGTTGCAGTGGCCGATTGATGGCGACGACGCAGTGGTCAGCTCCATGAAGCCTTCGTAGTCGATGTCGCCGGCAGCCAGTCGGTTGCGCGCATGCCAGATGACAGTGCCGGAGCCGACCCGTTTACCCTCGTGCCAGCCATCCAGCATCGGCCCGCCAGACAGGACGATGGCTGGCAGGTCGACCGTGGCGGCGGCCATCAGGCAGGCGGGCGTGGTCTTGTCGCAACCGGTGGTCAGCACAACGCCGTCAAGCGGGAAGCCGTGCAGGATCTCGACCAGACCGAGATACGCGAGATTGCGGTCGAGCGCGGCAGTTGGGCGGCGGCTCTGCTCGGCCAGCGGGTGAACGGGAAATTCCATCGGGATGCCGCCCGCGTCGCGTATGCCGGCCTTCACACGCTGCGCCAGTTCCAGGTGGTGCCGGTTGCACGGCGCGAGGTCGCTACCCGTTTGTGCAATGCCGATGATCGGCCGGCCCGACTGCAGCTCTTCGCGCGTCAGGCCGTAGTTCATGAAGCGTTCGACATAGAGGGCAGTCATGTCTGCGTGGTTCGGGTCATCGAACCAAAGCTGGCTGCGCAGTCTGCGTGGAGGTTGGGCGGGCATGGTGTCTCGGTTGTTATGTGGAGCAGGGTTCCCTCTGCGGGGAATCGGCGTGGTGGTTATCGACGGTTTGCGCGTCAATGTTGTTACCGATAACAACGCATGGTAGAGGTGGAAGCGGATGCAGGCAAGAGCGGGCTCCCGAAGCAGTGTCGGGCCACGCTCGTGCGTGCCATATCAATGATGCGTGCGCGTTGTCAGCCCCACTTCGGGGGAGGGTGTCTGGATTTGCCGACATCCATCTGAGTGCAAGCGTTTGCCGTTTGCCGCCGAGGGAAAGCCGCCCCGGTTTCACGATTCTGCAAACAACCCGCCCTATGTTGGGCCGATCTTCGGGGGAGGATAGGGGGCTGCCATGCAGGGGTTATCTGCACGATTCGAAAAGACAGACGCGGGGCGGCGGGAAATCGCCACGCGCAGCGGCGCGCTCAGCCGCTCAAGCCGCGCGTTGCTCATCATGGTGGACGGGCAAGTCACGGGCGAGGACCTTGCCGTGCGTGCCGGTCAGCTCGGCCTGGAGGCACAGGCCGTGTTCGAGCTGATGCAGGCTGGGTTCATTCAGAGCGCAACCGATGTTGCCGGCGAGCCAGTTTTCGTTCAGGTGGCCGAGCCGCAGCCCGAGGCACCCGAGGCGCGTGCCCCCGCCGCACCAGCGCGCAAGCGTTCGCTGGCGGCGGCGCGCATGTATCTGATGGACATTGCGGCACGCACGTTCAGCTCGGCCGAGCATCCGGTCCGCCAGCGCCTGGTCCAGGCCACCGACCGCGCCTCCGTGGAAAGCGCGTTCGATGCGTTGCTGGCGGCGCTGCGCGAAGCCACATCGGCGTCGATGGTGGAGCAGGTGGAAGTGTCGTTTCGCGGGTTTCTGCCGGCCGAAGAGGGCGTGGCCGGCTGATCTGTCAGGCTGCCCGTTGCGCCACGTCATCCTTGAGCAACCCCCGCGCCCGCTGATTCGACTTATAGATGTTGTCGCGCACGGGCACCGCGCCGGTTTTCACGCTGTGCACCCATTCCTGGGTCGACATCACCGCCGCAAAGCGCGATTGCAGCACCACGCTGAACACGCGGTGGATCTCTTCCGCACTCGCAAAGCCTGCCTGGTTCTGATACGGCACGGCGCCTGATGCATCGTGCAGAAACTCCACCGCCGTGCCGTTGTGCAGGGCATGGTTGATGGTCGACGCATCGCAGTTGTGTGTCATGTAGCCGACCACCGTGAGCGTATCGATGCCGCGTGCTTCCAGCCATTGCGCCAGGTCCGTCTCCGGATAGGCGCTCGGCAGCAGCTTGCGCAGATAGTGATCACGCGGGCGAGATGCCACCACCGGGTGCAGTTGCCAGCCATCGGTGTCGATGGCAAACAGCGGCGAGCTGGCGGGCGACGTTTGCTGCACGACGATCACCGGAATGCCCGCCTCGCGTGCGGCATCCATGGCGGCACCAACGTTGGCCACCGTCTGCTGCGGGTCCGGATACTCGATCGGCAGGCCGCCGGTGAAATATTCGTTCTGCACATCGATGACGATCAGGGCGCGCTTCGGGGCGTGGTTCGTGGTCATGGCTGACTCCTCAAGGTCGGTTGGATCGGGCATTTGCGTGAGCCCGTGGACAGCATCTTGGCGGATGGCTATCCTTCCCGACAGTGGCCCGGAAGACGTTTATCGAAAGAATCGGGCCAAAGCGCGGAGCCTGTATGAAACCCCAGCATCCACGGGAAATCGCCGTTCTCGCCTTCAATGACATCAGCCCGTTTCACCTGTCCGTTCCATGTCTTGTGTTTGAAGACCGCATCTGGGCGGGGCTGCCGTCCTACAACCTGCGGATCTGTGCCGGCGAACCCGCCAGAAAGGGCGGCCTGCGGACCACGGCCGGGTTTGCCGTGCAGACCGATCTCACGCTCGAAGACGCAGCCCACGCCGACGTGCTGATCATGCCGTCTTGGCGCGACACGAAAGAGCGCCCCCCGGCGGCCATGGTGAATGCGGTGCGCGACGCCTACGCGCGCGGCGCCACGGTGGTCGGCCTGTGCCTGGGCGCGTTTGTGCTGGCCGAAGCTGGCGTGCTCGACGGCCATGAAGCGACCACGCATTGGAGTGCTGCCGATGCGTTTTCGCAGCGCTACCCGCGCGTGAAGCTTTTGCCTGACGTGCTGTATCTGGACGCTGCCGACGGCCGTCTGGTGACATCTGCAGGCACGGCCGCCGGGCTGGACTGCTGCCTGCATCTGGTCCGCCGTTGGCATGGCGCGGAGGTGGCCAACCGCATCGCACGGCGCCTTGTGGTTGCGCCGCATAGGCAGGGCGGCCAGGCGCAGTACATCCAGCAACCGTTGCACGACGCGCCCGGCGGTGATCGCCTGTCGGATCTGTTGAACTGGACGGTGGCTAACCTCGCGGAGCCACATTCGCTCGATTCGCTGGCCGAGCGTGCGGCCATGAGCCGGCGCAATTTCACGCGGCGCTTTCGTGAGCTGACGGGCACCACCGTCGGCCAATGGTTGCTGGGGCAGCGTCTGGCCTATGCGCAGCGCATGCTGGAGACCACGCGCCAGCCGGTCGAAGCGATTGCGCAACTGGCGGGATTCGGCAGTGCGGTATCGCTGCGGCAGCATTTCAGCCGGACCTATCACACATCGCCCAGTGCCTACCGCGCCATGTTTGCGCAAGCCTAAAAAAAAAAGCGGCTGGTCAGCCGCTGTGGTGTTTTGTTTACTTGCTCAGCTCGTGGCCGATGACGGCGCCTGCTGCGGCACCCCCGATCGTTCCGGCCGTGCTATGCGTGAGTTCGTGGCCGGCCACACCGCCTGCCACTGCACCACCTGCCGTACACGCGGTGAGCGTCGGCGCCAGCACGGCAATTGCGCACACCAGCGCTGTTTTCCATGCGTTCATGATGTCCTCCTGAGTCGCCGGCCAGATGCCGCGGCCGGCATATCCCTCAGTCGAGCAAGCCCCGTGCCGCGCTCACATGAACAATGGCGAGAGCGACAGATGCGACAGCGCGATCACGATCACCTGCGCAATCACCAGCAGGATCAGCGGAGACAGATCCAGCCGCCCGCCCAGCGGGGGCACTACGCGGCGGATCGGGCGCAACAGCGGGTCGACCAGCGTGTTGAGCACCGCGCCCATGGGCGATGCCGGCCCCATCCATGACAGGACGGCCGAAGCAATGGTCACCCACACCAGCACGTTGAACGCCCACTTGAGCACCGTAAAGAGCGCTGCCACAAAGCCCATCGGCACGAGCGCCATCGGGCTCACGCCCACCGATGCCAGCAGCAGGAACAGATACACAAGCGCCGTGGCATAAGCCGCCACCAGCGACGACCAATCGATGTAGCCCGTGGCCGGAATCACCCGGCGCAGCGGGTGCACCAGCCAGCCGGTCAACTGGAAGATGGCCTGCGACAGCGGATTGCGCGGCGACAGCCGCACCGCTTGCGTCCAGGCGCGCAACAGCAGTGCGGCGCCAAAGAGCGAGAAGATCGTGTCGAGCAGAAAACGCGTGATATCGCCGAACATGCGTCCGGTTCTCCTATGGTCAGGTCTGGCAAAAGCGCGCGGCAAACGCGCGTGCTGGGGCGCGGTATTGTCGCACGGCAATCTGACGGGGATCTGTGCGCCGGTGTCTCTGCGCAGGCGCGGCGCATTCGCGTATTGTGATGCCCGTTCGCCGTCTTTCCTGCCAGGAGACCTGCCTTGAAGCCAACCCTGTTTCGCGCGTTGTTGTCGCTGGCGTGCCTGTCTGCCGTGCCGCACGTGTATGCACAGGCCGATACCACGTTCACCGTCGAATCGCCTGCCTTTGCCGACAACGGCGTCATGGACCGCAAATACGCCGGCAAGAACCCGGCCAACGCCAACTGCACGGGCGAGAACGTCTCGCCGCCGCTGCACTGGTCCAACGTGCCGGCCGGCACCAACAGCCTCGTGCTGATCGCCACCGACCCGCAGGGCGCCGGTGGCCTGGGCGTGAACCACTGGATGGTCTATGGCATTCCCGCTACGCAGACGAGCCTGCCGGAAGGTGCCGGCACCGGCGGTGCCTTGCGCATGGGCCAGAACGCCATCGGCAAGCCAGCGTACCTTGGGCCGTGTCCGCCCAAGGGCACGGGCATGCACCACTACGTCTTTGTGCTGATCGCCACCGATCTGGCGCCGGACGCGCTGCCCAATGGGCTTACGCGCGCTGAACTGGATGCGGCAATCAAGGGGCACAGCAAAGGCGCCGCCGCCTGGATTGGCCGGTTCGGCAACTTCTGATGGATGCGAGGCCGCCAAGGTCAGGCAGTTGCGGCAGTTGCGGCCAACTCCGCCAGATATGCCCACGGATAGATGCCGCGCGCATGCCCATCGCTGAACACCAGTTGCACGCCGTAACCAGCGGGCTCGACGGCGGTAACGCGCACGGCGGCCGGCACGTTGATCGGCGTGCCGTGATGGCGTTTGAACTGGCACTCCGCGCAGCGGCACGCCCCGCGCAATGCCGCGTGGTGGAGTGCGACAACGGCATCTGCCCAGTGCAGCCACAGCCGGCCTTGTGCGATGTCGTTGTCGATGCGCTCAGGCGGCAGCACGGGCGCTCTCGATCTGTGTCAATGCGATCCGCACGGCCTTGACGACCTCCGGATCGCTGTCGGTTTCTGCGCTGTGCAGCGCGGGCAGGGCAACGGCTTCGCCGATTTCGCCCAGGGCGAGCGCGGCTTCCTTGCGCAGATTACTGATCGGGTGCGTGAGCAACGCGGCGAGCACGTTAACAGCATGCGCAGCACGCCAACGGCCGAGCGCGCGGGCTGCATGCAGGCGGACTTGCCAATACGCATCGGCCAGCACTTCGACCAACGCCTGCGTGACATGCGCATCGGGAGCGAGCGCCCGCAGCTTGCCGAGCGTGTTGGCGCTCTCCTCACGCACGCGCCAGGCGGTGTCGTGCAGCGCATCGAGCAGCGCGGGCAGCACGGCGGCATCGGTCGCAAGGCCGAGCGCGCCGACTGCGGCACGGCGCACGTCGCCATCCGCGTCATGACGTGCGCGTTCCGCCAGCGCAGGCAATGCGCCCACATGCTTGCGCCAGCCGAGCACTGCAACGGCCTCGCGGCGCACGGCGGCGTCGGCGTCTTGCAGAGCGTGCAGTGCGGGCGCTTCGCTTGCAGGCACGCGCAACTCACGCAGCCCGCGCAACGCAGCGGCGCGTACAAAGGCGCTTGCGTGTTCCACGTAAGGCAGCAGCGCGGGTGCCGAGTCGGGCGATTTCAAATCCGCGATGCCGATTGCCGCGGCCTCACGCACGGTGCCATCCACGTCTTCCAACGCGCGGGCGAGTGCGGCTACCGTAACCGGCTGTTCCCACGTCGCCAGGATGCGCGCGGCTTCCAGGCGGACTTCCGGCGAGGGGTCCTGCGCAAGTAGCGTGATCACATCGGGAAGGGCGTCGGCATCCTCTTCATCTGCAAGCTGGAGGAGGGCGATGCGGCGGGTGGCGGCGTCTGCGTCGTGCAGGCGCGCCAGGAGGGTTGTCGTCATTGCCACCTCAACGCAGCAGATACGGGATGTCGACCTTCACCGCGCCGGTCGGGCAGTCCTGCTCGCAGGGCATGCAGTACCAGCATTCGTCGAATTGCATGAAGGCCTTGCCCTTGGTCAGGTCGATGGCGAGCAGGTCGAGCGGGCAGACGTCGACGCACACGGTGCAGCCCTTGTCGGCAATGCACTTGGCTTCGTCGATGGTGACGGGCGCGCTGCTGCGCGAGGCGATGTCGTGCGGCGTATGGGTGAAATGAACGGTCGTCTGTTGCATGGTCATGCAGCCTTCGGAATGCGCATGTGCGCGTAGGAATCGGTGCCAAGCGCATCGACAGGGATGACGTACGGTTCAACAGCCTGCTTGCGGCTGGCCATGGCGCCATGTGCGTCCTTGTATAAGCGCGTGTGGCAGAACCAGTTGGCGTCGTCGCGTTCGGGATAGTCCACGCGATGGTGATACAGGCCCCAGCGGCTCTCTGTGCGGAAGAGCGAGGCGCGCGCGGCCATCTCGGCGCAATCGCGGATGAAGCTGACTTCCATTGCGCGCATCAGCTCGTGCGGGTTGCGCGCGTGCAGGTGCGTGATGTCTTCGGCAATCTCGTCGAAGCGGCGCAGGCCGATTTCCATCTTGCGCGTGACCTTGGGCGGCTGCAGGTAATCGTTCACCATGCGGCGCAGTTTGTATTCCACCTGCGCGGGGGCCAGACCGTGGTCGCGTTGCAGCGGCGCAAAGATGCGCGCATGTTCGCGTTTGATCTGTCCGCCATCGGGGCGGACGCTGCCTTGCCGGCCGGCGATGTAGTCCGCCGCGTTCTGCCCCGCAAACCAGCCGTACGTGAATGCGCCGAGCATGTAGTTGTGCGGCACGGCGGCCATGTCGCCCGCCGCGTAAAGGCCTGGCACGGTCGTTTCCGCGCGCGCATTCACATACACGCCAGACGCGCTGTGCCCGCTGCAGAAGCCGATTTCCGAGATGTGCATCTCTACCATCTGCGTGCGGTAATCGGTGCCGCGCCCGGCATGGAAGCGGCCACGGCTGGGGCGCTCGTTGGTGTGCAGGATGGTCTCGATGGTCTGGATGGTTTCTTCGGCCAGGTGGTCGAGCTTGAGAAACACCGGTCCCTTGCCGCCCTGCAGTTCCTGATAGAACTCCCACATCATCTGGCCACTCCAGTAGTCGCACTGGATGAAGCGTTCACCGCGCGCGTTGGCTGTGTAGCCGCCCAGCGGGCCGGTCACATACGCGCAGGCGGGGCCGTTGTAATCCTTGATGAGTGGGTTGATCTGGAAGCATTCCAGATTGGAAAGCTCCGCGCCCGCGTGATACGCCATCGCATAGCCATCGCCGGCGTTGGTGGGGTTCTCGTACGTGCCCATCAGATAGCCGGAAGCCGGCAGGCCAAGCCGCCCGGCGGCGCCGCAGCTCAGCACCACGGCCTTTGCGCGCACCACGAGGAAATCCGCCGTGCGGCAATCGAAGCCGAGCACGCCGCAGGCCGCGCCATCGGCATCCGTCAGCACACGCGTGACGACGATGCGGTTCGTGATCTCCACCCGGGCACGCTTGAGCTGCCGATACAGCACCTTCTTGATGTCGTGCCCCTCGGGCATCGGCAGCACGTAGCTTCCCATGTGATGGACTTTCTTGACGGCGTAGTCGCCCGTTTCGTCCTTCTCGAACTTCACGCCCCAGCGGTCGAGCTGTTCGATGGTGGCAAAGCTGTGCTGTGCATACGCGTACACGGCCGATTGATCGACGATGCCATCGTTGGCCAGCGTGATCTCGCGCGTGTATTGCTCCGGCGTGGCATGCCCGGGAATGATCGCATTGTTCAGCCCGTCCATGCCCATCGAGATGGCGCCGCTTCGCTTCACATGCGCCTTGTCGATCAACAGCACACGCAGTGCGGGGTTGCGCTCTTTTGCCTTGATGGCTGCCATCGGGCCGGCCGTGCCGCCGCCCACGACGACGAGGTCGTAGTCCAGTTCCAACGTGTTCATACAGTGCCTTGCAGGGGAAGGATGGATTGCGCACGCGCCGCCACCTGCCGATCCAGCCGGAGCCGGTACTGGAAGGCGTCGCCGCGAAAATAGAGGCGCTCAAAGTCGATGGGCGTACCTTGTGCGTCATGCGTCAGGCGTTCCACGCGCAGCAGTGCCGCGCCTGCGCCTGTGTCGAGCGCCGTGGCTGTGGCGTGATCGGCCGATGCCGCATCGATGGCCAGCGTCGCATGGCCCAGCGCCACGCCCGCGTCCTGCTCCAGCACAAGAAACACATCGCGCGTGACGAGGTCCGCCCGGCCAACGATGCTGCCCAGCGCTCCCGGCAGCCACGTCACTTCAAGGGAAACTGGCAACTGGTCCAGCAACCGCACGCGATGCAACTCCGTGACGGCCGTACCGGGCGCCAGTTGCAATGCCTGCGCCACATCGGTCGGTGCGGGGACGGTCCGCAACTTCAGCACGCGATTGCGAATGGCGTGACCTTGTGCCGACATCGCCTCGGCAAAGCCCTGCAGTGCCGTCACGTTCTGAAAGGCCTTCGGCTGGCTCACAAACGTGCCTTTTCCGTGGCGGCGGAAGATCAGCCCTTCGTTCTGCAGATCGGCCAGTGCCTGACGCACGGTGATGCGGCTGGCGTTGAACTGCTCGCCCAGCGCCGCTTCCGAAGGCAGCAGCGAGGCCGGCGCGTAGTGGCCGCTGAGAATGCCCTCGCGCAGCGTGCCCTTGATGCGCTCATAGAGCGGCGGAGCCGGTTGGCGGTGCAGATTGAGAGTCGTCATCGGGCGCGGAACTCGTCATAACAAGTGCGCCCAGTCTAAGAAGCAGCCGCATTCAGAGGAACGAAGCTTTTTCGATATGCATGCTCGGTTTTTGGCATGCGCCACCGCCACAGTTCTGGCTGAATGGGCCGCACGGGTGCCGTCACCTTGCGCGATTTTGGTGCGCTGCACGATGCGCAAACGTGTCTCTGATATCAAAACGGATATCACTTGACCCCCAAAAAAACATTAGACGGTCATGTCAGGCTGTCAATACCATGGCTCACCACGAATCACCGGCAAGGGAAGACGGGCGCCACATGCCGGGTTTGACTCGTGTACCGCGTTGCAAAGACGACGTGCGCAGCCCCGGGGGCAGTTTCCGGCTGCGTTCCACCATAACGGAGACAAACGATGGAAAAAACGAGCGCTGCGAGCGCCAGACGGACCGTGTTGACCTTCCTGGCCGCAGCCGGTGTGCTGCTGGCCACGGGCTTGACCACAGCGGCTCACGCGGCTGACAAGTCGTTCACCATGGGCTTTGCCCAGGTAGGCGCAGAGAGCGAATGGCGCACCGCCAATTCGGAATCCATCAAATCGACGGCCAAGGCGCAGGGCGTGAACCTCAAGTTCTCCGACGCGCAGCAGAAGCAGGAAAACCAGATCAAGGCGATCCGCTCGTACATCGCGCAGAAGGTCGACATCATTGCGTTCTCGCCGGTGGTGGAATCTGGTTGGGACACCGTGCTGCAAGAGGCCAAGGCCGCCAAGATTCCGGTCATCCTCACCGACCGCGGTATCGACAGCAAGGACCCCTCGCTCTACACCACGTTCATCGGTTCGGATTTCGTCGAGGAAGGCCGCAAGGCGGGCCGCTGGCTGCTGGAAAACGTCAAGCCCAAGGGCGGCGACGTGAACATCGTCGAGCTGCAAGGCACCGTGGGCTCCGCGCCCGCCATCGACCGCAAGCGCGGGTTTGAAGAAATCATCAAGGCCGACCCGCACTACAAGATCATCCGTTCGCAAACGGGCGACTTCACCCGCGCCAAGGGCAAGGAAGTGATGGAAGCCTTCCTCAAGGCCGAGGGCAAGAAGATCAACGTGCTGTTCGCGCACAACGACGACATGGCCATCGGCGCCATCCAGGCCATTGAAGAGGCCGGGCTCAAGCCGGGCAAGGACATCACCATCATTTCCATTGACGGCGTGAAGGGCGCGTTTGAAGCCATGATGGCCGGCAAGCTGAACGTGACGGTGGAATGCAGCCCGCTGCTCGGGCCGCAACTGATGGATACCGCGCGCGCCGTGCTGGCGGGCAAGACCGTGCCCAAGCGCATCGTCACCAAGGAAGGCATCTTCCCGATGGACGTGGCGGCCAAGGAGTTCCCGAACCGCAAGTACTGAGTACTGCGTATTGCGTACTCAATTGCGTTCGCAAGCCCTTAGCTGAAGTGGAGCATGCCGGCAGCGCGAGTTACGGTGACTTGCCCTGCCGGCTGCGCCACGTTAACAGGTGACACCCATGTCGGATCACGTTGATCAACCCGCCGCGACAGATGCACGCGGCGCGCTGCTGCACATGCGCGGCATCTGCAAGAATTTTCCCGGCGTGCAGGCGCTGGCCGGGGTCGATTTCCGCTTGTTGCCCGGTGAGGTGCATGCGCTGATGGGGCAGAACGGCGCCGGCAAGTCGACGCTCATCAAGGTGCTGACTGGTGTTGAAGCGCCCGATGCCGGCGAGATCGTCCTCGGCGGTCAGCCCATCGCTCCAGGCTCTCCGCTGGAGGCACAAAAGCTCGGTATCAGCACGGTGTATCAGGAGGTCAACCTCTGCCCGAACCTGACCGTGGCGGAGAACATCCACATCGGCCGCTTTCCCATGCGGCTGGGCAGCATCGACTGGCGCGCCACCAACCGGGCGGCGCAGGCGCTGCTTGCTGATCTGAACATCCACATCGACGTGACGCTGCCGCTGTCGCTGTATCCGGTGGCCATTCAGCAGATGGTGGCGATTGCACGCGCGCTCTCCACCGAAGCCCGCATCCTGATCCTGGACGAGCCCACCTCGAGCCTGGACGACGATGAAGTGGCCAGGCTGTTCGCAGCCATCCGCACGCTCAAGGCACGCGGCATGGCCGTGCTGTTCGTCACGCATTTTCTGGAGCAGACGTACGCGATTGCTGACCGCATTACCGTGCTGCGCAACGGCCGGCTGGAAGGCGAATACGCCGCGCGCGATCTGCCGCAACTGCAACTGATCAACAAGATGGTCGGGCGCGACATTGATGCGAGCCGCTTCGAGCGCACCGAGGTGCCGGCCGTGGATGACACTGCGCCCGCATTCCTCAGCGCGCGCGGCATGGGCCGCCGTGGCGTCGTGCAGCCGCTCGATCTGGATGTTCGCCCCGGGCAGGTGCTGGGCCTGGGCGGCCTGCTGGGCTCGGGCCGTACCGAGACCGCGCGGCTGCTGTTCGGTGTCGACCGCAACGACGCGGGCTCGATCAACGTGCAGGGCCAGTCGCACCAGTTCAGCTCGCCGCGTGACGCCATCCGCCAGGGCATCGGCTTCTGCCCGGAAGACCGCAAGACCGAAGGCATCATTGCGGAGCTGTCGATTCGCGAAAACATCATCCTCGCGCTGCAGGCCAAGCGTGGGCTGTTCCGCTATCTGCCTAAGAAGCGCCAGCGCGAGATTGCCGACCAGTACATCGCCCAGCTCGGCATCAAAACGCCCGACGCTGAAAAGCCCATCGGCCAACTCTCGGGCGGTAACCAGCAGAAGGCCGTGCTCGCGCGCTGGCTGGCGACCGACCCCGCCATGCTGATCCTGGATGAGCCCACGCGCGGCATCGACATTGCCGCCAAGCTCGACATCATGGACCTGGTGACCGCGCAGTGCCGCAAGGGCATGGCCATCCTGTTCATCTCCAGCGAGCTACCGGAGGTGCTGCGCGTAAGCCATCGGCTGGCCATCCTGCGCGATCGCAAGAAAGTGGGCGAGCTGGCCGGCGCCGATGTGACGGAAGACAACCTGTGCCACGTGATTGCCGGCGGCGACGTGCCCGCGAGCCAGTCCAACACCCAGTCCACCACTACCGGAGGCGCCGCATGAACTCCGCCCGCCTGCGCGCACTCACCAGCCACCGATTGTTCTGGCCGTGCGTGACGCTACTCCTGCTGTGTCTACTCAATGCGTGGTTCAACCCGCATTTCTTTCACCTCGATATTCGCGGCGGGCACCTGTACGGCAGCCTGATCGACATCCTCAACCGCGCGGCGCCGCTGATGCTCGTATCGCTTGGCATGACGCTGGTGATCGCCGTGGGTGGCATCGATATTTCGGTGGGCGCGGTGGTGGCCATTTCCGGCGCCATTGCGGCATCGCTCATCGGCGGCACGCTGGTCGTGCAGAACGGCGTTCCCGTGTATGTGACCAAGGTGCCGCTGCTGCTGGCATTGCTGGCTGCCGTGGGCGCAGCGCTGGTGTGCGGCCTATGGAATGGCCTGCTGGTGGCCGGTGCTGGCATGCAACCCATCATTGCCACGCTGATCCTGATGGTGGCCGGTCGCGGCGTGGCGCAGCTCATCACCGGCGGGCAGATCATCACCGTCTACTACGAGCCGTTCTTCTTCGTGGGCAACGGCTATCTGTTCGGGCTGCCGTTCGGGCTGTACATCGCCGCCGCTGTGCTGGGCCTCTTGCTGCTGTTGATGCATCGCACGGCGCTGGGCCTGTTTATCGAGGCCGTCGGCATCAACCCCGTGGCCGCGCGGCTTGCCGGGCTGAACACCAAGGCGCTGCTGTTTGGCATCTATGCGTTCTGCGGCGCCATGGCCGGCGTTGCCGGGCTCATCATCTGCTCCAACGTCAAGAGCGCGGACGGCAACAACGCCGGGTTGCTGCTGGAGCTTGACGCCATCCTGGCCGTCACGCTGGGTGGCACTTCGCTGGCGGGCGGCAAGTTCAGCCTGTGGGGCAGCGTGATCGGCGCGCTCATCATTCAGACGCTCACCTATGCGATCTACTCCATGGGCGTGCCACCCGAGATCAACCTCGTGGTGAAAGCCGTGGTGGTGTTTGCCGTGTGCCTGGCGCAATCGGAAGCGTTTCGCGGCATGTTCTTTCAACGCCAAGGCCGTGCAGGGGCGCAGTCATGAGAATCAATCCACGGCGCTTGCCGTTCTACGTCACGTTGTTCCTGTTTGCGCTGTTGTTCGGCTTCGGGTCCGTGACTTACACGGGCTTCTTCAGCGTGCAGGTGTTTCTCAATCTGCTGATCGACAACGCGTTCCTGATGGTCGTTGCCATTGGCATGACGTTCGTCATTCTGTCGGGCGGCATCGATCTGTCAGTGGGGGCGGTGGTGGCGCTGACCACCATGATCTCCGCCGCGCTGGTCGAACATCACGGCTGGTCGATTGGCGTGGTGGTGCCGCTCGTGCTGGCTGTCGGGTGCCTGTTCGGCTTGATGATGGGCGTACTGATCCAGGTGTTCCGCATCCAGCCGTTCATCGTCACGCTGGGCGGCATGTTCCTCGCGCGGGGGCTGTGCTACCTCATCAGCATTGATTCGATCAGCATTACCGACCCGATCTACACCACGCTGTCGCAATACAAGATCCAGGTGGGCGGCGGCAACTACGTGTCGCCCAGCGTGGTGATTGCGTTGGTGGTGTTTGCCGCTGCGGCGTGGCTCGCGCATTGCAGCCGCTTCGGGCGTACGGTCTATGCGCTGGGCGGCAATGAACGCTCTGCATTGCTGATGGGCTTGCCGGTGGCGCGCACGCGCATCCTCGTTTATGTGCTCAGCGGTTTCTGCTCGGCATTGGGCGGCGTGCTGGTCACGTTCTACATGCTCTCCGGCTACGGCCTGCACGCGCAGGGCATGGAGCTGGATGCCATTGCCGCCACCGTGGTCGGCGGCACGTTGCTCACCGGCGGTGTGGGGCTCATCAGCGGCAGTGTGGTGGGCGTGCTGTTGCTGGGCGTCATCCAGTCGTTGATCACCTTTGACGGCACACTCAGCTCGTGGTGGGCGCGCATCGCCATTGGGGTGTTGCTGTGCGTGTTCTGCCTCATGCAGCGTTTCCTGGGCCGCGTGCAACGGGGGGCGTCATTGCCGCCGTCCAGCCCGCACAGGCCGGCGCAGCGGTCAAACGAACCGGCCAAGGACACGCCTGCCTCGGCCATGCTCATGCAGTCGCACGCCGTGCCACCGTTCAACTAGGCGCACGCATTCTTCCTGCTCGAAGTCGGCCCGTCGCTCGAGCGGGCCGACCCTCGGATGTCTCCCCTCACGCACTCGAATCCGTAATGCATGCACCGGTGCAGGGCGCGATGTGGGCGCTTTGCCTCACGCACTTAAGGTATTTCGCGGCCTACCGATATGCAGATGTAGAACATGCATAAATCCGGAGCACGTGCCTCCGGATAAACAAGCCGGGGGGAAATCATGCCGTCTATCGTGCATTCGGTGCGCTTCAAGTTGCTCGGGGCGTTTGGTCTGTGTCTGGTGCTGCTGCTGGCCACCGGTGTGTTTGGGGTGCGGGGCATGATGCGCCTGAACGCCAACATCAACGCTGCATATACCAGCAACACGCTGCCCATCGCGCAGCTTGCCGAGCTTCGCAGCAGGCAACTGGATATACGCCTGCAACTGCGGCGCGCGCAGGTTTTCACGGACGATGCAGCGCAGGTCGCGGCGGCCGTGCGCACCGTACGTGCGGATCTGGACAAGATCAACGGCGCGTGGAAGCAGTACTACCCCGCCAGCGTGACGAGCGAACAAGAACGCGATGTCGCCAGCAAGATCAACGACGCCCTGCCGCAATTCAACACCGCAACGAATGAAGCGATTGAGGCTCTGCAAACCGGCCACCACGACGCGGCGGCGCAGATCATCAACCGCCATGCCTCCTCCGGACAGGCCGTGAGCGACCTGCTCACAAAAGACATTGCCGTCAACCTGGAAGAGGCCAAGTCGTCCGTCGACGATAGCGAAGCCACCTACCGCTCTATCTTCAGCATGGCCGTTGTGCTGGTGTGCGCAGGGTTTGCGGTGGGTGTGGGCATGTGCTGGTATCTGCTGCGCGCAATTTCTCGCCCGCTCAGCCGCGCCGTGGACGTTGCCAACCACATTGCCGGTGGGCAATTGGAAAACAACATCGTGATCGACACGCAAGGCGAGTTTGGTGAGTTGCTCGCCGCACTGCGCACGATGGATCGGCAGTTGACCGAGACGGTGCGCGGCATCAAGGTATCGGCCGAATCCGTGACGGTGGCGTCCAAGGAAATTGCGGCAGGCAACATTGATCTGTCTGCCCGCACGGAGCAGCAGGCCGCATCGCTGGAGGAAACCGCGTCGAGCATGACGCAGTTGACTGAGACCGTGAAACAGAACGCCGAGAACGCCGCTCAGGCCGACAGCCTTGCCTCCAGCGCCAGCACCATCGCGCAGGCTGGCAACGAGGCCGTGCAGGCCATGGTCGGCACGATCGACCAGATCAGCACCAGCTCGGGCAAGATTTCCGAGATCACGGGGCTGATTGAAGGCATCGCCTTCCAGACCAACATCCTCGCGTTGAATGCCGCTGTGGAAGCCGCGCGCGCCGGCGAGCAGGGCAGGGGCTTTGCCGTCGTCGCCAGCGAGGTGCGCACGCTTGCGCAACGCTCGGCCTCCGCCGCCAAGGAAATCAAGGGGCTGATTGGCGACTCCGTTGCCGTGGTGCAGGCGGGCTCGCAACAGGCCGCTGCGGTGGGCGAGACCATGAGCGAAGTGAAGGATGCCATCCGCCGCGTGTCGGAGATCGTGGCTGAGATTGCCGCCGCCTCTGCCGAGCAAAGCCGGGGTATCGAGCAGGTCAACCAGGCCGTCACGCAGATGGACGAAGTCACGCAGCAGAACGCCGCGTTGGTCGAGCAGGCCGCAGCGGCAGCGCAATCGCTGGAAGAGCAGGCGACGACGCTGCGCCGCGCGGTGTCGGTATTCCGTCTGTCAGATGGAGCCAGCCGGCCCGCGTTTGCCTGAGCACTGGCGACAAGCCCTTTAGGCGCTGCCCGCCGCAGCACCGCCGCGCCTTGAAAAGGTTGTTTCGTGCAACTATATTGGTTGCGCGAAACAACTAATCGAGGCCGGTATGGACTTCATTGAAGCGCCCACGCAATCACGCGAGCAAACCATCCGCGAGCTGCGGGAGATTTCGCGCAAGCTCGTTCGCGAACTCGGCTTCATGCGCAACACGCTGGCTGAGAGCGACCTGCCGCCGTCTGCCGTGCACGCGATTCTTGAGATTGCCGGCACGCCCGGCATCCAGGCACGCGACCTGGCCGAACGCCTGCGGCTGGACAAATCCAGCACCAGCCGCCAGGTCACCCGGCTCGAATCCGCCGGGCTGGTCGAACGCCGCACCTGCGCCGACGACGCCCGATCTTCCGAGCTGCATCTCACCAAGAGCGGCCAGCAAGTGCGCCGCAAGATCGACGCATTCGCCTCCGATCAGGTCTCCAACGCGCTGCGCCACCTGACCCCGGCGGATCAGCAGCGGCTTGTCGCATCGCTGTCGCAATACGTCAGCGCGCTGGCCGATGACAACGACCACAAGCCCGCGCAAGCGCCCGCCGATGCCGGCCCCCAGATCGTGCAGGGCTACGTGCCCGGCTGCATTGGGGACATCGCCAGCCTGCATGGCCGGTTCTATGCGCAGCACTGGGGCTTTGGCGTGTTCTTCGAGCGCCGCGTCGCCAAGGAACTCGCCGACTTTGCGCAAACCTTGCCCGACGCCAACAAGGCGCTCTGGTTGTGCGTGGAAAACGGCCGCAGCCTTGCATCCCTCGCCATTGACGGAAACTCGGACACGCGCGTTGCACACCTGCGCTGGTTCATCGTGGATGATTCACTGCGCGGCACCGGCATTGGCCGTAAGCTCATGTCGCAAGCCATGCGCTTTGTCGACGAGCGCTTTGACGAGACCTACCTCAATACCTTCAAAGGCTTGGACGCAGCCCGCCACCTGTACGAATCGTTCGGCTTTCAACTCACGCAGGAAGAGGCCGGCACGCAGTGGGGCAGCACCGTAACCGAACAGCAATTCCGCCGCCGCAAACCGGGCTGACGTAGCGTCACCCCCGGGCGCACAAGGAGACAACACGTGACATCGCAACTCAACCTGGACGCCTACTTCAACCGCATCCAATGGGGCGGAAGCACCCGCCCCAGCTACGACACGCTCGCGCAGTTGGTGCACGCGCACATGCGGCACATTCCGTTTGAGAACCTCGACGTGCTGCTCGGGCGCGGCATCCGCATCGACCTGGAAAGCCTGCAGAACAAGCTCGTTCACGCACGCCGCGGTGGCTACTGCTTCGAGCACGCCACCTTGTTTGCAGCCGTGCTGGAGCAGCTTGGCTTTCAGCCGACCCGCCACTCGTCGCGCGTGGTCCTGCTCTTCCCGCGCACGGAGGCACCGCGCACCCACATGTTCCTGACGGTGCCGCTGCCCGAAGGCACCTTCGTCGTCGATCCCGGCTTTGGCTCGCTGGCCCCGCGTGTGCCTGTGCCCCTGGACGGCACGCAAGCCAATATCGACGGCGAGTTGCACTGGATGGTGCGCGACAAAGACCATTGGACACTCCGCGCCCAGGTGCGCAGCGACACGCCCGTCGATGCATGGGTGACCACGCTGGAGCAGGACTACCCGATCGATTTCGAAATGGCGAACCACTACACGAGCACGTATCCGGCATCACCGTTCATGAACCGCATCCTGATGCGCTCGTTGACCGACGAAGGGCGCGTGACGGTGATGAATCGGGACGCCACGATCTGGCGCGGGAATACACCGTACAGGTTCGAACTGGAAGACCGGCGCGCGTTGCGTGGGCTCTTGGCTGAGTACTTTGGGATTGACTTGCCGGAGGTGGAGGGGATGCGGGTGCCGGGCGTGGAGGGGTGGGATTGAAACTGGATCATTGGCATCCGGATTTCCCGCTGCACTGATGGCTTGTTGGAGTCCGTCGTCACCTGCTTAACGGGCTACTGCTCCCTGCGAAAAAATTCGGTCTCCGCTAGCGCCCCCGCCCGTCGCGGGTTCGCTTGTACTGCTGTTTTAGTTATTTCTTCTTGCGGTTCACGCGGTCCAGCACTTGCAGCACTTCCCACCGGTACAGGTCAACTGTCACGCCATCGAGCGTGGTCAGCATGTAGGCCCCAATCGCGTCCATGAACCCGGCCTGGTAATCGAGGGCCTTGTCCTTGACGTGGAACTGATACTGAAAGCGCAGCGTATGGGGCTCGAACTGCCGGTGCATTTTCATGTGCATCTGCGTGCGCCGCAGATAATCCTGCGCGCTCAGGGCGCCTTGTGCATACAGGATCGGGTTGTCGATGCTCATCGGGCACCTCCGGACGGAGGACGTTGCGCGATGCAGGTGGAACAGCAATTTGCGGAGCGATGCCCGCGTGGGATGGGTACGGCTTGGGTCGGTTGATCCATTGTCTTGCCTCTGGTTGAGTGAGGAGCCACCCACCGGTGAGGGTGGGCGGGCACACGACAAGGTCTGCAATACCGATCAAAACAAACCAAAAAATCGGCAGGGCCGAAGCCCTCCCTGCCGGGCCCGGCCCATATAGGCGAACGACGGCACGCAAGGGCCTAACGGCACTCGCGGATTTGTCTTGATTCGGGATTGCAGTCCCGGCTGCGCTTGGTTTGCGCGAGCGGGACAGAGTTTAGGGGTGGCGAGCAGCGGCGGCAAGTTGCGGTTTGTCGCGGCGGCCAAATCGGAGCGCGTTCGTGGAGTCCAGAACGCCGTGCGTCGGGTTCCGAACTCGAATCGCCGAGTTCCGAACCTCAAATGCCGAGCAAAAAGCCTGACACGCCGGGTTCCGAGCCTCAACCGTCGAGTCCAGAACACCAATTGAATCGCCCCGACTTTCCTAGACACCCCCGAGCCGTTGGGAATGACGTTGTTCGAACTCTACCGGTGATAGTCCGTTGGCGCTCGAATGGCGCCGTGTTGGGTTGTAGAACATCTCGATGTAGTTG